>DAOTVC010000095.1:0-23319 GCA_034437215.1 Anaerolineae bacterium | reverse complement strand
AGAACAGCGACGTACTGAAGATCCTCGACATCGAAGGCGTCGAACCATCAGCAGCTTCGGTGGACAGCGGTGACTACCCGCTGGCCCGCCCCCTCTTCATCTACTCTGACGCGGAGATCATGCAGTCCAAACCGCAGGTCGCTGGCTACATCAACTTCTTCTTGACCTACGTCAACGAGGAGATCACCGACGTCGGCTACTTCCCCGCCAGCGCTGACGCCTTAAACCTATCTCGAGTGCGGTTTCTTGAAGCCATGCAGCAGTAGCGATAGATGAATCCTAGAAGCCAGTTCCTGGCTTCTTGCTAGAGCGTCTCTCCCCTTTCTTGTAACGGTTTGACGAAAGGGGAGAGACCTCTAGCTGATGAATGCTGACATCGTAGACCATAAGGAGCGTCTTGTTTTAATGACAGATAAAGATCAGGTTGTGATAGACAACAAGAAAATGAGCTCTGCCCCCACTGAACGGGAGAGGGTGATTATTGCTCCCTCCTTTGAGCGGTCAGAGAATCTCGACAAGGAGCGGCGCTGGGGGGAATTCATTATCCAGGCGCTCCTTTTCCTGAGCGGTGTCATCTCCATCCTGACCACGATTGGTATCGTATATGAGTTGGGCAAAGAATCCTTGACTTTCTTCATGCAACCAGGCTGGCAACAGACCAATAGGACATTACAAGCTTCAATCTCTACTACGAGCACAGAACTCGACGTGAGTACCAGCGGCTCCATGTTACGAGTGGGTGATACCATCCGTGTAGGGGGCGAGGTCATGGAGATACGCTCATTTATGGAGGGAAAGCTCACTGTTGAGCGTGGTGCTCAGAAGACGGCGGTTACGGATCACCAAATAGGCAGTGAGATATTCCGCTCGACCAGAGTTACACTCGGAGAGTTCTTCACGGGAACCAAATGGAATCCTCAGATTGGCCAATTTGGCATTTGGCCCTTACTCAATGCCACCTTGATGACCGCCGCCATTGCGATGTTGGTAGCGCTCCCCCTGGGGTTGAGCATTGCGATCTATCTAAGCGAGTATGCTACTTTGCGCGCGCGCAATATACTCAAGCCAATTTTGGAGGTCCTGGCAGGGATCCCCACGGTGGTCTATGGTTACTTTGCCTTGACCTTTATGACTCCGTTGTTGCGCTCGCTATTCGGCATCGACGTTGTTGAGGTCTACAATACGGCGTCTGCAGGAATTGTTATTGGTATTCTGATCATCCCGATGGTCAGCTCGATGAGTGAAGATGCGCTTAGTGCGGTGCCTCGCGCGCTGCGCGAAGCTTCTCATGGTCTAGGTGCGACGAAGTTGGAGACCG
The DNA here is from genome assembly GCA_034437215.1 of Anaerolineae bacterium. Lineage (GTDB taxonomy): Bacteria > Chloroflexota > Anaerolineae > B4-G1 > SLSP01 > DAOTVC01. The sequence continues at coordinate 22,001 of DAOTVC010000095.1, read as the reverse complement.
CTGTCAAAGTTGTCGTACCGGCTGCCTTTTCTGGGATTGTGGCTGCGTTCATTGTGGCGATTTCTCGCGCTATTGGCGAGACGATGATTGTCGCCCTGGCTGCGGGCGCAGGACCGAACTTCACATTCAACCCGTTTCGGCCCGCTGAAACCATGACGGGTCACATTGTCCGCATCAGTGCCGGTGATCTGAGCTATGACTCCATGGACTACAATAGTATCTTTGCCATAGGTCTGTTTTTGTTCTTTATCACGTTGTCACTGAATGTCATTAGTCAGCGTGTGGTACGTCGTTTCCGGGAGGTGTACGAGTGAGACCAAATATCTTCTCCAACAACCATGCTTCTGCGGAGGACTTCAAATCGAAACTAAAAGCCCGTCACCGCAGAGGACACTTCTGGCATCTCGTCTTCCGCGCCTCTACTCTCGTTGGCGTTGCGGCCTTGATTGTGTTGTTGTTGAATATCGTCAACTCAGCCTTCGGCTACGTCGCTGTTGAGAATGAGATCTCACCTGAGGAGTTGGCAATCAACGGTATTCCTCTTGAGCAATTGCACCAACTGGACCTGGTTTGGATTTTGGAAGAACATGTCTCTGCGGGCCTCTTTCGACGGCTGGAGAGTGAGAAGTCGTGGGAGGAGCGGAGCCGCGAAGAGGTCTACAATCTGGTCATGGAACGTGTGGTAAGCCCTACGGTGATGGATACGTGGTCGCTACAGAAATCACTGTTTGCTCGCAAACAGATCGTGCTCGAGGCTGAAGAGAAGTATCCCAACGCCACGCTTGAATTCAGATCTTGGCTTACGTCAAATTTTATCACCACCCCCCAATCGCCGAACCCTGAACGCGCGGGCGTGCGCACGGCGATTCTGGGCTCCATGTGGACCATTGCGATCACTATCTTGTTTGCTTTCCCATTAGGAGTAGGAGCAGCGATATATTTGGAAGAGTATGCCGGTGATGCTCCTATTAATCGTTTGATCCAGACCAACATCAACAACCTGGCCGGCGTTCCGTCGGTTATCTACGGCATGCTCGGCCTGGCGATTTTTGTCAGAGTGTTGGAACCTTTCACCAGCGGCGCCGCCTTTGGCCTGGTTGAAGACTCAACAACCGCCAATGGACGCACGATCATCTCGGCCGGGATGACGCTGGGTTTGCTGATTTTACCCCTGATTATCATCAATGCTCAGGAGGCAATCAAGGCAGTGCCTAACTCCTTACGGCAGGCGAGTTATGGCATGGGGGCCACGCGCTGGCAGACCGTATGGCATCACGTGCTGCCCAATGCTATCCCCGGTATTCTCACGGGCACGATCTTGGCGATCTCTCGCGCGATTGGAGAAACCGCCCCCCTGGTCGTGGTAGGCGCATCTACGTTCATTACCTTTGATCCGAAAGGACCATTCTCCAAGTTTACGACGCTGCCCATCCAGATTTACCAGTGGACGGCGCGTCCGCAAGATGAGTTCCGTAATATCGCTGCCGCGGCCATTCTCGTGCTGTTGGTGCTGCTGCTCTCAATGAATGCCATCGCAATTTTGCTTCGGAACAAATACGCTGGAGAAAGGTAACCCAGTAAAAGTTTCCGGGGCGAACGGATATCTAGACATCAACTCACGAAACGTAGAACACCTGATTTCGATTGGATAAGGAACAAATCATGAACCCTAACCATCAATATGCTATTGAGGCCAGAAATCTTAGCATTTACTATGACGATTTTCTGGCTGTGAAAGATGTTGATCTCAAAATCGAACGCAACAAAGTTACGGCGATTATTGGCCCTTCGGGGTGTGGAAAGAGTACCATGCTTCGTGCTTTTAATCGGATGAATGATCTGATCCCTTCAACACGTACTGAGGGAGAAGTGTTCTATCATGGCGAGAATATCTATGCAGAGAACGTGGATCCTGTCAAGGTTCGCCGTCACATCGGGATGGTATTCCAGAAACCCAACCCTTTTCCCAAAAGCATCTATGAAAACGTGGCCTGGGGTGCACGCATTAACGGCTTCAAAGGTGATATGGATGAGCTCGTAGAGCAATCACTGCGCGGCGCGGTCCTCTGGGAGGAAGTCAAGGACAAACTCAATCAGAGTGGACTTTCCCTTTCGGGTGGTCAGCAACAGCGATTGTGCATTGCCCGTGCTATTGCCGTCAAGCCCGCCATTATCCTTATGGATGAACCTGCTTCGGCATTGGACCCCATTGCGACCCTTAAGATTGAAGAACTGATGCGGGAATTGTCGCAGAATTACACGATCATCGTTGTAACTCACAACATGCAGCAAGCTGCTCGTGTTTCGGATTTCACGGCTTTCTTCAACCTGGGTGAAGAGCGTGCCGGCGTGTTGGAAGAATATGGCCCTACCCAGAAAATCTTTACTAACCCAGAAAAGCAAACCACCGAGGAATATATCACCGGCCGGTTTGGATAATGCGAGAAATAAAATGCGGGGAGGTATGCTATTATGGATGTAGCTGAAGTTAAGCTTGAAACGCGTAATCTAGATGTCTATTACGGTGAGTTTCAGGCATTACAGGACATAAGCGTTCAAATACCCGCCCGTCAGGTGACAGCCATCATTGGGCCATCCGGCTGTGGGAAGAGCACGTTTTTGCGCAGCTTCAACCGGATGAACGATTTGAACCCTGAGGCTCACGCAGATGGGGATATCCTGATGGACGGCGAACCCATTATGGAAATGAACGTGGTGGAGCTGCGCCGTTATATTGGTATGGTTTTTCAGAAGCCCAACCCCTTCCCCAAAAGTATCTTCGATAATGTGGCCTACGGGCCACGCGTCAACAGAATGGCGAGCCGCCAGAACATGATGGAGATCGTCGAGCGCAGTCTGCGCGGCGCGGCGCTCTGGGACGAGGTCAAGGACGACCTGAATAAATCCGGCCTGGAGCTCTCCGGTGGTCAGCAGCAGCGGCTCTGCATCGCCCGCGCCCTCGCCGTCGAGCCCGAGGTCATCCTCATGGACGAGCCCGCCTCGGCCCTCGACCCTATCGCCACCCTCCGCATCGAGGAGCTTATCCGCGAGCTGAAAAAGAACTACACCATCGTTATCGTCACCCACAACATGCAGCAGGCGGGGCGCGTCTCCGACTACACGGCCTTCTTCTACACCGATGAGAGCCGGACGGGCCAACTCGTCGAGTTCGGGCCGACGCGGGAGATCTTCACCAATCCCAAGGACGAACGCACCGAGGACTACATCACCGGCAGGTTTGGCTAAATGACGTGAGCACGTGTGAACGTAACGACATTTGCTATTTACTGATTTGTAGATTTAATAGGGAGCTACCATGACTAAAAGGCAAGTGCTATTTCTGTGCACGGGCAATTCCGCCCGCAGTCAGATGGCGGAGGGCTTGGTCAACCATTTCCTGGAAGAGGATTGGAACGCCGTCTCTGCAGGGACGGCGCCCGCGGGCTACGTGCATCCGCTGGCGATCGCGGCGCTGGCGGAGCTGGGCATCGACATCTCCGACCAGCGCTCCAAGTCGACGGAGGAGTTCCGGGGCACCGACCTGGATCTGGTCGTCACCGTCTGCGACCACGCCGCCGAGAACTGCCCCGCTTGGTTGGGCGCAGGCCACGTGGTTCACATGGGTTATCCCGATCCGGCCGCGGCAGAGGGGAGCAGGGAGGAGAAACTCCAGGTCTTTCGGGAGGTGCGCGACGGTCTCCGAGAGAAGATACTCAATTACCTGGAGATCTGGGAACCACCCCAGACCACAGGTCTGCATTTTGAGGTGAACTATGATTAGAAAGACGTTCGATCGCGAGCTACAGTTTTTGCAGGACGAGATGTTGGCCCTCGGGAGCATGGTCGAGGACGCCCTGATTCAATCCGTGGAATGTCTCAAGCAGCGAGATTTCGAGGGCTCCCGGCGCATCATCGAGCAGGACCACCACATCAATCAGAAGCGCTTCGAGATGGAGGAGGAGGTTCTCGTCCTCATTGCGACCCGCCAGCCCATGGCGACCGACCTCCGCTTTCTGGCGGCTATCCTGGAGATCGTGGGGGAGCTGGAGCGCATCGGTGACTACGCCAAGGGCATCGCCAAGATCAACTGCCTCATCGGTGACGAGCCCCTCCTCAAGCCCCTCATCGACGTCCCCCTCATGGCTCAGAAGGCCAAGAGCATGCTCCACCAGGCCCTCGACGCCTTCATCGAGCGTGACGTGGAGCTCGCCCGGGCCATCCCCAAGCAGGACGACGAGGTCGACGGTCTCTACGATCAGGTCTACCGGGAGCTGATGACCTACATCATGTCCAATCCCCGGAACCTGGAGCAGGCGAACTACCTGCTCTGGGCGGCCCACAACCTCGAACGCGCCGCCGACCGGGTGACCAACCTCTGCGAGCGGGTCATCTTCACCGTCACCGGCGAGATGGAAGAGCTCAACTGAGAGCCTCTCAAAGCCACGCGGCCCGCTCCCTTATGAACTTTAAGAAAATAATCGGGTAACTCCGGTGCAGGCTCTGTGACCCGCTTTCATAACAGCCCGGCTCACACACGCGCACTGCCATGGCCCAGGGGGCCAACGGCCCACGGGAAGTACGCTACTGGAGCCTTCGGCGGGCCGGGCGCCCGCCTACGCGGGCGCCAACGTGTTCTCTGCGTCGGCGGAGGCCGACGCCCGGCGCGCGCAGCGCGCCCCAGGAAGGGACTTCAGTCCCATCATACCTCGCGTCAACCTCGATTACCCGACTCAATATTTAAACTCCATCAGGGACGGGCCGCGTGAGTTGCAGGACTCCTTAGCGAATCCCGGCCGCCCGCCTACGCGGGCGCCAACGTGTTCTCTGCGTCGGCGGAGGCCGACGCCCGGCGCGCGCAGCGCGCCCCAGGAAGGGACTTCAGTCCCGTCATACCTCGCGTCAACCTCGATTACCCAACTCAATATTTAAACTCCATCAGGGACGGGCCACGTGAGTTGCAGAACCCCTTAGCGAATCCCGGCCGCCTCCCGCTCGAAGGCCTCCAGCGCGACCCGCTGCTCCTGGAGCCGCTTCACGAGCGCGGGCACCAAGGAAGAAGCGTCCTCCGGCCCCATCGCCTGCAAGTGAATGACCTCCGTGACCGTACCGTCCAGCTCGTTGGCGAGGCTCAAGAGCTGGGCCTCGACCCGGTCCAGCTGCGTCGACACCCGCTCCAACTTCGCCAGCCGGCCCTGCATGGCCTCGCGGGACTCCTCGTACTCCCGCCGCACCAGGGCATCCTCGGTGCGACTGAGGCTCTGCTCGATGTGGTGCAGATCACCCTGCAGATCGGCCTGTGACTGAGCCACGAGGCGGTAGTTCTCCAAGGCCGTCATGCGCCGGCAGAGCAGATGCACCTGATGTATGAGAGCATCCACCTCCGCGTGGATGGGCTGCAGGGCGCGGCGGGTGCGGGGAGGAGCTGACGAGAGGGTGTTGAAGATGCCCACCTGGGAGCGCTCGATGCGATCGAAGTAGCGTTGGAAGCGCTGCGCCAGCGGCTCCCGGCTCTGCAGCGCAGCGTTGAAGCGCAGGGAGGGGTTGCGGGCGATGGCCAGAACCATGATACCCCAGAAGAGCAGACCCAGGGGAAAGAGCCACCACGCCGAAAAGAGCAGTGCGAAGAGGCTCAGTCCCAGCATCGCCAGGTTGAGCGGATGAAAGAGAGCGATTAGAAGCGGTGAGCGCATGGTCATGTCTCCTCTGCCTGCTAGAAGAAGGTCGCGATGTCGGCGTAGACCGCGTCGATGGTCTCGGGATCGCTCTCGTACAGCTTGCCCCCCGTCGTCTCCGAGATACCCTCGAGCGTGTGGAGGCTGGCGTCCTTGCCGAAGGCGATGGTGAAGATCTTGGTGGCGTCCCCACCCTCGCTCATATTCCCCACCAGCTGCAAGAGTTCGTCGAAGGAGAGTTCGGAGGCGGTGTCGGCCCCATCGGAGAGAACGACGATGGCGCGGATATGGTGGGGGTCGCCCTCCTCCTGCAGCGCCCGGTAGGCCCCGTAGGTGGCGTCGTAGAGCCGGGTGTCCCCGCCCTCGATGATGCCCGAAACCCGCCGCTTGATCTCCTCCCGCTTCTCGCCCAACGGCGAGAGAGGGGTCAACGTCGTCAGTTGATGACTGAAGAGCAGGATCTCCATGCGATCACGATCGTCCAGGATATCGATGAACTGCAGCAAGCTGGTGCGGGCCGTCGAGATCTTGCGCCCCTCCATGCTGCCGGAGACGTCCATGACCACGACGACGTCGACGGGCTTCTTCACCTCGCGCCACAGATCCTGAATGCCCTGGATCACCTCGGCGGAAGGCACCTCGAGGACCGTCTGGGGCTGCATGGGATCGACCCCGTGGTTGGAATCCAGTGGAGAGGTCAGAGGGATGGCCGGGTCGGCGGGGCGGAAGCCGTACTCGAGGGCGCGCAGCTGCCGGGAGTCGGCGAGCAGGTAGTCGCGGAAGATGACCGCCGCCTCGGCCTCTTCCTCCGTCACCCAGGGGGCGTTGAGGATGGCGTAGGGGTGATTGCTCCAGAAGGTCCCCTCCCGGGGGTAGATGGCGACCACGGGCAGCTGGGAACTCTCACCGGAGAGGCGTTTAGTCTCCTGGGCCACCACCAGGTTCTCGTACATCACGGCCGCGCTGAGGTAGGAGGGGCCACGCTCGAACATGCGGTTGGCAAAGAAGCCCGTGCTCTTACCGTAGTGGATGATGCTGCTCTCTACCGCCCGCATGAACTCCTGGAGCTCCGGCTCCTGTAGATCCTGGAGCGTCAGGCTGCGCTGCTTGTCCGCGCCGGCGTAGGCCTCGGCGATGACCGAGACGATGCCGCTGTTGCTGAAACCGGGGTGCGTGTGCCCGAACTTGAAGCTCCCCCACTCGGGGTACCCGAAGGCCGCCCACCCCTCCTCGGAGGTCGCCATCGCGGCGATGTCCGCCCAGCCCAACGGCTTGTCCGGCCAGCCCAGCACCTCCGCCATCGGCCTCCACATGGCGATGACGACGGGGCTGAGCACCAGGTCGTCGGGGGTGCCGACCACCAGATCCTCCGCGTGCCCCTTGCGCCACTCGGCGTTGGCCACCGGGATGTAGATGGACGAAGCGGGACTCCAGACGGTGGGCTGCAGAGAACCCGTGACGATCGCCTCCGCCGATTCGATGGAACCCATGGGCGTCGCCTCGACGAAGATGGTGGAGCCCTCCTCCGTCTTGTGCTTCTCGGCGTTGAACTCCTCGACGAGGGGAACCAGCCACTCCTCCTTCTCGGAGCCGTAGACGATAGTGACCGTAACGCGATTCCCGCCCATCGAGACGAGCGGGACGCTCTCACAGCCGCTCAAGATTAAGGCGAGGACGGTCAGGCCGACCAGCACGGTATACAATCTGACTCTCATGGACTGCCTCCTGGGTTGTCAATAGCCGCCATCACGCCAGAAGTGACGCATGGCAGGCCTCTCTCGCTAACGCTCCACGTTCCGCGACCAGAACTCCAGCCTTCTGTTGTTGGGGTAGGCGTCTCCCGCTGCTGCCCACTCGCTAACGCTCCACGTTCCGTGACCAGAACTCCAGCAGGGTATTGAGCACATCCCCCGCCGGCACCTCCACCTCCGGCGGTACGTCGATGCGCAGACCGTTGTCGGCGTACTGCAGGAAGGGGCTTCCCGGCCGATCGAGCGGGATGCTCTCATCGACGGGCCGGAAGCCGTGCTTCAGGGCCAACTCCTGCGCAGCCTCGCTCGTCAGATAGTCGAGAAAGATCTGCGCGGCCGCGGCCCTCTCCGGCGTCAACCACTCCCCCTCCATGACGCAGAAGGGATGGTCGCTGAGCGAGGTCGCCGGGGGATAGTAGATCTGCAGCTCACCGTACTTGCCCACCGCGTTCTCTGCCTGCCCGATGGCCGTAGCCTCGTAGACGGAGACGAAGTCGTAGAGGCTGGGCCCGTAGGCGATGATCTCCTCCATGTAGGTGCCGGTACTGTCGCCGAACTTGGAGATGGTGTTCTCGAACTCCATGAACCACGCCTGGTACTCACGATCGGAGAGGATGTCGGCGGCGGTCAGTCCGCTCGTCTTGCCGAAGTAGTTGTAGGTCATCAGGAGGATCGTCTGGAAGCCGCTGTTTGACTTGAGAGGGTTGGTGTGGCTGAACTTGATGTAGCCCCACTCGGGACGCCCGTAGGTCTCCCACCCCTGGGGATTCGTGAGGGCCTCGTGGAGGCGCAGCCACATCTGGCCGTTGGGATCGTCTCCCCAGAGAACCTGCGCCCGCTCTCTCCACGCTACGAGGACCACGGGGGAGAGGAGCACCGGCCGGCAGGTCGTCGCGTCGGCCCGATTGACCACCGGCGCCCCGAACCGGCTGGTGGAGAGATCCTGCAGGAGGGAGATCTGCAACATGCTCGCCGGGCTGATGAGGTCGGGCTGCTCCTCCCCGTCCAGGACCGCCAGGTACATCTCCCGGGAGCCCATCTTCTTGAGTTCCAGCTCGATGGGACGACCGTCAAATGTGGGACGGGTAGCCTCGAAGCGCGTGATGACCTCTGCCAACCAGTCGGCCTTCTCCGTGGAGTAGAGGAGGGAGACGACGATAGGTTCGGGCGGGGGGATAAGCAGCTCCCGAAGCGGCGCGTAGGCCACGCTCCGCACCTCCGGGGCGACGAGAGCCGCGACCAGAAGTCCGACGGTCAGGAGCGCGTAGAGACCGAAGAGTATCTTGTTAATCCTTGGTGTGATCATGGGCCTCTCTTGATCTACAGATTAGACGATCACTACACGACTCTCACATAGAGCGCGCCGCGATCTGCCCCAGCATCTGGAGCGCCGCGGGCGTGCTCATCAGAGACTGGACGGGCTGCGCCAACCACGGGAAGTTCTCCAACACCGCCTTGCGCGCCGACCGCACCTCCTCCATCGTGGAGGTCGCGGAGGTCAGGATGGTCATGAGCCGATCGAGCGCCGCGATGGCGGCCTCCTTGTCCTCCGGGGAGAGGGTGAGCTGCTGCTGCACCAGCTGCTTGAGGTTCATGAAGCCCCCCCACCAGGTCACCTCCCCCGGGAGACGTTCCGGGAACCGCAGTCGGCTGCGGCGCCGCCGGTATCATAGACTGCCCGATAACGTTGGCCATCGTCGCCCCCAGACCGAGACCCGCTCCCATCCCCACTCCGGCACCGGTCATGGCACCGATACCACCCTCCTGGGTGGCGGCATCGCCCAGCGCCCGGGCCGTCTTGAACTGCAGGTAGGCCTGCATGTCACCGAGGGCGCCCATGCTCGCCCGCTCGTCGATGGCCTTCTCGATCTCGGGGGGAACGGCGATGTTGGTGACGTAGACGCCCTTCAGGAGCAGTCCGAGAGATTCAAAGTCCTCCGAGGCCTTGGCCCGCAACCCGCCCCCCAGCTCGTCGTACTTCGCCGGCAGGTCGAGGATACTCGTCTTGATCTCACCCAGCAGGTCGATCAGACGGCTGGTGATGATGGAGCGCAGGTATGCGACGATGTCGTCCGTCGCGTAGAGCCCCTGCGTGCCCACGATCTGGTTAACGAAGAGCTGCGGGCGCCCTACCTGAAAGGCGAACTTCCCCTGCGTCTGCAGCCGCACCATCCCAAACTCGGCATCCCGATAGGGTATGGGCTTCGCCGCCACCCAGGCCAGATCCAGGTAGTCCTTGAGGTTGACGAAGACGACCGAAGCCCGGAAGGGGCTCTTGTTGCCAAAGGGAATCTTGAGATAGTTGACCAGGATGGGGACGTTCAGCGTGGTCAGGGCGTGACGGCCCGGTCCCAGCATGTCGAGCGCCCGACCGTCGCGGTAGAAGATAGCGATCTGGTTCTCGCGCACGATGAGCTGCGAACCCAGACGGATCTCCCCGGAGCCCTCCTCGGGGACGCGGTGGACGATCTCCCTGCCCGTAGGATCCAGGTATTCGATGACCTCCAGAATACCTCTGAACCTCTCTAACATGTCACCTCCTGAGGTGCTGCTCAAGATAGATTTGCAATGTGCTCTACTCGTAACGAGCGATCCTGAGAGAAGTCTCCAATGGTGAGGCTACTCCATCTGAAAGGCCGCCACCATACACAGACCGGCGAGGAGGAATCCTTCCACCTCCTCGTCCAGGGGCCCCACCTGCGTGATGGTGACGTATTCCTCGTCCGGACGGTGCGCCAAGCGCATCACGACCGTGTCGTGCAGCAGGAGGACATAGCCGTGAGCATGGGGATCGTGCAAGTGAAAGGCGTACTGCCCCTTGTTGGCCTTCAGCGTAGCGACCTTCTCGCCCTGCCGGTAGAACTTGCCGCGCAGGCGCCCGTTGAGCTTCATGCGCAACCTGCCGACGGAGGTGCCGCCGGCCTCCAGAACGTCGTACTGCCGCCGCTTGGAGTTGGCGCGGGGCAGCAGCTGGTAGAGCTCCTGGCGCTGAGCGCGACCCCGGTAGATGATGGGGGAGGACTTCCGCCGCAGATCGATCCGGGCAAACATGACCGCCTGCTCGTCGGCGTCGACAAGCTCCACAGTAGCCACGCCGTGACCCTGTTTCTTGGAGCAACTGCGCGTCAGTCTAAGAGGATATTTGTACATGTCTCGTCCGTTCTATAGTAAATTCGACAGACTACGTCGGGATTCTACAATAACACAGGTTAGTTAACAACCTTTTACCAACGGATTAACGGGTTGTTAAAGTTCTCTGCTTTCCAAGAAGCGGGGTTTTCAACGGCAGGGTCCGTGGTATAATCCCGGCAGAGGAAAAGAGCGATGATTCTAATCAGTGCAGGCAAGACCTTAATCGCCCTTCGGGGCGTCATCTCGTTTGGCGAAGCGCACCCTCTCTAGGTGCGCCCCGACCAAGCAATCTTACGTACTACATTTCGAGCCGTGGGCGCGCTCGCGCCTGCGGCTTTTTCTTTACGTCGAAACCATCCTTCCGGGCCGTGGGAGCGAGCATCCCACGGCCTCTTTCTTGAGGAGGAAAGATGGGAACGGTAATGGTCAGTCTCAACGCGGTCGTCTACCACCACGGCGCGTGGCCCGTGCTCGACGGTGTCGGCTGGGAAGTTCAGGAGGGGCAGAAGATCGGGCTCGTCGGGGCCAACGGCGCCGGCAAGTCCACCCTCCTGCGCCTCATCATCGGCGAGCTCACCTCCGATAGCGGCACGGTGGTGCGCAATCGGGAGGCCCGCATCGGCTACCTGGCCCAGGAGCCCCGCCTCGACCCCGAGAGGACGGTCTGGGAGGAGGTGCTCAGCGCCGACCGGCAGCTGCACCACCTCGAGGGGGAGCTGCGCCGCTTGGAGACCCGCATGGCGGAGCCCCAGATTTACGAAGACACCCCGGCCTTCGAACGGGTCCTGGCGGCCCACAGCCGCGCCCAGGAGGCCTACGAACGTCTCGACGGCTACCGCTACGAGAGCCGCTGCCGGCAGGCACTCCAGAGCGTGGGGCTCAACGAGGAGGATCTCGACCTGCCGGTCGGCGTCCTCTCCGGCGGACAGCGGAAGATGGTGGGGCTGGCGAAGCTCCTGGCGGTGAGATGCAACCTGCTGCTCCTCGACGAGCCCGACAACCACCTCGACCTGGCGGGCAAGGCCCGGCTGGAGCGCTTCATCCGCGACTTCCCGGGGGGCGTCGTCATCGTCTCCCACGACCGCTACCTGTTAGATGAGACGGTCACCCTTGTCGCCGAGGTGGAGGAGCACCGGCTCACCCTCTACCACGGCAACTACTCCGCTTACGCGACGGAGAAGGAGCTGCGCCTCCTGCGCCAGCAGCAACACTACGCCGCCCAGCAGAAGGAGATCGCACGCATCGAGGCCGCCATCGCCCGCTTCGAGCAGTGGGCCAGCGTCGTCGTGAACGAGCGCCACATCCGGCAGGCGCGCTCGCGGCAGAAGATGCTCCAGCGCATGGACCGGGTCGAGCGTCCCATCCTGGAGCGGGAGCGCATGGGGCTGGAGCTCGACGGGTGGCGCGGCTCCCAGAAGGTGCTGGAGATCCAGAACCTGGCGAAGATCTTCGACGACGCGACCGAGGAGCAGATCGTGCTCCTCGGCCTGGATCTCCTCCTCTGGCAGGGGGAGCGGGTGGGCCTGTTGGGCCCCAACGGCGCCGGCAAGAGCGTTCTCTTCCGGCTGATCCTGGGGGAGACGGAGCCGACGGAGGGCGCCATCAAGGTCGGACCGAGCGTCCGCGTCGGCTACTACGCCCAACGGCACGAGACGCTCGAGCCGCAGCGCACCCTCATCGAGGAGATCTGGGAGGCGAAGTCCATGTCGGAGCAGGCGGCGGTGAGCCACCTGCGGCGCTTCCTCTTCCCCTACGAGCGGGTGCGGGACCGGGTGCAGCAGCTCTCCGGCGGGGAGCGGAGCCGCCTGCAGCTCGCCAAACTCATGCTCTCCGGCGCCAACTTCCTGCTCCTCGACGAACCGACCAACAACCTCGATCTGCCCTCCGCGGAGGTCTTGGAGCAGGTGCTCAACGACTTCGAGGGCACGGTGCTCGTCATCTCCCACGACCGCTACTTCCTGGACCGCGTGGTGGACCGCGTCGTCGAGCTGGAGGAGGGCACGCTGACGGAGTACCCCGGCAACTACACCTACTACGCCGAGAAGAAGGGGCTGGTGCCCCTCATGGAATGAGGGGCACCGCCGGGGGGGGAAAGGGCACCCAGGACTTCACGCAGGCGCAGAAGCGGACAACCGCCACCGTCTGTTGCGCCCCTGAGTGCCCTTACCGCGGTTACTTCCTCAGATTCAACGCGTCGTCTTGGCGTTTTTGCCCTTCAAAAGGGTGATTTGCTACTAGCAAAAACGAATTTGCTAGTAGCAAACTGATTTTCCCTAGTAGCAAAGCCGGCGTTTGCTACTAGGAAACAGAAGCATCCTCCCTGAAGTCTGAAACTATCTCTGCGACGTCCCCTCACCGCCCCCGCACGACCACCGGCAGGTAGACGCGGGCGACCGTGGCGACCACCCGGAAGGTGAGCGGCGCCGTCTCGGTCGGCGTGGTGCCCGGATCGTAGACGGTGACGGGGACGTGAGCGACTGTGTCGACGTCACCGGCGAAGATCGTGGCGGTCAACACCGAGTGGCTCACGAAGCCGGTGGGACGGTCGGCGCCGCTCCAGCGCACCCTGCTCCCCTCCGTGAAACCGGCGCCCTGGACCGTCAAGGTGAAGTCGGACGGCTCGTCCACACCCCACAGGCGCGGGGTCATACCCAGCAACGCCAGGCCCACCTCTCCGTCATCGACCAGGACGAGCGACGTGAACGGCGCCAACGTGATCCTACCGAGCACCGGGTTCCGGTCCAGATCGAGATACCGGCGCAGACCCAGCTCGTAAGTCTGGGAAACAGCGGTGTCGTTGTAGAAGATACGCGAGCGAGGCGCATCCCCCTCTTCCAACGTGAACCAGTTCGTCTGGCTGTGTCCTTCCAGACCACTGTATGCCTGCCACCCGGCAAAGGAGTAGCGCGCCCAGGAGGGTCCGTAGGCGACGTGCTTCTCGACGTAGGGATGGAAGAGATAGTTGTAATCGGAGGCGACGAAGTTCGCCCTGTCGCGGGCATAGAGCGTCCACGCCTGTACGCCGAGCCCGTACAGCACGTTGCCCGACAGTGAAGCCCGGGCATCGCTGCCGCCCAGGCTGACGTGGGCGGCGTAGGCCGTGCCGTAGGAGGCATTGTAGACGGTGTTGTCGACAATCTGCCCCGTCGAGTGCTGATAGTTGATACCACTGATGGTGGTGCTGATGATGGTATTGCCCCGCGCCTCGACGTTGCGGGAGTAGTGATCGACGTAGAGCCCCATGCCGAAGGCCGGTCGCGACGCGTGACAGCCGTCCACGTTGCCGGGGATATCGACGATGACGTTGTCGAGCAGCTGCACATCGTAGACGTCAGTCGCCGAGAGGTTGTCGCTGCCGAAGGTGCGCACGGCGCCGCAGTCGGCCTTGGAGTAGCAGGCCCGGCGGATAACGTTCTTCTCCAGCACGTTCTGCGGGCCGAAGACGTCCACACCGTTGTAACCGATCTTGTCGAAGTAGTTGTAGCGGAGGGTGTTCCCGTGACCCGAATCCCGCACGTCATAGGAGCGAATCCTGAATCCGTCACCATTCTCGGTACACTGATCGCGGGTGAGACCGCAGCCCATACCGGATCTGTTGAGATTCTCGATCAAAGCGATGTTCTGAATTCGGTTGCCCTCGAAGGACGAGTCCGCAAAGTAGCCGGTGATACCGAAGTGATTGGCACCATCGATGAGATTGTCCTCGAAGCGCAGCCGGTGCCCACCGCGCAACCCCTTGCGCCCGTCAGAGGGGCGTTCCAGCCAACTGCTGAGCCTGACGCCCGCCGCGTCTACGTCCCTGATGGTGACATTGCGTACGGTGAGATGGTGGTAGATGTCGCCGCTCATCCCACCCGGCGTACCTATGCCGTGATTAAACCAGTTCTGGAGCAACAAGTTATCGATGACGACGTAGGCCGTCTCCGAGCCGTCGCTGAGCATCATGCCGCCGTGACGCAGGGTGTCGGCCTCCTCCAGAACGACCGAACCCTCGACGTTGCTCGGCGCGCCGGACGACGAGACCAGGTAGACTCTCCGGGCTGCCGGGTCGTAGTACCACTCGCCGTCCTGATCCAGCGTGCTCAGGTGGTTGTTGATGAAGTAGCCCCAGCCGGTACAGTCGGACCAGCCCGAGATGAGACATGAGATTCCTTTGTTCAACGAGAGCGTGTGACCGCTGACGCCGGTCACTTCGCGGTCGATCATCGACCAGCGAATGTTCTTGAGGTGGACGATGGCACCGGTCCAGTCGATCGTGGGCAGTTCGTTGTCTCCAAATTGGCTGCTCCCGGCGGAGTGGCTGTCCACGAATGCGTAGCCACCGTTACCGGCGTCGAGGTTAGGCCAACGCCCCAGGTGCAGGCGGCGACCGTCCCGGAAGAGCTGGTTCATGCCCAGCGGAAAGTCGTTCACCGGCAGATCGGCCGCGTAGATGTTGCCTGCGTACACGGACCACCCTTCAATGGGTCGCGAACCGGAGAGCGTGGGCTTGTCCGTGCAACCGGCCGGATAGGAACCCAGGGTGATGGGAGCATTCGCGGTCCCCGCCCAGCTGACGATCAACTGCTCCGCTCGCCAGACGTCGCCGCACTTGAAGCGCACGCTGTCACCCGGCTGCAAGTCGAGCGCATGGACCGCGGCCACGCTCTCGAAGGGCGTGGCCGTGGAGAGACCGTCGTAGTCGTCGCTGCCGTCGGAGCTCGAAACGTAGTAAACTGTGCCGGCGGTCGCCGCCCCGGGGGCGGTCTCCGGAAGGATCTCGTCCGTTGGCGGGGGCATGTCGGCCTCCCACCTATGCGGGATCGTCGCGACCACCCCCACCGGCGCTCCTGCCACCACTGCCACCAGCAGCGCTACTACCACGCACACTACGTGTCCCTGTCGCATAAGAGTTTCCCCTTTTGAGTGGTTGTCTGCAAGAGGATAGGGAGCAAGCCGCCACCCCCTCGACAGACTCGAGGCAGAAGTATTCAAGAGGATCTGGGAGAGCGCGGTTATCCTAGCTCATTCGAGCACGTCGTCGATGATGTGGCGCAGGGCTGCCATATCCAGATCCTTCTTGTCGAGGAAGGCGATGGCCCCCGCCTCGAGGCCGAGACGGTGAAACTCGCGGTCGGGATAGGCGCTGACCAGGACCACGCGGGTTTCGGGAGCGAGAGCCCGGATGCGCCGGGTGCAGCGGATGCCGTCCTCGTCCCCCAACACGACGTCCACCAGGGCAAGGTTGGGGCCCAGTCGCTCCACCAGCTGGAGCGCTTCCCCGATTTCTTCGGCTTCGTAGATGACGATCTGCGGGTAGATCCGTCCGATCATGCGCCGGAGCTGGGAGCGGTAGCGCCCGTTATCGTCCAACAAGAGCAGCGTGAACTGTGACGTCACGACCGGGGGTTGGGGAGGAGAGTTGCGGTGCATCGTCGAGTGTCCGGAGACACCGAGGACCTCGGGATGCTGCATGGTGTAGTTTACCGCCTCCAGACGGCTCTTCACACCCAGCTGCCGATAGAGACGCGTGAGGTGGTTCTCCACTGTCTTGACACTCAATCCCAACCGCCGGGCGACGCTCTGGTTGTCCAATCCCTCCTGCAGCAGGCGCAGGATGTCCCGCTGGCGCGCGGTTAGCGTGACGGGAACCGCCGGACCGCTATAGTTGACGAGCTTATCGAGCAGGGAGCTGGAGATCCAACGCTCGCCCGAGAGCACCCGCCGGACGGCCAGCTTGAGATCGCTGAGAGGCTGATCCTTCAGGTGGTAGCCGTTGACACCCACGCCCAGAAGGCCCTGGACGTAGACGTCATCATCGTACGCACTGATGACGAGGATGCACAGGTCGGGATAGTCGGCGCGAATTTGGCGAACGGCGGAGAGGGGTTCGAAAGCGGGCATGGTCACGTCGACGAGAAGCAGATCAGGCTCGGCGACCTCCAGAGCCTCCCGCAGAGAGGGGCCATCCTCCGCCTCGCGAACGATCTCCAGATCCGGTACTTCTTGCAGAGCCTTGCGGATACCGGCCCTCACCAAAGCATGATCGTCGGCCAAAACCACGCGCACTGTAGACATGCGGCTATTATAACATCAAAAGCAGCAGATCACGGCACATGGCTAGCTCTGAATGGAAGGATAGGGACTGGGAATCTCGACGCACAGCGCCACCCCACCCTCAGGCGCCGGCCTTAGCTGCAGGGTCCCACCTAACAGCGAGACGCGTTCACTGATCCCCACCAGTCCGAAGTGCTTCTGCTCCGTCAACGACGCGAGATCAGGGGGCGCTTCCATCCCGTGGCCATTGTCGGCCAGGCGCATGACCAGGCTCGCCTTAGGGGTCCGGTCGAGGGAGAGACTCACTTGTGTGGCGACGGCGTGCTTGCGGATGTTGCGCAGCCCCTCTTGGACGATGCGAAAGACCGAGAGCTCGATGGGCTCAGGCAGCCGTCCCAACGCGGGATCCATCTCCAGATCCACCTGAATGCCCGTCTGCTTGCTCCATTGGCTGGCCAGCGAACGAATCGCCGCCGAGAGACCGTGGTTGTCGATAGTCGGGGGGCGCAAATCGCTACACAGGTGACGCAGGCTCCCCACAACCTCCCGGATGCCTTCACGAATCTGCTTGAGAGCCTGACTCTGGGACGGTTCGTCGAGCTCGTTTTCCGCTTCCTCCAGCTGATAGTTGTAACTCAACAGGTCCTGGATGACCTGATCGTGGAGCTCCCGGGCCAATGCCTTGCGCTCGGCCTCCCGTTCGGTGATCAGCCGCCGGCTGGCCTCCTGTAGCGCGAGGTTCAAGCGATCGAGCGCTTCCAGTTGGTCCTGCAGGCGCTCGATCAGCTGGCGGTTGAGGGAATCCTGTGCCTCCAGGCTCTGGCGAAGTTCCACCTGCGTACGCCGCAGCTCCTCGACCTGCTGCTGTGCTGCATGGTAGCTCTCGAAAGCCCAGATGACCGGTGTAACCTGCTCCTGGCGGTTGGAGCCCACGATCAGTTCCACGATCTCCCGCGGCGTCGTCTCACCGGTACGGTGCAGGGCCACCTGATAGCCCTGATAGAGAACGAGGATGTGATCGGTGACCGCGAAGACCTGCTTGAGGTCGTCACTGCTGAGAATAACAGCGGCACCCTCGTCGGCCAAGAGGCGGATGCGATCGAGAAGTCTCTGCTGCCGGGCGTAGCTCAAAGCCTCCAGGGCGTTGTCCAACAGCAGCAGGCGGGAAGGGCGTAACAGCGCGTGCCCCAGGGCCACGACCTGGCGTTGCTCGTCGGAGAGGTTGGCGACGACCTCCTGCGCCAATTCGGGAGGCATGTCAAAGTCCGACAGGAACTTGCGCGTGAGGTGCCGCATCCTCTGCTCTTGGGGCAGGATGCGCCATCTTCGACGTCGCAGTTCTGCGCCCAGGAAGATATTGGTCGCCACGTCCATCTCGTTGACGAGTTGGGGGGACTGGTGAACGGCCACGATCCCCAGGCGTTGGGCCTGGGAGACGGTATGGAAGGTGACCGCCCTCCCTGCGACGGTAATCTCACCGCTTTGTGGAGTATAGACGCCGCTGAGGAGCCCGAAGAGGGTGGACTTGCCGGCGCCCCGTTGACCGACCACGCCGAGAACCTCTCCCGGCTCGATGGAAAAGGTCACGTCCACCAGTGCCGGGACCGCACCGAACTGCTGTGAGAGATGCCGTACGCTCAAGAACGCTTTGTCGCCGGGTGTCATACGATATCCCATCCAATAGGTCTGTTTCAGTTAAGTTAAGCCAAGGCGTGAAACGTGAGAATCTCACGTTTCACGCTTCAACCGGGATAGCTTAGAACTGGGTTAAACACACCCATACTATTCTGTGGATCGACGTCCGGACACCGGAAGCTTACTTGGAACGGCGGGTAGCGACGTCGAAGATCACAGCCGCGGCGAGTACGGCACCCCGCACGACGTACTGGTAGGCGATGTCCACGTTCATCAGGTTCATGCCGCTCGTCAAGGACATGTAGACCAGCGCTCCGATAAGCGAGCCCGTAACGCTGCCAACACCGCCGGCGGCGGAGACGCCGCCGATGTAGGCCGCGGCGATGGCGTCCAGCTCGAAGAGCGTGCCGGCCTGTGTGGTAGCAGACTGTAGACGCGAGGCGAAGAGAATGCCCGACAGGGCGGAGAGCATGCCCATGGAGGCAAAGACCACGAAGGTCAGTTTCTTGACGCTGATGCCGCTCAACTCCGCGGCGTCGGGATTGCCGCCGATGGCGTAGATGTGTCGTCCTAACACCGTCTGGGTGGTGATGAACTGGTAGATCGCGACCACCAGGAGCACGACAACCACGGTCCACGAAAGACCATTGTAGCCCGCCAGGATCCAGGTGATGACACCGACCAGCGCCGACACGAAGAGCAGCTTCAGAACAAACATGTCCCTCGGCAGCACCTCGAAGTCGTAGGCCTGCTTATGCCGCCGGCTGTTGATGGCGCTGACGATAAAGGCTGCAATTCCCAGTACCCCCAACAGCAGCGTGATCTTGTGAACCTCCGGCCAAAACCCGAGTTCGATGTCGGGAACGTAACCGTTGCCGATGGCATTGAAGGCTTCGTCTTGGATGATGATGGTGCCGGTAGCAGCCGTCACCAGCAGCAGGGCACCCCGGTAGATCAACCAGCCGGCCAGTGAAGCAACGAAGGAGGGAATACCCAACTGCGCTATAGGATAGGCAGTGATTGATCCGGCGAGCACACCGAGGCCCAGGGTCATGGGAATGACTAGGTAGATCGGCAGTCCCCAGAACTGCAGGGCCACGGCCGCTACCGCTCCCAGGAAGCCGGCGAGAAAGCCTACCGACAGATCGATGTGCCGGATGACGATCACCAGCGTCATACCGACCGCCAGAACCGCGATGTATCCCGTCTGGTTCAGCAGGTTGCTGATGTTGCGCGAAGAGATAAATTTCCCATCCGTGGTGATAGTGAAAATCACGATAATCACAAACAGGGCAATATACATGCCATACTCGCGGATATTCTCTTTCAAGACCGTCTGTAAATGCCTGAAAAACATCCCTTAGCCTCCTCAGTAATCCGTCGCCAGATCCATGATCTTCTCTTGCGTGGCTTCCTCGACGGGCATCTCGCCGGCGATCTTGCCACCCGACACGACGTAGATTCTATCACTCATGCCCAGAATCTCGGGTAACTCTGATGAAATCATGATGATGCTCATACCTTCGCTCACCAGCTGATTCATGATGGTGTAGATCTCGTACTTAGCCCCCACGTCGATACCGCGTGTGGGCTCGTCCAAGATCAGTATGTCGGGCTTGACAAACAACCACTTCCCCAGCGAGACCTTCTGCTGGTTGCCGCCGCTCAGATTCTGCACGCGCTGCTCGACGCTGGGAGTCCTGATGTCGAGGGACTTGCGATAGTCGTTTGCCACCTGAATCTCAGCGTTGTCGTCGATCACGCCCTGCTTCGCGATCGTCCGCAAGTTGGCCAGTGTGATGTTCTCCTTGACATCCTGGATCAAAATCAAGCCCTTATCCTTACGATCTTCCGTCAAGTAGGCGATCCCGGCCTTGATGGCGTCGTGCGGGTGGCCGAAGTGCCGCGTTTCACCGCGCACGACCACCTCGCCCTGGCGACGGTATCCCTCCGGATTTCCGAAAATGCTCAGAGCCAGCTCGGTGCGCCCCGAACCCATGAGCCCCGCTAACCCCACAATCTCACCCTTTTTCACGTTGATGTTGATGTTCTGGAGAATATCCCGCTCCAATCGCGGGGCGTAGGCAGACCAGTCACGTACCTCGAGGACGACCTCCTCGGAGGGCCGGTGCCCCTCGCGGTCGGGATAGATGTTGTTGATCGCTCGTCCCACCATGTGCTTGATGAGAATGGGTTCCGATACTTCACCCGCGTCGGCGTCCAGGGTGGACACCGTCTGCCCGTCCCGCAGGACCGTGACCGTATCGGCCACCTCGATGACCTCTCTGAGTTTGTGGGAGATCAAAATACAGGTGACACCCTGCTCCCTCTGTTTGCGCAGGAGATTGAGCAGGTTTTCGCTGTCAGCCTCGTTCAGGGCGGCGGTCGGCTCATCCAGAATGAGTAATTGCACGTCACGGTGCAGCGCCTTGGCAATCTCCACGAGTTGCTGTTTGCCCACCCCCAGGTCCCTGACCTTCAGCGAGGGATTTACATCGAGGCCCACGCGCCGTAGCAGCTCGTCGGTCCGCTTGATCGTCTCATTCCAATCGACCACGATCCCTTTGCTGATCTCTTGACCGAGAAAGATGTTCTCGTAGACCGTCATCTCCGAAATGAGAGCCAGCTCCTGATAGATGATGGCGATGCCCGCCTCCTGACTTTCGCTGATGCTGTCGAATCTCTTCCGCTCGCCCTTAAAGATGATTTCTCCGGAATAATTGCCGTAAGGGTAGACACCGCTCAACACCTTCATCAAAGTAGACTTGCCCGCACCGTTCTCCCCGACCAGACCGTGAATCTCACCCCTTGCGACGCTGAAGGTGACGTCATCTAGGGCCTTCACGCCGGGGAAGGTCTTCGTGATATTCCGCATCTCCAGTATCGGTGTGCTCATAACGCCTCTCCGTTCAGGTAACGACCGCTCTAGTGTTCTTTCCATGTGCAAGCAACCACTAGACCCGCGTCCGGGGGGTGACGCTGTAGCAATTCGCAGCGCGTCCCCCCCGGACCTTAAAGACTACGCTCTACCCTGAGAGGGCGAGCTTACGCGAGGCCTTAGGGCAGATTCTCGAACTCGCCGGCGTCGTAGTAGCCGGAGTCGATCAGAGCCTCTTGAACGTTGTCCTGGTCGACCGCGATGACAGGCGACTGGATGGCGGGCACCATGGTGGCGCCGTTGTCGTACTCACCCGTGGCGTTGGGCTCGTTGCCCTCGACCAGGGCGACGGCGGCGTTGATGGCGTCGGCGACCAGCGTCCGGACGTCCTTGAAGACGGTCATGGACTGCTTGCCGTCGATGATGTACTGGACGGAGGCCTTCTCGGCGTCCTGTCCGGTGACGATGTAGTCGGTGATGTCACTGTCGGCGGCGAAGGCGTCGGCGATGGCGCGCGCCGTGCCGTCGTTCGGGGCCAGGATGAAGACCTCGCCCTTCTGATCGGCGGACGCCGACGTCAGGTTGGCCTCGGCCAGGTTCTTGGCGGTGTTGAAGTCCCAGTTCGTGGTGATCTGACCGATGATCGCGGCCTCTTCGTCACGCGTCAGCTCCGCCTTGTCCTGCAGGTCCACCGCTTCGCTGGAGTTCACGACCTCGAAGGTGCCGTCGGCGATGTAGGGCTGCAGCACCTGCCACGCGCCCCGGAAGAAGAGGAAGGCGTTGTTGTCCGAAGCCGCACCCGCGTACAGGTAGAGGGGATTGCCCTCACCCTCGGCGCGGTCCACCAGGTACTGCGCCTGCATGGCGCCCACCTGGACGCTGTCGAAGGTCACGTAG
>DAOTVC010000094.1:0-24277 GCA_034437215.1 Anaerolineae bacterium | reverse complement strand
GAAAAGGCCCCTCCGCAATCGGAGGGGCCTTCGCCGAACAAGCGCCCCTCTACGTCTCCAGGCGCCGGGATTGAGGCCCCCAGGTGAGGCCCAGGTAACAGGTGAGCAACAGCCCGGCGAAGAGCAGCGTCACCCCCAACGTCTGGAGGTGGCTGAACGGGTAGCGCAGGCGGACGAGGACGTCGTAGAGAACGGCCCGGGGCTGCAGCAGCAGATCCCAGCTGTTCCACCGCAGGAAGCGCCCCAGGTAGATACCCACACCGCTCAGGCCCAGGACACCGAGCGCGAAGAGCCAGCCCCACCCTCTTCCCAGAAGATCGGTGACGATACCCTGCAGGATGTGCAGGGCGTAGACGCCCAGAACGACGCCCGTCCAGGCGAACATCGCCAACAGCCCCAGATCGTACCAGAGGGGCACGGGTGGACGGTCCGCCAGGTGGAAGAAGTCCGTGACGATGTAGGGAGCGTTAGGGAAGAAGGCCACGGCGATCGTACCGGGGAGAAGCAGCAGCCACCAGCGGCGCGGCACCCGTCGATGCAGGGCCGCGGCCCAGAGGCTGGAGATGTAGGGCACCCAGGCCAGAAAGAGATTCCACAGGAGAAAGTAGAAGGTCCACGTGCGGCTCAGGTAGGCTCGGAAGGCGAAGAGAGCCGCGCAGAGGAGCGAGGCGAGGAGGACGGGGTAGGCGCCTTGGACCGCCAGGTAACGGTGAAGACGACGGATTCCAGACGGACGTTGAGCAGCTGCAAGCATACAGACTCCTTTCAATCTAGTGTTTTGTCAAGTGTCAACTGATGAACGTGCATGGCGTCTTATCAGCCGGGGGTAACCCGACTGAAGTCGCTATCCGAGGTACTAACGCGCCGAATGTCGACTTACGTCGACGCGAGTTCCGTCCACGCAGGTGGACGGTCGGCCAACGGCCCCGGTAGAGTACTTCAGTGCTCGTTTATGGCTGTTTATCAAATCAGGTCTGACAAACCACTAGACACTCGGCGACCGCTAAGGCACGATCTCTCCGGCGACCCAGTAGGGACCGGAACAGCTCGCGAGGGACAACCCCGGGATCACCTCGTCGTAGTGCGCCATCGCCGAGGACGACTCCATGGCCCCACCGCCCATGCTCAGCGCCTCACCGACCCGGGCCACGACCACCCCTTCGCCATTAAGAACCTCGATGCTCTCCGCGACCCGCAGGTCGTGGTCGTAGGGCCAGAGCACGAGGAAGCTCGCCCCACCGTAGTCCGGAGCGATGCGGAGACAGCCTCCCTCCTCGACCAGTGTGCCCTCGAGGAGCGCCAGCATGGAAGCGAGCGCAGGGGGCTGCAGCGGGAAGTAGAGCGGCTGCCCCGACGGCCCCTCGAAGGTCTTCACCTGTCCCCGGTAGGTCTCGGGCGCCTGCCCCTCCTCCTGCTCGACAACGACGACGCTCTCCGGAAGCGCCACGCCCTCCGCCTCCAGCAACGCCTCGAAGGGCTCCGCCGGGCCGACGACGTAGATCTCCGCCCGGTTCTGCTGCAGATCGATCCCCCCTGAGACGGGAATGCCCACCGCTCGCAGCGCTTCCACGGCGGACTGGAGATCGACCTCCAAGGAATTCTGAGGGCGGGAGGCCAGCTGCACCTCGATCAGATCGGCGTAGGGCTCGCCCGCCACAAGGCTCTCGAAGGCCTCGCCGGGCTCCTCGGTGAACTGAACCACCATCTTGAACTCGGGCTCGTGCTCGATCCAGAGACCGGCGAAGGTCTCGGGGTAGAGCTCCTGGAGCCGGGGCTGGAGGTCGCCCATACTCTGCATGAGCTGCAGGCGCCGTACCGCCTCCTCCAGCGTCACACCCTGATCCTCGGCGTACATCGCGGCATCCTGCACCAGCGGGTCGTCCCTGTCCAGGGTGGCGGAGGGTTCGACAACCGGGGCCTCTCGTGCCGCACCAGAAAGGGCACAAGCGGTCAGCAGCAGCAGAACCACCAAAGCAAAGCCCGTGCGTTTCATCTCGTCCTCCTAACTCCGTCGCAGTGAGCAAGGAACACGCTTACGAAAAGGGGAGCTGCAGACCCCAACCTGTCCGTAGAGAGACTACCTCTCCATAACGAGCACATCGTTAGGAAGGGTAAGAGCGAGCTCCTGCAGCGCAGCCTCAAGGGTCGCAGCGTCGGTGACGTAGAGCTCCACACGGTTCTCGCGGATGCTCAAACCCGACGCACAGGGGATCTCCAGCTGTCCTACGAGCTCGTTCAACCGCTCACGAGAGGCTTCCAGCTCGGCGAGGGAGCGCGAGACCAGGCGCACCTCGACGAGATGGGCGTAGGGCTTGGCGGCGAGAAAGGAGTCCAGGGAGCTGCCCGGCTCCCGGGTGAATTGCAGCACCAGCCGGAAGGTCGGCTCGTGCTCGATCCAGAGCCCGGCGAAGGTATCGGGGTAGGCCCAGCGTAATTTGGGCTCGAGATCCTCAAGAGCGTGGAGAAGCTCCAGCCGGAGGGCTGCGTCAACGACCTCGAGCCCGCGGCTCTCGGCGTATCTCACCGCCTCCGCTGTCGGAGGAAGAGGGGAGGCGGGCGCTCCCACGACGGAGTTGAGGGGCTGGAATCCCACAAGACCTGCCATGCCCCACAGGGCCATGGCGACGGCAAAGCCAACGAGCAGAATGAACAGACGTTTCATTGTTTCCCTCCCTGTTGATGACACTACTCCTATAACGCTTGAGGGAGGGACTTTGTTCCCACACGAACAACAATAACCCGGAGATTGCTCGCTCTCCGGATCTTCTGACGGCTACAGGACGGCTGGACTCGGCTTATCCGCTCAGACTACCTCTTCGGTCGCGACCTCGCGATGACCGTTGCGGTACCGGAAGATGGCGAGCAGGATCAGCACCCACCCCACGCTGGCGACAAGAGCGCTCACTACTCCCACCACGGTGGAGATGACCCCGATGCGCGTGACATCCATACCGCGCCGGTACATGGAGATGGGCAACCAGACATTCACTCCGGTGACGACCAGGCCGCGCAACAGGAGCAATCCCAGACCGATGACGGCGTAGAGGGAGATCTGCGGGTGCTTCTGCCACGAGGTGAGGGCGATAACGATCCCGACGATCCAAACGATGATCAGGGGCAACAACAGAAGATACTGTCCTAAAGCCGCACCTATCGGTTGCAGTTGCATAGTTCCTCCTTCAAAAGGTTACGAGTTCGACAGCTAAAAGATGAACTTTAGCTCGAGTGCTGCCGGAAGTTCATTCGAGGGGCAGAATGCCCAGTTCGGTCAGGATCGCACGGCTGATCTCCACCTTCGCCGGGCCAAAACGCTCGTCGGGCTGCGCACTCTCGATGTTGGTGGCGAAGAAGTAGACCTCCTCCCCACGCTCCACGTACCCCACGTACCAGCCCACCTGGGGTTCGACCCGCAGCACCCAACCTGTCTTGGCGCTCAGCCGGTACGTCTCCGTCTCCTCGACCACGAGAATCTCCCGCACAACGCGCTGCGAGCGCTCGGAGAAGGGGAGCGTGCCGGCGTGGAGGCGGCGCAGGAAGTCGATCTGCTCGGCAGGAGAGATGCGCAGCGCCCCCTCGAGCCAGAAGGCGTCCTCCGGTCCCGAGACGTCGGCGTTTCCGTAGCCTGCCGCCTCGACGTAGGTGCGCATGCGTTCCTGTCCCACGCGGCGCGCCAGATCCTGGTAGAACCAGATCGCCGAATAGCGCATCGCCCGCTGGAGGTCAAGATCCTGGTTCCACTCGGGGAGAGCGCGGTCGACGCCATCCCAGGGGAGGATCTCCCGCTCATCGGCAATGACGCCCGTCTCCAGCGCGATGAGCGCGTTGAGGATCTTGAAGGTGGAAGCGGGCAGAAAGCGCTCCTCACAGCGCGGGGCATTGTAGACACGGTAGACATCCGCCTGTTGATCGTAGAGCATAAACGCGCCCTCGACGTCGTAGGCCTCGAAGTGAGCTGCCAGTTGAGACAGCGCCTCCACCCGCGTCTCCGGACGGCAGGCGGAAAGCAGCAGGAGCAGCGAACAGATCAAGAGCCGAGAGCAGCGTCCCATTCCCCTCCTTCTCTTACCAAAGGGCAAGATCACAGTTTACGATCAGGGAGAGGGTAAGCGTCTGCAAGAAAACAACGTCCCGACGTCGGATGCGCGTGTGCTGCAGTGATCCTCTGGCAGTGCTAGAGGCACGCAGACCTCAAACGCGCCCGGAGGAGCCGTTTCATCCCGACTCCAGGGAGTGCGGGAAGTTATACTTTTACGAACCCTAAGGATGCGCATACCCCCTCATGACGAAGAGCGCTGCTATTGTAGCACAAAAGGCGCGTTCGTGATTGCACGTCCGCCGGGGACCAGCGGCGAGCCTGTGATGTAACCCGCCGCCTGCCACTTCCCCTTTTTCACTCACCTTCGCCGAAGATCCCCGTGCTGAGGTAGCGCTCGCCCGTATCCGGCAGGAGGATCACGACATTCTGCCCCTCGCCCAGGCGTTCGGCGATGCGCAGGGCCGCGACGGTCGCCGCACCCGAGGAGATGCCCGCCAGAATGCCCTCCTCGCGGGCCAACCGGCGCGCCATCTCCTTCGCCTCCTCGCTCGTCACGTCGAGGATCTCGTCGATCACCGACTTGTCGACCACGTCGGGAATGAAGCTGGGACCGATCCCCTGGATGCTGTGCTCACCCGGTTCGCCTCCCGAGAGGACGGGGGAACCGGCCGGCTCCACGGCGACGATGAGGGTGTCGGGATTCTCCTGCTTCAGCACCCGCCCCACCCCGGTCACCGTGCCGCCCGTGCCCGAACCCGCGACGAAGGCCGCCACAGGACCCGGCACCTGCGCCAGAATCTCGGGACCCGTCGTCGTCTCGTGAGCAGCCGGGTTGGCGGGATTCTCAAACTGCATGGGCATAAAGGCCCCCGGCGTCTGCTCCACGATCTCCTTCGCTTTCGCGATGGCCGCCTTCATGCCACCCTCGTCGGCGGGCGTGAGGACGAGCTCGGCCCCGTAGGCCCGCATCAGATCCCGTCGCTCCCGGCTCAGCGAGTCGGGCATGACGAGGACGGTACGGTAGCCCTTCACCGCCCCCACCATCGCCAGGCCAATCCCGGTGTTGCCGCTCGTCGGCTCGACGATCACCCCACCCGGCTTCAGCCGCCCGTCAGACTCCGCCGCCTCGATCATCGCCAGAGCGATGCGCTCCTTGACACAGCCCGCCGGATTCTGGCGTTCCAACTTCGCCCAGAGCGTCGCCATCCCGGGCTCCACAATCCTGTTCAGACGCACCAAGGGGGTCTTGCCGATCAACTCAAGCACGCTCTTCGCCGTCAGCCCCTGAAATTCCTCGTTCTTCATCGTATCCTCTTCTAATCTGTAACCTTCCGCTCACAATTTTCAGCTTCTAACCCGCATCTCCGCCAGCTGCGCCTCCAGCTCCTCCACCCGCTGCGCCAGCCGATCGAGACGTTCGGTCGTCGCGTCGGGCATGCGCTCGTGGTGCAGGTCGTACACGCGCGGGCAGATAGCGCCGTTGATCTTGACGACGCGCCCCGGCACCCCGACGATGGTGGCGCAGGCAGGCACCGGCTTGACCACGACGGAACCGGAGCCGATCTTCGCCCCGTCCCCCACAGTGATAGGGCCGAGGACGATGGCGTCGGTCCCCAGCACCACCCCGTTCCCGATGGTGGGATGGCGCTTTCGCCGCTCCAGGGAGACCCCTCCCAGGACCACGCCCTTGTACATGAGCACGTCCTCGCCGATCTCCGCCGTCTCCCCGATGACCACCCCCATCCCGTGATCGATGAAGAAGCGCCGCCCGATACAGGCACCGGGATGGATCTCGATGCCCGTCAACCAGCGCGCGAGATGGGAGATGAAGCGGGCCACGAGGCAGAAGTTGCGACACCAGAGAGCGTGGGCGATCCGGTAGAACCAGATGGCGTGCAGTCCCGGATAACAGGTGAGGACCTCCAAGGTGCTGCGCGCCGCCGGGTCCTTGGCAAAGACGGTGCGCACATCCTCCCGAATGAGGTCCAGAAAGTCGGGCTCCGCACCGCCTCTCCTGCCGGCGACCGCGACCTCACAGGTACACTCCCCGCAGCACTTCTCACAGGCAGGGGCCACCGTTCGCGTTCGACTCAACTCTTGCTCTGTCGCAGCCATCTCATCTCACTCCCACGACTTTTATCTGCTCAAAAGATCGGCCCATCGCCTGAGGGATGGGCCTTTACAAGCGCTATATTCGGGGATTAGGGTAAAATACCAGCCCTTTGTCTGCTTTATTGTACAGGACGCCCCTCTCCTGTCAACTGCGCGCCGCGTCAGCCCTTCCGTTCGTAGAAGGGCCACGTCTCGTGAAGCAGGTAGTCCGAGAGGGCATCCCGCCCGATCTGAATAAAGTCCACAAACGCGTCGGGGGGCAGGGCCTCCTCGGCGGCGACCACCGCCGCCTCCACGACCTCGTCGAAGTCGCGCAACATGTCGAGGCCCACGACGAGATGAGGGGGTTCATCGGACTCCGGAGCGTAGACCTGGGCCAGATAGGCGGCGCGCACCTCGGGATATTCCTCGAAGACCTTGCGCAGCCCTTCGATAAGAGCCTCAGGCTGCTCCGCGGGTTGGCCCAGAAAGACCTCACCGTCGGTGAGCACCAGGGCCTCCCGGTCGGGTGCGAAGACCACACCCTCGAGGAGCATCTGCAGCTCGCCGGGCGGGAAGCGACGGGCATAGATAGAGCCGGGGTTGAGGACGAGGGTCACATCCTCGGGCAACATCGTCATCAGGGCTCCGGCATTGATGCGCATGTAGGTTGCCTCCCCCTCCACGAAGGCCTCGAGGCGGCTCAAGGTGGAGAAGATGGGGATGACGGGGTGCTCATCGACCTCCCAACTGTAGAGGGAGAGCGCCGTCCCCTCGGAAGCGGGCTCCTCCTCCACCACGAGCAGGAGCTCGTCGGCGCTGCCCAGGACGTAGACGTCGGACTCCACGAGTGTCTGGTAGAAGTCGGGGCGTACGTCGGGGTCCTCCGCCTCCTGTACCAGCAGCGTCTCGAGTTCGTTTTGGGGTACGAAATTCTCTACCGGTTCCTCCATCGGCCCTCCTTTTGTAATCTGTAACAAGTTACCGTTCCCTCTACCGCGATCCTAACTCTCGACCTCCTCGATGGCCTCCTGGGCGCTCCGGTTCCCGTAGATGACCTGCATGAGACCGGGCAGGTAGCGATCCATGGTCTGGACGGCCGGATAGATGGCGTTGCGAATGAGGCGCGGAGAGAGCAGCTCCCCTTCGAAGTCGAGGCTGCTCTTGTAACGCACTTCGCCGTCGCCGTAATCCATCTCGAAGTTGCCGATGCGCAACCCGTAGTTGGCCCGGGTAATGAACTCCGCGACCTCGGCTAACCGGTCCTCGGGCGCCTTGACGGGAGCCAGGACGTAGAAGAGCAGCTGCTCGAGCTCCAGACGAATCTGAGCGAAGCAGGCCACGTGCCCGTGCTCACCCGAGAAACCCATGCGGTAGATGTAGCGGTCGTCCAGCTGCTGGGGATACCAGCCATCCTCCTCCAAGAAGCGTCCCAGCGTATCGAAGGCGCTAAGACCGTTGACGTTTTCGTCGACCAAACCGTTCATGACTCTATCCTTTCGATGTCAGGTGATCTTTCCGCAGTTTTGCAATGTGAGCACTCGCGCACACCCTCCAAGTAGGGTGATTACCCGGGAGAGCGACGAGTGCTCCTCGTTACCCGAGTGAGAGCCTTGAGTACCGCCCTCTACTTCCCCTGGGCGCTGGAGCCGGCAGCCGTGGAGGCGATGTTGCGCGCCATCTCCGCATCTCCCCCACCCAGCCCGTAGACGACGATCTGGCTGCCCTCCTCCCGCCCGAGGCGCTCCAGCACGTTCAGCCGGTACATCTCCATGGCTTGAGGACCCATAAGGGACGCCGCCTCCTCTAACTTCTCGGCGATGGCCTTCTCCGCCTCCGCCTCGGCGACCTTCGCCTGCGCGGAGCGACGGGATTGGGCCAGAACGCTCAGCTCCTGGATGAGATCCTGGGGCACACGGACGTCGGTGATCTCCACCGAGGAGACGTCCACACCGAAGGAAGAAGCCGCCGCGTCGATGATCTCCTTGAGCCGCTGGGAGACCTTCTCCCGGTTCCCCAGGAGCTCCGTCAGCTCCAACATGCCGATGGTGTCCTTGAGCGCGCTATTCGCCGCCTGGAAGACCGCCTCGCGGTAGTTGGCGACGTCCAGAGCGGCCCGGCGGGGATTCTCCACCCGCCAGAAGACGACGGCTTCACAGCCCACGGGGACGTTGTCGGCGGTCAGGGTCTCGGCGGCGGTGATGACCCGCGTCTGCACTCTCAGGTCCAGGATCTCCGCAACGGACTGGTAGAAGGGCGGGTAGGGGATGACCCAGAAGAGACCCGGGCCCTGCACCCCGTTGAACTTCCCCATCTTAAGCACGACGACCCGCTGAAACTCGGGGATGACGTAGAGGGAGCGCACGATCATCGTGGGGATGACCAGGGTGAGCAGCCCACCGATAAGCAGCACGGCCCCTGCCAGGATGATCTGAATAGGATAGAGCAGGTAGGCCAGTACACCCGTAACCCCCGCGACGATGAAAGCCAGGAAAAACCAGAGAAGAGTACGCAAGACACGCTGCACGCTGCTCAGACTGCGATTGGATGCTGACCTCCCGAAATAGACCTTCTGCTCGCTCATGGGACCTCCTTGTTCGGTGAAAGCTCTTCGACAAGCCCTACAGCTATTGTAGCACAGAGAGCGAAGTCTGGAATCGTCATCCTCTTCCGCCTAGAGCTCGAACTCCGCCACCATAAAGGTGTGATCAGAGGGGCGCTCGTGCTTCCGGGCCTCGACGTCGATCCAACAGTCGACCGAGCGTGCCGCCAGTGGCTCCGTCGCCCAGATGTGATCGACGCGCCAACCGCGATGGCGCTCGATGGGGTTGCGCGCCCGATAGTCCCAGTAGGTATAGTGAGCGGGCTCCCCGGGGTGGTAGCGGCGGAAGATGTCCACGAAGCCCCACTCCCGCACCTTCTCCAGGGCCGCCTGCACCGCCGGGTGGAAGTCGACGTGCCCGCGCAGGCGCTGGGGATCGTAGACGTCGATATCCTCCACGGCGACGTTGAAGTCCCCTACCCACACGAGGGGCCGGTCGGGCCGATAGTTCTGCTCGAAGAAGTGGCGCATGCGCCCGAACCAGGCCAACTTGTACTCGAAGTGCTCCGAATCGACCTTGCGGCCCTGGGGTACGTAGGTATTGACAACCGGGATACCGCGCACGGTGGCGCTGATGAGACGGGCCACGTCGGGCTCTCCCCCGTCGTCGAAGCCATAGGCTACGGCCTCGGGCTTCTCCCGGCAGAGCATCGCCACACCCGCGTAGGACTTCTGCCCCCGGAAGACCACGTGCCAGCCTGCCTCTCGAATCGACTCGACGGGAAAGTCTTCGTCCTGTACTTTCGTCTCCTGCACACAGAGCACGTCCGGCTTCTCGCGGGCCAGCCAGTCAAGGATCTGTTCCAGTCGCACACGAATGGAGTTGGCGTTGAAGGTCGCTATCTTGAAAGAGTTCATTCACGTCTCCTTGGGACATTTAGTGAACAGGGATTAGAAATCAGGGATCAGGAGAGTCGAAGTCGAGAGCTCTTACTGATCCAGCCAGGGCTCTCCTGAAAAAAGAGTGCAAAAACTCCTTGACTTTCTCAGTGTCCTCTGTGGTGGAAGAAGTTTTTTTCAGGGCAGTCTTAGACATGTGCTTACAATTTACGCTACCTACCGCAGCCAACCGAGCCAGAGAGTGAGTGAGAGGAGGCTCAGCAGGGTCGTTGAGACGATCCCCAGGGCCACGAAGGCGGCGTCGACATCGAACTCAAGCGCCAGCACCGTGGTCAGAATCGCCGCCGGCATCGCTGACTGCACGATGAAGGACGCCCGGTAGAGCCCCCGTAGATCGAACCCGCGCGCCAGGAGCAGCGCCAGCAGGGGGGCGAGGGCCAGACGGGCCAGGAGCAGAAAGGCCAGGGCCGGCAGATAGGCGCGGCTCCATTCGACGTCCATACTGCGCCGCAGCTGCAGCCCCAACACCACGAGGAGAACGGGCACCGAGCCCTCCGCCAACAGATCCACCACCCGCTCGAGCGCCGCGGGCAGCTCCAGATCCAGGAGCCGCAGGACCCCGCCGACGAGCGCGGCGTAGATGACCGGGTTACCGGTCACGCGCTGGACGGTCGTGCGCAGGGGCGCCTTCCTGAGGAGCGCCAGGTAGACGCTCACCGCCGGGATCACGATGCCGTTGAAGATCACCAACCCCATGCTGCCCGGAATCAGCGACTCCTCCCCAAAGCCGAAGCTCAGCACCGGAAGCCCCATGGCGCCCACGTTTGCCAACAACACCGTGATCACCAGAGCGCCCCGGGTCTCCATCTCCAACCCCAGCAGACGGGCCACCCCTTCCGTGAAGAGCAGCAGCAGCACCGAGAGCAGCAGGGAGGCGGCGGCGACCCTCCACAGCGCCGCAACGGTCAGCGCCGGATTGAGAAGCGACTGCAGGGTGATGGCGGGGACAAAGAGACGGAAGGAGACTCGCGAGAGGGTCTCCACCTCCAGCTCCAGCCACGGCTGTGCCAGCGCGGCTATTCCGGCGACAATGACGACGGGCAGGATGACGTTGAGCAGCGTGATCACGAACGCTCCCCGAAGAGGCAGAGAGCCGGTGGAGATTCGATCGTCAAACAGATGTCGTTGTTGGTCTGCAGAGTATGGACTTCCATGAAACCTCACCGGTCGAAGCGGCTGCAATACAGAGTTCCACCGCAGTATAAACCGAAGCGAGAGCAGGTCAATGATGAAGGGCTTAGCGGGACCTCCGCGGCCCTTTGACAGCTTGTCCGATCATGCTATATT
This sequence comes from Anaerolineae bacterium, assembly GCA_034437215.1. Taxonomy (GTDB): domain Bacteria; phylum Chloroflexota; class Anaerolineae; order B4-G1; family SLSP01; genus DAOTVC01. Next base: position 13,361 of record DAOTVC010000094.1, on the reverse strand, counting down.
TTCCCAGTCGCGACACCGTGGCCCCAGCACCCACATTGTAACCGACGTAGATGACCGTAGGAGGGAAACCGGCGACCGGCGGGTCCATCCCCTGCCTCAAGTATATGATCTGCGCGTCTCTCAGTGCGCGTTTGTTTAACCCTAGATGTGCCATATAATGAGAGGTGTGCCCCAATATGTGGGGGGTCGAGCGCCTCACCATATCGTTACCAAAGGAGCAGCGACCACCATGAGCGTGAGACAGGTTATCAAACGGGACGGCTCTATTGTTGACTTCGATCGCAAACGGATCGAGAACGCGGTCTACGCTGCGGCCCGCGCCGTGGGGAACGGAGAGGGGCGACCGTGGGCTGAGATGATCTCTTGGGCGGTGACGGGCATCCTCAAGGATCAGTTCGGAGGTCGGGAGACGCCCCCCCACGTCGAGCAGATTCAGGATATTGTGGAGCAGGTGCTCGTCAAGTCGGGCAACCCCCAGGTCGCCAAGGCCTACATCCTCTACCGTCAGCAGCGCGCCAACGCCCGCGCTACCGAGCAGATGCTGCTCGACACAGAGAAGCTGGTCGAGGACTACCTCCAGCGGGCCGACTGGCGGGTCAACGAGAACAGCAACATGAACTACTCCCTGCAGGGGCTCAACTTCTACCTGGCCTCCTCCATCGCCGCCCGCTACTGGCTGCACACCATCTACCCGCCGGAGGTGCAGGAGGCCCACATCGAGGGCGACCTTCACATTCACGATCTGGGCATGCTCTCCGTCTACTGCTGCGGGTGGGATCTGCAGGATCTCCTCCAGGAGGGCTTCGGCGGCGTGCCCGCCAAAATCGAGAGCAAGCCCCCGCGCCACCTCCGCACCGCGCTGGGCCAGCTGGTCAACTTCTTCTACACCCTCCAGGGCGAGTCGGCAGGGGCGGTCGCCGTCTCCAACTTCGACACCCTCCTCGCTCCCTTCATCCGCTACGATGGCCTGAACTACGCGCAAGTAAAACAGGCGGTTCAGGAGTTTGTATTCAATATAAATGTACCCACTAGAGTGGGCTTCCAATGCCTGTCCGAAGACACGGATATTCTGACGCCCCAGGGCTGGAAGAGCTACGACGATCTCCAGGTTGGCGATACCATCAAAACCTTCAACCTGGAGACAGGTGTTATCGAGGATCAACCCGTGTTGCAACTCTTCGCGCGTCCCTATTCCGGCCCTATGTACCGGCTGCGCAACCGTATTCAAGATCAGCTGATCTCGCCGGGTCACCGAGTGGTCCGCAAAAAATTCAATGCAGAGAGCATGTTCGTCCTTGAGGAAATCGAGCAGGTCGCTACCTACAAGTCTCCGGTGATCATCCCTGTCAGCGGTCTGAACGAGAATCCTCCTGGGGATATCTCCGATGAGGAAATCCGGTTGGTAGCGTGGATCATAGCCGAAGGCACCAAAGAGAGCAGCAACCAACACCGCCACTCCAACCGCATCACTATCTACCAATCTCAAGAGAAAAGTCCCGACGAGTACGCAGAGATTATCCGGCTTCTAGAACACTTGGACCTGACCTATAGCGTCAGGGATTCAACACCGGCATTAGGACAGCCAGTGCGTATGATTCGCCTCAATGCGGAGTCGTCACATCACTTGTTGGATACCCTCTTCGGCTCCCGAGAGAGCGTCAAGTTCATACCTGATCGCCTTAAGAACCTGGATCAACACCAGGCCCGTCTCTTTCTCGATACTTATCTGAAGGCCGATGGGCACGAGGGATGCGAAATCACTACCAGCGATATAGAGATACTCAATGGACTCCAACATATCGCCGTCGATGCAGGATATGGATTTACGGTTAGCACGCGAAAACCCACCCTCGGAAGAAAGCCCCTGCATATTCTACGTCTGATCGCTCATCAGGATACCTACATTCAACGTATCGAGACCGTCGAATTTTCGGGCGTTATCTGGTGCCCCACGACCGAAAACCAGACTGTCATCGCGCGACGCAGGGGCAAGGTATTCATCACTGGCAACACCCCCTTCACTAACGTGACCATGGACCTCGCTCCCCACCCCATGCTCCGCGATCAGCCCGTGATCATCGGCGGGGAGACGCGGGAGGAGACCTACGGTGAGTTCCAGGCGGAGATGGACCTCATCAACCGCGCCTTCGCCGAGGTGATGCTGGAGGGGGACGCCAAAGGCCGGGTCTTCACCTTCCCCATCCCCACCTACAACATCGGTAAGGACTTCGACTGGGAGAATCCCGACCTCGAGCCGATCTGGCGCATGGCGGCGAAGTACGGCATCCCCTACTTCGCGAACTTCGTCAACAGCGACATGCAACCCGAGGACGCGCGCTCAATGTGTCCTATCGCAGCGGACGAGAAGGTCCTGATACGATCGACACGCGGGCGCGGCTTGGAATATGCGGAGATCAGGGGTATCTACGAAGGCAACACCAAACAAGAAGAATATGAGATTTATAGCGACGGCAGATTTATCCGGGGACGGTTCAACAAGTTCCTGGATCAGAGGATGTTGAAGGTTACTCTGGTCAACGGTCACGAGCTCAAAATGACCACAGAGCACCTGAACTACGTGAGGAGAACTCCAGATGATTATGATCCCGTGGAGGAGCTCAAAGGTGAAGAGCTGAAGACCGGTATGTACCTGCCCTACTCACTCAACGCCTACCCGGGCGAGGGAGGAACACGCGACTTGGGATATTTGGTCGGCGCGTACGCCGGTGACGGCTCTCTCGATGGTGACTCCACAGTGGTTTTCTCTCTGAATCGAGGAAACAAAGAGCTGGTCGAGGAATTACGACGCATTGCCGAAGGCTATTTTGGCGCTCACTGTACAGAGACAACCTATGAAGACACGCAACTGCTCACGTTGAAAGTTCACTGTCGTGCTGCGGTGGGTCTGTGCAAGGATTTCGTCGCAGGCAAGAAACGCAACAAGCACTATAGCGCCAGGTTGTTCGGAACCAGCATCGAGTTTAGGGAGGGTGTCATCGCGGGACACTATGCCACCAATGGAGGCAACCGGCACCGGATCTACACCTCATCACCGAAGATGATAGAATCTCTGAACATGCTGGCGGCGACGCTGGGCACCACAACCAGTATCTATCGAGACGAGCGTCCCGATCGGCTGGGAAAAGAGCCAAGTTACGCAGTCCTCACCTATCAACTCAATCGCGCTAACTACGGTGACACTTGGTACAAGAGAGCAGACAAACTGTGGATCAAGATCAAATCCATTGAGAGTATCCCGAACACCGTTGCCTACTGCTTTGAGGTGACGGATGGCGAACCGGTCTTCACCGTGGGCACTACAGGGATCTTGACCCACAATTGCCGCCTGCGTCTGGATCAGCGGGAGCTGCGCAAGCGGATGGGCGGGCTCTTCGCCGCCGCCCCCCTTACCGGCTCCGTGGGGGTGGTGACGATGAACCTGGCCCGGCTGGGCTATCTCGCCGAGGACGAGGAGGACTTCCGCCAGCGGCTGGAGCAGCTGATGTACGTCGCCCGGATCAGCCTGGAGATCAAGCGCAAGATGTTGGAGACTTTTACCGAGCGCGGGCTCTACCCCTACAGCCACCACTACCTCCGCGGCGTCAAGGCCCAGACCGGCGGCTACTGGAACAACCACTTCTCCACCATCGGGCTCAACGGGATGCACGAGGCCAGCCTCAACCTGCTGGGCGTGGGCATCGATCAGCCCGAAGGGCGGGCCTTCGGCGTACGCACCCTCCAGTATATGCGCGATGTGCTGGCCCACTACCAGGAGGAGACGGGCCATCTCTACAACCTGGAGGCGACCCCGGCCGAGGGCGCGACCTACCGGCTGGCCCGCAACGACAAGGAGCGCTACCCCGACATCCGCACGGCGGGTTCGGAGACGGCGCCCTACTACACCAACTCCACCCACCTGCCGGTGGCCTTCAGCGACGACCTCTTCGGCGTGCTGGATCACCAGGATGACCTCCAGACGCTCTACACCGGCGGGACGGTCCTCCACATCTTCCTGGGGGAGCAGCTGGACGACTGGCGCCAGGCGCGGAATCTCGTCCGGGCCGTCGCCGAGAACTACCGCCTGCCCTACTACACCCTCACGCCCACCTTCAGCGTCTGCCCCGTGCACGGCTACATCCCCGGCGAGCACCCCTTCTGCCCCTACGAGCATACCGAAGAGCAATTGAAACAGTTCGGGCGGCGGGTCGTGGTCGATGAACAAGATTAGTGAGAGGAAGAGCGCGCCCATGAAGAGCCCCTCGAGCGACGGATACGAAGCGTTGGTGAAGCGGCTCAACCGCTTCCCGCAGGGCGTCCCCCCCTCGGAGAGCCTCTACCACATCCTGGGGCTCCTCTTCAGCGAGCGGGAGGCGGCCCTCGTCGCCCGGCTGCCCATCAAGCCCTTCCGTGCCGAGACGGCGAGCCGCCTCTGGGATCTCGACCTGGCGACGACGCGCGACATCCTGCAGGGGCTCGCGGGACGCGCCCTCCTCCTCGACGTGGAGCAGGACGGGCACAGCCTCTACACCGTGCCGCCACCCATGGCGGGCTTCCTCGAGTTCTCCATGATGCGGGTGCGCGACGACGTCGATCAGCAGGTGCTCGGTGAGCTCCTCTACCGCTACTGCAACGAGGAGGAGGCCTTCGTCAAGGAGCTCTTCGCCGATACGGGTACGCCCCTGGGACGCGTCTTCGTCCACGAGCCGGTGCTGCCGCCCGAGGCACAGATCCTCGACTACGAGCGCGCCAGCGAGGTGATCCGCACGGCGAGTCACCGGGGGGTGAGCAACTGCTACTGCCGCTTCAAGATGGAGCAGGTGGAGCGCGCTTGCGAGGCCCCCCTCGATATCTGCCTGACCTTCAACAACGCCGCCGAGTCGCTCACCAAACACGGCTTCGCCCGTGAGGTGGACGTCGCCGAAGGGTTGGACATCCTCGCGCGCGCCTACGAGCACAATCTCGTACAGATCGGCGAGAACAGCCGGCAGGGCGTCGCCTTCATCTGCAACTGCTGCAGCTGCTGTTGCGAGGCGCTGGTCGCCGCCCGTCGCTTCGAGATGCTCCGCCCCATGCAGACGACCAACTTCCTGCCCGAGATCCAGGCCGCAGACTGCAAGGGCTGCGGCCTCTGCGCCCGGCACTGCCCCATGGACGCCATTACCCTCGTGGAGAGCGAGGCTGGGGGGCACACGACGAAATGCGCCGTCGTCGACGAGGAGCTCTGCCTGGGTTGCGGCGTCTGCGCCCGGGTCTGCCCCACCCGCGGCGTCGTGATGCGCGAGCGTGAGGAGCGGGTAGTCACCCCCTACAACAGCACCCACCGCGTGGTCCGGCTCGCCATCGAGAAGGGGATGCTGCACCAGCTGATCTTCGACCGGCAGGTACTCTGGAGCCACCGGGCGCTGGCGAACGTCCTGCAGGCCCTTCTGGCCCTGCCCCCCATCGAGAGGGCCCTCGCCGGCGAGCAGGTTAAGTCCCGTTACCTGGAGGCGCTCATCGCGCGCTTCCAGTAACTTCAGCGAGAAAGGAAGAGACCTTGAAACCCTACGTCGGACCGGCACCCCTCTACAACTTCCTGCGCACCTGTGAATCCAGCCCGCTGGAGAAGGTCGTGCTCGACTGCGGTGCGGGAGGTCCCCGTCCGCCGCTGGCCCTCTTTGCCCAGCAGGGCTACGAGGCCCACGGCGTCGAGCTCTCCGAGGAGCGGCTCCGCCAGGCGCAGGACTTTGCGCGGGCGAGCGCCCTCGACCTGCACCTCCTCCACGGCGATCTGCGCGCCCTCCCCTATACGGATACCAGCATCAGTTTTGCCTACACCTTCAACACCATCTTCCACCTGCCCAAGGAGGAGATGGCTCGCGGGCTGCAGGAGATCGCGCGGGTGTTGAAGCCCGGCGGGCTCTGTTTTGCCAACCTTCTCTCCGTCGACGACGGGGAGTACGGCGCAGGCGAGGAGGTGGGGCCGGGGGAGTTCCTCCAGGAGGAGCACGGCGGCAAGAGCCTCCACAGCTACTTCGAGGACGACGAGGCGGACGGCTACTTCGAGGGCTGGTCCCTGCTGCGCAGGGAGAAGCGCGTGCTGCAGCTCTGGGTGGAAGGCACCCGCTACCCGGGCGCCATGATCGACTATATCGTCCGCAAACCTCACTGAAGTTACATACCACAATCAGGAGTCATGCATGCCAACGAAAGAACCGAGTTCCGAGATTCGCAAGAAGCTGCTCGCCCTGCAAAAAGGGGAGATCACCGAGTACCACATCTACTCCCGCCTGGCTGATGTGACACAGGACCCGCACAACCGGGGGATTATTCAACAGATCGCCGAGGACGAGCGAGAACACTACCGGCGGCTCAAGAAGTACACCGGTAAGGAGGTGAAGCCCCACCGTATGCGCATCCACTTCTACTACTGGATCGGGCGCCTCCTCGGGCTCACCTTCGGCATGCAGCTGCTGGAGCAGGGCGAGGAGGATGCCCAGGAGGCCTACGCGCCCATTGTGGAGGAGTTTCCCCAGCTGCACGACATTATCTGCGATGAGGACCGTCACGAGCAGGAGATCCTCGAGATGCTCGACGAGGAGACACTCCAGTACGCAGGCTCGGTGGTCCTGGGCCTCAACGACGCGTTGGTGGAGCTGACGGGGACGCTGGCGGGGCTCACCTTCGCCTTTCAGAATACCGAGCTCATCGCCCTCTCCGGCCTCATCACCGGCATCGCCGCCTCCTTCTCCATGGCGGCCTCGCAGTACCTCTCCACGCGCGCCGACGGCGAGAAAGAGACCGCCGCCAAATCGGCTCTCTACACCGGCGGCGCCTACATCCTCACCGTCTTCCTGCTCATCCTCCCCTACCTACTCCTGGACAACTACCTGCTCTGCTTGGTCCTCACCCTCATCATCGCCGTCACCATCATCGCCGTCTTCAACTACTACCTCGCCATCGCCAAGCGCTTCTCCTTCCGCAAGCGCTTCTTTGAGATGGCAGGCATCAGCCTGGGCGTGGCCCTCTTCTCCTTTGGCGTGGGCTACGTCGTTCGCGCCGTCTTCGGGGTGGAGGTCTAATCATGGATCGAATACGCGCTTACTACGCCCAGCCGGGCCCGATGACCGATCCGGGGAGGCACAGCTCCCTCTTCGAGGAACTACCCCGTGAGGTCGACGCGCTCGTGGAGGTCGTGCAGGGGCTGCTCCTGCACATCTTCTGGGCCGAGCGCTACGGGGTAACCCTCTCCGAGGAGCGGCGCCAGGAGGTGAACCTCCGCTCCCTCTCCGCCGAGCTGGCACAGATACTGGCACTCGAAGGCCACCCCCTGACGGTGCCCCGTCCTCTCGATAAGAAGCTGGTGGGCAACTGCCGCGACTTCTCGCTGCTGCTCACCGCGATGCTGCGAGCACAAGGGGTACCGGCGCGAGCCCGCTGCGGCTTCAGCACCTACTTCCGTCCAGAATACTACGAGGATCACTGGATGGTCGAGTATTGGAAGGACGAGGAGCAGCGCTGGGTGGCGGTGGACGCGCAGCTCGACGCCTTCCAGCGGAAGACACTCCGGATCGACTTCGATCCCCGCGATCTGCCCTCTGAGGTCTTCTGGACCGGGGGACGGGCCTGGCTCGCCTGCCGGGCCGGGAAGGCGGATCCGCAGACCTTCGGCATCTTCGATATGCGGGGGATGTGGTTCATCCGCGGCGATCTGCTGCGGGACTTCCTGGCCCTCAACAAGGTGGAGATCCTGCCCTGGGATCACCGGGGGATCTTCGAGGTGCCGCCCGAGAAGCTGACGCCGGAGGACGTGGCGTGGCTCGATCACGTCGCCACCCTCTGCGTCACCGGAGACGAGACCTTCGACGAGCTGCGACGGACCTTCAAGGAGGACCCGCGAGCCCAACCGCTGCAGAGTTGGTCCGACGTGGGGGGACCCCCGTGAACGACAGCGTCTCCCTGCACCGGGCGACGGCGGCAGACGGCGCCGCTCTCAAGCGGGTGCTGGCGCGGGCCTTCCACGATGAGGTCTTCGTCAGCTGGTTCGTCCGCGGGGACGCCCGGCGCGCCGAAGGGTTCGACGCCTTCTTCGAGATCTACCTGCGCATGGCGCTGCCCCACGGGCTCGCCTGGATCACCACGGACGAGAGCGGGGTCGCCCTCTGGGTGCCGCCGGGCAAGTGGAAGCTGGGGCTGGTTGAGCAAGTGCGGCAGGTCCCTCTGGCGCTGCGGGCGGCGGGCTTTCCGGCGCTGCTGCCGCGCCTCCTCGCGGTCAACGCCGCGGAGGTCCACCACCCCACCCGGCCCCACTACTACCTGCTCGCCGTGGGCGTCGTTCCGGAGCGGCAGCGCCGGGGAATCGGCTCGCTGCTGATGGAGCCGGGGCTGACCATCTGCGACGCCGAGGGAATGCCGGCCTACCTGGAGACGCCCTCGGAGCACTACCTCCCCTTCTACGAAGCCCACGGCTTCGAGGTGTCGGCCACGGTACAGATGCCCCACGGCGGCCCGCAGGTCTGGTGCATGTGGCGGGAGCCACAGAGAGGAGCAGACACTTGAAAACTCAATTTGCCGTCAACTACTCCGTCGACGCCCTCGCCCTCCTGCGGGAGGGGCGGGTGGACTTTGACCTCTTCAAGTGCCCGCCCTGGCCCGAGCTGCTGCCCGGCGTCACGGCGCGCCCGCCCTACGTCCACTTCTCCCTGCGTGCCGGACCGGGAAAGGGCGACGGTGTCAGCGGCGAGAGCGCCCGCACTCCCGATTGGGACGAGATCGAGCGCTTCCTCGAGCAGACGGAGAGCCGGTGGGTGAACCTCCACCTGGCCCCCTCGGTCGACGACTACCCCGAGATCCCCCGGGCGTCGGTGGAGCCCGCACACGTGGAGCGGGTGGCAGAGGGGCTGGTGCGCGACGTGGCGGGGGTCGTGGCGCGCTTCGGCGCAGAAAACGTTGTGGTGGAGAACGTCTTCAGCTACGGCGGGCATCACCTCACCGCGGGCTTCCTGCCCGAGACGGTCACCCGCGTGGTCGAGGAGACGGGCTGCGGTCTCATCCTCGACATCGCCCACGCCCTCATCGCCTCCGAGGAGCTACAGATCGAAACCCACGCCTATCTGGAGGCGCTGCCCACCCACCGGCTGAAGGAGCTCCACGTCTCGGGGGTGCGGCGCTTCGAGGGGCCCGTCCTGGAGCGCGCGAGAGAGATCGCGGAGGCGACGACCGAGGTCGAGCGCCTCGCCGGGAAGCGCATGGATCACCTGCCCATGACCGGGGAGGACTGGGCGCTGACGGCGTGGGTGCTGGAGCGCGTGCGAGCGGGCGCCTGGGCCAATCCGGGCCTCGTCACCCTGGAGATGGGCGGCATCGGCCCCTTCTTCTCCATCCTCGATACCAAGGCGTCACTGGCGGAGGAGATCACCCGGCTGGGGGCGTTGCTCGGTAAGGACAGAGAGAAGTAAGAAGAGAGCAGTGAGCAGGAAAGACCTCTTCTCTCCTCTCACTCTCTTCGAAAGGAGGCGCACACTGGAACAGAGTTGTCGACAGGTGGCTGCCGGAAAGAAAACGATACCATTGCATCCGAGGAGGTATACTGTGGCGACAGACGTACGTGAGAGCAAGAAGGTCGAGGCAAAGGTCGAGGTGAAGGTGCCCTGCGAGGTCTACTCGCGCATCGTCGGCTACCTGCGCCCCATCCAGAACTGGAACGACGGCAAGCAGCAGGAGTTCAAGGAGCGAAGGACCTTCCGCGTTGAGAAGTAGTTGGACCAAACGTAGATGAGCCGACCGCTCACCGCCGTGCTCATCGGCGCCGGAGACCGGGGCTACCGCGCCTACGCGCCCTACGCCCTGAAACACCCCGACGCCCTGCGCTTCGTCGCCGTCGCGGAGCCGAACGCCGAGAGGCGCGCGCGCTTCGCGACGGCGCACGCCATCCCTCCGGCAGGACAGTTCGCCGGGTGGCAACCGCTCCTCGCCGAGGGGCGAATCGCCGACGTGGCCTTCGTCACCACCCTCGACCGGATGCACACCGGACCGGCCCTGGCGGCCATGGACGTCGGCTATGACGTCCTCCTCGAGAAGCCCATGGCCACCACACTGGAGGCGTGCGTCGGCCTCGTGCAGGCGGCGGAGCGGACGGGGCGCCTGCTCCAGATCTGCCACGTCCTCCGCTACGCCCCCTTCTTCGAGAGGCTCCACGCGATCGTGACCTCGGGCCGGCTGGGCGAGATCCTCACCGTGGAGCACCGGGAGAACGTCTCCTACTGGCACATGGCCCACTCCTACGTCCGCGGCAACTGGCGCCGCAGCGACGTCGAGAGCCCCATGATCCTCGCCAAGAGCTGCCACGACCTCGACATCCTCACCTGGAACCTGGGGCCGGCGCGGCGGCTGAGCTCCTTCGGCTCGCTGCAGCACTTCCGCGCCGACAAGGCCCCACCGGGCGCCCCCGCCTACTGCCTCGACGGCTGCCCGGCTGCCGAGCGCTGCCCGTGGTACGCCCCCCGCCTCTACATCGACCTGATCCCGCTCATGCGCATGGCGCGCCACTCCCCCAATCGGGCGGAGCGCGCTGCCGCCCACCTCTACCTCACCCACCCGGGGCTGACGAAGGCGCTGCGCCGTCTCCTCCCGCCCCTGGACGAGGCCCTGGACTACCGGGGCTGGCCCATCTCGGTGATCTCCGAGGACCACAGCGTCGAGGCGCGGCTGGAAGCGCTGCGCACCGGCCCCTACGGGCGCTGCGTCTACCACTGCGATAACGACGTCGTGGATCACCAGGTGCTCAATCTGGAGATGGAGAGCGGCGCGACGGTGGCCTTCACCATGCACGGTCACTCCCACCGGGAGGGGCGGACGCTCCGCTACGACGGGAGCCGGGCGACCCTGCGCGGCTGCTTCTTCACCTACGAACAGGAGCTCGAAATCCACGACCACCTCACGGGCCAGAAAGAAGTGATCCGTTTCGAGGCGGGCGGTCCCGACGAGGGACACGGCGGGGGCGACCTGCGGCTGGTCGAGGGCTTCGTGCGGGCCGTCCGGGGCGAGGCGGAGCCGCTGACCACGGCGCGGGAGTCGCTGGAGAGCCACCTCATGGCCTTCGCCGCCGAGGAGGCGCGGGTGGAGGGACGGGTCGTGGAGATGGCGACCTTCCGGGAGCGTGCCGAGGCGCGGGGGAAGCGGACATGAAGTTCCACGGCTGGGCGCGCACCTCGCTCATCGACTTTCCGGGGGAGATCGCCACCGTCCTCTTCACCGCGGGGTGCAACTTCCGCTGCCCCATGTGCCACAACGCCGAGCTCGTCCTCCACCCGAATCGCCTTCCCGAGATCCGGGAGGCGGAGCTCTGGGCCTTTCTCGAGAAGCGCGCCGGGCTGGTGACGGGCGTCGTCGTCACCGGCGGTGAGCCCACCCTACAGAGCGACCTGCCCGACTTCCTACGACGGGTGCGGGCGTTGGGATACGCGGTCAAGCTGGACACCAACGGCTACCGTCCCCAGGTGCTGGAAACGCTGCTGGCGGGGGGGCTGGTGGACTACGTCGCCATGGACGTGAAGGGCCCGCCGGAGGGCTACGCCGCCCTCGCCGGGCTGCCGGAGATCGACCTGGAGCGGGTGGCGCGCAGCCGGGAGCTCCTCATCGGCGGCCCCATCCCCTACGAATTCCGCACCACCGTCGTCCCGGGCCTCCTGGCGGAGCCGGAGGTGGAGGCCATCGCCCGCTGGATCGCGGGGGCGGCGCGCTACGTCCTGCAGCAGTTCCGCGCGCAGGGGACCCTCGATCCGGCCCTGGAGGGCCGGGCCCCCTACCCCCTGGCACGGCTGGAGGCCATGGCGGCCCGGGCGCGGCCCTTCGTGCACGAGGTGCAGGTGCGGTAAGGACAAGCAGTATACTGAGCATATCTCAAACCAGGGAGGTAAACCCATGAGAGACGATTACGAGCAATACAAAATCGAATGCGACAGGATCAGAGAAGCCAACCAGCAGCTGTTGGAAGACTTTGCCGCTTGGCTGCAGGCGTCGGGCCTGTCAAGCAAGACCATCCAGAAGCACACCGAGAACATCGACTTCTACATCAACGAATTCCTGCTGTACGAGGATACGGTAGAGCCACAGGAGGGAGCAGACAGCGTGGACTATTTCCTCGGCTACTGGTTTGTCAAGAAGGCCATGTGGGCGAGCGAGGCCTCGATAAGGAGTAATGCGGCGAGCCTGAAGAAGTTCTATAAGTTTCTACATGAACGGGGGATGGTGAGCAAAGAGGATCTCGATTCGCTCACAGAGACCATCAAGGAGGAGATGCCGGAGTGGCTGGAGACGCTGGATCGCTACGACGACCCCACCATTACCGACCCGGAAGATATCTGGGGCTTGTGATTTAGAGTCTCTGGGATTTCGCTGGGTGGTGGGTAGCTCGTCATTCCGAACAGCCTGTCCTGAACGCAGTGCAGGCTCTCGAGGAATCTCCTTGTTGGGGAACGAGACCCTTCGCTACGCTCAGGGTGACAGTTCGGTGGGGATTTGAACGTATTTGCCCGGCTAAATCCAAAAGAGCCGGAACCGCTCGATACAGGAGTAGAAGAAGATGCCCGTAGCAGGAAAGCAATCCGATAACCCGATGCGTGAAGATAGCGCGGAGTCGGAAAGAGACAGGCATCTCCTCCTCCACTACCTCACCCAGCTTCACGACCAGCTGGCAGACCTGGGGTATAAGGTAGAACCCTTAGTCTTTGAACCGGTCGCCACGGAGGAGGAGTGGGAGCAGCGGGCAAGGGAGATCGAGCGCGAGCATAAGGGTGTGATGGTGTAAAGATCGAAGGTGATCGATAGAACACGCTGAGGAGGTCAATGCCCCGGACAACCGTCCGCGATGGTCGCGCACCTTCGCGCGCGCTCTAGGTTGCTCCCGCTGACGACTACTTGACTACGCGACTAATCGACTGATTTTCTAGGGAGACACTGGTGCTCCCGCAGACGACTACTTGACTACGCGACTAATCGACTGATTTTCTAGGGAGGAGCCCGATGTTCAAGAAGCTGTTCAAGAAGAATGAGCCCGAGGAGCCGGAGGACGACTACGACGAAGCCGCCGAGCAGGCGTGGTACGAGCGCAAATCCGCCTACCTCGAGTCCCTGCTGGGCAAAGAGCACGATATGGTCATGCACGCCCTCATCCCCTTCGCCTTTGGAGGGAGTCTCGATCTCTACTACTACCCCAACGGCATCCCCGGAACGGCCATCGCCACCAAGGAGCTCGTGGACTATGAGGGCCGGGGGCCGTCGAACCGGCTCTATCCCGCCTACGAACTGGTCATGTTCACCAAGCACCCTCTGGACCTGGGTCAGGCCAAGGATCCCACGACGCCCTTCGGCGCCGCCCACCT
>DAOTVC010000093.1:0-8308 GCA_034437215.1 Anaerolineae bacterium | reverse complement strand
GACAGGCACAGGCCCGTCGATTGGCTGTGCTACTGGAGTCGGTGATCCAAAATTGACGCCCCCTCTCTTTGTGTTATCATTTAAGCAGAAATGATAACACACTACGAGGTGTACCAAGCATGATCCGCACCCAGATCCAGTTGACCGAGGAGCAGTCCCGCCGCGTGAAAGAGGTCGCGGAGCGCGAGGACGTTTCCATGGCCGAGATCATCCGCCGGGCAGTGGATGCATGGCTGGCGATGCACGGTGAGATGAGCATGGAGGAGAAACGCCGGCGCGCCTTAGCGGTCGTCACGGAAATGAAAGGGCGGTTTGGTTCCGGTCACTCGGATATCTCTGTGAACCACGATGTTTACCTGACTGAAGCTTATGGTGACTATGAGCCCCGCGATGATCTTCCTTGACACTTCGGGTCTCTTTGCACTATTGGACAGCGATGACCGCTTCTATGAACCGGCATGTGAGATCTGGGGGCGCTGGAACACGCAAAAGGTCCCATTGCTGACCAGCAACTACGTTTTGCTTGAAACCAGCGCCCTCGTCCAACGCCGTTTGGGTCTGAGGTCCCTGCAGGTGCTTCATACCTACGTTCTGCTACCCGTCGAAATCCACTGGATCTCAAAAACCACACATCAAGACGCTGTGACTAACCTCATTACCGCCAATCGCCGGCAGCTCAGCCTGGTGGATTGCAGCAGCTTCACACTGATGCGCGCCCTCGGACTGCAGCAGGTCTTCACCTTCGATCAACACTTCGCCGAACAGGGCTTCACCTGCGTGCCATCCCCATAATTATCTCGATGTCTACTCTTAGTTGTGCTATGATGGAAGAAAAGGAAAACTATGCTCACAGAAACCGAAAAGCTGTTTGCCTACCGGCGATCACTTCGAGTTCGTTGGAAACGCCGCAGGGAGAAAGCGGAGCAGAGACGCCAGGCAGCCTATCGTGCGGTCGAAGAGGCGTCAGCTATCGTTTTCTTTCGCTATCCCTCGTTACACCGTGCCTATCTCTTCGGCTCGGTCATATATCCAGAAGCATTTCACGCCCATTCTGATATCGACATTGCCGTTGAGGGATTGGAGCCCCAACACTACTTTGACGTATGGCGCGATTTAGAACGCGCGCTGCCTCATTGGGTTATTGATCTGAGAGACATCTCATCGCGGTCGTCTTTTGCCGACTTGGTTCGCAAAACAGGAGTTATCATCTATGAAAACCCAGATTCGACGGCTGCAGGCAGAGATTGAATCTGATCTGGAGGCTATCGCTGAGGTCTATCGTCTGTTTGACAAGGCTACAACGCAGCTGGGACACGAGCCTGAGCGGGGTATTGTCGTTGGTTATTACCTGCACGTCCTCTATGGTCTCTTTGAAAGTCTGCTGCAACGTGTTGCCTTTCTTTTTGAGAATGAGATCGGCGATGGAGCGCGGTGGCATGCCGAATTACTACACCGAATGACGCTGGAGATAAAAGAAATCCGACCTCCGGTGCTCAGTCGACGAACCTACGAATGTTTGGATGAGCTCCGAAAATTCCGCCATCTGTTTCGGAATGCTTATCTATTCCGGTTTGATCCTCGCCGTTTGGATATCGTGATCGAAGAGGCACGAACTCTGCAACCGCTCTATCAAGATGACTTGAAACGTTTTCTTACCTTTCTGGACACGCTGGCGTCACTCCCCGAAGAAGACGAGGAAAGCATCTGACTTCCACCCTTGCTGATTTCAAAAGCGTCAATTTGATGGGTCAGATTCACCTCATCCAAGATAAGGAGTCTATTCTGTGGTGCATCTTGACATCTGATCCCCACTTCGCCGAACAGGGCTTCACCTGCCTCCCACAGCCATGATCACCCTCGACGTCTCCGCTGCCGTCCACCGGCGTGCCGGCCTGGGGCGCTACGCCGAGAGCCTGACCCACGCGTTGGCAGAGCTCCTGCCCGACCGGCTGGCCCTCTTCTACAACGCCGAACAGGGGCTCGAACCCCTCCAGGGGCTCGCGGAGCTCCCCTCCCACACCGTTACTCTGGGCTACAAGCCCTGGCGGATGCTCGTCTGGGCAGGACAGCTGGCCCGTGCCTCCTTCCGTCGTCTCGTGCCCGGTGCTACCCTCTTCCACGCCACCGAGCACCTGCTCATGCCCTTGCCCGGCATCCCAACCGTGCTGACCGTCCACGACCTCATCTTCCGCCACCTGCCCGAGCACCACAAGCGCCTCAACCGCTGGTATCTCAACGTGACCATGCCCCTCTACTGCAGGCGCGCCGACCACATTATCGCCGTCTCCGAGGCGACGCGCCGGGATCTGATGGCTGCCTACAATCTGCCCCGGGAGAAGATCAGTGTCATTCACGAGGCCGCCGATCCCCGCTTCGTACCACAGCCGGAGAAGGGGGTGGCGGCGGTGCGGGCCCACTACGGGCTGCCGGAGGAGTTCCTGCTCTACGTGGGGACCATCGAGCCCCGCAAGAATCTGCTTCGCCTGCTGCACATCTGGGAGGGGCTCTATGCGGCGGGGGAGGCTCCGCCCCTTGTCATCGTCGGGAAGCGGGGGTGGCTCTCCGACGACTTCTTCGCCGCCCTCGAGACCAGCCCGGCGAGCGAAGCCGTGATCCTTACCGGCTACGTCCTGGATATGGATCTGCCCGCCATCTACGCTGCCGCCACCGCTTTCGTCTTCCCCAGCCTCTACGAGGGTTTTGGTCTGCCACCCTTGGAGGCGATGGCCTGCGGTACGCCCGTAGCCTGCGGTGACGGCTCCTCCCTGCCTGAGGTGGTGGGGGACGCGGCCCTGCTCTTCGATCCCACCGACGAAGAGGCCCTGGAGGAGGTCCTGTGCCGTCTGCTGAGCGACGCCGAACTGCGGGAGGATCTGCGGGAGCGAGGGCTGCGCCGCGCCGCGCAATTCTCTTGGGAGCGCACGGCGCGGGAGACCCTGGCGGTCTACGAGCGCCTGCACAAGCAGGGGGCTGTGGCGAAGCGGAAGGGCGTTTCGGACTAGTGTTCGATCACGTGTGATTTGATGGTGGGGTGGGCGTCGACGCAGGTCGACGCTCGGCGCGTTAGCGCCCCGGTAAGCGCCTTCAGTCGCGCCTTTGCCGGCAGCAAGGGTTAGCAAGTTTTCCCATCCTTTGACGTGTGCAAGAACACTAGTAGAAGACCGCACCCTGATTGAGGTGCGGTCTCTCTTTGCCCCGTTTTAGCCCTCGCCGGGCGCAGGGGGCAGAATGAAGGGACCTTCGCCCGGTTCCATCGGGCGCATCCCTAACTCCACGGTGATGTTGCGGATCTCGTCCCCGCGCAGGATCTCCAACTCCACCTCGTCGCCGGGCGTGTAGCGCCCGATCACCTCGTCGAGGGGGTTGTCGAGGGAGACCGCTTCGCCATCCACCTCGGCAATGACGTCGTCCACCTGGAGCCCGGCTTCATCGGCGGGGCTGCCGAAGACGACGTCGCGGACTGCGGCGCCCTCCTCGACCATCTCGAAGTAGACGCCCAACCAGGGGCGCTCCGGCTGCTCCCCGAAGGGGGGGAGAGGGCGTCGGGGAGGTTCGGGTATCTCCCACGGCGGCTCCATCGGTGGCACCTCTTCGCGCCGGAACTCGCGTTCGAAAGCGCGCTCCCGGGCTCCCATACCGAAACCTACCACCCCTCCCACGGCCAACCCTACGAGGCAGCTTACCAGCATTAGGAGCACGGCTGCCAGGAGCAGCGTGGCCCACTTCCAACCCTGCGATCCCATCACTCCGCCTCCCTCGCCAACCCGTAGACCCGTTCGAACTCCCTGAGATAGGAGTCTGCGATCCCGGGGCTGTGGATGATGAGCACGTTCTCGTCGTTGCTCTCGGCCGCGTTGCGTGTGAAGTTGTAGGAGCCCGTGATCACGATGGCCCCATCGATGATGATGACCTTGTGGTGCATGTTGTAGGGGTTGCCGTCCTTCAGGATATCCGCGTCCGCCTGTTGGAGCGCCTCCACGTCGGAGCCCATGCTTCCGGCGTTCCGGGACTCCACCACCCCCTGGATTAGAACCCCCTCCCGATGCTTGCGGTTCAAGACAGCCGCGATGTCGTCGTCGGTCAGCGTGAAGGCCAGGAACCGGATGCTCGTTTCGGCGTCCTCCAGCAGCTCGACGATGCGTGAGGCGACCTTCTCCTCGGATGGGAAGTAGTTCTCCACCAGGATCTCCCCCACCTCGACCTGGGTGTAGGGCGTTTCGGCGGGGGAGGTGGGGCCGAAGGCCCGCTCCTCGAACATCTCCTCAAACTCGGCGGTGTAGTTCCGGGCGAGGGCTGTGGATTCGATAATTACGACGTTGTTGTTGTTGCGGTAGGTGCCGTAGTCGGTGAAGTTCCAGGAGCCCGTCCAGACCACGGCTTCATCGAGGACGACGAACTTGTCGTGCATAAAGGCGCTTCGCTCGTCGTAGACCACGGGGATGCCCGCCTCCTCCAGGCGTACGGGACCCAGCTCGTCGGCGTAGTCGCTGTCCGTCACCAGCCGCACCCGCAGCCCCCGCTTGTGGGCCCGGATGAGGGCGCCGGCAACGCGTTCCAGGTCGAAGTCGTAGGCGGCGACGTCGACCGTGCGCTCCGCCTCGTCGATAGCGTCGGCCAGCTGCTCGTCCAGCCCCCCGTAGCGATTGACCGCCTCCTCGGGGTAGAGGGGGGCAGTGAAGGCCACCTCTATCTTCCCCTCCACGTCGCGACGGAAGCCGGGCCCTCTCTCACCGATCAGATCCTGACCTGCCCAGACGATGAGGATCAAGAAAAGGGAGAGCAGGAGCTCCTTCCAGGCCAACCGCCCTTTGGCAGTGCGCTTAGAGCGCTTCTTCGTCATCTTCGTCCTCCGTGAGTGCAATGTTGTAGGAGTCCAGCCGTCTCTCTATCTCGGACAGGGGCTCTTCGGCTTCAGCGCTCCGGCGGGCGATCTCCCGCATGCGGCGGCGCAGCTCCTGCAGCCGGGGCTCGAGGCGCTCCCAGGCCTCCTGCTCGTCCCCTCCCTCCAACTGCTCGACCAGCCGCGTGATCTGGGCCTCGGCCCAGCGGATGAGGGGGTGTGCTTCTTCGTCCGTCAGGGGATCGGTCAGGGCCGGATCGGACGTGATACGCTCCATCGCACGCACTTTGAGCTCTTCCATCTCTCCCTCCTGCTTCTCTTGCTGCTCCTCGACTTCCTGCTCTTGGGCCGAGCGCCGTCGAGCAAACTCTTCCACGACCTCGATCTGCTTGGGAGCCGGTCGCACGAAGGGGCGCGTCTTGCGAATCCGTGCCCAGGCCTCCTCGGGCTCCACCCCCTGGCTCACGAGGTAAGCCGCCGCCATGGTGGGGGCCCGTCCTACACCGCTGGCGCAGTGCACGTAGACGCCCCGCCCCTCCGCGATCTGTTCCTCGATGAAGGCGGCTCCCCGCTCCAGGTCCTCGAGGGTGGGCGGCGCATCGTCCGTCGTCGGGAGCCAGAGGTAGTCGTCGAGCAGCACGTCCCGCTCGGCGTCGTCCGCCTCCTCCCGCATGTTGACGACGGCTCCGATCCCCTCCCGGCGCATGCGCTGCAGACCTCGGCGGGTGTGCTGTCCCCCCACGTGGAGCCTCGGCGCAACCTCGCAGGACTCCCTGGGTGAGGTTCCCTGAAAGCGGCGCACGAGCTTATCCTGCACCCAGCGCAGCGTCGTGTGCAGCCCCTGCTCCCGTAAGCGGCGGTAGACGATGTAGGCCAGTTGGGCGGGCGGAAAGGACCGCAGGCGGGTATGTCTCTCGAAAACCTTATCTTCCACAGTCTGCTCCTCGTGAGTGAGTGTAGGTTGAGTGGCGGCGCTTACGATCCGTACAGGAGATCCGCCGCTTCGCCCGGGTCGACGGCGTGACCGGCGACCTCGCCGTAGAGATCCCGGTAGTCCCGCGTGTGGACGACGACGGGCATGGGCACGGCGTGGCCCAGAATCAGGGCCTGCTGCTTGGTCTCCAGCCGGGCCAAGACCTCGCGCAGGGCCGCCGTCCCTGCCACCCCCGAGAAGACCGCGCGGATGTCGTTCTCCTCGTCCAGCAGGGCCGTGACCCGCGTGCCGATCTGGCTCATGACCTCCTGATCGATGCCGCTGGGTCGCTGGTCGACCACCAGGAGGGTGACGTTGTACTTGCGCATCTCCCGGGCGATGGTGCCGAAGATGGTGTGGCGGGCGATGGTGGGATCGAGGAACTTGTGGGCCTCCTCGATGGTGATGATGAGAGGGCGCGGTTCCTGCCCGCCGCCGCCCAGGTAGGCCTCCTTGCGGTCCACGTAGGCGCGGTGGATGCGCCGGGTGATGTAGTTCGCCACGAGGATGTAGGCCTCCAGGGCGTTCCCGTAGCGCCCGAACTCCAGGATCACGTTCTTGCCGCTGTTGAGATAGTCGAGGATGCGCCCGATGGGGTCGTCGGGTGCCTGCTCCACGAGGAAGCCGAAGCGATGGAGCTGGGCCAGCTTCCGCTGGATGGCGCCCAGGGTCCCCTCGTGGAGTTTGCCCTGCTCGGTGAGGGCGGCTACGCCCTCGTCGTGCTCCTCGGCGAGGAGGCGCCGGACCCAGGCGCGCCCCAGGCGCCGGCGCAGCATGTAGAGGGCGTTGGTCTGCACGTCGGTGAAGCCGAAGAGGGGTGCCAGCATCTCCAGATCCTCCGGCTCCAGCTGCTCGTACCCGATGCGCACGGTATAGTCGACCTTGCTGCCCCGCCGCCGGGAGGAGTCGGGGTCGAGGGTGAAGACGCTGACCCGCCCGTCGTAGAAGAGCTGCCGCAGCCCCTTGACGTCCTGCCGGGCCTCGTCCTGGCTCCGCCAGCCGTACTCGTTGTGCATGTCGAAGATGAGGTTAACGGCGACCGCCTCCTGGATGATGCCGGCGAGGAGCATGCGGGTGAGGAAGGTCTTGCCCGTGCCCGTCTTCCCGAAGACGCCGCTGGAGCGCTCCACGAAACGTTGGAGATCGAGGGCGATCCGTGTCCCCTCCATCTCCAGGGGCTCTCCGATGTAGAAGTGGCCTTTCTCGTCGACGTCCCCGAAGATGAGGGCGACTTCCTCGGGAGAGGCGTCGTAGACGTGGGTGAAGTGGGTGGGCACCGTCTTGGCGGGCCGGATCTCGTCCGCGCCGTCGAGGACGAGCATGGGGGTGACGTGCAAGCGCCCGTAGGTCAGCGTCCCCCGGTAGACCTTCGCCAGGAAGCCCTGGGGGTCCTCGGGCGGTGCCTGCTCGATCTCGGGGTGCCGGGTCTCCAGGATCACGTCGGTGATCATCCCAAAGAAGCGTCGCTCCGTCTGGCCACGCACCACGACGTAGCGGCCCACCGCCAGCCCCTCGATGAGGCGCTCGGGGGCGAGCTTGACCTCCAGCCCCTTGCTGAGGCTCCCCCGGACGACGGTGCCCAAGCGGGATTCGTCCACCTTGGGACGGGGAAACCAGCGATCGAGTTCACGTTCAGCCATAAGACTCCTCGTAGGTCGTTATCTCGGACGATGCGCTGCCGGACATCTGCCCCTAGTGTAGAACGTTTGTTTGTGGGGTCAAGTCGCCATCTGTCCCGTTCCGGGTCGCGCAGAAGCCGGATCTCGCGGGCGCACCTACTGCTCGAAGTCCTCCAGGACGTCGGCGAACTTCTCCAGAGACCAGTGGCCGTGTACGCGCAGCCGCGGCCAGGTGAAGCGGTTGTCGAGGGTCTCCGTCGCGCCCCACTCCGTGGTTACCCCGCCCAGATAGCCCGCCGATTCGACGACGGCGATCACGTTGTCGTCGTATTTGCCGGAGGGGTAGCAGAAGAAGGTCACCGCCTGTCCGGTGTGGGCCTCCACGGCCTCCTTGATCCCCAGGATCTGGAAGACGAGGAAGTCGTAGCTGCGGTTGCGGAGATCATAGTGATCCCGCCCGTGCCCCTGGATGGCCATTCCGGCCTCCGCCATCTCCCGCATCTCGGCCCAGCTCATGTAGTGCTCGGCTTCGTAGTGAGCCGGGGTCGCCATGACGAAGAACTCCCCCACGTAGCCGTACTTCTCGAGGAGGGGCCAGGCGTGGGTGTAGTGATCTTTGTACCCGTCGTCGAAGGTCAGGACGATGGGCTTCTCGGGCAGCGGGCGCCCCGTCTCCAGCGCAGCGTGGAGATCGCTCAGCAGAACCGTCTCGTAACCCTTGTCCTGAAGGTGCTGCAGCTGGGCCTCGAAGTCCTCGGGCACGACGGTCAGCCCGCGACGCAGGGAGTCGGCGTCGGGGGGCAGAGGGGAGACGTAGTGGTACATCAGGATGGGCACCTTCAGGGACTCCGGGGGCGGCGGGAAGGTCGCCGTAGG
>DAOTVC010000092.1:0-10254 GCA_034437215.1 Anaerolineae bacterium | reverse complement strand
CGGCGCGCTCCTCCCGGGTTAACCCCGGATAGGTCGCGAGGAGGGTGTAGATCCGGCGGAAGGCCCCCTGCCGGGCCTGCTCCGTCCCGCCGCCCTTGATGACGGTGCTGCGGCTGTGATTGCCGATGACGTTGCCGTCGCCCGTGATCCGGATGCTGTCCCGGCCCACGAAGTCGCCCGCGACGTTGGTCTGCCGTCCCACCCGCTGCCCCCGCTGGTCGAAGAGAGTGTGGCGCTCGCCCGTGACCACGTCGCCGCCGACGCTACCCCCCACGTGCACGCCCCCGGCCCCCACCGCCGTGGCGCCCGCACCCTGGGCGATGGCGCCGTCCCCGTGCAGGGTGGCCCGGTAGAGGGTCTGGATGGTCGCCTCCGCCTCCGGCTGCACCGCCTCCCACCCCGCCGCCGACAGCCCCTTGCCCCCCCGCAGGAGGGCCACGGGAAAGTCCTCGGTGGCGGTGTCGAAGAAGGGCGTCTGCTCCGCCCGGCAGAGGGTGCGGGCGCTCTGCGGCACCGCCTGCCCCAGGTGGTTCATCAGGTTGGAGACGCGCACTACCTGCGTGCCGGGGCGATTGCCCGCGCCCTGCAGCGCCTCGAGGAGGTGGTAGGTGTAGAGGCTTAGGGTGCCGTCGGGACGGACCCAGGAGCGCTGGGCGCCGCGGGAGGCGGTAAAGACCGCACGTCCCTCCCCCTCCTTCAGAGCCTCGACCAGCCCCTGGGGTAGAGCGCGCTCCTGCCAGGCGGGGGGCAGGTCGGTGCCCGCTGCCTCCTTCGCCGTCGCCATCCCCTCGGCGTGGCAGCTGTCGATGATGACCAGGAGCCGCCGGGCGGGGAGGGCCCGCAGTCCCTCCGTGAAGGCCTCCGCCGCCAGGGCCGAGCCGGGAATGTCGAAGGGGCGGACGTCGTGGGGGATCAGGTAGTAGCGCTCCGTGCTCTCGTCGAGCCAGCCGTGACCCGAGTAGTAGACGACGGCGGTCGCCTCCGGATCGGCGGTCGTGCGCTCTCCCAGCCAGACCAGTCCCTCGAGGATGGCGGCTCGGGTGGCCTGGGCGTCGTGGAGCAGGCGCACGTGTTGGGCGTCGGCGGGGTAGGCGCAGAGGTCGGGGTTGGTGAGCGCCCTCTGCAGGGTCTGCACGTCCTTGACGGTCGCCGGCAGGGACCAGTCGGGGTAGTTGGTCGCGCCCACGCCGATGAGCAGGGCGTGTCCGTGGCTGAAGCGTTGGATCATGATGAACCTCCTAGCTGCTGTTTCTTGACGGTCTCCCAGATGCGCACCACATCCGGGAAGGTCCTTGACGTCTGCTCCTCACTCTCCACGGGCCAGCCGTCGAAGCCGGGGGAGATGGCGACCCGGAAGCCGAAGAGCCAGAGCCGCGAATTGGGGTAGCGGTAGTCGCGGAAGGCGCAGCGCACGCCCCGGCTGCTGCTGAGAAAGGTGCCGCCCCGCACCACCCGCTGCATCATCTCCGGGGCGTTCAGGTCCTCGCGCCCGTCCCGGGGAGCGTAGGGGTAGGGGAAGTCGGGGAAACGCTGGTCGCTGCCCCACAGGCTCCGGGTCCACTCGCCGACATTTCCTGCCATGTCGGCGCAGCCGTAGGGGCTGTCACCCTCGGGGGAGTAGGCGTTCACCGGCGTCGTGGTCTCGACGTGGTTGTTGAAGTTGCACCGGCGCCCCGTGGGCACCACGTTGCCCCACGGATAGTTCAACCCGTCCGGCCCCCGCGCGGCCTTCTCCCACTCCGCTTCGGAGGGCAGCGCCACGGGGAGGCCTGTCTTCTTCCGCAGCCACTCGCAGTAGGCCAGCGCGTCGTACCAGGTGATGTGAACCACGGGGTGATCCTCTCCCCCCTGCGGCTCATTGAGCGCCTTCCAGGGGTAGCCGCTCTCCCGCACAAAGGTCTGGAAATCCTTCACCCTCACCGGCGTGTTGCTGATCCAGTAGTGGGGCAGGGTGACCTCGTGTTGGGGTACCTCCTCGGGGGGCACCACAGGGTCGCGCTCCCTGTCACTGCCCATCAGGAAGGTGCCCGCCGGAATCCAGGTCATGGGCAGCCCCAGCTCCTGCTCCCACATGTACATGGGGATCTGCATGGAGAGCTCGGCGCTGGGATGGGTGATCACGTAGCGCAGGATCCCCGCCCAGCAGTCGGGCTGCTGGAGGGCGGGGGACATCATGGCGCGCGCCGGCTCGCCCATCACGGAGAGCGCGCGCAGGGCCAGCGCCGCCACCTTCTCGCTCCGGTCGCCCACCGCCCGGAGCAGACACTCCACCGCCCGGGGGTGGCGCATCTGGGCCAGCGTGACCACCGCCTGCAGCCGGTCGGCGGTGCGCATCTCGTACCAGCAGCGCTCCGTTGCCTGTAGCCAGAGGCTGCTGTGGGGTTGGGTGCGCAGGTAGCGCAGCGCGATCTCCCGCCCGCGCCGGTTGCCGCCGTAGAGGGCGCGGACGACGGGGACCCGCGCGGCGTCCCCCATCTCGCCCAGCGTCTGGAGGGCGATGCGGACCACCTCGTCGTCCGCGTCGCCGGCCGCCCAGAAGAGGGGTTTTACCACCCGCTCGTTGCGCAGCTCCGCCAGAGCGGCGACGGCCCGCCGCCGCTCTGAGACGCGCTCCGCCTTCAGCAGGTCGATGGAGCGGGCTTCCACAAAGCTGCGGGTCTCCGGATCGACGTTCCGCCCCTCCTGCACGCACCACCAGGCCAGCCAGGGGTTCACCCGGGCCACCGCCTCCGCCAGAGCGTCGGCCGCGTCGACCAGACCCGCGAGCTGGACGAAGGTCTCGGCCCACCAATCGTCGGCTGCCAGGGCCGCTACCCCCGTCGTCTTGCCCATCAGGCTGCGCTGGGCCGTCTGCCACACCTGCTGCAAGCGCGACTGCTCGTACTCCGTCCGCAGCTGCTCCCGCAGGGCCAGCGCGGCGAAGTGCTCCTGGACCGTCTGGTGGGGCGCGAACCAGAGGATCTCCTGCCCCATGAGGAGTCCGTGCCGGGCACAGGAGTCGACGACGCTGCGAGCCCGCTCCGGGCCCATCCGCCGGGCGACGACGCTGATGGCCTCCGCGCGGCTGCAGGTCAGCCGCTGTTCCTGACCCAGGGCGTAGGCCAGATCCGCCAGGGCCTGCATCTTCAGCCGCTCGGGGATCTCCGCGTCGAGGCGGCGCTCGGTGTCCCGGCGCAGCATCCGCGAGACGAAGCGGGCGTAGAGCTCCCCCCGGTTTCCGGGTACCATCTCGCCTGCCGCGCCGGCCTCCTTGATCAGCCAGAGGAGCAGCGGGCGCCGCGCCAGCGCCCGCAGCCGGTCGTCCAGCCGGCTGTAGAGGGCCGTCCCGCGCTCCTGCAGATGCGCCTTCAGGTACTCCCAGGCCTGGTCGTCGCCGATCTCCTGGATCACTACCGTCTGGGTCACCGCCGTGCGCAGGCGGCGCCAGAGCTCGTCCTGGATCCGGCTGGTCAGGATGAGGGGGTGGCGGGGATAGGCCGCCATCCAGCGCACCAGCTCGTCGACCAGGGAATCCCGGTAGGCGGGCGGGACCTCGTTCAGTCCGTCGAAGAGGAAGACGCAGCGCACCGGCCCCTCGTGCAGGAAGGCCGCCAGGGCCCGCTCGTCGTCCAACCGCAGGTGCCCCGTCTGCTGCAGCACGGCCCGGACCCAACCGCCGAGGGAGGAGCCGGCGTAGTGGAAGAGGCGCACCAGGACGGGGAGGGTCTCGGTCCCGTTGGCGCAGATGTCCCAGGCGAAGCGCTCGAGGGCCACCGTCTTGCCGGCCCCGGGCTCTCCCAGAACCATGAGGCGTTCGGTCTGGTGCAGGGTCTGGAGGAGATTCTCCCGCTTCCCCAGCCGCCCCTGCTCGTAGGGGGAGGCCTCGATGGGCAGCATCGCGCTCTCCTCCTGGATATAGAGGGAGATGCCGCCCCACCGGCTCTGGGTCTCCCGGGCTAAACGCTGGCGCAGCGCGTCCCGGTGGGCGTCGATGGCCTCCGGGGAGGGGATGATGACCTCGTTGCCCTGATAACTGACCTGGACGGTGTTGGCGGAGCCCTGAATGACGATCCCCTGCCGGCCCGCTGCGACCCCTCCGTCCTGGGCGATAGCTCCATCCCCATCGAGGCGAGCTTCCTGCTTCTCCATCCACTATCTCCTTGTCCGATCAGCGCATGCCCCTCTCAGATCCCCCGGGCCGGGTACCTGACGGTTATTGTGGTCGCTGCGATGTGAGGGGTGCGGCACTCAATCGGGCTTGCGGTTAAAATTAGAGAGTATCCCTAAGTATATTGGGCGCGCCGGGGGTGTCAACCAACTGTTAGTAAGAAGTTGGAACCCGCAATAAGGGGATGGCCCCACGTATGTAGAGACCATCCCCCGCGGATGTGGCGCACCGGATCGAGCAGCGTGAAACGTAAAGCAAGGTCCTTGGCTCCGCTGAAAAAAGCTCTCTTACCACGGAGATCACGGAGATTTTTTGATGTTAAACTTTTGGTTTGACTTTTATAATAATCTCCATGATTTTCTCAGTGTTCTCTCTGTCCTCTGTGGTGAAATAGAGTTCTTTCAGTAGAGCCATCCTTACGTTTCACGCCTCGGGGACCTCCACCCAGCGCCGCCTCTCCGCCGAATCGAGCACGGCGTCCAGTACCTGCTGGCAGCGCAGCCCGTCGTAGAAGTCGGGACAGATGGGCGTCTCCTCGCCGATGGCGACCAGGAGGTCGCGCATCTGGTGGATGAAGGTGTGCTCCCACCCGATGATGTGCCCGTCGGGCCACCAGGCCTCCATGTAGGGGTGGGCCTCCTGGGTCACCAGGAGGGTGCGGAAGCCGTCCGCCGGGGCGTCGGCGCGATCGTAGAACTGCAGCTCGTTCAGCCGCTGCAGGTCGAAGATGAGGGCCCCCTCGCTGCCAAAGATCTCCAGGCGGAGCTGGTTCTTGCGCCCCGTGGCGAAGCGGGTCGCCGTGAAGGAGCCCAGCGCGCCCTCCCGGAAGCGGGTCAGGAAGGAGGCGGCGTCGTCCACGGTCACCTCACCCGTCCCCTCGCCTGCGGGCAGGGGGCGCTCCTTGATGAAGGTCTCCTTGACGCCCGAGACCGCCTCGATCTCGCCGACGAGGTAGCGGGCGAGGTCGACGATGTGGGCGTTGAGATCGCCGTGGGCGCCGCTCCCGGCTTCCCCCGCCCGGTGGCGCCAGACGAGGGGGAAGCCGGGGTCCACCAACCAGCTCTGGTAGTAGACGGCGTTGAAGTGGTAGATCCGCCCCACGCGCCCCTCGGCGATGAGCCGCTTGGCGAGGGCGACGGCGGGCACCCGCCGGTAGTTGAAGGCCACCATATGCTTGACCCCCGCCTCGCGTACGGCGTCCAGCATCCGGCGGGCCTCCCCGGTGTTGAGGGCGAGGGGCTTCTCGCAGAGGATGTCCTTGCCCGCCCTGGCGGCGGCGAGGGCGATGGGCATGTGGGTGGCGTTGGAGGTGCAGATGTCCACGAGATCGACGTCCTCCCGCTCTACCAGCCGCTCCCAGTCGCTCTCGGTGTTCTGCCAGCCGAAACGTCCCGCGAAGACCGCGAGCTCCTCCACGTTGCGCCCGCAGGCCACCCGCCGCACGGGCGTGACGGGGAGGTCGAAGAAGAGGGGCAGGTCGATGAGGGCGTTGCTGTGGGCGCGCCCCATGAACTTCGTGCCGATGATGCCGACGTTGGTCTCAGGTTTCATGTCTCTCCTTCTGTAGAAGTCTGGTTACCGTAGCGGGACTCTATGGAACGTGGGCTAAGGTTAAATCGGAGCGTGAAGCGTAAAACGTAAAAACGTGAGGCTTGTCACGTTTCACTCCCGGTAGAGGGGCAGCGCGGCCCCCAAGCCGGATGCGATGTGATCGGGGAAGTGGTTGACCAGCGCGCGCAGTGCCTCGCGGGTAAAGATGGCGACGGCTGCCACCTCCCCGTCCTTGAAGCGGATGGCTTCCATCCTGCCCGGTTTGAGGCGGCAGCGGAAGACGGAGCGAAACTCGACGTTGTAGTAGATGGCCTCCGCGGCCCGGTCCCGGTAGTTGTAGGTGTCCAGCAGCTCGAGGTCGTCGAGGTCCTCCTCCTCTAGCCCCAGCTCCTCGTGGAGCTCGCGGAGGAGGCTCTCCCGGGCGAGGGTGAGACCTCCGATGTGCCCCGCCGCCGGGAGACCGAAGGCGCCGGGCGCTTCCGCCTTCTCCACACCGCGCACCTGCACCAGGAGGTGATCTGCTCTCGTGGGATGCTCGATGAAGAGCCCTACGGCGGGATGGCGGAAGCCTCCCAGGTGGCAGAGCCAACGGGCGAGGAGGAAGGCGGAGGGGTTCGTCCCGGAGATGGGGCGCAGCCAGGTGGCGAAGTCGGGGGTCTCCTCCACGAATTCCCGGTAGTCCTCGACCACGCGCTCCGGCAGGGTAGGACGCTCCCCGCGCACGTCCACGCACTGCAGGAACTCGTCGCTCCCGTATTCGGGGGCCAGGGACGCCAGCGCGGGCGTGGCGCTGACCTGGTAGTGCTCGAAGGCCGCGCGCAGCGTGAAGTAGACCCGCGGCGTGAGGATGTAGTCGCTGGTGACCACCGTCGTCCGCAGTGTGGTCCAGGGTTCGGGCAGCGCGGGAACCGATCCTTCCGTGCCGAAGATGCGCATCTCTCTCCTGCTGAAAGCCCGGCTAGCGCCAGGCGGGTATGGGAATGGGGTGCTTGCCTGATCAGGATTGTACGGCAGGCGGGGAAAACTGCAAGCGCTTGGATGCTTAAGTAGTTCGTAGTTCAGGCAGGTACGCAGGCGCCAGCCGGAGTGCCGTGACGCGACTCCGCTTCGCTTCGTCGCTTACTACGAACTTTTCGCTTGAAACCGCCGGCTCTCGTCGCCGACCCGGTCGCGATCCCGGCCCCGCGTGGGGATGAAGTCCCCACGCTATGTAGCGGCGCCCGCTAAAGCGGGCTGGGACGGTCCCGCTTCGGGAGCCCCCTTCAGGGGGCGCTGCTTCTAGCCCGGCGATTTATCGCCGGGCGGGTAGTGGACGCGTGCGGATGCCCGATTTTCACGCCGTCAACGCGCAGTTTCAGCCCGAGAAAAAAATTTTCAGCCTTAGAAACTTTGATTTGACCTGGAGAAAAAAAGGGGGAGTCGCGTTGAAGGCACTCCGGCTAACTACGAGCCGCTCTAACGGGCATCTGCTCGGAGACCGGTGCCGCATTAGGTCCGGCGGGGAGGGTGAACCAGAAGGTGCTCCCCTTGCCTACCTCGCTCTCCACACCCACCTCGCCCCCCAGCTTCTTGACGATGCGCTGGACGATGGAGAGCCCCAGCCCGTACCCCTCGGCCCGCGATTCGTGCAGCCGCTTGAACTGGGCGAAGAGCTGGGTGCACTGCTCGCCCGTCAGCCCGTGCCCGTTGTCGTGCACCCAGAAGCGGACCTGTCCGGCGCCGTTGGAAGGCGGGTCCGCGCCCAGCTCCACGCGCGGCGGCTTCCCGCCGTACTTGAGGGCGTTGCTCAGGTAGTTGACCCAGACCTCTTCTACCCAGGAGGCGTAACCGATGGCCGCGGGCCAGCTCTCAGGTAGGCTGATCTCTGCCTTGGACTCCCCAATGGCTTCCTGCAGCCGCTCCAGCACCTCTCCCACGATCTGGCCCGTGTCCAGTGCCTTGGTCTGCACCTCGTCCATCTGGCGTACGCTGGCGAGGAGGAGGAGCTCCTTGACGATGGAGTTGATCTTGCGGGCCGTCTGCAGGATGATGCCCAGGTTCGTGCGGACCTCCTGGGCGGGCAGCTCCTCCAGGCAGGCGTCCAGGAACTCGCCGTAGCCGATGATGAGGGAGAGGGGGGTGCGCAGATCGTGGGCCACGGTGTGGGCGAAGGCGTCCAACTCGATGTTGTTGGCCTCCAGCTCGGCAGCGTACTCCCGCAGCGACTCCTCCATCCGCTTGCGCCCATCGATGTCCCGGTGGACGCAGAGGAGGTAGCTCTCGCTGATCTTGATGTAGTCGGCGAAGATCCAGCGGCTCTCCCCGTTGGCCTGGGAGTCGTAGAGGAGCTCCAACCGCCGGGTGCCTCCCTCGAAGGCCTCGCGGATCTTCGCCAGGAGCTCCGGCGCGTGCCCGAAGACGACCTCCGGCGGCTCTTTCACGGCCTCCCCGATCCGCCCCCCCGACTCTGCCAGAGCGGTCTGGTTGACGCCGATAAGACGGACGTTGCCGTCGTCGCCCCGCTCCCAGAGCACGGCCGGGTCGGGAAAGACGTAGAAGATCCGGTAAAAGAGCTCGTTGCTCTTGCGCAGGATCTCCTCTGCCATGCGGTGGGCCGCCAGATCCTTCTGCCGGCGCTGCTCCAGCTCCCGGGCGTAACCCAGCCCCGCACCGGCGGCGAAGAGGGCCAGCGCCGTGAGGAGCCCCTCGGTGGGGATGGAGGGGCCGTTCGGAGCCGCCATCAGCTGCACGAGCCAGCGGTTCAGGGGATAGGCGAGGGCGCCGGCGACGATACCCCAGTAGAGGCCCAGCAGCCAGCCCGTCAGCCCGACGGGCACGATGAGCAGGGCCAGGGCAAGGGGCGTCACCGGGTCATAGAGCAGATAGAAGAGCAGCGCGTAGGCCATCCAACTCAGCCCTACCACGCGCTCCGGATAGGATAAAAGCCACTTCTTGTTCATAGTCTCAGATCTCGACCTCTACTCCCGGGTGGCGGCGCGGAGTTCCCGGAATGGGTGGAAGATGCGCGGCTCTCCCGAGTAGGAGTTCAATGAATTGTCAGCGAGCATCTTCGGCTAGCGTCCTGTTTCTATTTATAGTATACGCGAGGTTGGAATTTCGTCAAAATGCAGAGCCTGATTGTGGTGTGTCGGGACTGAAGTCCCTCCGCGGCGGCCTACGCCCACGCAGGTGGGCGCTCGGCGCCAGGCCTTGGTAGGGGGACTTCCCGTCCCCGTCCAGGCTCACGTCCCTCCCTGCGGCGCTGCGCCGCAGGGAGGGACGTAAAAAGGGGGTCAGTTGCGCAGGACGAGGGGGAGGTAGATGCGGGGCGGTTCGAAATGTACCATGATCGGCGGCAGCTCGACGGGATCGGCCTCGGCGACCCGCAGGGTCTCGGTGATCAGCAGGGGCTCCCAGTCCGACCAGGTGACCTCGAAGGTCTTGGTCAGCACGTGCCAGGTATTGGGCGCGATCTCCCAGCCCCGCCACTCGAGGCTGTCGGTCGTGGTCACGACGATGCCGGCGGTGGCGACCGCTCCGTGGAAGGCCAGCCCCTCCTGCCAGATCTCCGTCAGGGTGTAGCTCACCGGGGTCCCGGCCGCCACGTGGACCCGGTCGACGATGCTCACCAGATCCCCGGTGGCGACGTGGTGGGGACCGTCCGTCACGGGGAAGGGCCCCTCGCCGTTGATCCAGAGCTCCTTCTCCCAGGTGGGCTCGACAGGTTGGATGGTGTAACTGATGGGTTGCCAGTCGTGTTCAATGTGCACTTGTCCGCCGATGGTATCCACCTGGTCGTAGATGTAGTTGTAGGTGTGGATCACTTCGTAGGGCTGCAAAACCTCCGACAACACGACACTGACGGTGATGGCTCCCCCTTCATGGGTCTCCAGGGCGCCGACGTCCCATCTGGCCCACAGTCCCTGGGGGCCGATCTGCTGGGGTACCAGGGGGTCCGCGACGGTGTGAACGATGGGGGCCGATATGGGGAAGGTGCTGGTCACCCAGGCATCGTTTACGTACCCCCCTACGTTTTCGTAGAAGAGGGTGTAGGTGACCCGTTCGCCGGCGAAGGCTTCCTGGGGTTCGTAGGCGGCTGTCAGTCGGAGATCAGGAGGGGCTTTGCGCAGCAACAGTGGTCGCTCCTGCCAGAACTCGCCCTCGACGAGGAGCTCCTCGTGGAGCGGGCTCTCGGTCCAGGCTCCGCCCCGGACGTGGAACTCCTTGGTCAGGGTCACCACCTCCGGCGCGGTCGCGGGCACGTGCCACTCCAGAAGGTCCCCGTTAGGACCGGGGACGACGACCCCGGCGCTCGGGGTAAAGCCTACCAGTTCCAGGCGCTCGGAGTTCCAGAACTCGAGCAGGGTGGTGTTGAAGGCGCCGGTGATGACGTCGACGACCTGGAAGGTGTCCGAGGTCTCGACGGTGAGGCTGATGCCCGGGTACCACCGGACGCCGTCGATCCACTTGCCCCACGCGGGGGGCTCGATCCGGAAGAGGATCTCCGTCCAGTCCCGCTCGATGCCCGCGTGGTCGTAGATGTAGTCGTAGATGGGTGGGACGCGCGGCGGCGGCAG
>DAOTVC010000091.1:0-17830 GCA_034437215.1 Anaerolineae bacterium | reverse complement strand
CAGTACCTGGGCGTGGCGCTCACCAACGTCCTCAAAAACGAGGAGACACTGCTCACGATCTAGCCTCCCATCTCTGGGACAGCGCGGCTTTTCGCGGCTCTCCGAACGGCTATAATAGAGGTACTGACGAAAGGAGAGCCATGAAGATACGCTCCATCACCCTCTTTGCAGAGCTCCGCTACCCTTGGGAGAATAAAGAGCTAGCCGGATTGGGAGAGTTTGCTCAATCCGCCCGCGCCGCCTTTACGCGGGCGGGGTTGGAGGTGCAGACGCTGCGGCTGGCCCTCCAGGCCCTGCCCCGCGGCGGTGACCTCGTCACGCTGGGTACGTCCCTGGAGCCTCTGGCCCAGGAGGCCGGCTTCGGGTACACCTCCCTCGGCCCGCTGCCCCGCTCCCACCTGAAGCGCTTACCCGACCTACTGGAGGCCACCGAGTCCATCTTCGGCTGCGCGCACCTCGTGGAATCCGAGAGCGGCACTATCGATGGAGCCCTGGTGCACGCCTGCGCCCGCGTGATGCGGAAGGCCGCCGCTATCGAGGAGGGCTTCGGGAACCTGCGCTTCGCGGCGCTGGCCAACGTGGGACCCGGCGTCCCCTTCTTCCCCGCGGCCTACCACCGGGGCGGCCCCCCTACCTTTGCCGTCGCCACCCAGGCCGCCGATCTTGCCGTCGAGGCCTGCCGGGGCGCGCAGGACGCCCGCGATGCGCATAAGCGCCTCACTGCCGCCATCGAGCGGGAGGCCACACGCATCACCGACGTCGCCCTGCAGCTGAACAAGGAGTCCGGCCCCCAGGGCATACCCGCCTTCGGGGGCATCGACTTCTCCCTGGCCCCCTTCCCCACCCCGGAGGCGAGCATCGGTGCGGCGCTGGAAGCGTTGACCGGGCAGCCGCTGGGCGCGCCGGGCACCCTCGCCGCCGCCGCCACCCTCACCTCCGCCATCGACGCCGCCCGCTTCGCCCACACCGGCTTCTGTGGTCTCATGCTCCCCGTCCTGGAGGATCCCGTGCTCGGGCAGCGCTCCGCCGAGGGGCGGCTGCAGCTGGGCGAGCTCCTCCAGTGGTCGGCCGTCTGCGGCACGGGGCTCGACACCGT
This sequence comes from Anaerolineae bacterium, assembly GCA_034437215.1. GTDB lineage: Bacteria > Chloroflexota > Anaerolineae > B4-G1 > SLSP01 > DAOTVC01. Next base: position 16,734 of record DAOTVC010000091.1, on the reverse strand, counting down.
CCCCCTGCCCGGGGACGCGAGCGAGGAGGCGCTGGCGCAGATCCTCTTCGACGTGGCCGCCCTCGCCGTGCGGCTCCGCAAACCCCTCACCGCCCGCCTCATGCCCCTGCCCGGCAAGGCCGCCGGTGACCCCGTCCACTTCGACTTCGCCTACTTCGCCGACGGCGGTGTTCTTGCCCTGGAAACAGCGGAGGGCGCGGGGCTACTCTCGAAGACGACCCGCCTCCACCTGGAACCGCGGATGTAACCATGACTTTCCTGAAAGAAGGTGGGGACCAACCGCGAAGGACGCAGAGGTCGCAAAGATAACGTAATATTTCTAAGGTTTGCACCTCGATGAATCAATAATATTTATCTCAACTTTGCGTTCCTTGCGCTCTCTGCGGTTGGCTAGCCTTTCGTCAGTGGAGTCAAGAATACAGAACCAAAAGGAGATCCCATGGCAGAGGAAAGGACTTTGATGCAACGGCTGCGTGACCTCTACGAAGAGCAGCACCTCGCCGTCCTGGCGACCGTCGGCGAAGAAAATCAACCCTACACCAGCCTCATGGCCTTCACCATCGACGAGGAGCTGCAGACGCTCTTCTTCGCCACCTACGCCGACACCCGAAAGTACCGCAACCTGCAGCACGAAGCCGACGTCGCCCTGCTGGTCGACAACCGGCAGGAGCAGGAGGGGGAATTTGAAAACGCCCTCGCCGTCACCATCGAGGGCCAGGTCTACGCGGTCAAAGAGGCGGCCCTCCACAGCGTACGGGAGCTGATGACCCTCCGCCACCCGCAGATGGAGTCCTTCTTAAACGACTCGGAGACCCGCTTCTTCTTCGTGAAGATCAGGCGCCACATCGCGGTCACGGGATTGGGAGGGGTCGAGGTGCTGGAAATTCAGGGCGACGCTCCAACAGAACGCGAGGACCGGCGAAAGTAGATATGGCCGAACCTATCCAAACGCGCACGTGTCCCGGTTGCGGTGCTCCCCTCCACGGTACAGGACGACACCTCACCTGCCGCTACTGTGGGCAGAGTATCGTCCTCGACGAATCTCTTGTCGAGCCCCTTCCGCGGCAGGAGGTACCTGCGCCGCCGGCTGCCTCACCGCCGCCGGCTGCCTCACCGCCGCCGGCTGCCCCACCGCCGCCGGAGCCGGTTCCCGAAATCCAACCCCGGCGCAAGTTGACGGGCCGTCAGGTAGTTGCATCTTTGCGGTCGCCATCGCGCTCTTCTTCGTGGGCGCACGCTCCTGGCAACCCTTCATCGATGGCTTTCGCGCCTACCGCGGCATGCGGACCATCGCCCTCTCTCCCGACGGCAGCCTGCTGGCTTCGGCCCACCACGGCGGGAGTGAAGACCGGGCCACCCTACACCTCTGGGATGCGGTGACGGGCGAGAGCCTGCACAAGCTCCGTATGGAGCGCGACGAGGCGCCCGCCCTCCTCCACTGGAGTGCCGATGGCTCTCGGCTGCAAGTTGTGACGAGGAGAGGGCGCCTCCTGCAGTGGGAGACGAGCCGGTGGAACAAGCCGGAGAGCTTCGACTTCACCGTACCCATCGAGGGGCGCTTCGTCACCTGGTCGCCCGACGAGCGTTGGATCGTCTCACTCGACAGTCTGGGCGTGCTGCGCCTGTGGGAGACGGGGACCCTGGAGATGTACTACAAGCGGGATTTACACCACGATTACCCCACGGCCCTCGTCTGGTCCCCCGATAGTACCCGCGTGGCAACGAGCAGCGCCGACCACACCGTCAAAGTCATTGAAGCGGAGACGGGCCACCTGCGTTTCGAGTTCCGGGACTCCGTAGCCCCGAAACCCGTTGTAGAGTCCCCGTCCGGATTCGAACGGGACCCCATCGAGTACACCGTTAACCACCTAACCTGGTCACCGGACGGGATGAGACTTGCGACTGCGGGACACAGCGGTCGCGTCGCCATCCTCGACGGGGAGAGCGGCGAGCTGCTCCAGAGCCTCGAGGGGGAGGGCCGCCAGGAACCCGTTCGAGCTCTCGCTTGGTCACCCGCTGGCGCCTGGCTCGCCGTAGCAGACGGTCGCTCCCGCCTGTACCTCTTCGAGACGGAGAGCTGGACGAAACTCCACCTGGAAAGCACCCGTGCCGGGTACCACGATCACCTGGTCTGGTCATCCGACGGGCGGGAGGTAGCGCTGGGCAGGGAGGAGTGGGTCAAGGTGTGGACCGTGCCCAGCGGCCGGAGTACGAGTTTGGGCACCCGTCAGATCTATGGGGACGACCTCTGCGTCTTCACCTGGTCCCCCGATGGCAAGCGGATCTTCAGCTACACCCTCTACGGAGAGGAGGCCCAGATCTGGCACATCGAGAGCGGGGATTTCGTCCCCATCTCCGTTCCCCTCTGGGAAGCACTCTGGCATGCCCTCTTCTAGCGTCCCAGCGTGCCCGCGCAAGATCCTCCACCTGGATCTGGACGCCTTCTTCTGCGCCGTGGAGGAGCAGCACGCTCCCGGCCTGCGGGGGAAGCCCTTCGCCGTCGGCGGAAGCCCCGATCAGCGCGGCGTCGTCGCCTCCTGCTCCTACGCCGCCCGCGTCTACGGCGTCCGCTCGGCGATGCCCACGGTGCGGGCCCTGCAGCTCTGCCCCCAACTCCTCGTCGTCCCCGCGCGCCACGGCGTCTACGGCGAGGTCTCCAAGAAGGTCATGGAGCGCTGCTACAACCTCACCCCCCTCGTCGAACAGCTCTCCATCGACGAGGCCTTCCTCGACGTCAGCGACCTCAGGGCGCCCGCCGAGACGCTCGCCCGCCGACTGCAGGCCACCATCCACGAGGAGCTGGGGCTGCCCTCCTCCCTCGGCGTGGCGACGAACAAGCTCCTGGCGAAGGCTGCCAACGACGTGGGAAAGGCGCGGGTGAAGGGCCCCGGATCGCCCATGGCGATCACCGTCGTGCCGCCGGGCGAGGAGGCAACCTTCCTGGCCCCCCTACCCGTCTCGACCCTCTGGGGGGTCGGGCCGAAGACAGAGCGGACGCTCCAGGCGCTGGGCATCGAGACCATCGGCGACCTCGCCCGCTGGCCCGAGGAGGCGCTGGCCCAGCGCTTCGGGCAGCACGGGCGCGACCTGGCCCGCCGCGCCCGTGGACTGGACGATCGACCCGTGGTCACCGAACACGCGACGAAATCGGTGAGCAAGGAGACGACCTTCGCCGTCGACGTGAGCGACCGCGCCGTCCTCTGCCGGACCCTGCTGCAGCTGACCCGGGGCGTCGGGCGGCGCCTGCGCCGGGCGGAGCTCGCCGGCACCACTGTTAGGCTCAAGCTGCGCTGGTCCGACTTCACCACCCTCACCCGCCAGACCACTCTGCCCCACGCGACGAACCAGGACGCGGAGATCCACGAGGCGGCCCAGGCCCTCTTCCTCAAGGCGTGGCCCGCGGGGAAGCCGGTGCGCCTCATCGGCGTGGGGGTCACGGGACTGGAGGCGCCGGTGCAGCAGCTGGGACTCTGGGAGACGGAGTCGGAGCGGGGACAGCGCCTGCAGGAGGCCCTGGACGCGCTGCGGGAGCGCTTCGGCGACGACGCCGTGCGGCGCGCCAGCGAGCTGGCGCCGGAGGAATAGCAGAGGCGTCAGCGGCGCGCCCAACGCGCCCAGGCCTCTTCACCCTGCCGGATGAAGTACCGGCGGTAGGCCCGCGTCTCCTCGAGCAGCGCCTGCAGTTTCTCCGCAGCGCGCTGTGATGTCTCGGGGTCCGCCGCGTTTCCCCCCGGCTCCAGCCGCACGGCGTCGAGGGAGTCCAAGGTGATGGAGACGTGCCCCTTCGCCGCCAGCCACTCGATGCCCGCACGCACCGTCACCTGCCGGTGGGCCAGCTTCGCCGCCAGCCGCGCCAGATCCACCCACCCCTCCCGGGCCCGCAGGGCGAGTTTCACTCCCCCCATCACCTGCTCGAGGAAGGGCGCGAAGGCGTCCAAATCGGGATCGACGGCGAAGAGGACCACGCTCTCCGGCTCCACCCTATCCAGCACCTGCTCCATCACCGCGGGTCCGGGCGGCGCCGTCCAGACGACGAGCGTGGTGGCGGGCTCCAGCTCGTTCCGCGTCATGCCCTCCACCCCCATCTGCCCCTCGACCCAGAGGGCCACGCCGGGCAGGTTGCGGTAGGGGATCAGCAGGGTCTCGGGATGGGGCTCCAGCCGGTAGTCGTCCACCTCCAGCGTGGGGGGCGGCGCCTCGACGACAACGGGCGTCCTCACCCGGGCGTCCAGCCAGGTCACCTGTGCCGTACGGAGCCCCTGGTAGGTGTTGGCCCGCACCTGGAAGGCCAGGTCGAAGGGGCCCTCGGGCCGGGGCTGATCCGCGCCCCGCCACCAGAGCACCCGCTGCGTCTGCCCGGCACCGTTCTCGACGACGAGCTGCAGGTGGTCGCCGCTCCGCCCCAGCTTGCCGAAGGTGCGGATGGTCACGTCGCGGACCGCCAGGGTGAGGGGCGGGTTCCCCTCCCCGAAGGGCGCCAACCGCTCCAGGTCGTCCACCAATTCCAGCGTGAGATCGGACAGCTCCAGGTAGCCGTCGATGGGCAGCGTGGGCGGGGGCGGCGCCTCCCCTCGCTGGGCGTGGACGGCGCGCGAGAGACCGCGACGAAACTCGGGGATGCGCTCGGCGGGCAGGGCCATCCCCGCCGCCGCCGCGTGCCCGCCGAAGCCCAGGAGCAGGTGCGCCTGGGTGGCGATGGCCTCATTGATGTGGCAGCCCTCCACCGAGCGGGCGGAGCCGCGGGCCGGGCCGTCGAGGGGCGCGGAGAGGAGGACGGTCGGGCGGTCGTAGCGCTCCGCCAGGCGGCTGGCGACGATACCGATGACGCCCGGATGCCAGTGGGCGTTGGTGAGGACGAGGGCCGCGTGCTCCAGCAGCCGCGGCTCCTTCTCCAGAAGCCCCTGCGCCGCGCGCTCCACCTCGTCACAGAGCTGTTGCCGCTCCCGGTTGAGGCGCTCCAGCCGGGAGGCAATGATCCGCGCCTTGGAGAGGTCGCGGGTGGTGAAGAAGTCGACGATGAGGTTGGCGTCGTCCAGCCGCCCCAGGGCGTTGAGCCGCGGCCCCAGCCCGAAGCCGATGCTCTCGGTGGTGAGCTGGGCGGCGTGCACGCCGGCGTTCTTCATAAGCTCCCGCAGGCCCGGTCGTTCCGTCGCCCGCAGCGCCTCCATCCCTAATTGGAGAAGGTAGCGAGTGTCATCCCGCTGCGTCGCCACGTCGGCGACGATCCCCAGGGCGACGAGATCGAGGTGCTGCCGCACCGCTCGGGGGCGCCCGGCGCGGCGGTAGAGCTCCTCCGCCAGCTTGTAGGCCACGCCGACGCCGGGCAGCGCCTCCAGCGGGTGGCCCTCGGGCAGACGGTGGGGGTTGACGATGGCATAAGCCTCGGGCAACTGGGGCGGGAGCTCGTGGTGATCGGTGACGACGACGTCCACGCCCCGCCCGTTGGCGAAGTCCACCGCCTCGTGGGCACGCACCCCCGTATCGCAGCTGACGATGAGCTCCGCCCGCCCCTCGTCGATGACCCGCCGCAGCCAGGGGACGTTGACGCCGTGGGACTCGGTGGCGCGAACGGGGATGTGGTGGAAGACGTCCGCCCCCAGCTCCCGCAGGGTCGCCACGAGGACCGTCGTCGCCGTCTGCCCGTCCACGTCGAAGTCGCCCCAGACGCAGATGCGCTCCCCCTTGCGGATCGCCGCCTCGATGCGATCGGCGGCGTGGGCCAGCCCGGGCAGCTCGGTAGCGGGTGCAGGAGTATAGGCAGCGGGGTCGAGAAAGGCCCGCGCCTCGGGAACCGAGGTGATGCCGCGCCGGACGAGGGTCTCCGCGACGAGCGGGTGCCCCCCGACGTACGCGCTCAGCGCCTCGGGTACGGAGACGGATTCGGGTTCGAGCCAGTGTCGGTCAGCCATCAGTAGTTAGCTATCAGCCATCAGCAGTCAGCTATCAGCCATCAGCAGTCAGCTATCAGCCATCAGTGGGCAGCGGTCAGCGATTAGCCGCCAGCCCGGAGTCTTTTGAGGAGCCCGGTGAGCATTCGTTTGACCTCCTCGACGTCCTCTGTAAGGAGTTGGTAGCGCTCGTCGTTGAGGAAGCCAAGATCCCGGGCCAGCAGGAGCTGGTACTCCAATTCGGAGGCCGAGCCCATGGCAAACTGAAGGAAGCGGGCGAAGTCAGGATCTGTCCTTCGCCCGCAGCCCTCTGCGATGTTCGTCGGAATGGAGGCAGCGGAGCGGCGCATCTGGCTGATCAGTCCGTACAGCTCCTCTCTTGGGAAAGCTTGGGTCACCCGGTAGATCTCGAGCACCAACCTATGTCCCTTCTCCCAGACATGCAACTGCCGAAAGTCCTTCATCGCGTCTCCGTTCAGCGGTCAGCCATCAGCGGTCAGCGGTCGGCTTTACGCTCCGAATTTGGTCAGGCGCTCCCCGTGTGCCATCATCAGGGGCACGATATCGACGTGCTTGATGTGACCCAACCCCCCCGCCATACAGGCCCGCTCACCGAAGGTCTCGACGTAGTCGGAGCGGATGTAGCGCGAGAGGAACATGATGGGGAGCTCGTGCCAGGAGTGGGACTTCAACGCGCAGGGCGTGCTGTGATCGCCGGTCACGACGATGACGTCAGGCTGCAGCGCCAGGATCTCCGGCACCACCGCGTCGAACTCCTCGATGACGTGGACCTTCGCGTCGAAGTTGCCGTCCTCACCGTAGCTGTCCGTCTTTTTCACGTGGAAGAAGAAGAAGTCGAAGTCGTCCCACTGCTCCCGCAGCGTTTCGACCTCGCTGGCGATGGTATCACCCGTCGGGAGGACCTGCATCCCCACCAGGCGCCCGATGCCCCGGTACATGGGATAGGTAGCGATGGCGCCCAGGCGCATCTGGTAGATCTCGTTCATCTTGGGGATGGGGGGAACCTTAGCGATGCCCCGCAGGTTCATGCTGTTGGCCTGGGGCTCGTCCTTGAGAAGCTCGCGAGCCTCCGCCAACCATCGGTTGAGCAGCTCCGCCGACCGCTCCGCCTCGGGACGCAGGGCCTCCACGGGGCGGGGCGGGACGCCCGTCTGCTGCGGATCGGTCTCCGTCAGCCCGTCCTCCAGCTCCTCACCGCGCAATACGAGCGCGAAGCGGTACTCCTTCACCACCTCCACGAAGGTCTCGACACCCGGCAGCTCGATCTGGCGCAGCTTCTCCACCAGCCGGGTACCCTCCTCGGTGGGGATGCGCCCGGCGCGGCGGTCGAGGATCTTCCCCTCCTCGTCCACGGTGGCAAAGTTGCCCCGCGCCGCCAGGTCGTTGGGACCGAGGTCGAAGTCGATGCCCAGCGCCTCCAGCACACCCCGCCCGATCTCCCATTGGATGGGATCGTAACCGAAGAGCGCGACGTGCCCCGGCCCGCTCCCGGGCGTGACGCCGGGACGTGCGGGTTGAGAGAGGCCCAGGATCGCTTTCTGCGCCAGAAGGTCGAGGTTCGGCGTCTTCGCCGTCTCCAGCTCGGTCCGACCCTCGGCACCGGGCAGACCGCCCAGCCCGTCCATGACGACGAGAAGCAGCTTGCTCTCCCCGGGAATGCTCAGTTTGCGCATCAGATCCAGTTGATTCATCGGTGTTACCTCCTTGTGACTCCTTGAATGGTGCTCAGATTGTACCCCTACCGCCGGCCTTTTCAATGCTTACCGGATGAGCACCTTTTGGACACGCACTTGTCCAGCGGAGTGACTCCTCGCATGCAGCACCGGCTTAAAGGACACAGCCCCTGCTTCTCACTTCTCTCCTCTCACGACTCTCTTTCTCTGAAAGATGAGTGCACAGAAGCAGACTAGAACTCGAGCTCGGCAACCTGATCGAAGTCCAGGTCGAAGTTCCCCAGCGCCTCCACGTCGATCTCCTCCTCCCGCTCGTCGATGAGACCGGCCGCTTGCCCGCGGTTGCAGAGGGAGCGGTAGGAGCAGTAGCGGCAGCGCTTCTCCTCGTCGGTCAGCGCGAAGTCCTCCTCCCGGCTCCCGCGGATGGTACCGATCAGTCCTCCCAAGTACTCCTCGTCGGAGAGGTAGAGCGACTCCCCGTAGGGGAGCTGCTCCGGCTCGTGGGGGAACTCGGCAAACCAGTAGGTCATCCGCACCCGCTCAGGCAGCACCTCCGCGCCCTCCGTCAGATGCCCGCCGGCTTTCACCAGGAGGTAACGGTAGACGCGGGTCTGCATCCGCTCCGCGAGCCAACGGGAGGAGGAGCGCTTGTGGGAGGTCTTCCAGTCGAGGATGAGGAGCTCGCCCTTCGGCGAGACGACGACCAGGTCATACTTTGCGATGAGGCGGTAGCCTCCCAGAGGAGCCGAGAGGGTCAGCTCGGGGTAGCGCCGCCCGGGAAGATCCGCCGGTCGGCTCTCGAGGTAGTGCTCCCACCAACGGGCGAGGTCGGGGTCGGCAGCGGCGAGGCGCGTGAGGCGCTCGGCGGGAATGCCCACCAGGTGCTGCTGTACCATCGCGTGGAAGGTGAGCCCCGCCCGCAGCCGGCGCTCGTGCTCCAGGGCGGGGGCCGCCTCGATGGCCGGCCAGGCCAGGCGGAGGACGTAGCGCAGGTAGAAGCGGCGCGGACAATCTACGTAGTCCTGCAGCGACGCCTGACTGAACTGGAAGTTGGGCGAGAGCCCCATTAGATCTCCTCTCCTGTCTTTCAGCCTTACCGCCCCACCAACCACGCCAGAAGCGCCAGGAGCAGCAATACCCCACCGATCCCCCCACAGATCACGCCTCCGGTGACGCTCTTCAGGGGGCGCCCCTGCCAGTACGTCACGTAGGCGTCGGGCGATCCCCGGTAGAGCGCCCGCGCCGTGACGACCTCCCCGCCCTCCCACGTCCCCTCGACGGTCAGGAGCTGTGCGGGGTAGAAGCCGACGTAGCGGCGGTGCAGATCCTCGGTCTCCTCGAAGACGTGGGCGTTGAAGAAGGGGATGTTGGGCGGCAGGCGCACGGCCACCCGACTACCGTCCTCCAGGAGCAGCGCGACCTGCTCTGCAGGCGGCGACGTGGTGAGCCACCCACCCCCCTCCTCGGCCTCTTGCTCCACCTCGACGAAGTAAAGAGCCAGATCGTAGGGTCCCGCCCCGGCACCTTCGGGGAGCCGCGCCGCCAGCAGGAGCGCCGATCCCGGCTCCAGAGCCCGCACTTCAGCGGGAGCAGGCCGGGTCAGCCGGGCGACCTCCCGGGAGCGCACCCAGGAGGCCGGTGCTACAAAGGCGACCATGACGAAGAGCGTGCTGCAGGCCATCAGACCGCCCACGAGCAGGAGAGTAGAGAAACCCCGGCGGCGGCTCAAGAGACGTCGAGGGAAAAGCATGGCTACCTCCCGTGGTGCTCCGCCCACCACGTCTCGAGGGCGATGAAGGGTACGGCGGGCTGACTGTCCCCCCGGCGACCGGAGTTCCAGGTGACGACGAGCTCCTTGCGGGCCCGGGTGATGCCCACGTAGAGCAGCCGCAGGCGCTCGGCGGCGTAGTCGCGGCGCGCTTCCTGCGAGGGCTGTCCCTCGTCGTAGAGGAAGAGCTCGGGATCCTCGTCCAGCGCCTTCAGCTGGGCCACCATCTCCGCCTCGAGGTTGAGGTTGTCACGCACGAACCATTTCTCGGAGATGAAGCGGTCCTCCGGCAGCGCCGAGGGGAAGTTGTAGTCGTTCACCGAGATGAGATAGACCTTGTCCCACTCCAACCCCTTGGCCTTGTGGACGGTAGCGATGACCACCTGGCCCTTGTAGCGCTCGGGGTCGAAGCCCATGTCATCGTCACTCATCCCGAGGAACTTGCGCTCGTTGCGGGCCACCACCCCCAGTTCGTGGGTCAACTCGGGCAGCCGCCACTCGGGATGCGAATCGGCAGCCCGGCGCAGGACCAGGGCCAGCTTGTGGGCGATGGCGAGGTCGGCGGCTTCGTCGAAGAGATCCTGGGCCAGCGTGAGAATGAGCTGGTCGATGGGCAGAGAGGTCGCGGCCTGCCAGCGACGCACCAGATCGCGAAACTCCATCAGGTGCGCGTGGAGAGCCGGGTCCTCGGTCTCCAGATCGAGATCCGCCAGCCAGTCTCGCTCGGCGCGGGGCCAGAGGAACTCCTCCACGTGGCTCACCTTCCGCAGGCGGCGGGCGATGCCCTCCGCGTGCCGCCAGAGCTCGGGCTCCTCCCGGTCGTCCCGGCGCCACACGAGGTAGACCCGGGCCAGCTTCTTCGCGGACGTGGGGTCCGCCAGGTAGCGCACGACGTTGCCCAGCGCCCCCGCCGTCTCCCGCGTCGAGCGGGTGCTGCGCAGAAGCTCCACGTAGTCGATCTTTCGGGTCTTCAGCAGATTCGCCAACTCAAAGCCGCGGTTGTTCCGCGGAACGAGCACCGCCACCGTCTCGTCGGAATGATCGGGGAGCCAGGCAGCGAGGGAGTCCACGACGGCTTCTAGCTCCTTCTGCGGAGAGAACTTGCGGTCGACGATACGCACCTGCCCCGGACGGTCGGGTGGGTTGGGCTGGGGATCACCCGGCGGCGTGGGCTGGATGTAGGGCGGCGTCAGCGCGTCCCGGACACCCGATACAGGGTGCGCCTCCCGGCTCCAGTCAATGAGATAGTTCGCCAGATCGATGACGCTCTGTATGGAGCGTCCGGAGTCCGGCAGATCCTGTGCGACCACCCCCTCCTCCTCCAAGAACTCGCGGAGGAAGTGGGGGCTGGCGGTGGTGAAAGTCTCGTAGATGGCCTGGTTGGGATCGCCCACCCGGACCCAATTGCCCTCGGTGCCCACCAGGAGACGCAGGATCTCCTCCTGCAGCCGGCTGCTGTCCTGCGCCTCGTCCTCGAGGATGTAGGGCCAGCGGAAGCGCAGTCGCTCGAGGAACTCCCGGTCCAGCCGCAGGGCCTGTAACGCCAGACGGATGAGATCGTCGAAGTCGACGGCCCCCCGGTAGGCTAAAGCCCGCTGGTAGTTGGCGTAGATCTCCACACCCATCTCCATCAGGGGCAGGCTCTCACCATGCTCCTTCAGGAAGAGACGCAGCTCCCCGGGCGTGCGCCGCAGATCCTTGGCCTGCTTGATGAAGCTGCCCGCCAGATCCCGGACGAGGTTGGGCCACTGTTGAGAGCGCACCCACTCCGCCTTGCGCTCGTCGAGGTCGTAGGCGATGAAGTCATCGAGAGCGAGGGGGTGATCGCGCACCCAACCCTCCGCCGCCTCCTGGAGGATCTCCGCACCGGCTCGTTCGTCGATGATCTGGAACTCGTCGGAGAGGCCTGCCAGGGCCGGGCGCTCCCGGACAATGTCGTGACAGAGCCCGTGCAGCGTGCGCACCCGATAACCGAGCCCCGGCAGCAGCCCTCGCTCCCGCATGAAGCGTCCCACCCGGCCCGCGAAGTTGTCGACGGCGGAGTTGACCAGGGTGACGACCAGAATCTCCTGATCGTCCTGGAGGTGCCCCTCGGCGAGGAGCTGCGCCGTCAGAAGAGAGAGGGTCCAGGTCTTCCCGCTTCCAGGCACGGCAGAGACGCCCATCTTCCCCCCGCTGAAGCGGAGAACCCGCTGCTGCGCGGGGCGGGGAGCGAAGATCTGCGAGTTCAGGGTGCGTGCTTCTGCCATATCATCAACCTTTTACCAATCTTTACAAGACGTTAATCTTATGTTTACATTCGCATGATAACTTACTTGAGGAGAAACGCACGTTTCTTCTTCCTTCGAAATCGGGGGCTGGGCCTGCCCCCGATTTCCTTTTTATGGCCTGTGCAACCCCTCAGGATCGTCGAACAGCGCCTGCAGCTGCTCGAAGTAGCGCCCGGCGTGCACCCCATCCATGAGGGCGTGGTGCCCCTGGACGCAGAGGGGCATCCGCAGGCACTCCCCCTCCGCGAAGAACTTGCCCCAGGCGATGCGCGGCACGGAGTCCGCCGGATGGTAGTGCATGGGGTGCTCCATGCTGGTGAAGGAGACCCAGGGGATGACCGTCATGAAGAGATAGTCGTCGCGCCCCGCCTCGTCCTCTAGGGAGAGCCGGGTGCGCGCCGCCTCGATCGCCGGTCCGACCTGCGCCAGGAACGCTTCGAAGTCGGGCTCGTACTCCACGGCACAGAAACCGAAGAGCTCCCCCTCACCCAGAACCGCCACGGAGGGGTGCACCACCTCGTGCTCCACCACCGCGTCCCCCCGGATCCGGGTTCGGAACTCGGGGATGGCGTTGGCCACCCGCGTCGTCGCGTAGAGAACCGCCTGAAAGAAGGAGAGCCCCTCTTCCTTACACCAGGCGTAGAGCCGGGTCACGTCCACCTGGGCACAGAGATTGAAATGGGGACGGTCGAAATCCTTGAAGAGCTCGTAATGCTTGCGGCGGGCCCACCGATCGAGATCGATCTGCTTCATCTGGCGTACTCCACGTCGCGCAGGACCTTCTGGAGGGTCTTGAGCAGCGGCCCCTGCTGTTCGTAGCCGTGCTCCCCCAGCTCACTCAATCCCAGAAAGATCCCCTTCCGGCAGCGAGCGACGAGCCCCTGGGTGAGGCGCCCCAACGCCTGCTCCCGCACGCGGACCTCGTCGCCGTCGGTCCAGAGGGTGCCGGGAGGCCACTCACGGCTGAGGACGTAGGGATGCGTAACGGGCTGGTAGAGACGCTCCCACCACCCCATCCCCCCCACGTTCAGCCAGAACTGATAGTCCACCGGATAGTTCGCCATGAGGAAGGTGTAGGCGGGCGCCAGGAGCACCGCCTCGTCCTCTTCCAGCTCCCAGTTACGGATGTACTGGGCAGCGACGACGCCCGCCTGGACCATCTCCACGTACTCCTGTCCCAGGGACTTATCGGAGGGCAGATCGCCGGTAATCCAGCGGAACTTCTGCACCGACTCGATGAGGTTAGCAGCCACGCGTCCGGCATCGAGATCGTCGTGGTAGCCGAAGCCGGGCTGGGAGAGGAGCTCACCGAAGAGGCGGGCCAGAAAGTGATCCAGCTCGTCGAGGGGATCGGCAGCGTAGCCCTGGAACCAGATGCGCAGCGCCTCGTAGCGACCGCCGAGCACGTAAGTGATGCGCTGCTGCATCTCGGGCTTCAGACCGGCGAAGGGCTCGAGCACGGGCACCTTCTCCCGCACCCGGTAGAGGACCTCCGTCAGGAGCTGCGCACGCACCAGGTCGAGGTCGGCGATGGCCTGCATCAGGGCGTAGGTGACGTCGTAGCGCGTGGGTGAGAGCGCCCACTGGGGATGAGCCAGCGCGGCGAAGGTGAGCAGCGCGCGGGTGGCGGGCTCGTCGCGCAGCGCGCGCGAAGGACGGTGGGAGCGGGCAGGCACCCCCAGCCGCTCCAGACGGTGGGACAGCGAGAAGCGGAGGACGTCGGTAAGGTAGGGGGCCAACACGACGATCTCCGAGGGGGGCACGCCCTCGTCGCGCACCAGCCCCGCCATGGTCTCCGCCACCCAGTCGAGCATCTGGGGATGGAAGCGGTGGACGTCGAAGTAGAGCGCCTCCCTCGGCGTCTCGTCCGCCTCCAGGGGCTCCACCTCCAGCGACGGGGAGCGGTCGATCGTCCCCGCGAGGGCCCGCCCGAAGGCCACGATGGGCGGGGTGGTGACGAAGGACTCCGTCAGGCGCACCTCTTCGTCGCAGACCTCCCGCAGCCCCAGAGCGGTGTCCGGATCGGCTCCCAGGAAGGTGCGATGACCGGCGCCCTCATCGTGAATGATGAGCGCCGAGCGCAGGTGGGGCAGCCAATCACGGAGCAGATCGTGGGCCACCGGGGGGTCCTCCTCCACGTTGTCGACGAGGAGGTGGGTGTACTGCTCAAGGAGGAAGTCACGGCAGAGGGAGCCGGGCCAGAGGTGATGCCTGAAGATCTCGACCTGCAGGGAGAAGTCGAGGAGATTGTGTTTCAGGCAGTAGCGCCGGAAGCGCAGGGCCACCTCCTGCGCCTCGTCGTAGACGCGCAGCTGGCTGCTCTCCCCGACCCAGGCCCCCTTGAGGCGGGCCGCGATCTCCGTCACCGGGAAGCCGACGACGGCGGCCTTGCTCAGGTTGTCCAGGATCTGGCTGTAGAGGCGGTTGCGGTCGATGGTGATGGACTCGAAGTAGCCCTCGTCCACCAGAGGGTCCGCCACGCGAGCCATGAAGTATTGGGCTGTCTCCAAGGTGAGGAAGGTAGGCTGCTCATCGGGCTCACCGAATCCCGCCAGCTCCGCCGCCAGGGGCCAGAAGAGATCGACCATGCGCCGGGCCAAACCCCCCAGGGTCGCCACGTCGAAGACGCCGCCAGGGGCCAGGTCGGGATCGCGGCGCACGTCGTCGTACCGCCCCGCGAGCGTACGCTGCGGCGTGAGGACGAGGACGTTCTCCGCGGGTACGCCTGCCTCCAGCCAGTGGCGCAGCCGCCCCACCCCGGCGGTGCTCTTCCCCGTCCCCGGGGGGCCGGAGAGAAAGAGCCGGCGGTCGAGGGGCCCCTGGACGACGGCTGCCTGTGTGGATGACAAGGTAGGTTGCTTCATGGGACCCATTATACCCCCAAAGTAGGGAGAAACAAGGCTTTTAGCACATAGGTTCTAGGAGTCGACAATCAGAGATGTGCATACTGCGCGAGAGGCCTAGATCGCAGAGGGGATTAAATAAGATATTATTTGACTTTATAGAATTAATATGGTATCCTAGAGTTAGTGCAGTTAGCAGCTGCCCCCCTCACTCTCGCAGAGGGACTAAACAGGAAAGGAGACCCATGAGCGCGAAGAGATGGATCACACTACTGGCATCGACGGTGCTGGTGGCCCTCGTGCTCGTGAATGCGCCAGCAACCCTCGCCGCTTCCGAGCCGAGTCACCTGTCACCCGAGTTACGACCCGTGGACCTGACAACGGGTCCGCAGCTGCCGCCTGACTTCGAGCCCCAAGTGCCGGAGGGCACGGCGGGCAGGCGGGGGGTCAACGTGCGGACCGGACCCAGCACTCGCTACCAGAGGATCGGATACCTGGCACCCGGTGCCGTAGCCCGCATTACAGGGCGGTTCGCCGACTGGTGGCGGATCGACTACGAAGGAGGAGAGGGCTGGATCTACGGGGGAATCGTCGCAGCCACCCGCCCCGAGCAGGTGCCGGCGGTAGAGCTGGACCTGCCCATCGTCGCCCCCTCACCGCCCGTCGTACCACCGCCCGCCGCTCCTCACGAGATCGCCGAGCAGCGCTGGATCGACATCGACCTCTCGGAGCAGCGGCTGACGGCTTACGAGAACGGTGAGCCGGTGCACTCCTACCCGGTCTCGACGGGGCTGCCGCGCACGCCCACCGTCGAGGGGCAATTCCGCATCTGGATCAAGCTCCGCTACGACGACATGTCCGGGCCCGACTACGACCTGAAGGATGTGCCCTACGTCATGTACTTCTACCAGGGGTACGGCCTGCACGCCGCGACCTGGCACAACAACTTCGGACACCCCATGAGTCACGGCTGCGTGAACCAGACGGTGGAGGACGCCGCCTGGCTCTTCGAGTTCGCCGAGGTGGGGACGCTGGTCAACGTCCACGATTGAGCCTCCCGCTGCTTCGTCCTGCTGCCGGCGATAGACGGCGGTCGACATGGAGAGGCCGTGCTTCACCCTCCCTCTCATCGGGTATAATGGAGCCATAAACTGAGAGAGGAGCTGAAGTGATGAATAGAATCAAGATTTGGACCCTGGGGGCCCTCGTGGTGCTCTTGTCGCTCAGTGCCTGCAACGGCGCGACACCCACACCGGCCCCCGCCACCGCGCTACCGGAGGGGACTGCGGAGCTCGCGGAGAGCATCAACGTTACCCGGGCCCTGGGGCTGGACGAGACGATAGCCATCGACGTCCTCGAGAGCGTGGTCGTCGAAGCAGATGAAGGCGAAGGGCAGGAGATGGACTACGCCCTGGTGGCACGAGTTTCAGATCGCGAGATCGTCGCGAGGGCGGTGGAAGCCCTGGACACCGAGGTGGAGGTGGGAGAGCGCTCGCGCTGCATGTCGCGCTACCTCCTCGTTTTCCACCAGGAGGACGGCACGCGGCAGACGATGGGATACGCCTGCTTTCAGGACGGCACCCCCTTCCTGCGCGGGCGCTTCCAGGAGGACGTGGGGCAGGACGCCGTTCCTCCCCAGGCCTTCGTCGAACTCATGGATGAGATCCTGGCAGACGTGAATTAGACCGCAGACCTTTCGAAGCCGCCGGAGTGAGACCATCCGGCGGCTTGCGCTTATCGAACCCGGCCTCGGGAGCGGGTCACAGGCTTTTTCCGATTTCACTACCTCCTTCACGTTGACATGGGTTAGAGAAGGCAGTATCATAGAGGTGCATGGAGTCTTCTCAAACAAAGGAGGTGTGTCCATGCGTCGCTTGCTCAGCCTGCTAGTTTTGTTGGTTGCGCTCCTCACGACGGTCGCGCCCGTCCTCGCCTGTGACGGCACACACATCGTCCAACCCGGCGATACCCTCTACAGCATCGCCCGCCGCTATGGCATGGACGTCTGGACCCTGGCAAACGCCAACGGGATCGTCAACCCCCACCATATCTACGTGGGCCAGCGGTTGACCATCCCCGGCAGCTGCCCCGCCCCCGCTCCCGCACCTGCCCCCTCCCCCTCGGACCGCGTGCACGTCGTGCAGCGCGGGGAGAACCTGACCCTCATCGCGGCCCGCTACGGCGTCAACGCCTGGGACATCGCCCGGGCCAACGGACTCCGCAACCTCAACTTCGTCTGGGTGGGCCAGCGCCTGCTCATCCCCGGCACGG
>DAOTVC010000090.1:0-4641 GCA_034437215.1 Anaerolineae bacterium | reverse complement strand
CAGCCCCATACCTTTCACGACGTGAAACCCTACCCCCGTTCAGCCCCGAATTGTCCCGAGGTACAAGGACGCCCCGTCCCCTGGATGTTATACTGAGAGCAGTTTGTCAAAAAAGGGGAGGATAACGAGATGGTACGCAAGCTGCTCTTGATCCTGGTGCTTCTGGGCGCGCTGCTCTTCGCGCTGCCCGCCGGCGCGGCGAAGTCTTACCGCGCCGCAACCTTCGATGTGGACGTGACCGTCCTGGACGACGGCAGCCTCGAGGTGACGGAGTCCATCCGCTTCGTCTTCGAGGGCGGGCCCTTCACCTACGTCTTCCGGGCGCTGCCCACGGAGTTCAGCGACGCCGTCGTCGTGACCGAGGCGCTCATGGACGGCGCCGTCCTCCCCGAGGGGACGGAGGCAGGCCAGGTGGAGATCGAGGCGGACGGCCCTATCAACGTCACCTGGCACTTCGCGCCCACCTCCGATAGTACGCACACCTTCACTCTGCGCTACCGCGTGGAGGGGACGGTCTACCGCGAGGCGGGGGCCGACGTGCTGGCGTGGCAGTGCCTGCCCAACGAGCACGACTACCCCATCGAGAGCGCGAGCTGCCGCATCGACTACCCGGCGGGTATCCCTCTCCTGGAGGAGCCCCGGGTCACGGAGGGGGAGGCCCGGGTGGAGATGAGCGACTCCGCCGCTGCCTTCACGCGAGAGGGCGTAGAACCCGACGGGACCTTCGTCGTGCGCCTGCGCTTCCCCGAGGGGAGCCTCCTCGACGAGCTGCCGCAGTGGCAGCAGCGGGAGCGGGAGATCGCCTCCTACGCGCCCTACTTCGGTTGGCCTGCTGCGGCCCTTCTGGTGCTCGGCGTCGTGGGGGTCGTCCTCACCTGGCGCCGCTATCGCCGCTCGCGACCGGAACCCGCGCCCTCCGTCCGCCTCCACGAGCTGCCCGCCGACCGTGCCCCCGCCGTCGCCGGCGTCCTCTACCACCGGGGCGGGATGGACGCCCCCTGGAACTACGTCCTCGCCGCCCTCTTCGATCTGGGGCGGCGCGGGCTGATCACCATCGAGGAGATCGAGGCGCAGAGCTTCTGGCGGAAGAAGGACTTCGTCCTCCGCCGCCACGCCTCGCCCACCGATGCGGAGCTCCGACCTCACGAACGGGGACTGCTGGAGGCGCTCTTCCGCTCGAAGGGGACCCTCCAGGAGTCGGTCAAGCTCTCGGCTCTTGCGAACAGCGCTCATTCGAAGGCGAACGACTTCAAGGGGGCGTTGAAGGAGGAACTGCGGGCGCAGGGGCTCTTCAGCGCGCGTCAGCGCCGGGGGATCAACACCCTCATCTGGGGTGGGCTGGCCCTCATGGTTCTGGCGCTCGTCCTCGCCATCGCCTTCACCATCATCTTCGTGGAGCAGGTGGGGGCCTGTCCCCTGCTCATCGGGGGAAGCCTCTTCGTGGTGGGTCTCGCCGCCATCATCTTCGGGAGCACCCTCTCCCCGCTGGACGACGACCACCTGAAGGAGGCGGAGAGCTGGAGGCGCTTCGGCAAGTACCTGAAGGACGTCGCCCGCGGGCGGGAGATGAACTTCGATCGGGGTCTCTTCGAGCGCTACCTGCCCTACGTGGCGGGCTTCGGCATCCTCCAGGAGTGGGGGAAGCACTTCGAGAAGGAGGAGCGGGTGCCGGTGCCCGACTGGTTCCGCCCTCTCGCAGAGGTGGGGGATATCTCCTACTCCGGCGCTTTCATCGCTATGCTCGTTGCCGTCAATTCCTCGGGTGGCAGTGCCAGTACGGGTGGGGCTGCCGGCGCGAGCGCGGCGGGGGGAGGAGCCAGCGGCGCCGGGTAGCGTGTGGGGTTGGCTGACTTGAGTGCCAGCGTGAGTAGATTTGTAAAGGCCAAAACTGCGTAGAGAGAGATACCTTGTCGGATAGCGGGTTTGGCGATCTTCGGTTAAAATACGCGACACGGGCGGGTTATCCCGCCCGTGTCTGTGATCTTTGGCCTGCGAAAAGCGATGGTATTTTTCAACCCAGTTGTAAGTTATCCGGGGCTGAAACGTGAAGCGTGAAACGTGAGGGTCTCACGGTTTGGTCTGACTTACTGATCCGATTACAAAACTCTGAATGGCGCCTAGAACCGGGACTGAAGTCCCTCTCTGGGGCGCGCTGCGCGCGCCGTGCGTCGGCCTGCGCCGACGCTCAAAACGGGGTTGGCGCCCGACCGTAGGTCTGGATAGGGGATTTCCCGTGGGCCATTGGCCCCCTGGCCATGGGAGTCTCCTCCAGCGCGACCTTGGCAATACTTCCGGATCAGTAAGTGAACTACGCTCAAATGTGAAGCGTGTATCCGAGCTTGTGGGGGACGAGAGGGACTACGGTAGATGAGAGAGGTTCTGCAAAGCGCGTTCCGGCGCCATCGCCTGCTCGTGCTGCTCCTGCTGCTGGCAGGGGCAGCGCTGCGGCTCGTGGCGCCCGGCGATGTGCCCCCCGGTCTCTACCACGACGAGGCCCAGCACGGGCTCGACGCCCTGGCGGTCCTGGAGAGCGGCGAGCTGCCCCTCTACTTTGCCGCCAACAATGGGCGGGAGCCCCTCTACATCTACCTCGTCACGGCGGCGGTGGAGTTGCTGGGACGGAGCCCCCTGGCGGTACGGCTGCCCGCCTTCTTCGCCGGCTTCCTCACCCTCGCCGCGACCTACGATCTGGCGCGCGTGCTCCTCGGGCGCCGGGTGGGCCTCTGGGCGCTGGGCGTGCTCGCCGTCACGCTCTGGCACGTGCACCTCAGCCGGGTGGGCTTCCGGGCGGTGCTCTTGCCCCTCTTCACGGCGCTCTTCCTGGCACAGGCGGCTCGCGCGATTAAGCACGGGCGGGTGGGTCACTGGCTCGCGGCGGGCGCCCTCTACGGCGCCGGCTGGTACACCTACACGGGGGTGCGCTTCACGCCGGTGGCCCTCGCAGCGATCGTGCTCTACGGGCTGCTCTGCCACCGCGAGCGGACGCTGCGCCTCTGGCGGGGCGCCCTCCTCTTCTGCGGGGCGGCGCTCGTCGTCCTGGCCCCGCTGGGGCTCTACACCCTACGCTACCCCGACGTGGTGCTCCAGCGGGCGGGGCAGGTCTCCGTCTTCAGCCCCGAGATCAGCGGCGGGGACCCCTGGGGGACCCTCCTGCGCCACCTCTGGCGGACGGGGCTGATGTTCTTCGTGCGCGGGGATCGCATCTGGCGCCACAACCTGGCCTGGCGCCCCGTCTGGGACCCGGCCCTGGGATTAGCGTTCGTAATTGGGCTAGGTGTGGCGTTAGGGGGTATTTTTAACGCAAAGGCGCAAAGGCGTCAGGAAGAGGGGGCGCGAGGGGGAGAGCGAGAAGATGAGCTGCCGTTTGCGGTGATTTTGGTGTGGACCGGCGTCATGCTCGTGCCGACGGTTCTGGCGGAGGACGCGCCCCACTTCCTGCGCGCGGTGGGGGTGCTGCCGGTGGTCGCGCTCCTGCCGGCGCTGGGGCTGGCCTGGATCGCCGACCGCGCCGGGCGGCTTCTGCCTCACGTTTCACGCTTCACGCTTCCCGCCCTGCTCCTCCTCTTCGGCCTCGGCGCCACGACCTACGACTACTTCGTCCGCTACGCACAGGCGCCGCTGGCCTACCACTGGTTCGAGGCGGGGCCCGTGGCGCTCGCCGGGCAGATCAACGCGCTGCGGGGCGAGGGCTGGGACGGCGAGAGGATGCTCCACGGTCCCCCCACGGGCCGGGCGATCTACGTCGATCCCCTCTACTGGTTGGAGTGGGAGGCGGTCCCCTTCCTCGTCCCGACGGAGGAGGTCACCTTCCTACCCGTCGGGGAGAGCCCGCCCCTGGGCGAGGGGCTCGCCTTCTTCGTCTGGCCCTACCGCGGCGGCCCCGAGCAGGCGCTCTCACACCTGCCCCATCCCGCCGTACTGCGCGCGACGAGGGGGCCTGAGGCTCAGGGCGACAAGGAGCCCGAGCCCTACGCCATCGCCCTGCTGCTGCGGGCTGACCCGGCGCCCGAGGAGCTTCCGCCGCCCCTGGCGCGCTTCGAAAGGGGCGTCACGCTGCGCGGGGTGAGCGTGGAGCCGCAGCCGGAGGGGGCGCGGGTCCTGCTGACGTGGGGGGCTGAGGAGAGCTTCGACGTGGCCCACACCGTCTTCGTCCACTACCTGCGCGGGGGAGAGCGCCTCGCGCAGCACGACGGCCCGCCGGGATGGGGCTACCTCCAGACGACGATCTGGCAGCCGGGGGACGTGATCCTCGATGAGCATTGGCTGGAGGGGGTGGACGTCAACGAGATGGAGGGCGTTCTGCGGATCGGGCTCTACAACGCCAACAGCGGGGAGGGGCTCTCGCTGCTGGACGCGGCGGGCAATCCGGCGGGGCAGTGGGTCGACGTGCCGGTCAGCCCCCTTCCGTGAGCCACTCGACAGTGACGAGATGCTCGACGGCGTGGAACTCGGGATCGCCCGTGACCAGGGTCGCTCCCAGCTCCTGGGCGAGAGCGGCGGCGAAGGCGTCGGCGTAGGAGATGGGGTAACGGGCTTTGATGTGGGCAGCTTCCAGGACTCGTCTGTGATCGACCTCGTGATAGGTGACGGGGTAGTTGTCCAAGAACATCTGCAATCGCGTCACGGCGGCAAGCCCGTAAC
>DAOTVC010000089.1:0-30500 GCA_034437215.1 Anaerolineae bacterium | reverse complement strand
CGGCGAATTGCGCGCCAAAGAGGCCGTCCCCAAGTTGATTGAGTGTCTGGCGCATCCATCAGAGGGGGTCAGGAGTTCCGCCGCGGACGCTTTGGCCAAAGTAGGTGCCGCAGAAGCCGGGCCAATGCTCCTGGAAAGGTTCTCAGGGGCCGAGACGGAGATAAGCGTCGTGCGGATGCTGGCTGCAGCTTTGGGTGCCGTTGGTTATCGTTCCGCAATACCACAGCTCGTAAAAGCGCTAAAAAGTCCTGATGCAAGCTTGCGCGGTTCCGCGGCCTGGTCCCTGGGAGCGCTTGAAGCCCGTGAGGCAGGAGAGGCCCTGCGATTAGCTCTTCAGACAGAGGGTAACAGCTACGCTCGGGCGCGGATGAAAGAAGCGATTGACACCCTTGGCAATGTATCAGCAGAGTGATCTATTGCGCCCTTTCGTGGCGTTTCTTCCTTGACAAGGTCCCTCAAACTACATACAATGGGGATAACTTGGCGGAACAAAAGAGGGAGTTATGCACGATAGCGTAACAGATTCACCGCTAAAAAGGAAAATAAGACTGCGGGTTGCCTAGAAGGGACCCGCAGTCATGCTTTATAGGGCCCGTCGCTTTACTCTGCTCAAAGGGGATTATCCTTAACCACCCTATTATCCAGCGATTGTCCACGTCCGCCCTACACATCTTGAAGGTTAGCCAGGGAGAGGAGGTGAGATCTCAGCACGGTGGGCGATGTGTAGGCGGATTTACAACACACTGAGCCCCTTTAGGGGCACTCTACACCATTCCAGGAGAAAGGATAGAGCGATGTTCAATGAGAAGTTGCTACGAGAGCTGGCCGCACTGGAAGGTACCGGACCCGTTCTGACGGTCTATCTCAACGTCGACCCGACGGAGCACACCGCCGAAGAGTACAAGTTGATCCTCCGGGAGCTGCTCAAGCAGGCGGAGGACGCCGCCGAGGTCGAGGATATCGAGGCCGTCAAACGTTACGTGGATTACGAATATGATTGGGCAGGACGGGGATTGGTCATCTTCTCACGGCAGGCGGACGACATCTGGTACGCCTTGACGCTCTCGGTGCCCGTACGCTCCGGCGTGACGGTAGCACGCAAGCCCTACATCTCTCCCCTGGTCGAACTGAACAGCCTGTACGGTCGTTACGCTGTGGCACTGGTGGACCGCCAGGGCGCGCGCTTCTACCTCTTCCAGATGGGAGAAGCCATCGCCGAGGAGGAGTTCGCCGGTGAAACACTGAAGGGTACGCGCAAGGAGAAGGGCTCCTCCATGACCGGCATGCGTGGAGGGGGCACGGGTTCGAAGAACAAGATGGGCGAGATCGTCCAGCGCAATATGCGGGAGGCTGCCGAAGCGCTCAACCGCTTCGCCCAGCGCTATCACCCCCGCCGCATCCTCCTCGCCGGTTCGGATCAGAACGTGGCCCAGTTCCAGGAGGCGCTCCCCACCCATCTCCGCAACGCCGTCGTCGGTACCTTCAACGCCGATATGGAGGCCGGCGAGATGGAGCTGCGCGATAACTCGCTGCAGATCCTGCAGGAGGTGGAGTCCCTACGGAAAGAGACCTTGATCGAAGCCGTCGTCACCGCAGCTGCCAAAGGCGCCAACGGTATCGTGCGCCTCGACGAGACCCTGTCCGCGGCCCACGAGGGGCGCATCCAGGTGCTCGTGCTGGAGCGCGACTACCACAGCCCCGGCTATCGCTGCACGGGCTGCGGATACCTCACCACGCAGAATCTGGGCACCTGCCCCTTCTGCGGTGCGGACTTTGCCAAGATCCCCGATGCCGCCGAGGCCGTCGTCTCCCAGGTCGTGGAGAAGGGGGGAACGGTGGAGGTCGTTGCGGATGAGGCTATGGGCGCGACCCGTATAGGCGCCCTGTTGCGCTACTGAGAGCAAGCAGCAAGCGGGGGCCTGTCACGGCCCCCGCTTTTTTCGTGAGTCGGGAGGGAGATTCACATGTCGAGAAAGCCCACGGACCTGCGGAAGCACCGGAAGCAGACCGAGCGCCGGGCGTTGCTTGCCGTGATCCTGGCCCTCGTCGTCGTGGGGAGCGTGCTCGTGGGCCTGTTCTACGACTGGGGGGCGGCCCTCACCGCTCTCGCCTGCCTGCTGCCCGGCGCCATCACCATCGTCGTGCTCTGGCTCCTCTTGGTGGGCATCGAGCGGCTGCTGAAGGATTGATCAAACCCAGCCCCGCAGGCGCATCGCCTGCTCCACGCGGCGTACCGCCACCCGGTAGGCCGCCTCGCGCATGTAGAGACCGTTGTCGAGGGACATGCCGAGTACGTTGTGGAAGGCGCCCGTCAGCTGCTTGTCCAGCTTCTCCAGAACCTCCGCCTTGGGCCAGTAGTAGTTGATGTCGTTCTGCACCTGTTCGAAGTAGGAGCAGGTGACGCCCCCGGCGTTGCAGAGGAAGTCGGGGATGACGAAGATGCCCCGCTCCTTGAGGACTGCGTCGGCCTCGAGGGTGGTGGGGCCGTTGGCTCCCTCGGCGATGACCTTCACCTGCGGGCTGATCCGGTGCACCGTCTCCCCGGTGATGACCTCCTCCACCGCAGCCGGGATGAGGATGTCCACGTCCTTGCTCAGCCAGGCGTCGCCGTCCTCGACCCTGTAGCGGGCCTCGGCGGCCTGCTCCTTGTCGATGGTCCCGTAGGGATCGGTGATCTTCTGGAGGTAGTAGGGGTCGATGCCCTCCGGTTTGGAGAAGGTGTAGGCGCGGCGGTCGTTGCGATCCCAGCAGGAGACGCTGATGACCTTGCCCCCCAGCATTTCGATGAGGTGGATGGCGGCGTACTGGGCGACGTTGCCGAAGCCCTGGATGGAGGCGCTCAGCCCCAGCGAGGGCAGGCGCAGGTGCCTCAACGCCTCCCGCAGGGTGACGATGACGCCGTAACCCGTGGCCTCCGTCCGCCCCTGGGAGCCCCCGCTGCCCACCGGCTTGCCGGTGATGACACCGGGAGTGTAGGCGCCCACCAGTTTGGAGTACTCGTCCATCATCCAGCCCATCATGGCGGGGTTGGTGCCCATGTCGGGGGCCGGAATGTCCCGGCGGGGTCCGAGATTCTTCCACATGCGACCGATCCAGCCGCGGCAGAGGCGCTCCTTCTCGCCGACGGAGAGGGTGGCGGGCTCGACGATGACGCCGCCCTTCCCGCCGCCCAGGGGCAGATCCGCCACGGCCGTCTTCCAGGTCATGAGCATCGCCAGCCCCCGCACCGTATCGATGGTCTCGTTGGCGGCAAAGCGAATGCCCCCCTTGCAGGGACCGACGGCGTCGTTGTGCTGGACGCGGAAGCCGAAGAAGACCCGGATCTCCCCATCGTCCATACGCACGGGGATCTGGAAGCGAAACTCCCGCAGGGGGTAGCGGAGGATGGCGTGTACCGCCGGATTGAGGTTCACCCATTCAGCCACCTGATCGAACTGGGCCTGTGCAAGTTTGAAGAGATTCACCTGTGCGCTCATCACGCCATCCTCCCCTTGAGTTCGTTAGTGCGTTGACTACACCCAGCCCCGCAGACGCATGGCCGTCTCCACCCGCTGGATGGCGACCCGGTAGGCCGCATCGCGCATGAAGAGCCCTCCGTTCTCCAACGAGGTCGCCAGCACGCCGAGGAAGGCGTTGGTCATCTTGTCGTCGAGCTTGGAGAGGACCTCCTCCTTCGACCAGTAGTAGTTCATGTCGTTCTGGACCTGCTCGAAGTAGGAGCAGGTGACGCCCCCGGCGTTGCAGAGGAAGTCGGGGATGACGAAGACACCCCGCTCCTCGAGCACCTTGTCGGCCTCGGGCGTGGTGGGACCGTTGGCCCCCTCGGCGAGGACCTTCACCTGAGCACTGATCTGGTCCACGTTGTCCCCGGTGATGACGCCCTCGACGGCGGCGGGGATGAGGACGTCCACGTCCTTGCTCAGCCAGGCATCGCCGTCCTCGACCACGTAACCGGCCTCCGCGGCCTGCTCCTTGTCGACGGTCCCGTACTGGTCGGTGATCTTCTGCAGGAAGTAGGGATCGACACCCTCGTCCTTCGTAAAGGTGTAGGAGGTGCGGTCGTTGCGATCCCAGCAGGAGACGCTGATGACCTTGCCGCCCAGCATCTCGATGAAGTGGATGGCAGCGTATTGGGCGACGTTGCCGAAGCCCTGGATGGAGGCGGTGGTGCCCCTGGGGTCGATTCCCAGGTGCTGCAGGGCCTCCCGCACGGTGACAATGACGCCGAAACCCGTCGCCTCCGTCCGCCCCTTGGAGCCGCCGCCGCCCACCGGCTTGCCGGTGATGACGCCGGGGGTGTACTCTCCCACCAGCTTCGAGTATTCGTCCATCATCCAGCCCATCATCTGGGGCGTGGTGCCCACGTCCGGGGCGGGGACGTCGTTGCGCGGCCCCAGGTTCTTCCAGACGGCGTCGATCCACTCCCGGCAGAGGCGCTCCTTCTCGCCGACGGAGAGGGTGGAGGGATCGACGACGACGCCGCCCTTGCCGCCGCCCAGAGGGATGTCGGCGACCGCCGTCTTCCAGGTCATCCAGGTCGCCAGGGCGCGGACGGTGTCCAGGGTCTCGTTGGCGGCGAAGCGGATGCCGCCCTTCGCCGGCCCGCGGGCGTCGTTGTGCTGCACGCGGAAGCCGAAGAAGACCTGAATGGAGCCGTCGTCCATGCGCACGGGTAACTGGAAACGGAACTCCCGCAGGGGCCAGCGCATCATGTCCCGCACGGCCTGCTCCAGGCCCATCTGTTCGGCGACCTGGTCGAACTGTGCCTGCGCCATCTTGAAGGGATTCAACTCTTTGTCTGACATTCGGAACACGCTCCTTACAGAAGTGATAGTTGACTCTGCTGCAAAAAGGTCAATTCACCGCAGAGAACGCAGAGCTCGCAAAGAAGACCTCGGTATTTGGGTATATAACATTAACTTTGCGCTCTTCGCGGTTAGACAGACTTTCTTCAGTGGATACCCGGTTAATCCGAGAAGCCTTCCGGCTCCAGTTTACCTGCTAACAACTCCCGGGCCTGCTCGGGATTGGCCTTCCCGCGGCTGGCCTTCATGACCTGTCCGATGAACCAGCCGATGACGGCCCGCTTGCCCGCCCGGTACTGCTCCACCTGGGTGGGGTTGGAGGCGATGATCTCGGCGACGATGTCCTCCAGAGCCGAGACGTCGGAGATCTGGGCCAGCCCCAGCCGCTTCACGAGCGCCTCGGGCTCCTCTCCCGTCTTGAAGCTCTCCTCGAGAACCTGCTTGGCGGCGGTGACGTTGATGGTGTCCCCGGCGCGCAGCTCCAGCACCTTCACCAGCTGCTCAGGGGTGATCCGTGCCTCCGCTGGCGTCACGTTGTTCTCGTTCAAGAGACGGAAGAGCTCTCCCGTCACCCAGTTGGCGACCTCCTGAGCCTCGATGCCCCGCTCCCCGGCCAGCTCCGCGCTCCTCTCGAAGTAGTCGGCGATGGTCCGGCTCCGGATGAGGAGCGCAGCGTCGTAGGGGCGGATGGCGTAGGTCTCTATCAGCCGTCGCTTGCGGGCCAGGGGGAGCTCGGGCACCTCTGCCGCCACCTGCTCCCGCCACGCGTCGGTGATCTCCAGCGGGGGGATGTCGGGCTCGGGGAAGTAGCGGTAGTCGTGGGCCTGCTCCTTCGAGCGCTGGACGTAGGTGCGCTCCTCCACCTCGTCCCAGCCCAGGGTGTGCTGTGTAACGGCGCCGCCCGCCTCCAGCAGCTCGATCTGCCGCTCGATCTCGTACTCCACGGCGCGGTTGAGAGCGCGGAAGGAGTTCAGGTTCTTGATCTCCGTCCGCGTGCCCAGCTCCTGGACACCTCGAGGACGCACGCTCACGTTGGCCTCGAAGCGCATGACCCCCTTCTCCATGTCACCCGAGTTGACGCCCAGGTAGATGAGGACGTCGCGCAGGGTGGTGGCGTAGGCGTGCACCTCCTCCACCGTGCGCAGGTCGGGCTCACTCACGATCTCCAACAGGGGGGCGCCCGCCCGGTTGAAGTCCACGAGCGCACCCTCCTCCCGGTGGGAGAGCTTGCCCGTGTCCTCCTCCAGGTGGACGCGGGTGATCCCGATGCGGCGCAGCTCGTCGCCCACCTCCACCTCGAGATAGCCGTCGCTCGAGAGGGGGAGGTCGTACTGGGAGATCTGGTAGCCCTTGGGGAGGTCGGGATAGAAGTAGGATTTGCGCGAGAAGACGTTCTCGGAGTGGACGGTGCAGTGGAGGGCCAGCGCCGTCAGCAGGCCGTACTCCACCGCCCGGCGGTTGACCACGGGCAGCGTGCCGGGAAAGGCCAGGCAGATGGGACAGACGTGGGTGTTGGGCTCGAGATCCCCCGTGTCCTCCACCACCGCGCACGAACAGTACATCTTGGAACGGGTGATGGCCTGGGCGTGAACTTCCAATCCGATAACGGCTTCGTATTCCATAACTCTCCTGGTCAAGGACGGGCGCTCGCGGCGACGGCGCTTCCGCAAACAGTGCGAGCTCTCAGCCCTTATTCTACAGGCACCGGCGCACCCGGTGTAGGGACAGGAGTCACCTCTTGGGAGTCAAGCGTCACCCTATCAGGCGATGGGACGCTGGCGTTCCACGAAGTGCGCGATGTGCTCCAGTGCCTCCTCGATCTTCTCGTAGGCCGTGGCGTAGGACATGCGGACGAAGCCCCGGCCCGACTCTCCGAAGGCCCTACCGGGCACCACGGCGACGTGCTCCTCCTGCAACAGCCGTTCGGCGAAGGTGTTGTCGTCGAGCCCCGTCTTCTCGATGGAGGGGAAGGCGTAGAAGGCGCCGTGAGGCTCCACGCAGGGCAGCCCGATGTCGTTGAGGCCCGCGACGATGAGCGTCCGGCGGCGGTCGTACTCCTGGCGCATCTCCTCGATGTGGGGCTCCCCGACCTCCAGGGCCTTGAGGGCCGCCCACTGCGAGGGCGTGGGGGCCGACATGATCAGGTACTGGTGGATCTTCCGCATCTCCGAGACGAGCTCCGCCGGCCCGACGATGTAGCCGATGCGCCACCCGGTCATGGCGTAGGCCTTGGAGAAGCCCTGCAGAACGACGGTCCGCTGGTACATGCCCGGCAGGCTGGCGAAGCAGGTGTGCTCCACGCCGTAGACCAGCCGGTCGTAGATCTCGTCGGAGATGACGACGAGGTTGTGCTTCTTCGCGACGGCCGCGATCTCGTTGAGGCAGTCCCGGCTCATCACCGTGCCCGTGGGGTTGTTGGGCGAGGCGATGAAGAGCGCCTTCGTGCGGTCGGTGACCGCTGCCTCGACGTTGTCCGGCGTGAGCTGGAAGTTGTCCTCGGCGTAGGTGGGGACGATCACGGGGACGGCGCCTACCAGCTCCGCCGAGGGGGCGTAGGAGACGAAGCTGGGCGCCGGGAAGATGATCTCGTCCCCGGCGTCCAGGAGGGCCGCCATCGCCAGGTAGAGGGCCTCGGAGACCCCGACGGTGACCAGGATCTCGCTGGCAGGATTGTAGGTCTGGTCGTAGAGGCGGTCCATCTGTTCGGCGATGGCCCGGCGCAGCTCCATGAGCCCCGAGTTGGAGGTGTAGTGAGTCTCACCCCGCTGGAGGGCCTCGATGCCCGCCTGGACGATGGGCCCCGGGGTGTCGAAGTCGGGCTCACCGATACCCAGGCTGATCACGTTCTCCATGGTGGCTGCGATGTCAAAGAAGCGGCGAATGCCGGAGGGCTGGATGCCCCGCACCCGTTCCGAAGTAAACCGTCGAGAGTTCATCACACCTCCCTTAGAAGTCTAATAGTCGCCAGTCGTGCAGTCCACTCTGTTCCGGTCATCTTTGGGAAAGAGTAACCGGTACTCCAGAGAGCGGGGAGAGTCGCCTCTCCCTGCTCTCTCCTGCGTTCTCCTCTTCTACACCTCGTAGGTGGCGTTGTCGCCCAGGTTGAGGCGGCGGAAGCTGCCCCTCAGCTCCACGTGGCGGCCCAGGATGGACTCCGCCAGGAGCATGCCCTCGACCGCGGCCTTCTCGTCCACGATGGTATCGCGCAGGATACTGTCGCGCACCTCGGCACCCTGGTGCACGGAGACGTAGGGTCCGATGACGGAGCGCTCGACGGTCGCCTCCGGGTGGACGTAGACGGGGGGGATGATGGTGACGCCGGGCAGGACCACTTCGGCGCTGTTGTCGTAGCCGTGCTCGAGGATGTAGCGGTGGGTCTCGAAGGTGGTCTCCGGCTTGCCCGTGTCCCGCCAGACGTCGACGGTGCGCGTGTAGAAGTTGGCCCCGTCCTCGATCATCAGGGTGATGGCGTCGGCGATGTAGTACTCGCCCTTCGTCTTCAGCCGGCGGTCCATGAGCTCCTCCGAGGCGCGGGCGAGCCAGGCGCCGTCGCGGAAGTAGTAGAGGCCGATGAGGACCTGCTTGTTCTCCTTCGTGTCGGGCTTCTCGATGAGGTTGACCGCCCGTCCGTTCTCGTTCAGCTCCACGACGCCGAAGCGGCGGGGATCCTCGACCTTCTTGGTGTAGATGATGCCGTCCAGCCCCTCCTCGTCGAGGTTGGAGAAGTCGGCTCCATCGAAGAGGGTGTCGACGAACATCATGAAGATGGGGCCCTCGAGGTGCTCGCGCGCCAGCCAGAGGGCGTGAGCCTGCCCCAGCATCTTGTCCTGTACGGCGAAGTGGGCGGGGATGTCGTAGTTCTCCTCGACGTACTCCTGAATCTGGTCCCCCAGGTAGCCGACGATGAAGACGTACTCGTCGATAGGGAGGTCCTTGAACCGCTCCAGGATGTGCCCCAGCATCGGCTTGCCCGCGATGGGCAGCAGGGGCTTCGGACGCGACCAGGTGTGGGGCCGCATGCGCGTGCCCAGTCCCGCCATCGGAATTACGAGTTTCATGGTGCTCCTTTCATGTTGTGAGCGGACGAAGGTCTTGCCTTCAGTCCGGCTCACTCTTTGATAGATTCCAGCAGGCGCGGACGGCGCTTGTGCCACGCCGTCGCCTGCTCGTAAGCGTAGGCTGCCTGCAGCATGCGCTCCTCCTGCAGGGCCGGGGCGGTGATCTGCAGCCCGATGGGCAGTCCCGCCTCGTCGAAGCCGCAGGGGATGCTCACCGCAGGGAGCCCCGCCAGGGCCTGGGAGAGGGTGAAGACGTCCGCCAGGTACATCTGCAGGGGATCGGCGGCCCGTTCCCCGATGAGGAAGGCGGTCACCGGCGAGGTGGGGCCCACGATGACGTCCACCCGCTCGAAGGCCTGGTCGAAGTCCTCCTTGATGAGGGTACGCACCTTCTGGGCCTTCAGGTAGTAGGCCTCGTAATAACCGGCGCTCAGGGCGTAGGTGCCCAGCATGATGCGCCGCGTCACCTCGGGCCCGAAGCCCTCTCCCCGGGTGCGGGTGTAGAGGGCCTCCAGCGTCTCGGCGGGGGCGCGGTAGCCGTAGCGAATGCCGTCGAAGCGGGCGAGGTTGGCGCTGCACTCGGCGGGGGCGACGAGGTAGTAGACGGGGAGGGCGTAGTCGGTGTGGGGCAGCGTGATCTCCTCGATCTCGGCGCCCAACGCGGCGAGTTGCTCGACGGCGGCGCGTACCGCCTGCCCTACCTGGGGATCCAGGCCCGCACCGAAGTACTCCTCCGGCAGGCCCACCCGCAACCCCTGCATCTCGACTGCCCCCAGCGCGCTCACGTAGTCGGGCGCGGGTGCGGGCCAGGTAGTCCCGTCGAGGGGATCGTGGCCCGCCATGACCGAGAGCAGCAGCGCGGCGTCGCGCACATCCCGGGTGAGGGGGCCGGCCTGGTCCAGGGAGGAGGCGAAGGCGACGAGCCCGTAACGGGAGCAGCGCCCGTAGGTGGGGCGTAGGCCGACGAGGTTGCAGAGGGCCGCCGGTTGGCGTACCGAGCCTCCGGTGTCGGTCCCCAGCGCGGCGAGCGCTTCCCCGGCCGCGACCGCCGCGGCGCTCCCCCCGCTCGAACCGCCCGGGACCCGCTCCAGGTTCCAGGGATTGCGGGAGGTGAAGAAGGCCGAGTTCTCGGTGCTGGAGCCCATGGCGAACTCGTCCATGTTCGTCTTGCCCAGGACGAAGGCCCCGGCAGCCTTGAGACGGCCGATGATGGTGGCGTCGAAGGGGGGCACGTAGCCCTTCAGGATGCGCGATCCACAGGAGGTGGGGAGGTCCAGGGTGGAGATGTTGTCCTTGACGGCGATGGGGAGGCCGAGAAGCGGGAGCTGCTCTCCCTCTGCGCGCAGGTCGTCGGCGCGTTGCGCCGCGGCGAGGGCTTCCTCGGGCCGCAGGGTGAGGTAGGCGCGGACGTCATCCTCCACCGCGGAGATACGCTCCAGGAGCGCGCGCGTCAGTTCGACGGAGGAGAGTGCCCTGGATTCCAGAGCGGCCCGCGCTTCGTGCAGGGTCATATCGGGCAGAGGGCTCATCGCACTACTCCTGCGTCACGATGGGGGGCACGAAGAAAGAGCCCTCCTCGACTTCGGGGGCGTTGGCGAGGGCCTCCGCGCGGGGGAGCGAGGGGCGGGGCGCGTCCTCCCGGAGGACGGAGCGCAGGGGCAGGACGGTAGCCGTGGGAGAGATCTCCTCGGTGTCGAGCGCCTGCAGCCGGGCAGCGTGATCCAGGATCGCGGAGAGCTGCTCCTGATAGTGGGTGAGCTCCTCTTCGCTCAGTTCAAGGTGGGCGAGCGCTGCGATATGCTCTACTTCCTCTCGAGTCAGTGCCATCCTTGCCTCCGGAAGGTCCAACGCCGCGGCACGGGTCCGGATGCCTGATCGAGCGTTGATAGGTCTATGGAGTCTCCAATACGACACGTGATGCGTAAGCTAACTTCACGCATCACGATTCCACTGCATTATAACATTTAGAGATGTGGGGGACAATCGCTCTCGAGCCTCGAGCTGTTTATTAATCCACTCTCCTATGCTATAATGCGCCCTACAATATACAAGTGAAGGGCTTCTATGTTTGGACTGACAGCTGACATTCTATTGGCACGACTTCTGGTCGTGATACTGGGGATTCCCATCCACGAGTGGGCCCACGGGTGGGTGGCCCACCTGCTGGGGGATACGACGCCGGAACGGATGGGGCGCCTCTCCCTGAACCCCATGGTGCACCTCGATCCCGTGGGGACCTTGCTGATCCTTCTGACGGGGTATGGGTGGGGCAAACCGGCCCGCGTCAACCCCTACCAGATGACGAAGGTGAGCAACCCCCGGACGGGCATGGCCCTCTCGGCTTTGGCCGGCCCCCTCTCCAACTTCGTCCAGGCGGTGGGACTGGCCGCCCTGCTGCGCGTGGGGCTTCCGGATCTGCTGCCCGCCGGTATGGCTGCCAAGGTCGCCGAGATCATGATCCTCGCCATCATCGTCAACATCGGCTTGATCGCCTTCAACATGCTGCCCATCCCGCCCCTGGACGGATCGAAGGTTCTGGCGGGCGTGGCGCCCCCCTCCGTCGCCGACTTCCTCGAGAGCCTTGAGCCCATCGCGCCCTACCTGCTGATCGTGGTGCTCTTCGTGCTCCCCCGCATCGGCATCCATCTCGTGAGCCTGATGGCCATGCCCCTCTACCGAGTCCTGGTGCGTCTGTTGCTCCTGTGATCCGCTTTTCCCGCGTCCGCTACCGTGTGCTGCAGTTCTGGCAGACGCTGTGGGCGCCCTGGCGTCCCGTCGACCTCCCCTATGTGGAGGCGCGCCTTACGCCCCCGCTGTTGGCCCTCTTTCGCACCCTGCCCAAGAGCGAGCAGCACCACGCGGTGCAGGTGGGCCGGGCGCTGGAGGGGCAGGGGCTGACGGATCCCGACCTGATCACCGCCGCGCTCTTGCACGACGTGGGAAAGGCGCGGGTCAGGCCGCGGATCTGGGAGCGGGTACTCGTCGTCCTCGGCGAGTACTTCTTCCCGCAGCGGGCCGAGCTGTGGAGCCGGGGAGCACCCCGGGGGCTACGACGGGGCTTCGTCATCCGCCGGCAGCATCCGGCCTGGGGTGCGGAGCTGGCGGCGGCTGCCGGCGCCAGGCCGCGTACGCTCTCCCTGATTCGTGACCATCACCGTTCGCAGGTGGACGCCGGCGAGTTGGCGGCCCTGCAGGCTGCGGACGACGCCGGCTAGTGGGTGCCACAGTCTGCGGGCAAGAGGACCATTCGACTGACGACTACCTGACTACGAGACTAACCGACTAACTTGAGGAGGGCTCATGGCCAAACGACGGGTTACGATTATCGGCACCGGCTGCATCGGAGCCTCCATCGGAATGGCGCTGCGCAACTCACCGGCTGCCGGCGAGCTGGAGATCGTGGGGCACGATCGCGACAGCGGCATCGCCCACCAGGCGGAGAGGCAGGGCGCCTTCGACCGCACCACCCTGCTCCTCGACCCCGCGCTCAAGGACGCCGGGATGGTGATCGTGGCGGTGCCCTTCTCGGAGATGGAGACCGTTCTCTCCGACCTGGGCCGGCTCCTGGAGCCCGACTCGGGCGTCGTTGTCACCGACACGGCTCCTCTGAAGGCCCCAGTCCTGGCGTGGGCGGACAAGCTGCTCCCGCCGGGCGTCCACTTCATCGGCGGCGATCCTATCCTCGCCCCCAGGGAGGAGGTCAAGTTTCCCTCCTCGGTCGCCGATGCCGGCGCCGAGCTCCTCAAGGAGGCCCTCTACACTATCACCATCCGCCCCACCGATGCCCCAAAAGCCATCGAGGGGGTGACCAACCTGGCCCAGCAGATAGGAGCTACGCCCCTCTACATGGATCCCGTGGAGCACGACGGGGTGCGTCTCTTCACCCGCATGCTGCCCGATCTGACGGCCGTGGCGCTGCTGCGGACGGTGATGGGTGATTCGGGCTGGGAGGAGATGCGGAAGGTCGCCAGCCACCACTTTGCTGCCGGGACCTCCGCGGCGCACGGCGAGGTGGCGTCGCGCCGGCTGATGGCGGAGCTGGGAAGGGACTCCCTGCTCCGGGGTCTCGACAACCTCGTGGGGGAGCTGCAGTCGCTGCGCCGGGCCATCGCCGAGGGCGATGACGAGAGCCTGGCGGCGACCTTCCACTCCACCGCTGAGGCTCGCACGGTGTGGCTGCACCAGGCCCAGACGCGGGACTGGGAGGAGCAGGGTGCAGCGCCCGAGATGCCCGGCGCTATGCAGCGCACACTCGAGATGTTCTTCGGGCGCCGGAAGAAGCGCGGGGAGTAGGCGACGAGAGATCGGCGCGTTGTTGAGCAAACCTTCTGAGTGATGTCTGACGAACCCCGGCGCATCCTGATGGTCGCGCCCACGTCCTTCTTCCTCGACTACGGCTGTCACGTGCGTATCCTGGAGGAGGCGCGGGCGCTTCTGGCGCACGACCTGCAAGTGCGTATCGTCACCTACTATATGGGGCGCGACTGGCCCGGTCTGGACATCGTCCGCTCGGCGCCCACGCCCTGGCGCGCCGACTACGAAGTCGGCTCCTCCCGTCACAAGATCGCCTTCGACGCGCTGCTCTCGGGACGGGTCCTCACCGAGGCGCTGCGCTGGCGCCCCCACCTCGTCCACGGGCATCTCCACGAGGGAGCGCTCATCGGCAAGGTGGCGGCGCGCCTGCTGCGGGTCCCCCTGGTCTTTGACTTCCAGGGGAGTCTGACGGGGGAGATGACCGACCACGGTTTCATCACGCCCGGTACGGTGGCCCACTATTGGTGGCGGCGTCTGGAGGCCCGCATCAACGGGATGGCCGACGCCATCGTCACCAGCACGGTGCACAGCGCGGATCTGCTGGCGCGCGTCTTCGGTCAGAGCGAGAATGTCTATCCTCTCCCCGACAGCGTGAGCCTCGACTTCTTCTGCCCCGACTGCCTCTCCGGAGAGGAACGCGCGTCCAGGCGGGCGGCGCTGGGGATCCCGCCGGAGCGCCCGGTGGTGGTCTATCTGGGACTCCTGGCCGACTACCAGGGGATACCGCAGCTCTTGCAGGCCGCGGCTGCGCTGCGTGAGCAGGACTACCGCGCCTCCTTCCTCATCATGGGCTTTCCCGGTGTGGATGGCTACCGCCGGCAGGCAGAAGCTCTCGGCCTACACCCTCCGGACGTGATCTTCACCGGGCGCACCCGCTACGAGGAGGCGCCGGCATGGCTGGCGTTGGGCGACATCGCCGTCGCTCCGAAGGTCTCGGCGACGGAGGGCAGCGGCAAGATTCTCAACTACATGGCGATGGGCCTGCCCGTCGTGGCCTACGACACCGAGGTGAGCCGGGAGTATCTGGGGGGACTGGGTGTCTACGCTACGCCCCTGGGGGACGCGAAGGGCCTGACCCAGGCGCTGGCCTTCGTTCTCCGCAACCCCGCGGTGGGGCGGACCATGGGCGAGCAGCTGCGGGAGCGGGCTGCCGGGCACTTCTCCTGGGAGCGGACGGGGCTGCGTCTGGAGCGGCTCTACCGGCGCCTGTGGAAGGGTAGCCGGCGCTGATGCCGGGACGCAGCCCCTTCCTCAACGGGGCCTCCGGCTCCGGCAAGCGCTCCATCACCTTTTAGAGAGGTAAGACGATGAGCTGGGACGTACTGATCCTCGCCCTCAACATCTCCCCTTTCGAGAACGAGCCTGCCGACCTGCAACCTGTGCTGATGGGGGATGCCGGGGAGGTCCGCGTTCAGATCTCCCGCAGCTTCCCCAGCGTGGACTGGTCGGATCCGGCCTGGGGCGAGCTGGTCGCGGAATCCTACGTGATTGAGTTCAACTTTGTGAGGGCGGGGCCCGTGGATCACTTCACGCTCCACATCAGAGGGGGAGGCGATCCGGTGAGAGCCGTGGCCCGGCTCTGCCACGAGCACGGCTGGTATGCGTACGACTGCTCCTCGGGTGAGTTTCTCGACCTGGAATCGTCCTCAGGGGAGGGGTGGGAGGAGTTCAAGCAGTGGCGGGACCGTGCTTTGAGGGACGAAGGTGCCCCCGGGGCGCAGGAGGAGTAGGCTTCCAGAAGTGATTTTCGCTTTCTAAGGGAGACGCCGGTGCTCGCGTACACCCTCCAAGCATGAAAATGGTTCGTAGTCACGCGCTTTAGCGCGGTTGCAGCGTGGTTATGCAGCGCTAAGACGCTTAACTACCAACCTAAGCCTGTTTTCGAAGGAGTCGACATGTTCCTACGGGACACCACCGTAGGACGAAAACGGGGTTCGTAGTAGGCGATTTATCGCCGTGAACGTACGGCGCTGAAGCGCCTACTACAAACCTACTTATTTTCCAGGGAGCTACTTTTGGGATGCGTGGTAGAATAAGGGGTATTGGAGAGATGCGGAGAGGGAGCCGATGAAGACGTGGATAAAGTGGGCCGTGATCGGCGTCGTAGTTTTGCTTATCGTGGGAGCCGGTGCTCTTCTGCTCTACACCGATCCCGGGGAGCGGATCTACCCGGGTGTCAGCGTCGAGGGGATCGACGTGGGTGGGATGACGCGGGAGGAGGCGGAGGCGGCCCTGCGCACCTCGCTCCCCAATCCCGCCGAGGAGGGCATTGTCCTGCAGGCCGAGGGGCGCGCCTGGCGGTACAGCTGGGAGGTGCTCGGACGGGGGTATGACTACGCCGCCACCGTCGATGGGGCATACGCCGTGGGGCGGCAGGGTAGTTGGCTGCAGCAGCGGATCGCGTCCTGGAAGATCCGCAGCAGCGGCTGGCGAGTCGATCCCGTAGTGGTGGCAGCCGACGAGGCACGGATCAGGGCGGCGGTGGAGCGGATCGCCTCCGAGGTCGACCGGGAGCCGCAGGACGCACAGCTCTCCATCACGTCCCAGGGCGCCGAGGTGACCCCCGCCGGTGAAGGGCGCCGGCTCAACCTGGAGACGAACGTCGCTGCGGTCTCCGGGGCGCTGGCCGAGGAGAGAAGGGAGGTAGCGCTAGCGGTGGGCGTGCTTGCGCCGCGTATCAGTGAGCCCGAGCCCGCTCGCTCCCAGGCCGAGCGGCTGCTCTCCCGGCCCCTCCTCCTGAACGCTGACGATCCCCTCACCGGGTACGAGGGCGAGATCGTCGTACCCGCCGAACGGTTGGCGGCGTGGCTGCGCCCCGTCGCGCGCCCCGACGCCGCCGTCCCCGAGGTGGTGCTGCAGATCGATCGAGCTGCCGTGCGCAGCTGGTTGGAGGAGACGGCCCTCCAATTGGGCGAGGAGCGCATCCTCGACGTGGAGGAGACGCTCGACCGCCTCGTGGGGGCGCTGGAGGCGGGTGAGGAGGGTGTCTACGCCCGCATTCGCCACCCGCAGAAGCGCTACTACGTCGAGCCGGGCGACACCTTCTTCGACATCGCCTACAACCACGGCTTTCCCCAGTGGCGGCTGGAGGAGACCAATCCCGACGTCGACCCGGAGGGTCTGCTCATCGGGCAGGAGCTCGTCATCCCTTCCATCGACGTGCTGGTCCCCGAACCCGTCGTGCCCGGCAAACGCATCGAGATCAATCTGCCCGAGCAGAAGCTCCGGGCCTTCGAGAACGGCGAGCTCGTCTACGAGTTCACCGTCTCCAGCGGTATGTCCAGGACGCCCACCATTCAGGGGCAGTTCCAGGTGCTGATGAAGGAGCCCGACGCCTTCGCGCAACGCTGGAGCCTCGACATGCCCTTCTTCATGGGCATCTACAAGGAGGGGCCGGACTTCTACAACGGTATCCACGAGCTCCCCATCAACGCCGGAGGTTACCGCCTCTCTTCAGGCGTGCTGGGTTGGCCCGCCTCCTTCGGCTGCATCATCCTCGACGAGGGGGAGGCCCAGGCCCTCTACGACTGGGCGCCCGTCGGCACCCTCGTGCGCATCCAAGGGGTGGCGCCGGGCACACCCACCTGGACGGAGACGCTCGATCGCATCGTGGACAACCCGCCCTAGCGAGGTTGTAGCAAAGACCTCGGAGGTCTGCCGAGGCACCGTCAAGCCCATATCGCCCGTCCTTTCCTGGCCTTCCAGCATGACATGAAACGTAACATAACGTATTCCTCACGCTTCACGTTTTACGTTTCATCTCAGGCACCTTAGGCCGGGTTGAAGCATACCCACCTAAATACTCTCTAAAGGGTTATGTACGCACAAGTATTGGTCTTTTTGCCCATCAAGTCACGCACCACCCCCTTCTTCGACTACGGGATACCCGCGAAGCTGGAGGGGGAGGTGCGGCCCGGCACGCTCGTCATCGTGCCCTTCCGCACGCGCCGCCTGCCGGGCGTGGTCATGGCCCTCTCCGAGACGCCGTCGGTGCCCCACGTGCGTCCCATCCAGCGGGTCCTGACCGAGGAGCCCGTCCTGACGCCCTCCCTCCTGCACCTGGCCCGCTGGATGGCGCGGGAGACGCTGGCGCCGCTCCACGAGTGCGTGAAGGCCATCCTCCCCCCGGGCTTGCGCCCCCGCACCGAGATGGTGCTCAAGGCCCAGGTCGCCCAGGTGCCGGGAGAGCTGCCCGCCAACGCCGAGGCCCTGCTCCGGCTCCTCATCCGGCGAGGTACTCTGCGTCGCAGCCAGGTGCGCTCCTCCCTGCGCGGCGTCAACTGGCAGCGGGCCATCCCCTACCTGCGCAGCCGCAAGCTGATTGTCACGGAGACCATCCAGCGACTGCCCCAGGTGCGCCCGCAGAAGGTGCGTCTCGTGACCCTGGCGGCCCCGCGCAACACCTGGGAGGAGGGCCTCGCCGGTCTCCAGCTGGTCGACCTCTACCGCAACGTGCTGCACTTCCTGGAGAAGGAACGCGCCCCCGTCGAGGTGGGCGTGGTCTACGCGGAGACGGAGGCGCAGTACCGCCACGTGAAGATGCTCCAGGAGCGCGGTCTGGTCGGCTTCAGCAGCGAGGAGCGCATCCGCGACCCTCTCGAGGAGTTCATCTTCACGCCCGTCGAGGCGCCCACCCTGCTGTCCGACCAGCTCGCCGTCTGGCAGGAGATCGATGGCTCCCTCGGATCCCAGGGGGAGGCGCGCCCCGTGCTGCTGCTGGGCGTCACCGGCTCGGGCAAGACGGAGATCTACCTGCGGGCCACCGCCCGGGTACTCGAGCAGGGGCGGCAGGCGCTCATCCTCGTCCCCGAGATCAGCCTGACCCCCCAGACGGTGCGTCGCTTTGTGGTGCGCTTCCCGGAGCAGGTGGGGGTCTGGCACAGCGGCATGAGCGACGGGGAGCGGTACGACACCTGGCGGCGGGTGCGCAGCGGTGAGCTCCAGGTGCTGGTCGGCGCCCGCTCGGCCCTCTTCGCCCCTTTTCCCCGGTTGGGGCTCGTCGTTCTGGACGAGGAGGAGGACACGAGCTACAAGCAGGGGCGCCGTCCTTACTACCACGCCCGCGAGGTGGCGGAGGAGCTGGCGCGGGAGACGGGGGCCCTGCTCATCCTGGGGAGCGCCACCCCCTCCCTGGAGGCCTACCGGCGGGCCCTGGAGGGGCGCTACCGGCTGCTGAAGATGCCCCGTCGCATTCTCAGCCACCGCCGGCGGATCACCGACTGGCAGCGCTACCTCCAGCTGCCCGCGAGCCGCTATCGCGCGCTCCCCGAGGCCCAGGAGGTTTACACCATCAGCCTTCCCCCCGTCCAGATTGTGGACATGCGGGCGGAGCTGAAGGCGGGCAACCGCTCCATCTTCAGCCGTCCCCTCCAGGAGGCGGTGGATCGAGCCCTGAGCCGGGAGGAGCAGGTGATCCTCTTTCTCAACCGGCGCGGCACGGCGACCCACGTCTTCTGCCGCGACTGCGGCTGGGTGGCCTCCTGCCCGCGCTGTGACATCCCCCTCACCTTCCACGCCCGTGCCGATCTACTCCTCTGCCACCACTGCGCCTACGATACCTCCATGGTCCGGCGCTGTGAGGAGTGCGGCTCGCGCCGGGTGCGAGCCTTCGGGTTGGGTACGGAGGGGTTGGAGCAGCGCGTCGCGGAGCGCTGGCCCGACGCCCGGCGTCTGCGCTGGGACCGGGACGTCGCCCGCAACCACGCGGCTCACACCTCGCTCCTGGCCCGCTTCGCCACGGGGGAGGCGGATCTGCTCGTGGGCACCCAGATGATCGCCCGGGGGCTCGACCTGCCGGCGGTCACTGTCGTCGGGGTCATCTCCGCCGACGTCGGGCTGCACCTGCCTGACTTCCGTGCCGCCGAACGCTCCTTCCAGCTGCTGGCGCAGGTGGCGGGCCGGGCCGGGCGAGGACTTCTGGGAGGGCAGGCGTTCCTGCAGACCTACCATCCCGACCACTACGCCATCCAGCACGCCGCCGTCCACGACTACGTCGGCTTCGCCCAACGGGAGTTGACCTTCCGGCGGGAGGCAGGCTATCCTCCTACGACACGGATGGCCCGCCTGCTCTTCCTCCATCCACGGGCGGGCAAGGCGCGGCGAGCGGCGCAGCAGCTGGCGACGAGGTTACGTCACGCTCTCGAGGAGGAGGGGGGCGCCGCCGACGACCTCATCGGCCCGGCGCCCGCCTTCTTCGCCCGCATTCGAGGACGCTACCGCTGGCAGATTCTCCTGCGGCACGTCGACCCCGCCGCCTTCCTGCGCCGGATGGAGATCCCCGCCGGCTGGCGCGTGGACGTCGATCCCGTGGATGTCCTGTAGAATTGTAACGTTGAGGAGGCAGCAGCCCTGGCCGAGGCCGAGGCCTACTTTGAAGAGCAGCGCGCCCTCTGGAACGAGCACTACGAGGAGGTCTACGCCGTCTGGTACCGCACCTTCCCCTTCGCTACCTGCCGGCCCTGAACGACTCCAGAAGGCGGCAGCGGGGCGCTATCCTGGATAGCAGAAGAGGGGCGAGCACGGCAGGCTCGCCCCTCTCAGCATAGGTGAAACTTAGGATTCGTTCCAGGGGCAGTGCCCTGAATTGTAGCGGTATTCGGGGCGCTCTTCGGGCGCAAAGCGACCACGCCCACGACCCCGTCCCCACCTTCCGCCCCTGAGGGTTCCGGGACCACCGCCGTTCCGGGGCTCCCAGGTGCCGCTCAGGCGCTCTAACAGGTGCTCCTCCATCTCCTCGAGCATGGAGTCGGCCTGCTCCTGGGAGATGTAGCCTGCCTCAACGGCCTCTTCCAGGGCCAGCTCGCGGGCGGCGAGGATGCTCTCTACGAGCTCCTCCAGGGAGACGCCGGCTTCCTCGGCGACCGCGGCGTAGCTCTGCCCCGCTTCGAGAGCTGTGATAACCTCCTCCCAGCTCATCCCGCTGGCCTCCACCAGCGCAGCGATGGGGTTCATCCCTCCACCCCTCCAACCACCACCCATGCCATAGCCTCCACGATGCATGCCGTATCCGCCGTGCATGCCGTATCTGCCGTGCATGCCCGGTCCAAATCCCCGCTCAGTACCGCGATCGGGGGGCAGCTCACTCTGTGCCGCGATGAGCAGCGGGAAGGCCAAGGCCAGCAGTCCCACGAGCAGTAAGCTCCAAAATCCTCTCTTTGACATACGTACCTCCTGAACTGGATATTTTATCCGACTCTAGGGTTGAAGTATATCCGACTATTATGAAGAAAGGATGAAGATCCCGTGAAGCGTGGATGGAGATACCGGACCAGAACTCGCTAACCCTTCTAGCGATGTTTTAACCAAGCCCAGACTGCGGTCGTATTCAGGTTTGACAGCCCTCGCATTGCCGCATATGATTGGGATGGACGCGCAGTATCCATCAGGATGACCGGAATTTTGCTGGGGTCGCAAATGTCATTTAGCGGTGGAGGTGATCATGCGCAAGGAGGTCGATTGGGGACGCGTGCTCCTCGTCGTGGCGGTACTCCTCCTCCTCACCGGAATCTTGCTTCTCTATCTGAATCACTTCCTCGTCGCCCTCTGGTTTCTGGGTCTCGCCTATCTCGTCGGCAACCAGTGGGTGCAGTTGCGGCGTAGCGCTGGGGAATCGGATGGGGTGTGGTGGAGAAGGCGGCAACAGCGTCACGTCTGTCCCAAGTGTGGTGGAGCCGGCTTGGGCGTGAAGACTCAGGAGTGCGACCGCATCATCGCCTGTGAGCACTGTGACTTCTGGGTGCACCAGAGGCGCGACTTCGTCACCTACGAGGATGGAGACTTTGGGTGGTCCGGCTGGTACACCGTCGAGCAGCATGGGCTCACCTTCCTGGAGTGGTTCGACTCCACGACCTTCTCCGAATGGCGACACTAGCCTGCGGTGGCAACCTTGTAATCTCCTCATTCTTGATGTACATTACCTATCTGGAGCGACGGTCTTGCGCCCACTTTACCACCGGAATCATTGCTTGAGGAGGACGTCTATGACAGAGCTGCTCGTCACTTTGGGGCTGGTCGGGGTAGGGTATCTGGCGTCCCTGCTGTCGAAATACGCCATGCGCCGTAAAGAACGAGCGTTGAAGCAGGCGCGTCCACGGGGGGAGGTCTACCTCATCCCGCCCTTTGCCCTGGGACCCAGCCTCTTCGTCCTGGTGGCGCTCCTCTTCGTCGCCGCGATACCGCCCCTGGTCTACCTCAGCGGCAGCCTCATCACCTGGGAGGATGTCTTCGTCGTCTACGGCTTCAGCCTGCTGCCCGCCCTCTTCATCGTCTGGAACCTCGCCATCAACTCCGGCATCATCATTCTCACCGACGACGCCGTGATCCTGCGCCGGTTCGGGCGGGAGCGGCGCATGGCCTACGGCGAGATAGAGCAGATCAAGGAGCGGAACGCCAACCCCCTCTTCCCCAGCCTGGTTCTCAAGGGCCGGGGGCGCCGGCTTAAAATCAACTGCCGGGCGGAGAAGTTCGCCTACATCCACCACCAGCTCCTGGAGCGGACGGAGGCGCTCTCAATGGAAAGAGAGGAGCCGGGCACATCGAAGCCCGCGACCTCCGGTGTTCTGACGGTGCAGATACGGCGAGGCCCCTTCTTGTTCAACACCCTGGGCAGCATGGTGATCGCAGGCGCGATTCTCCTGGCGGGTCTCTTCCTGATGGATTTTCGGGCCAATCCTGACCCGCTCTTGGCGTTGGCCGTCTATCTGCTCATCTCCATCGGGGTTCTGGTGTTGGTCGGAGCCGCCATGGTGAGCAGCGAGCTGAAGCCCCGGCAGCCCGTCGCCCTCGAGTTCCACCCCCATGAGATACGCTTCAAGCGCCTCCTGGGACCCTGGCAGCGCTTCCCGGTCGAGGAGCTCGTCGCCCTGCAGCGCCAGGAGCAGGTGCTCCCG
This sequence comes from Anaerolineae bacterium, assembly GCA_034437215.1. GTDB lineage: Bacteria > Chloroflexota > Anaerolineae > B4-G1 > SLSP01 > DAOTVC01. The sequence continues at coordinate 8,435 of DAOTVC010000089.1, read as the reverse complement.
GTCCACGTGCGCACGGATGGCGCCTGGATCGAGGAGCGCACCGTCCGCTATCCCCTGCTGCTGCGTTTTACAGGAGGTCGAGAGATCTACCTCGATGAGCGGCGCTGTCGCCAGATGGGGTGCTCGCCTCAAAAGCTCTACCGGCGACTGGAGAGGCTCTACGTGTCCCCGAGTTGAGGTAGCGGTCCGGTTACTCGCCGCCCAGACGCAACCCCTGAAAAAGGCGCTCCGATTGAACTGGACTCTCCACTGAGCGGTAGTATAAAAGGCAGACTATCGACAACGAGAGAAGTAAATCCTGTGGTTGAAAGAGAGATAAAGACCCGAGTTCTCCTTGCCGCCGCCGGCGCCCTTGCGCTCATCGTAGTGCTGGCGGCGGGGCTCTCACGCGTCGATTTCACCGCGGATTCCTCCTATACTCTCGAGCAGCTGCTGGTCTGGATGTGGCAGCGGCTCTGGGGCGCCTTCACCCGGCCCGATCCTCTGACGTTGAACGCCGGTTTCGTACTCCAAATCCTGCAGTTCTTCATCGCGGCGGGTATCCTGCTCCTGCCCATCTTCATCGTCTACCTGGTCATCTCACCCGAGTTTCGCAAACAGGTGCTGCGGGACATACTCCGTCTGGCGCTCTTCGTCGCCGCTTTCGAGGTCCTGCGCCACTCTCCCCTCTTTCAAGAGATGGACGAGATCTTCGGTGAGATAGCGGAGCGCCCCGCCCTAGAGATCAGCTCCCTGCCCGAGACTCCCGCCCTTTCCACGCCCACCTCCTCTTCCGTGCTCGTTACGGTGGTCACGGTGGTGGTGGCGTTGCTCGTCGCCGCGGCGGTCTTGACGGTGGCGTGGCGGGCGTGGCAGCGGCGACGGCAGGAGCCCCCCCTCGAGCGCCTGGCGCAGGAGGCGGCGACGGCGGTCGCGGAGCTGCGCGCCGGCGCCGACGTGCGGGACACCGTGACCCGCTGTTACGTCCGCATGATGGAGGAGGTGGAGAGGGCGAAGGGGTTACGCCGTGAGAGGACGCTCACGGCACGCGAGTTCGAGGCCTATCTGGAGTCGCGCGGGCTCCCGGCCGGACCCGTGCGCGATCTCACGCGCCTCTTCGAGCAGGTGCGCTATGGATTCACCTCTCCCGGCGAGGAGCAGGCGCAGCGGGCCATCGACAGCCTCACCGCCATCGTGGAAGCCTGTCGGGGAACGGTATGAGACGCCTGCGCACTCTTCTGCAGCGCTTCTGGCTGCCGGCGCTCCTCGTCCTGTTGCTGGCTCCCCTGCTGGTCTTTCCTTTCAGGGACCTCGTTCGGGAGCTCATCATCGTCCCCCTCTCCTACGTCGCCTGGTTCGGGGACCTGCTCCTACAGAGCCTGCCGCCCATCTTCTTCTGGATCATCTTCCTCTTCATCGCCCTCCGCATCGCCCTGCGCAGCCTGCGTCGCCCGGCTCCACCGGCAGGAGAGCCGGAGGCACCTGCCACCCTCTTCCCCAGCCCCGTCGAACTCTGGGCGCACCGCTTACGTCTCACCCAGGTCGGACGTTACTCCCGCTGGCGGCTGGCTCACCATCTGAGCGAACTCGCTGCGGAGATCCTCGCTCACCACCAGGGGCTAACTCCTCGGGAGGCGCGGGAGCGCATCCGCGACGGCGCCTTCGAGGCGCCGCCGGAGATTCACACCTATCTGCACCTGGGGATGTCCCCCCAGCTACTGGAGGGACGGGACATCGTCACCCGGCTTCTGGTACGTCTGGGACTGCACCAAGAGCCGCCCTCCCCGCTGGACCTGGATCCAGAGCGGGTCATCGCATTTCTGGAAGAAGAACTGGAGGTAGAGCATGCAACCACGTCCGTCCGAGCCCGATAAGAGTTTCCGAGAGGTCGCCGACCTGGCAGCGCAGGTCCTCGGTGAGGTGGAGCGCGCCATTGTCGGCAAGCACGAGGTTCTCAGGGAGATCATGGCTGCCATCCTCACACCGGGTGGCCATCTCCTTCTCGAGGACTATCCGGGCCTCGCCAAGACCCTCATCGCCAACAGCTTCGCCACCGCCCTCGGGCTCTCCTTCAAGCGCATCCAGTTCACGCCCGACCTGCTCCCCGGCGATATCACGGGGGGCTACATCTACGACCGCACCACGAACGACTTTCGGTTACGCAAGGGCCCCATCTTTGCCAACATCATCCTCGCCGACGAGATCAACCGGGCCTCGCCCAAGACGCAGTCGGCGCTCCTCGAGGCGATGCAGGAGTACCAGGTGACGTTGGAGGGAGAGACCATGCGCCTCCCCCAGCCCTTCATCGTCATCGCGACCCAGAACCCCATCGAGTACGAGGGGACCTTCCCGCTGCCCGAGGCCCAGCTGGATCGCTTTATGCTGAAGCTCTCCGTGGGCTATCCCTCCCTGGAGGACGAGCAGGAGGTCCTACGCCGGCGCCGGGCACGCCAACAGGACGCCTTCCTCCTCAAAGCGGTGACCGACGCGGAGGCGCTCCTCGAGATGCGCGAGGTGGTGGAGCGGGTGCACGTGGACGAGGACGTCGAGCGCTACATCGTCGCCCTGGTACACGCCACACGAGGTCACCGTTACGCCGCCGTGGGCGCCAGCCCTCGCGGCTCCCTGGCGCTCCTGAAGATGGCCCGCTCTTGGGCGGCCCTCGACGGCCGGGGTTATGTCATCCCCGACGACGTGAAGCGCTTTGCAGGGCCCGCCCTCACCCATCGCCTGATTCTGGAGCCCGACCTCTGGACGGAGCGTCACGCCGCCGATCAGGTGATCGACGAGGTGTTGCGGACGGTGCCGGTGCCCGTCGTGAGGTGAGAGGGATGGGGTCGTCGGCTCTCCCTGCCGGACGCGGTGGCGCCTATCCATGAACCGCCTCCTCTTTCTGAGCCTGCTCACCTACCTGCTGCTCCTGGTGGGATTGGGAGCGGTGAACGGGGGCATCGTGGCCCTCGCGCTGCCTCCGGTCGTCTACCTCGCCGCGGTTCTTCTGCGCGCACCCGAGCCGCTGCAGCTGCGTGTGGAGCGTACGCTGACTTCACTGCGCTTCAGCCGGGCGGGCGAAGCGCCCGACGAGATCGCCGTCGACCGCGTTATGCGGAACACCCCCGTCGTCGTCACCCTTACCGTGACGAACGAGGGGGGACGCGTGGAGGAGCTCCTCATCGAGGATCTGCTCCCGCCCGGATTGGAGATCCTGGAGGGCGAACCCGTCCTCCTCACCCCCTTGGACGCAGGCGAGAGCGTGACCCTGCGCTATACGGTGCAGGGCGCACGGGGGAGTTTTCACTTCGGAGAGGTGCGCCTGACCGCCCGGGAGGGCCTGGGGCTCTTCAGCCGCGAGGCAGAGGCCGGCGCACCGGCACGGCTCCTGATCCTCCCCGACGTTTCCCGGCTCCGGCGTATTCCCATTCGCCCGTTGCACACCCGCGGCTTTGCCGGTCCCATCTCCTCCGGTCAACCCGGTTCCGGTGTGGATTTCTACGGCGTGCGGGAGTACCAGATGGGAGACTCTCGCCGGCAGATCAACTGGAGGGTGACCGCCCGACATGGAGGGCGCCCCTTCACCAATCAGTACGAGCAGGAGCGCATCGCCGACGTGGGGATCATCCTCGATGCGCGGCAGCAGAGCAACGTGCAGGCGAACGGCGACGCCCTCTTCGAGCACGCCGTCGGCGCCACGGCCTCCCTGGCGGACGCCTTTCTCGCCGAGGGGCACCGCGTCGCCCTCATCGTCTATGGACGGACGCTCGACCGGATCTATCCCGGATATGGCAAGGTCCAGCGGGAGCGGATACTGCGCGCCCTCGCCGAGGCACGCATGGGGGACAGCCTGGTCTTCGAAACCTTCGACTACCTGCCCACCCGCTTCTTCCCGGCCCGCTCCCAGATCGTCATCGTCAGCCCTCTGCAGCCCGCGGATCTGCCCATGCTCATCCGCCTGCGCGCGCGGGGCTATCATCTGCTGATCGTCAGCCCCAATCCCATCGCCTTCGAAATGGAGCATCTGGAGCCCACCGGAGAGCGTGAGATGGGGGCGCGCATCGCTCGGGTGACCCGTGCGCTCCTCCTCGCGCGCCTGCGCCGGGTGGGCGTCAGCGTGGTGGACTGGCAGGTGGATCGATCGCTGGATTGGGTGATCCACGCCTCTCTGGCGCGTGGTGTGGCGGGGGGGCAAGCGCCCCGGGGACGGTTATGAGAGCGGCAGTGTTCCTCAGATCGGCAGCGGCTGTAGCAGCCGCGCTGACGTTGGCGCTCGCCTATTGTCTGGGGGGCGTCTGGATGGGTGCCGGGATCACGGGGGTGCTGGGGCTCCTCTGGCTTCTCGAACAGCAGAAGGTGACCCGTCCGGGACGGGTGTGGGGCTCGCTCCTTCTTCTTCTGTACGTCGGCGCTGCGGCTCTCGGCTTCTGGTTGGAGCTCGAGGGTCCGCTGCTCCTCGCGGGCGTCGTCGTGGCCCTCGCTGCCTGGGATCTGGAGTCCTTCGTGCGGCGCGTCCGGGCGCTGCCTCACCTTCCCGTACACGAGACTCTGGCCCGTCAACACCTCGGGCGATTGTTGTTCGTCTCTACCGCCGGGTTGATCCTCGGTCTGGTAGCGCTTCTCGCCCCTATTCAGCTATCCTTCGGCCTGGCCCTGGTGTTCGGACTCCTGCTCTTCCTGGCCCTGGCCCAGGTGATTGCTTTCCTGCGCCGATCGGGAGGGTGAAGGCTCTAGGCCGGCGGGGTCACCGTAGGTGGGGTAGAAGACGACCTTAGCGAGTCGCCGGGTTAGGTCGGGGAGCCTCGTGGTCAGGGGGGAGGCGCAAGCCCCGCGTCTCCCCAAGAAGAAGCCGCCCCACAGGTGCTCCGCGGGGCGGCTCTCTATACTTCTCATTGAGGACGTTGGAGCTACTCCTTCTGGTCGGCTTCCTTCTTCTCGCTCGGCAGGAAGCGCGTCACCTTCGTCCCGCACTCGGGGCAGGTCCCCTGTGCCATGCGCCGTCCGTTGGCGGTCTCCTTCACCTCACCCTCTGCGATGGTCCGCTTCTCACGGCACTTTACGCAATATCCTTCAAACTCCATCTCTGCACCTCCAAATAGGTTTAGTCTGATGAGCAGCGGTGCGGGTCTCGCATCCGCTGGGTACAACCGCGACTTCAGACACCCCTATCATACACCGAAAGTGAACTTTGGCGAATTCAATTTTCAGTCCTTTGCGGTTAGTCCCCACCTTCTTTCAGGGCAGTCAATTTTGAGGCCTTTGCCCTAGTAGTTTGGCAACCCTGATTTGACGCATGGTGAGACGCGCACTGCCATGGCCCAGGAGGCCAACGGCCCACGGGAAGTACGCTACCAGGGCCTGCGGCCGATCGTCCGCCTGCGCGGACGGGAACTCGCGTCGACGCAGGTCGACGCTCGGCGCGCTGGCGCCCCGGCCAGCGCCTGCAGCCGCGATCCTGCCGACTTGGGTGCGTACACAGGTTTCCATCACTTGATGCGTGAAGGTCCACTAGTCTCTCTTCGTGTCTGGTTGGATGCATCCTCCGGCCGCCGATCACGCTGTGGCTCCACGCCAGATCAGCACCGGCGGGGGCGGGTACCGGCATGTTGACCTCCCCCTTCTCTCTGCTACTCTTAGAGTGGTAGAGACCCTCGCATAACGCCTTTGCGACGCGAAAGGGGGTAGATAGGTCATGGACGCTAGAGTGAGAGAGAACCTCACGGGGCCCTGGTGGTCCCGACCCATCCCCGAGATCCTCGATGCCCTGGGAGTCGAGCAGGCGCGGGGGTTGAGCACGAGCCGGGTTGAGGAGATGAGGGCGCGCTATGGCGCCAACGAGATGCGTGAGGGGGAGCGCACGGGCCTCCTGGAGCTCCTCCGGGAGAGCCTCTCCTCCCCCGTGATGCTCCTCTTGCTGGCCGTAGCGGGCATCTCCCTCGCCCTGGGCAAGATCCGTGAGGCCATCGTTATGGCGGTGGTGGTCCTCATCTACGTGGGGGTGGAGCTCTACAACAAGGCCCGCACCGACCGGACGATGGCGCGTCTACGCGAGCTGCAGGCGCCCCGGGTGGCGGTGATTCGGGAGGGGGAGCGCCGGGAGGTGCAGGTGGAAGAGGTGGTGGTAGGGGACGTCCTTCCCCTGCAGCCGGCAGCCGGGTGGCGGCGTTGACCGCCCGCGCGGGGGAAGAGTTGACGCCCCTCCAGCAGGAGATGCAGGAGTTGGCGCGTACCCTGGCCTACGTCGCCGTGGGGATCAGCCTGCTTATCCCCCTCGTTGGGCTGCTGCGGGGCTACGATCTGGAGCAGATGGTCCTCACGTGGCTCTCCCTCACCTTTCTCATGGTCCCCGGACAGCCCCCCATCATCATCACCATGGCTCTCGCGTTGGCCGCCTTCGAGCTGGCGAAGAAAGAGGTCGTGGTCAGCCGGCTGCAGGGCGCCGAGACTTTGAGTTCCGTGGCCACTAACCTCAGCGATAAAACGGGGACGATGACGCGGAACGAGATGGATCTGGCGTCCCTCGTCCTCGGCGACGGCAGCGCTTTCTCTCGTGGGACGTCGCCCGACAGATTCTGCGCAATCTCGTCGGGCCGGCCCTCGCCATCCTCAGCTCCTACTTCGTCTCGTTGGCCCTCGGCTACGACCTGCAGAGCGCCCGCACGGCATCCTTTGCTACCTGGCTGCTGGGCCACATCGTGCTGGCCCTCACCCTCAAGCAGGAGCGGCGCTCTCTCTTCGAGAGAGGGCTCCTCGCCAATCGCTTCGCCGCCGGCTGGCTCGTGGGGATGATCGCCCTCGTCTTGGCGATGACCTTCGTTCCCTTCGTGCGGGCCGCGCTCCAGACCACCGCCCTGACGCCGGAGCAGTGGGCCCTGGTCGTATGGGGAGCCCTCGTGGGTGGAGGGTGGCTGGAGCTAGGGAAGGTCGGCCGGTCACCCGTCGCGTAGGCCGGTCCCCTTTCCGAATTCCTCACATCTGGCGGAGCACCTCGCGGGGGGCGGCGAGGAGGCCGGCGAGGACCTCGAGGCGGTTGTCGAGCAGCTCCACGTGGGAGATCCACTTGACCCAGAACCAGCCCCGCCGCTCGGGCACGATGGCCCGCAGGGGGGCGCCGTGCCGGACGGAGAGGGCTTCGTCGCCGACGTGGGTTGCGAAAAGGATGCTCTCTACCTCCCGGGCGGTGAAGGTGTGATTGAAGCCCGTCGCCGAGATGATCCGCACCCCTGCGACCTGAGAAGGATCGGCGACCTCTTCGATCAGGCGCGCCAGCGGCACGCCCTGCCACCTCTGCAGGGTGTACCAGCCGTTGGTGCAGTCGAGCCTCTGCTCCAGCTCCTCCCTCGGGAGCGCCAGAAGCTCCTCGTGGGTGAGGGCGAGGGGTTCACGCCCGCCCGAGAGCACCAGCCGCCACTCGTCGAGGTCGATCTGAGGCCTGCCCTCTCCCGTGACCGGAAAATCGTTGCCCGTGAAGGCGCCGAAGCGGCGTGAGCCCGTGAGCGCCCTTCGCGGGCGCTCCTCCGTCGCGCGCGCCTGCGCCAGCTGCTCCCCCAGCCACCAGCCCGCGATCCCCACGGCGCTCAGAGCGAGGAGCCGGAGGGCGCCGCGTCGCGAGGTGAAGTCCGCCGCGCGGGGAGCGGGCCAGCGGATCACAACGTGGGCCACGAAGAGAGGGAGGAGTAGCAGCCCCAGGATCCAGTGCCAGGAGAGGAAGGTCTGTCCCAGGAGGGTGATGTAGGGGCCGATGCGCCACATCCAGAGGAGGCCCAGGAGGGCGACGAGGAGCACGAGGGGCGTCAGCGTCAGGGAGAGGGCGACCCCGACGTCCCAACTGCCGAAGCGCCGCTTCAGGGAGCCGTAGATGATGGACGCCTTCCAGGGGATGAGGGCGATGAAGGCCCAACCGGCGATGCGGTGGAGGTCGAAGAGCCACGGCAGCCAGGTCCCGTAGAGCATCAACACACCGGTGACGAAGAGCACGAGCATCACGAAAAGCAGAACGCCGTTGACGAAGCGCATACTTCCCCTCCTTTACGTCTCTCCCCTCCCCTCATTGTGCCCGATTCTTGCGCCTTGCGCAAGTCTCTTTACTCGACGCCATTCCCCGGCGCGTTCGCCCTCCTTTTGCAACCCTTTCGTAAGGCGGCAGGCATTGACACGAGCCTAGGTAGGTTGTAGAGTAGAAGTAACGGTCGCACCCCCGCGACCGTCATATTAAGGAGAGAGGAAGATGAGACACAGAGGATCGTGGAACACTTCCCGCTTCTTTCTGTTGTGGCTGGTCTTGGCTTTACTTCTCACCCTTCATCCTCTACCCCACGGAGCTCTGGCACAGAGAGAGCCGGAAGATGGCGGGAATCGGGTTGATCAGTTGGCAGCCATGTCCGGGCTGCCGGTTGAAAGGTAACGGTAGCAGAGACCGCACCCCTCGTCCTGCTCGACGGCAGGCAGCTAGAGCGGGTGAAGGC
>DAOTVC010000088.1:0-7729 GCA_034437215.1 Anaerolineae bacterium | reverse complement strand
CCCCTCTACGGCAAGAGCGTGGAGGAGTTCTATGCCATGAGCGCCGACCAGATCATCTCTGTGGAGGAGGCGGGGGCCGGCTTCGCCGCCGCCGTCGCCCTGGCGGAGCACTTTCAGGGCCAGGAGATCGGCTCACGCCAGGCGCTGATCGCCGCCGGCATCCCCCTCTCCGAGGAAGGGGCGTCCGGGGCGACCCTGAGCGAGGAGGAGCGCGCCGCGGCGCTGGCCCTCTGCCGCGAGGTGCGCGCCACCCTCGCCGAACAGGCCGCGGGCTGGCAGGAGCGCCCGCTCTTCGAGCGCCAATGGGTGATCCGCGACTTTCAGCGCCAGGCCGGGATGCCCGTCGCGCGCTGGCTGGAGGCGCTGGAGGCGCTCGAGCAGGCCCTGCAGCACGGCACGCCCCTGCCCGTCCTCGAGGTGCCGGTGAGTAAACTCGCCGGGTACTATGCCCACCTCCAGGATCTGGCGCGGGGCTACGTCAAGGATCCCGAGAAGCTGCAGGAGCAGCTGCCCATCATCCAGGGTTGGCAGGAGAGCGCAGAAGCGCTGGACGCTTTGCTCCAAAACCGTTAGCCATCAACTTTGGCTCTCCTGAAAGAACTACGAAACTCACGCAAAGGCGCCAAGAACGCAAAGAAAATTCAATTGACATATGATATTCTTGAATAGTGCAGAATATAAAATTAACGTTATGCACATGTAATTTAAAAAATCTTAGCGCCCTTTGCGGCTTGGCGTGAGGCCTGCCTCTTTTCAGTGAAGCCAACTTTGACTCCGTCGAAAAAAGCCTTTTTACCACAGAGGGCACGGAGATTTTTTAAAATTGACCTTCATAAAATCAGGAAACAGAGCGTTTTTATAAAAATATTTCACTATCTCCTTGATTTTCTCAGTGTTCTCCGTGGTGGAAGAAGTTTTTTCAGGGCAGTCATGTATTTACCCGGCAAATTCCAAAAGAGCCACCTTCTTTCATGGAAGTCAAATATCCCGACCCGGAGGTGAAGAATGGCTGAGATCTCTCTACAACAGCTGAGCGCCTTTATCGTGCGGGCCAAGGCCCAGACCTACGTCGGCGACGGACGGCCCACCCTCTCCCACCGTCCCGGCTCCCACGATCTCGAGTACCGGGAGGGCGACTTCGCCTACCTCGACAGCTACTACGGGAGCGCCGACTTCATCGGCGAGGAGGTGGTCTACTTCGAAGGAGAAGCCGTCTGGGCCATGAACTACTACGGTCGCCTACTCCAACCGGAGAAGTTGACGGCAGCGGAGGCGGGTCAGGTCATCAAGGCCGCCCTCTCGGCCCTCTACCGGGAGGGGCGCTTCCTGGGCGGCTTCCGTCACGAGGCCCACGGCAGCACTTACGTCGATACCAATGAGGGGAGCGTCGCCTCCTTCATGGGGCGGGAGTGGATCGAGAGGGACAACGTCGTGGTCTACGACCTGGTCTACCACGGGGGGCTGATCCGCTAGCCATGCAGGAGCGAACGGGAAGGCTGCGCACCTTCTACCTTCTCGTCGTGACCCAGACGCTCTCCCTCGTGGGCAGCCAGATGACCGGCGTGGCCCTGGGGATTCACGTCTTCAGGAAGACGGGCAACACCACCCCCCTGCTGCTGGCCTCCTTCTTCAACGAACTCCCCGCCATGCTCGGCGGGAGCCTCGCCGGGGTGCTCGCCGACCGCTGGGAGCGGCGCCGTGTGCTCGTGCTCGCCGACACCCAACTGGGCTACCTGGGACCACCGCCTCCTTCCCCCTCTTCTGCACGGGCCTCCTGATGCTCCTCGCCACGCCGCTGGTCTACCTCCTGCCGAGCGTTCGCCATCTCGAGGCCGAGCTGCCCGACTACGCGTCCGTCGAAGAGCAACCCTGAGAAGCGCAGCGCCCCCGGACAAGTCCGGGGGCGTCTGACACCTGCAGTCCCTCACGCGATGGGCATGTAGAGGTCGAGCTCCAACTCCTCCAGCGACACCTGCGAACGGCTGATGTGCTCCTCGAGCCACTGATGCGCGCCGTGACGGTAGGCGCTCTCCTCGAGCCACGCCACGAACTCCTGCCAGCGCTTGACGATGTTCGGCACGCCACGGCAAGCCGTGACGGCGTAGCGCCCGCCGGGCAGGGTCACCACCTCGATCCCCTCCTCCACATCGACGCCCTCGACGCCGATCAGGAACTCGTACCCGTAGTTCGGGCTGCCCGGCGAGGGGTTCGGGTTGTTGTATCCGAAGATGCGCGTCTCAGCCTTCTCCAGCAGCCCCCGCGGCCCCGCCCAGGCCTCCATCTTCTGCCACGCCGTCTCCTCGGGGCTCTCCCCGAAGGCGTGAAAGCGCGCCATCTCCATGGGCTCCAGCTCCACAAAACGGACCTCTGAATCCTTCATCTTGACCTCCTGTCTCTCGATTTCGATTCTGTGTTCTTCTTCCGGAAGGAACGACCTCATACTACCACCGGCTACATGACATCTTCTGTCAGGAATAATCGGGAAGTCGTGGTAGAATGGCACCATTCGAAGACGAGGAGTTGTCTAAAGTGAGGAGGCTTATGCGCGCCGACCGATTGATCGCCATTCTGATGCTCCTCCAGGCCCGGGGCCGGATGACGGCGGAGGCGCTGGCGGAGGAGCTCGAAGTCTCCATCCGCACCATTTACCGCGACCTGGAGGCTCTCGGCACCGCCGGGGTACCCGTCTACGCCGAGAGGGGACCGGGCGGGGGCTGCGCGCTCCTCGACAGCTACCGCACCCACCTCACCGGTCTGACCGAGGACGAGATCCAGGCCCTCTTCACCCTCGAGGTCCCCGCCTCCCTCGCGGATCTGGGGATGGGAGGGGACCTGAAGGCGGCGCTGCGCAAGCTTGCCGCTGCCCTGCCCCGCAGACACCAGGAGCAGGAGCCCGCCGTGCGCAACCGCATCCACCTCGACTGGTCCGGCTGGGAGCGGCGGGCGGCGCCCGTTCCCCACCTGCGGCTGCTGCAGCGGGCGGTGTGGGAGAACCGTAAGCTGCGGCTCACCTACCGTCTCTGGTTCGGAACGGAGCTGGAACAGCAGGTGGCGCCCTACGGGCTGGTGGCGAAGGCCGGCGTCTGGTACCTCGTCTACTGCCGGAAGGGGCGGGTCAAGGTCCGGGAGGTGGTTCACATCCGGAGGGCCGCGCTGACGGAGCGCCGCTTCGAGCGCCCCCGCGACTTCGATCTCGCCGCCTTCTGGGAGCGCTGGTGTGCCGAGGCTGAGGCGAAACGCCCCGCCTACCCCGTCAACGTGCGCGTTCCCACAGAGCTCATCCCGCACCTCCCTTCCTGTCTCGGAGAGCGGGTGCAAGTGATCCCCTCCGACGAGACCTTTGTGGATAAGGAGACCTGGACCCCGCTCACCCTGACCTTCGAAAGCCTGGAGGAGGCGCGGGGGAAGCTGCTCGCGCTCGGGAGAGCCGTCGAGGTGCTGGAGCCCGAGCCCCTGCGCCTCAGCCTCGTCGACTTCGCCCGGCAGATCGTCGAGCTCTACGCCGAGAAGGAGCGCACAAGTTCCTCGTGAGCGACGCAGCGATAGCTGCCTGTCCTGAGTCTGTCAAAGGACGTCGCGTTTTGGAGAGGAGTAAAGGATATGGGTGTGTTTCAATCCAGTTGTAAGCTACCCATGGCTGAAACGTAAAGCGTGAAACGTGAGGGCCTCACGGTTTACGTTTCACGTTTCACGCCTCGGTTTAACTCAAATGAAACACACCCAAAGGATACTGCTGATGAGCAACTTACTGTCGGACAATACCAAACTCGTGATCGCCGTCCTTCTTCTGGGCCTGACCCTTCTGGTGCTGTTGGGGGGCGTGCTCCTTCTCCCCCAGGCCCTCGCCCCGGGGGAGCCTCCGATCACCCCCGCCCCAACCGCAACGGCGACCGCGACCTCCACCGCCACGGTCCCGGCCTCACCGCCCCCTACCTGGACGCCCGCCCCGGCCGAGACCCCCTTCTTCACGCCCGACCTCTGCCCCTTCACCCCGCCCGAGGAGGCTGTGGTGGAGTGCGGCTTCGTCGCCGTACCCGAGAGCCGCAGCGGCGAGCCCGCCGGTACCGTGGAGCTCGCCGTCGTCCTCTACCACAGCCACGCCGCCGAGCCCGCCCCCGATCCCGTCGTCTACCTCTCGGGCGGTCCGGGCAGCGGGGCCATCGCCTCGCTGGTCGGGGACTACGACGACTTCGTCCGCCCGCTGCTGGAAGAGCGGGACGTCATCGTCTTCGACCAGCGGGGGACGGGCTTCAGCCGCCCCTCCCTCGCCTGTCCCGAGTACTCGCGGGTCGTGCGCCAGGATCTACGGGAGAACTTCCCGCTCGAGGAGGCCTCCGAGCGCTACACCGCCGCGCTCCTCAACTGCCGGGATCGCCTGGTCGCCGAGGGCGTCGACCTCGCCGCCTACACCAGCGCGGCGAGCGCCGCCGACGTCGCCGACCTGCTCACCGCCCTCGGATACGAGCAGGCGAACCTCTACGGTGTCTCCTACGGCACGCGGTTGGCCCAGACGGTGATGCGCGACCACCCGGAGCGGGTGCGGAGCGCCGTGCTGGACTCCGTCCTGCCCATCGAGATCGATGCCTACAACGATCAGCTCCCCCTGGTCGATACCGCGCTGAACCGCCTCTTCGATGCCTGCGCCGCCGATCCCAGTTGCAGCGCCGCCTATCCCGACCTGGAGGGGACCTACGACGCCCTGGTGGAGCAGCTGAACGCTCAACCGGTCACCGTCCCCGTCCCCGACACCCGGCTGGGCGGCACGGTGAGGATGGACGGTACCCTTGCCACCAGCGCCATCTACCTCAGCCTCGCCGGCACGGAGAGCATCCCCCGCGTCCCGCAGGCCATCGTCGCTGCCTCCCGGGGCGACTACCGGGGGCTGGCCCCCCTCCTGAGCGCGCTCCCCTCTCTGGAGCGGGCGCTGAACATGGGCGTCCTCCTCTCCATCAACTGCCACGAGGAGGTCTTCGCCACGACGACCGAGGAGCTCGCAGCCGACGTCGCCGGACGCCCCAACGTGGAGACCTTCGTGCGCATCGCGCTCTTCGGCAGCGCCGAGAGCCTCTACACCCTCTGCGAGGACTGGGGCGCCGCGCCCTTCGCTCCCCTCGAGGGCGAGCCCCTCGTCAGTGAGATCCCCACCCTCCTCATCGCCGGCGCCTGGGATCCCATCACCCCGCCGGTCTTCGCCGGACAGGTGGCGGCCCGGCTGGAGAACAGCTACCTCTACGAGTACCCCGGTCTGGGCCACGCGCCCAGCCGCGACGCAGGCTGCCCCTTTCAGATGGCCCTTGACTTCCTCGCCGATCCCGCCACCGCCCCCGACGCCGCCTGCCTCCAGGCCCTTACCCCACCTCCGTTCACGACACCCTGAACATCAGTGGGATCTGAGCATCCCGCTCTTTGCGTTATAATAGGGGAAACTCGATGTCGGTCACTCGCACGTTCAGTTGGAGGACAGTTAAAGACCTTATGGAAAACATTCCCTGGTTATACCTTTTCGCCGTGCTCGTCGCGGGCCTTTTTATCTTCATCGCCCTGATCAAGATCGTGAAGAAGGCGGTGAGCCTCATCCTGAGCCTCCTCTTCCTCTTCTGCATCATCATCGGCATCCTCATCTTCCTGCTCGATGCGCCCATCCTCTGAGGCGCGGGTCGAGGAGCGCTCAGCCCGCAACGGCTTCACGGCCCTGGCGCTGGATCGCCGCACCGCCGAGCGGCGGGACGCGGCGTGGGTGGGGAAGCGGCTGGCAGATCCCGCGACGCGCTTCGTGCCCGTCTTTGGAGCACAGAGCCTCGTCGCGGAGCGCCCTCACCCCCACGCCCTCCTCCTCGACGCCGAGGAGAGCACGGCCCTGCATCTGCAGGCGCACGCGACCGTCTTCCTGGGCGAGGGGGAGGGCCGCTCCTACTTCGCCCTGGCCCTCCCCCCGGAGGAGGCGGAAGGGACGCCCTTCGAGGGCAACCTGCGCGACCTGCGGCGCGTCGCCCCCCTGCTGGCGCACGGAGAGGCGGCCCTGCTGGCCTACGCCCGGGCGATGGCCTACTGGCACGACCAACACCGCTACTGCGGTCGCTGCGGCAGCCCTACCGCGAGCCGCGAGGGCGGGCACCTGCGCGTCTGTACCCGCGCGGCGTGCGGCATCCACCACTTCCCCCGCACCGACCCCGCCATGATCGTCCTCGTCAGCCACGGCGGACGGGCGCTCCTGGGACGCCAGCGGATCTGGCCCGCCACCCTCTACTCGACCATCGCGGGTTTCGTGGAGCCGGGCGAGAGCCTGGAGGACGCGGTGGTCCGCGAGGTGCGCGAGGAGACGGGCGTCGCGGTGGAGGGGGTGACCTACCGCTCGTCGCAGCCCTGGCCCTTCCCCAGCTCCCTCATGCTCGGCTTCCGGGCCGCGGCGCGCAGCGCCGGGATCTGCTGCGGCGACGGCGAGCTGGAAGACGCGCGCTGGTTCTCGCGGCGGGCGCTGCAGGCGGCAATCGAGGCGGGCACCCTGCGCCTCCCCAGCCCCGTCTCCATCGCCTACCGGCTCATCCGCACGTGGTATGATGAGGGGTAGAGGAGTCCGTGGGAACTCCAATCTCTCTCCTATGAGCCTTCCTATCCCTCGATATCAACTGGGTGTGTTTCACTTGAGTTAAACATCGCCACTATCCGGTGGTCGTCCGCACCGTCGAGGACTCGATATCAACTGGGTGTGTTTCACTTGAGTTAAACCGAGGTGTGAAACGTGAAACGTAAAACGTGAGATCCTCACGTTTCACGCCTTACGTTTCAGCGAATGGGTAGCTTCCAACTGAGTTGAAACACACCCATATCAACTAGCCGGGAATTATACCTTGAGGTGGGCGGGAGCGAGTTAGCAGACTTTTGACATTGTCCGACCTTGTGCTACATTCTCTGTATACAAAATCCACTGTTGAGTCAATAGGTAGAGCCATGAACCGACCGCCTCACCAACTGCAATTCAACATCGATACACCCTATCGCAACCAGTATCTCTTTTCCGATCACTATCTCGACGAAATCCTCACCGGTGATCTACGTTGGTCCACGGTGCTGGAAGAAGCGCGCGAGCTGATCCCCTGGCTGGAAGCGCTCCACGCCCGGGAAGGCGCGCACCTCGAACACTACAATGAAACCCAGCTGGAGGATCACTGGATTCGTCCGATCCTCGAACGCCTGGGCCACGTCTTCGAGCGTCAAGCCACGATCCCCGGACTCGAGAGCCACATCAAGCGCCCTGACTACGTCCTCTTCCCCACGCAAACGGCCCGCCGCGAGGCAGTCGCGGCCCAACAGACCGAGATCTACGCCGCCCACGCCCTCGCCGTCGTCGAAGCCAAGGCGTGGGAGGTCGCCCTGAGCAAGAAGGCGCGCGGCGGCGGCCCCACCTTTGCGGATCAAAACCCCGCCTACCAGATCGACGTCTACCTGAAAGCTGCGAAACTCGACTGGGGCGTCCTCACCAACGGACGGCGCTGGCGGCTGGTCAACCGCGCCACCAGCTACCGCCTCGACGTCTACTACGAGGTCGATCTGGTGGAGCTCCTCGGGCGTGGCCCCGAGGCCCTCGCCTACTTCGTGGCCTTCTTCCGACA
Organism: Anaerolineae bacterium; assembly: GCA_034437215.1. Taxonomy (GTDB): domain Bacteria; phylum Chloroflexota; class Anaerolineae; order B4-G1; family SLSP01; genus DAOTVC01. The sequence continues at coordinate 119 of DAOTVC010000088.1, read as the reverse complement.
ATCCGCCTTCCGTCCCGACGCGCAGGGCCGCGTCTTCCTCGACGACGCCCTGCGCGCCTCCAACGTCTACGCGCTGGAGCTGGAGGAGGATCTCGAGGAGAACGCCTATCGCGCGCTGG
>DAOTVC010000087.1:0-67280 GCA_034437215.1 Anaerolineae bacterium | reverse complement strand
GGCAGGAACTCCAGCTCCGTGGTCTGGCTCAGGGTGATCTTGGGCGCGATGGCCTCCAACGAGCCGCCACCGGTGATCCCCCAGGGGCTGGAGGGGGAGGGGACCCACTCGTCGAAGAAGATGCCGTCCAGCGCCGTGGGCTTCTTGAAACCCACCATCTTCGCCGCGTCCGGACCGATGGTGGCCCGCACGCAGCCGCCCTCGTAGGTGCTCGCTTTCAGGGCCAACTCAACGATCAGCTCCGCCATGGTGTTGCCCCGCTGCTCGCCTCTCGGCGCCCACCAGGCCGTGGCGTACTCACCGGGGATGGTGCTCCCCTTGTTGAGATGTTTGGGAGGACTGAAAGCGCTGTTGTCCTTCGCCAGCACACCCAACCAGGCTTCGAAGGAGCGGTGCTCCGCTTTGTAGGCCGGCGCCAGGTTGTCGTTCCAGACGGTGCGCAGGGGGATGACCCGGGTCATGCCGCCCTTGGCCTTCAGCTCCTTGGCGGGGACGTCCGGCCCCTTCGCCAGATAGTCGCCGCCGGTGACGACGCCGATGAGCACGGGCATCTGATCGCCGCTGGGGCCGGTCTCCAGCACCTGCTTGAAGACCTCCTTCTCGAAGTTCTTGCGCAGCGGCTGGGGGATGTGCTTGTCGCCCATCACCTGGTCGTACTTGATCTTGGCCTTGCCCGTGAGCTCCGGCACGCCCAGAATCTTCCGCGCCTTCACCGCCAGGGTGTCGTACTTGGCATTGATCTGGGACTTGAGCGCCTCCTGCTTGACGGGATCCGTCTCCTCGTCGGCCTGCGCTCCCAGGGTTTCGATCTCTTTGATCAGCGCCTCGGCAGTCGGGATCTCCGCCTCGGCCGCAGCATCCAGCTTGCCGCTGCTCTTCGCTTCGTTGATCCGAGCGATGAGAGGGCGGGGGGTGCTCGCCATGTAGAGCACCGGTCCGGCGCCGGCCCCGCTCTCCAGAGAGAAGGTGTGGGTCTCGGCGCCGATGGCAAAACTCTTCTTGGGGAAGAAGAAGTCCTTGATCTTCCCCATCCCGCCGGCGACCCTCTCCTTGACCTTCGTGAGACCGCCCTGGATCTTCCCCACGATCCCCCGGATGAACTTGGCGACGGCTTGCACGGGTTTGGAGTTGAAGACGGCGTCGAGGGCGTTGTCGACGGTCTCTCGTACCTTCGCGATGACCTCCTTGACCTTGCTGCTGATGCCGCCCAGCCCCAGCAACGAGGAGAGGAAGCCGATGGCGACGGGGATACCGCGCGCCAGCGCCTGCTCGACGTTGGTCGCCGCGATGCTCACGGCGCCCGAGGCGATGGAGACGATGGACTCGGCCACCGCCTGGACCAGCGACACGATCTGCTTGCCGCGCTCCACGAAGAACATGATGATGTCGTAGATGGCCTTGATCGCCCGCACGATGGCGCCCGCGGGATTACACAGGCTGATGATCCAGGCCACACCGGCTTTGATGACCTTCTCGACCAGGAACTCCTGGATCTTGTCGATGACCATCTCTTTCAGCATGCCCAGGTACTCTTTGACCAGGCCCCAGATCTTGGCCCAGTCGCCGTCGATGATGGCCTGCACGCCCTCGAGCAGATCGAAGAGGAAGGGCGCCTTGTCCTCGCCGATCAACCCCTCCAGACCGTAGGCCGCCAGGGCCACCATACCGCCCTCTTGGTAGATCTCCCATAGATCGCGGACCTGGTCGATGATGCCGAAGATGTCGAAGCCCAGGAGCGCGGTCACCTTCCCCTTGAGCTGGTCGACGGAGACGCCCAGGATCTGCATGGCGAGCTGGAAGATACCCATGAGGTCGAACTTCGCGGGCAGGGTGATCCCGACCTCGCCCAGGGAGCCCGTCAGCCAGGCGATGAAGCCGTTCTTCAGGTGGGTGAGGATGTTCGCGACGAAGTTGTCCAATCCCTGCTTCACACCGGCGATCAGATTGCCCAGGAAGCCGATGGGGTCGGAGAAGATCTGCTTGACCATCTCCCCGGCCTTGTTGAGCATGCCCATGATCTGATCCACGGGCAGGCCCAGCGTCTTGAGCGCGGTCTCGAAGATGATGCGGGCGGCTTCGGCGAAGTCGCCCGACGCCAGCGCCCCGATGACGGCGATCTGCGCCTGGATGACGTTCTGGAAGACTCCCAGCACGTTGTCGAGCGTGCTGCTCAGGCCGTCCGCCAGGGCCGTCACGGTGTTCTTGAAGTCCTCGGCGATCTGATTCACGGCCTCGACGGCCGTATCCACCACCATATCGACGAACTTGTTGAGGGCCTGGGCCAGGGCCGGGAAGCGCTCGCTCAGGTACGCATCGACCTTGTCCTTGACCCAACTGCGGAAGGTGTCGAGCTTGTCGACCACCCACTTGCGTCCGGCCTCGATCACGGCGATGGCCGCGTTCTTGGCCGCTTCGATGATCCCCTTGACCGTCTCGCGCAGAGCGGTGAAGACCCGATCGACCGCCTCGGAGACCGCCGAGATGGCGCTCTTGACGGCCGAGGTGGCCCGATCCCACCAGCTCTCGTTCTCGCTCTCGCGCTTCGCATCCGCCTTCTTCTTCTCGGCCTCGGCCTCGGCCCGCGCCTTCTCCTGTTCCGCTTTGGCTTCGCCGTCGAGGATAGCAGCATCGGCGGCGGCCTGATCCTCCGCAATTCTCTGGTCAACTTCGGCAGCAACCGCCTCTTGCTCCGACTGGAGATCCGTCTCAAACTCCGCCTGCAGCGCCTGGCTCTCCTCGAGGCTGCGCTGCTTCTCCTCGGCGATCTCGTTACGCTGCTGCTCTACCTCGGCCTGCTGCGCGGCCTCCGCCTGCGCCTGCTGCGCCTCGACGGCCTCTTCAGCCTCGGCGATAGCCTGGGCCTTCTCGGCGTCACGCTGCTCGGCGGCTTGCGCCACCGCCTGCTGCGGCCCGGAGAGGCTCGCCGCCAGCATGGGCTCCAGCACCGCATCCGCGCCCAGCCGCACCTCCGCCGGGACGTCCATCGCGCTGTAAGAGCGCATGTCCTCCGTGGCTGCGGTCACCAGCGCCTGGGGTTGCGCGGCCTGCAGCTCCACCGGCGCCTCCTCCTGTAAGGCCTGAGGTTGCACCAGCTCCTCACCCGGCGCATCGGTGATCTCCTGGGCCGTCGCCGCCTGGCGCGCCTGCACCTGGGCTTGACCATCCGTCGCTTGCCGGTCGGCACGTCCGGGATCGGCCTCGCCCGTGGCTTCGAGCTGCGGCTTTTCGTCGATCTGGGTCTTCACCCCCGGATCACGGGTGCGAATGCCGGAGATCGCGTTCTTGAACTTGTTAAAGAGGGCCTTGAAGAAACTGAGCAGCCCACCACCGCCCTCATCCAGTTGGTTCACGGCGGAGGCATTGTTTGGGGCACCGCCCGCGTGCTGGTGAGGCTTCGCCTCCAGAGGGGCCGGCTCCGGGGTCGTGACGTCATCCGTAATGGGCGTTCCCGGCGTATCGGTGACCTTCTCGACACCCTTCTCGGGCGGGGCTTCCTCACCTTCCATCTCGATGGGCAGCGGTTTGGCCTCAAGAGCGACCGCTGCAGCATCGGCGACCAGGTCGCCCCCCACCTGGGGCCCTAGCCCGTCGTAGCCCTCCGCCATCTCGCTGGCGCCGCCGGTGATGAAGAGCTCGCAGGTATCCGCAGCCTGGCTGCCGGCACCACCGGCACTGGCCGCTGCCGGAGCGCGCTGAATCGTGATCGGCTTACTCGCACGCGCGATGACCGACTCTTCTTCCTGGGGTTGGCGCTTCAGTTTGGTTGCCGCCCCCTGCTGGAGGACGTGGGTCAGCTCGTGGGCCATCAGGTGCCGGCCCGCCGGCGTGCCCGGCTGGTACTCCCCAGTCCCGAAGACGATGTGGTTGCCCCGGGTGAAGGCCCGCGCGCTCTGATCCTGTGCCGTCCGGCCGGCGGTCGCATCGGTGTGCACCCGCACACTGCTGAAGTCCGCGCCCATGCGCGACTCGAAGAAGCTCCGCTCCGACTCGGGGAGGGGACGACCACCGCCGCGCAGGCTCTCGACCCGCTGCGCTACCTGGGGGGAGACCGCCGGTGCCGCCTCCTGGGCCGCGCGCTGCACGGCAGGGGCACCGGGCTGCTCGTCATCGTCCGGCGGGGGCGGCGTCGCGGGGGCGGGCATCTTCATCACAACGTCGGCCGTCCGTTCGGCCTCGACCTCGTAGAGGTCATCCGGCTCGCTTACGGTGAGCTTGGGCTGAACCGCAGGAGAACGCCGTGTGACGGCGGGTTGGGCCGCAGGTGAAGGGGACGGGGCGCTGGGAGCAGGGGGCTTTGTCCGGGTGCTGTGCTGCGCTGCTCCCTCAGTTGTAGGGGCTTCACTGCCCTTCCGCATCGCCTTCACCAGGCGCTGAACGTGACGGTTGCCCTGTACCTGTTGGATGTGCTTGGTGGCTTCGGCACGCAGGGGAGGCGGCAATCGTTGTAACTGTAGGGCCTGGTTTTCGAGGGAGCCACTCTTGAAGAGCAGCTCAGGGTCGAAGGGGAGATCCGGAACGGCTAATTCCTTGGCGGATGTGAGACTAGGAGGCGCGGGTTTGCGTTGCTTTTCAGCCTGTCTCTCTTTGACCTGGGACGTTGTGTCGGACATGCTGCCTCCCACCCAAGCTTCTCGCTGCTGGATAATAACGCTCTGTAGAGGGCAATCGCTGCCTCAGGCGGGCGCTATCAGTCACTGTTCCTTAGATGAATCGCTAATCAGGAAAACTCAAGGTCCCAGATCTTGAACAGAACAGTATTAGCAAGCAGTTTCCTCGACACAGTATCGCAGCCACCGAGGGCAGGAGAGGGAACTTCAATAATAGTATAGCATAACCGAAGAAGTAGGCAATCTCAAAAACCGACAAACGGGGGCAGAAGGGTGTCTACTCCGGGCCAAGCCAGACTGCTCCCCTCAGAAAAGGGGACCCGTTGGAAAGAGAGACTCACTTCCCTTTCCGGTAATTCCGCAGCCAGACCATGCGGTCGCTCTCCGCCCAGCCCATCGCGGTCATCGCCGCCTCTATCCTGCGCAGCTGCTCGGCGGTGATCTCGATCTCGAGCTCTCCGATCTCATCGATCAGGAACTCCATCCCGATCCCCCACTCGTCGTACTCGTTGATCAGGTCGTGGGCCTCGCGGTAGAGGGAGGGGGGTAGTTGAGGACGGAGAGGCTCGAGGGCCTGGTTGCAGAGTTCTATGATCGCTTCGTACTCCATACACGCCTCCCATGCTCGCGGGGTATCTTGATAAGATTCTGCCGATGTACGAGCCCTAGCGTAGCGCGAACGCCGGAATTGGCAACCCTGCCCACGTTTCTGCTTGTCAGGCCACCCCATCCGTGATAGACTAACCCCGCAACTGAGGAGACAAATGGCTCAAGCACTCTACCGAAAGTGGCGACCGCAGACCTTCGACGAGGTGGTAGCCCAGGAGCACGTGGTACGGACGTTGCGTAACGCGCTGCGCACCGGGCACGTGCACCACGCCTACCTCTTCGCCGGTCCACGGGGCACGGGTAAGACGACCAGCGCACGGCTCATCGCCAAGGCGGTCAACTGCCTGGCCCCCGTGGAGGAGCGCCCCTGCAACGAGTGCCAGATCTGCCAGGCGGTCAACGAGGGGCGCCTCATGGATCTCATCGAGATCGATGCGGCCTCCCACACCGGCGTGGACAACGTGCGCGAGATCCTGGAGAAGGTGGGCTTCCGCCCCACCCAGGCCCGCTTCAAGGTCTACGTCGTGGACGAGGTCCACATGCTCTCCACGGCGGCCTTCAACGCCCTCCTCAAGACCCTGGAGGAGCCCCCGGAGCACGTTCTCTTCGTGCTGGCGACCACCGAGGTCCACAAGATCCCCGCGACGGTGCTCTCCCGCTGTCAGCGCTTCGAGTTCCGGCGCATCCCGCTCGACGGGCTGGTGAGCTCCCTGAAGAAGATCGCCGCCGCCGAGGGCATCGAGGCCGAAGCGGAGGCCCTGGAGCTCATCGCGCGGGCCGCCACGGGCAGCATGCGCGACGCCATCAGCCTCCTGGATCAGATGGCTTCCGAGGGCGCCGTGAGCGCCGACTACGTGCGCACGATGCTGGGCGCCGAGCGGCGCGAGGTCGTGCTCGCCGTGGTCGAGGCGTGGCTGCAGGACGATCTCAGCGCCGGTCTGGCGACCCTCAATCATGCGGTCGACAGCGGCGCCGACCCCCGGCAGCTCGCCCGGCAGATTGCCGACTTCCTGCGGGGCCTGCTCCTGATGCGCCTGGGCGCGGGAGAGACCTGGGCGGAGCCCACGTCGGAGGAGCGCCCGCGCCTCGAGAAGCTGGCGCGCAGCACCGAGGCGGAGCGCCTCGTCCGCGCCGTGCGCCTCTTCAGCGACGTGGCCTCGGAGCGCACCAGCGGTTGGCAGCCCCAGCTGCCCCTGGAGCTGGCCTTCGTCGAGGCGACCTTCCGGCAGGAAGCGGCCCCCGTAAAACAGGAGACGACCGCTCCGCGAGCGCCCGCCGGGGCCAAACCCGCCCCCTCCCAGGTAGCGAGCCCGTCGCGTGCGGAGCCGCAGGCCAAGCCCCAGACGAAAGCCGCGGCCCCACCGGAGGGCGACGTAGCGGTGGCCTTCATCAACGAGCACTGGCACGACGTCATCAATCAGATGCGCCGCGTCGACCTCTCCCTCTCGGCACTGCTGAACGACGCCCGACCCGTGGGCATCGACAGCAGTGGAATGCTCGTGCTCGGCTTTCGCCACAAGTTTCACCGCAATCAGGTCAACAACGAGGAGAATCTGCGGACGGTGGACGATCTGCTCTCGCAGATGTTCAAGCGATCGCTGCGGTCGCGCTGCGTCCTGGCCAAGGAGTGGAGCGCGACGCAGGTCCCGGGAGCGACCGCGCCCCAGAAGGCAGCAAAGCCGCAGGCGAAGACGTCATCTGATAAAGGGGCTTCCGAAAAAACGACCGCCAGGGAGCCGGAGAAGCCCAACGATCCCTTGCAGGATGAAGTGGTGCAGCGCGCCGTCAACGAGCTGGGGGCCGTTCCGAAGGTCGTGGAGTAGTAGTGCGGGGAGCCCGATCGGTTCCCCTTTCTTGTACAGGCTTAAACGCAAAGGAGTCACACGATGGCACGTAGAGGTGGACGCAGAGGCGGCGGTATGGGCATGAACCCCCAGGACCTGATGCGCCAGGTGCAGAAGATGCAGCAGGACGTGGAACGAGTACAGGCCGAAGCCGAGCAGGAGGTCATCACCGTCACCGTGGGCGGCGGCGCCGTCGAGGTCGCCATCACGGGCGGGTTGGAGATTCAGCAGATCAAGATCGAGCCCGAGGTGGTGGACCCCGAGGACGTGGACATGCTTCAGGATCTCATCATCGCGGCCGTGAACGAAGCGATCCAGAAGGCTCAGGAGATGATGGCCGAGCGGATGTCCGCCGTCACCGGCGGCCTGGGCGGTATGGGGATTCCGGGTCTCTAGATGCCCACGACGGCTGTCCCCCCCTCGGTCACGCAGCTGATCGAGACCCTCTCGGAGCTTCCCGGTATCGGGCCGAAGACGGCCTCGCGGCTGGCCTTCTACCTCCTGCGCGGCAAGTCGGAGCTGGCGTTGCGCATCTCCGAGACCCTGCAGAATCTCGTGGAGAACACGCGCTTCTGCTCCGTCTGCTACAACGTGACGGAACAGGACCCCTGCCCCATCTGCGCCGATCCCACCCGAGATCGGGATCTCGTCTGCGTGGTGGAGGAGCCGCTGGATCTACTGGCGCTGGAGCGCACCGAGCAGTACCGGGGTCTCTACCACGTGCTGCACGGTGCGCTCTCCCCCCTGGAGGGGGTCTTCGCCGAGGATCTGCGGGTGAAGGAGCTCGAGGCGCGGCTCCGCGAGACAGGGATCAAGGAGGTCATTCTCGCGACCAACCCCACGAGCGAGGGCGACTACACCGCCGCCTACCTCCTCAACCGTCTCAAACCCCTGGGGATCCGCGTCACCCGCCTGGGCCGGGGGCTGCCCATGGGCGGCGACCTGGAGTACGCCGACGCCGTGACCCTCACCCGGGCGTTGGAGGCGCGCCAAGAGCTGTAGGATGACGACCTGGAAGATCGACCTGCGTCGGGGCTGGCAGGTGGGCCTCGCTTTCGTCGTCCTGCTGATTCTGCTGGCGGCGGGCCTCGTGGCCCTCGCCGTGCTCAATCCCCTCTCCCTTCTCACCTTCCTCCTGGGGCTGGGGGCGCTAGGGGCGCTGGCCGGGGCGGCGCTGCTGGCCTACTGGCTCTGGGACTTCATTCACGCTTCCTACGTCCTGGACCGCAATGTGCTGATCATCCGCTGGGGCGGCTACGAACACCAGATTCCCATGGCCCAGATCCGAGAGGTGCTCCTCGGCAGCGAGCTCGAGGGGGTGCGCCTCCAGGGGGTCATCCGTTGGCCCGGCTACTTCGTGGGTTGGGGCGAGTCACCGACCACCGGCCCGCTGCGCTTCTACGCCAGCCGACCTCTGAAGGGGCAGGTCATCCTGCGCCTCGAGGGGACCGCCTACGCCCTCTCGCCCCAGAACCTCGAGCCCTTCGTCGAGGCGCTGCGCGAACGGCTGACGATGGGCACCACGCAGGAGGTGGAGAGGACGGTGCAGCGCCCCAAGTTCTTCGGCTGGACCATCTGGCGCGATCCCCGGGCGCTCATCCCTCTCGGCGTGAGCCTGCTCCTGTTGGTGCTGCTCGTCGGCCTGCTCACCTTCCGCTATCCCTACCTACCCCCGCAGATCGTCCTGCAGTTCAGCACCGACGGAGAGCCTCTCCTGACGGCCCGTGCGGTACGCATCTTCTACCTGGCCCTGCTGGGCACCCTCTTCGTCCTGATCGACGGCGGATTGGGGCTCTTCCTTTACCGGCGCCGCCCCATGGCCGCTTACTTTCTCTGGGACGGGTTGGTCGTTCTGCAGGCCAGCCTCTGGATCGCCGTGCTGACCATCCTCCTCAACGTTTAGGTGCTGACAGAGTATCCCCCGACGAACACCTGGAGACCGCATTACCGTTACGGGCACTCACCGTTGCTTTCTCCGTCGGGTGAATTTGTCTTTTTCCTCCCCCAGAACTATACTCTGCCTACCATGATGCAGATCCAGCTCGCCGTTTTCGACCTCGATGGCACACTGATGGGCGATGACCTCCGGATCAGCCAGCGAGTCCGCGAAGCCGTTGCCGGGGCGCTGGAGGAGGGGGTCACCGTTACCATCGCGACCGGACGGATGTTCACCGCGACCCTCGCCTTCGCTCGCGAGCTGGGCATCAGCGCTCCCTTGCTCTCCTATCAGGGCGGCTGGATTCAAGCACCCGATGATACGGAGCCCCGCTACCGCATCCCCCTCTCCGCCGAGGTCACCCGGCAAGCGCTGCAGCTCGCCGAGCAGGAGTCCTGGCACACCGCCCTCTACGCCGATGGAGCCATCTACATGCGGCAGCTGCACTATCCTCCCACCTTCTACGAGCAGCTGCTGGGCGAGGACTACCGGATGGTGGACGCCTGGGACGAGGTTTTGGCTCAGCGGACGGCCGACAAGGTGCTCTTCATCGCCGAACCCGAGCGTATCCCGGCCATGGGCGAGAGGCTGCGCGCCGTTATGGGCGATCAGGCCGAGATCTTCCGCTCCCACGCCAAGTTCATCGAGGTCGTGCCCCGCGGGGTGGACAAGGGACGCGGCTTGGCCTGGCTGGCCTCGCACCTCGGCGTGGCGCAGGAGGCCGTGATGGGCGTCGGCGACCAGGAGAACGACGTTCCCCTCGTGCGCTGGGCCGGTCTGGGCGTGGCGATGGGCAACGCGGCGCCCGCGGTCAAGGAAGCGGCGGATTGGGTCGCGCCCCCCTTGGAGGAGGACGGCGCCGCCGTCGCCATCGAGCGCTTCGTTCTGCAGAAAGGAGTCCCGTGACCGCCGCCATCATCCCCCTTCAACAGCCTGGGGCTATCGCCCGCGCGGTGAGCGCCCTGCAGGAGGGCGAGCTCATCATCATCCCGACGGACACGGTCTACGGTGTCGCGACGCTGCCCGACGGTCTGGACGGGCTCCACGAACGCGTCTACGGAAATCGCGAGGTCTCCCCCTGGCCCGCGCTCCCCTTTCTGCTGACGGACGAGAGCGTCGTGCCGCGCCTGGCCCGTCCCAACCGTGCGGCAGAGCGGCTCGCCCACCACTTCTGGCCCGGCGAGGTCACGCTGTTGCTGCCCGCCGCGCCCGACGTACCCTTTCCCATCGAGAGCACCCGGGTAGCCCTGCGGGTCCCCGACTATCCCCCCATCATCCCTCTGCTGCGCCGCGTGGGCGGCTTTCTCATCGTCGGACGGGCGGCCCGCTCCGGCTATCCCTCGTCCATCACCGCCCAGGAAGCCCTCAACCAACTGGGCGACGAGGTGACCCTCATCCTGGACGGCGGCCCCTCGCCCATCGGCATCACCTCCACCGTCGTGGACTGCATCGAGACGCCGCCGCGCATCGTGCAGCGCGGCGCCGTTCCCGAGGAGCGCATCCAGGCGGTGTTGGAGGGTCAGGAGACCCGCACGTAGTTGTGACCCACCCTGAACCCCGTCGCATCCGTCGTGGGACGCTGCTCCTCGTCCTGCTGGCCCTCCTGCTGGGCGCCGGACTGCGCTTCTACCGCCTCGACGCGCAGTCCTTCTGGAACGACGAGGGCAACTCCGCCCGGCTCGTCGAGCGCTCCCTGCGCCTCATCGTCGGGGGGGCCGGAGGCGACATCCACCCCCCCGGCTACTACCTGCTGCTGCACGCCTGGTGGCGGGTCGCAGGGGGCACGGAGTTCGCCCTGCGCGCCCTTTCGGCCCTCTGTGGCGTCCTCACCATCGCCCTCACGGCGGCTCTGGCCCGGCGGGCGGCGGGCTCGGTCGCCGCCCCGGCGGCCGCCTTCATCGTCGCCGTCCATCCCCTGAGCGTCTATTACGCCCAGGAAGCGCGGATGTACGCCCTGCTGGGCCTGGTCTCCGCCCTCACCCTTTGGGCCGGCGACCGCTTCCTGCGCGCCTGCACCCGCTTCCTGCGGGCCTGCACCCCCGTCACCCGCCGCCGGCAGACCGGCGCCGGCCTGCTCCTCGCCTGCGCCGTGACCCTCGGCCTCTACACCCACTACGCCTACGCCTTCGTCCTCCTGGGGACGAACCTCGCCTTCGCGGCCCTCTGGCTGACCCGCCACCGTCGCGCCTGGCGCCTTCTCGCACTCTGGATCGCGGCTCACCTCGCCGCGGCGTTGCTCTTCACCCCCTGGCTCCCCTACACTCTGAAGGTCGCCTCCTGGAGCCCGCCCGATCTCAACACCGACCCCGCCCTCCTGCAGCTCGTACGCACCCTCCTCGTGGGCATCACGCTGCCCGCGACGACCGGCCTCTACCTCCCCCTCGTCGCTGCCTTCCTGCTCCTCCCGGCTTTGCTGAGCGGCGCCCGCTCGCGCTTCGTGGCCTGGGCCTCCTGGGCGACGGCCCTCCTGCCCCTCGGCCTCATCGCAGCGCTCGGCGTCTACCGCCCCGCCTATCTCAAATTCCTCATGCTCTCCATCACCCCCTTCGCCGTCGTCTTGACGCTCCCCCTTGCTTCTCCCAGGTCGGTCCGCCGCCTCCCCTACCTCGCCCTCCTGCTGCTCCTGCTCCTGCCCCTCCAGGTGATCTCCCTCCGCCACCTCTACTTCGACCCCGCCTACACACGCACCGACTACCGCGGCATCGTGGCGCGCCTTGAGGAAGAGAGCGGACCCCAAGACGCCGTCGTCCTCAGCGCCCCCAATCAGTGGGAGGTCTTCACCTACTACTACGCCGGCCCGCTGACGCTCTATCCCGCCCCCTACCACCCGACCCGGGAGAGAGCAGCGACCTGGATGCAGGAGCTCCTCGAGGCCGGCCATCCGCGGATCTACGCCCTCTACTGGGGCGATCAGGAGTCCGATCCCGAAGGGCGCCTCGAGCTGCAGCTGGCGCAGAGGGCCTACAAGGCTCAGGAGTCCTGGGTGGGGGACGTGCGCCTCGCCGTCTACGGCACAGGGCCCCTGCCCGAGGAGCCCGAGGAGCGGCTCGACGTGAACTTGGGGGAGAGCGTGCAGCTGCGCGGTTACAGCCTGCCGGGGGGCCCTCTCACGGCCGGGGAGATTCTGCCGGTGGCCCTCTTCTGGGAGGCAGACGCCCGCCCCGCCGACCGCTACAAGGTCTTCCTCCACCTCCTCGACGCGGAGGGCCGGCTTGTGGCCCAGACCGACGCCGAGCCCGTGGGCGGCTTCCGACCGACGAACACCTGGGAGACGGGAGAGGCGCTCACCGACCGCTACGGGCTGCTCCTACCCGCCGACCTGCCCTCCGGCAGCTACACGCTCACCGCGGGCATGTACGACTTCGGCGGTCGCCGGCTCCCCATCACCTCGGCGGGGGGAGAGCCCCTGGGCGACAGCCTCGCCCTGACCCAAGTCCGCGCCGGCGACTAGCGCCGGTAGACGGCGATGACCGCCGGCACCTCGGTGTAGGACTCGAGCCGCACGTCGACGCCGGGAGCCCGCAGCCACATCCCCGTCGAGGTGCCGCCGTCCAGGTTGAGCGCCACGTCGATCTCCAGATCCGACTCCGTGAGCCAGACGGCCAGCTCGTGGAGGCTGAAACGCCCCACGGGGGCGACGAGGAAGAGGAGCCGCCCGGCACGATCCTGGGCCACGACCGTGCGGCGCGAGGAGAGCCCCTCGTCGGCGTCGACGGGGAAGCCCATCACGCCCCCGGGCTTGACGAGCACGGGGAAGGACTGCACGGCCGACCTGAGGGGTTCGGCGGGATCGTAGGGCCAGGCGCGCAGCCAGCGGAGGCTCACCGCACCCTCGGGCGTGACCGCGAACATGCCGGCGTAGTCGCCGTAGGGCACCCCGTAGGCCACTCCCTCACTGACCGTCAGCCCGGTGACAAGGTTCTCCGCGGTGAAGTAGCCGGCGTTCACCGTGAGCAGCGCACCTGTCAGGGCCGACCAGACGCTCACCGGGCGCGCCTCGCCCGGCGCATACTCCACCCGAAAGTCGAAGAGCGCGGGATCCAAGCGGACCACCGCCACCCGCTCCGGACCCAACGACGTCTCCGCCGTCAGGCTGCGCACCTCCAACCCCTCATCCACCGGCTGCCAGCCGGTGTCGCCGGGCGTCGCCGTCGCCGCAGGCGCGAGAGAGGGGAGGGGTGTGGGCGAGGGCGCCGTCGGGGTGAGTGTGGAGAGCACGCCGGCGGACCGGCAAGCCAGCAGCAGGAGCAAGACGGCGCTCAGGAGGGAGGACGCCTTTATCGAGATCACGGAGCGGTCCTGTGGACGGGCCGTCAGGCGCGGGGTCCCCTCACTGCCACCAGCTGCCCCAGCACATCGACGAAGCGATTCAGACCCCGCACGTACTGATCCAGGTAGTCCTGGGCCAGGGCCCGCGCCACCTGCTCCTCGGAGCGGGCCATCAGGGGACCGACGAAGGGGCGGAAGTCGCGCAGGCTGATGTGCATCACACCCCGATCGTCGGTCATGATCCCCCAGACGAGCTCCTTGGCCTGTCCGTCGTCCTTGGCGCTGATAAAGCGGTGGAGGGTGCTCTCTTTGGCCACCCGTCCGACGTTGGAGAAGACCTCGTTCCCCTTGATGATCTCGTTGAGGACGGTGATCCGCTGGGGGATGCTGTCGAGAACGTACTGCATGGACGAGGGGAGATGCCCCAGGAGCCGCAGCGTCGCCGTGCTGAAGCTCTCCCCCCGCATCGTAACGTCTTTGAGCGCCTGGAGCACCCCGCCGAAGGCCTGGAGATAGGCCAAGAGCTTGCGCCGGGCGCCGTCGAAGCGCTCCCAAGCCTCCTCCCCGCCCTGCTGGCGGAAGAGCAGGTAGGCGGTCTGCGTCTCGGTGAAGAGCTGGGGAATCTCCGTCAGGGGATTGCGAAAGGTCGTGGGAAAGAGGCGCTCGTGAGGCGAGACGTTGCTGGCATCCATGGGGATGAGCAGGGCGGGGTTCGTCTCCCGGTAGCGCGCCAGCGTCTCCTCGATCTCCGCCCGCACAACCTCGTAGTCCTCGGGCAGCAGCCGCGTCTTCAGCGCCTGCAGCTCCCCCTCTACCCGGGTGGGCGCGTAGCCCGCGGCGTGCAGAGAACGGTAGAGGAGCAGCAGATCGTTGACGGTGAGGTTGACGCCCCGCTGGCTCAGCCACCTTCGCAGGCGGTCGATCCCCTGGAGGTTGATCTGATCCGACTCCACGCACACCTCGCCACAATGGCAGCGGCTGCGGATCTCCGCCACCATGCCCGCCGGAGTGTGAAGGCTCAAGGGCGTGGGGGCCATGCGGAAGGAGGGCGTTAGCCCCTCCAACGCTCGATAGGTGTGGAGGGCGTGGTCGGTAGCGATCTCCGCCACCGCCATGCCCCATATCCCATCGAAGAAGATGTGGGACTGATCGAAGACGATGCTGCGCGCCGTGCGGAAGAGGGTGAGGGCGTGGTCACCGACGCCCCGGTGGCTCCGGCGGATCTCGGTGAGGGGGCGGTCGGCGGGCCGGAGGTCCCAGTTGAGGATGACGGGCGCGCATCCGAGCCGCGCGAGCGCCTCCCGGTTCTCGGGGGGGAGGGAGCCGCGCAGCTTCACCTGCTCCCGCCGGGGAGCCTCCGCCAGGAGCAGATCCAGGACCGGCGCCGGGCTCCTGGCCCCCTCATCACCGTCGAGGATCGCCGCCGCCCAGCCCAGCACCGCCTCAGGTGGGGGGCGGCGCAGAGTGCCGAGGAAATCGCCTCCGGTGAGATCCAGAACGCGCCCCCGGCGATCGACCCGTACCGCGCGCCCCTCGGCATCCCGCAGATGGCTCTCGGTCACGTAGAGAGAGCGCGGCTCCTGACCCTGCACCGGGTCGTAGCGGGGGCAGCCCTCGCCATCCCGGTCGTGGGCGGGCAGCAGGTAGGTTTGCCCATCGTGGACGAAGCCCACGCACGCCTGCCAGAGGGGGACGGACTGCTTCTCCTCCTGATAGCGACCGGGCGTGAGAGACGCCAGGAAGGTCATCTGCTCCAAATAGGGGGCGAGATCCTCGACCTGGCGCCGGGCGTAGCGCTTCCGCACCTCCTGCTGGAGGGCAGGCGGCAGGGCCTCCAGCCGCTGGCGAAAGAAGAGCTCGAAGGTCTCCAGCCGGTAGCGGAGGTAGTCGACCTCGGGGGAGGGGCGGTGGTAAGGACGCAGACAGTCCCACTCGCGCACCAGTTTTGCAAACTGCGGGCCCTCCGCCAGGTCGGCTTCGGCGGCGACCTCGTAGAGCAGGCGCAGCATCACCCGCTCCCGCCAATCCGCCGCCAGCAGATCCTCGTACTCGTAGAGAAGATCGATGGCAGTCACCAGCCACGCCGCTGCCATCTGCACCTCGCCGGCGGTGGGAGGCAGAGTGCGCTGGAAGCCCAGCGTCTCGTTGGCGTGGCGCGCCGTGTCCTCCCGCAGCCCGAACTGAAGGTAGAACTGCCAGGTCCCCTGGGGGAAGGCGTTCTCCGGCTCCTTGCCCGCCAGGCGCAGGATCTTCTGGTAGCCGTAGAGGACCGCTGCCGGACCGGCGACGAAGAGGCTGTACAGTCCCTGCGGGAGCAGATTCATCCCCTGCATGAGGGCGTGGACGTCCTCCCGCACCTTCTCGCTCCGGACCCGGCGCTCCTTGAGTTTGACCAGCCCGCTGAGGATGAAAGCAGGAAGGTTGCCGGCGGGGAGCACCTGGGCAATCTCCTCCTGAATCTCCTCGATCTCGGGCAGGGTCAGGTGCGAGAGCTGGCTGATGGTCTCGGTGTTCAGCTCCACCAGGGCGCTCAGGGTCGTCTGGCGCGCGCGCTCCAGAGCCTCGCGCTGCTCGGCGGTGGATCGGGTGTCGAAGACCATCGTCAGAAGCTCAGGGCAGGCGCTCGGCGTTGACGGCACAGCGGAAGCCCAGGTCGGCGCTCTTGGCAGGGCGCTCGCTCGTGTTGCTCTCGGGCAACCCCACCTCCCGCTCCGTCGTGCGCAGCTGGCGCTCGTAGTTCGCTAACGATCCAAAGGAGCCACCCCGCATCACCCGGTAACGTCCGCTCTCCGGTCCCACAGGGTCGGGGCGCACCTCGGCGCCCTCGTAGACGTCCTTGTCGTACCAGTCCGCCACCCACTCCCAGGCGTTTCCGGAGAGGCCCAGAACGCCGTAAGGGCTGGCCCCCTCGGGATAACTGCCCACTGGGGCCGTCGTCGCCCCCAGGTGCACTCGAGAGCGCTCGTAGTCGTCTCCCCAGGGGTAGAGCCGCTTGGTCCCCGTCTCCGCGTCCCAGGAGGCGGCCTTCTCCCACTGGGCCTCGGTGGGCAGGGCCACGTTCCAACCCATCTCCGCGCCCACCCACGCGCAGTAGGCGGCTGCCTGCTCCCAGCTGATGAAGGTCATGGGGTGATCGCTCCGGGCAGGGTTGTCGTAGGCCGTCCGCGTGTAGGGCTCCTCGCAGGCTCCCGCTGCGACGCAGCGCTTGTACTGCTCCGTCGTCACCTCCGTCTCGTCCATCCAGAAGGGGCTGAGGATAACCTCGTGTTGGGGCCGCTCGTCCTGCGAGGCCTCCGGATCGCTCTCCGGTGCTCCCATGAGGAAGCTCCCCGCCGGGACGAAGCGCACGCGCATCTCGTCGACGGTACGGGTCACGACCTCGCCGGCTGCCAGCGTGGGCGTAGGCGTGGGGGTAGGGGAGGGCGTGGCGGTCGGAGAGGGCGTCGGTGTCGGGGTGGCGGTGGCCGTCGGCGCGACGACGCCTCCAACGCCGACCTCCGTCGCCTGGGGCTCCTCTGTGGCCGTCGCCGTCAGCGTCGGCGTGGGAGAGGGTGAGGGTGTGGGGGTCCCCGTCGCCGTGGGGCTGGGAGTCTCTGTAGGACGGGTGAAACTCAGGCGCAGCCCTCCTTCGTCCTGTCCCAGGAGAAACCAGAGGAGCCCCGCCACCACGAGGATCCCGACCAGGACCAGCGGAATCCAGCGGCGCTTGCGCCGGCCGCCCGTCGTCTCCCCCGCGGCGGCACGAGCCGGGGCCCCCTCCTCCGGCTCCGTCCAGTAGTCCATGGGACGGGCCGGTGGAGGGGTCTGCCGGGCTGTCGGAGGGGGCGGCGGCGGGCTCGGCACGTCGGCCTTGGGGACCACGAGGGTCTCCAGATTCTGCCCCTCCCACGCCTGCCGGAGAGCCTCGGCGAAGGCCTTGGCCGAGGGAAAGCGCTCGTCGGGCTCCTTCGACAGCGCCTTCAGGACGACGGCTTCCACGGCGGGGGGCAGGTCGGGCACCCGGGACCGGAGCGGGATGGGATCCTCGCTCACGTGCTTCAAGGCCAGGCTCAACGCCGACTCCGCCTCGAAGGGGAGAGCCCCCGTCACCAGCTCGTAGACGATACCGCCCAGGGAGTAGATATCCGACTGGGGCGTCGCCGCGCGGGAGTCCATCGCCTGCTCGGGCGCGATATACTCGGGGGTGCCGAAGGTCTTGCCCAAGGTCATCTGGCTCAGCCGGTTCTGGAGCATCGCCAGCCCGAAGTCACCGAGAATGGCCTGCCCATCGGCGGTCAGGAAGACGTTGCCGGGCTTGACGTCCCGGTGGATGATCCCCCGAGCGTGGGCGTAGTCCAGAGCCGCCCCCACCTGCGCCACGATGGTCAGAATCTCCTGCACCGTAAAGGCCTGCTCCGCCTTCAAGCGCCGGTCGATCTCCTGGCGCAGATCCGTCCCCTCGACGTACTCCATCACCATGTAGTGGCCGTGCTCGTACTGCCCGAAGTCGTAGATCTGGACGATGTTGTCGTGTCGCAGCTGGGCGATGGCCTGGGCCTCCCGCTGGAAGCGCTGGTTCACCATAGGATCAAGGCGCACCGAGTGCTCGAGGAACTTGATAGCAACGGGGCGATTCAGCGAGGTCTGCACACCTCTGTAGACGATGGACATCCCGCCCTGACCGATCTTCTCTTGAACAACGTAGTTGCCAATCGTCTGCCCGACTAGTTCTGTGGAATCCATCTCTGTTCTGCGCCCCCGGGATCTGTTGAAGGTAAGACACTCAAGAAGCGTTTTGAGACAGCCTCGCTTCCTTAACCGACTCTTCCGAGAAAGATGGGGGCCAAAGAGCGAGGCGACTCGAACGCGGCCTATACCCCTTCCTAACAGAAGCAGTATAGACGAGCTTGCAGGTAAGTCAATCTCCAAGCAGCTCAGATTTATGTTGAGAGGTGATTCGGGCGAACCTAACGTGGCGCGCCGACCTGCCAAAGTTGCCGGGTTGTGTTATCATTACCCTGTTGCTTTCATCCGGGAAGATGAGATCTTAAGGAAGAGGAAACGATGGCGGAGCCGACCAAGCACTTCGTCGTGTGGAGCAGCGCCGACCGGCAGGTGCTCCATCCCTGCTGCTCATCCACCTTCAAGGCCCTGCGCTACGGAGGGTGGAAGCAGCGTCCTGCCCACGGCGCAGCTCACCAGGAGTGACCATGACCCCCGAAGATGCCCTCATCGCAGCCCTGCGCGCAGCTCTGGAGACCGCCCCGGACTCCGCACCCCTCCACAAGCACCTCGCCGACCTGCTGGCGCAGCAGGGAGCGTTCGCGGAGGCCGCCCTCGCCTACCGACGCGCCCTCGACCTCGATCCAGACGACGACAAGGTCAAGATGAGCCTGGCCCAGACCTACTACCGGCAGCACCGACCCGACGTCGCGCTGGTAATCGTGGAGCAGCTGCAGCGGGAGGGGAAGGGGTCGCCCGCGGCGCTGCTGCTGGCCGCACGTTGCTACCTCGAGACGGGCCAACAGCAGGAGGCCGCGCGGGCCTACCGGCAGGGGGTGGCTTTGGACGCCGCGCTTGCCGATCCCCGGCTGGAGAGCCGTCTCTCGCTCGACGTGCTGCCCGCCGTGCCCCAGGAGCAGCCCCCCGTCCCCCCGCAGACGACCTCGCCGCAGCGGGAGCTGCTCTTCGTCACCGTCCTGGGGACCCCGTGGAGCGCGGGCATCGCCCTACTGCTCGGGCTGGCCTTCATCGTGGGGTGGTCCCTCTTCGCGTGGATCAGCAACCTGCTGCTCGTGATCAAGTGAAGATCGACCTCCACATCCACGCCCGCGAGCGCTCCTACTGCGCCCACTCCCCGGAGCGTCGGTTGATCGAGTCCGCCATCGCTGCAGGGCTGGACGCCCTCGTCTTCACCGACCACGATCGCCTCGTCGCACCGGAACATCTTGCCGAGCTCAACGTGCGCTACGCCCCCTTCCGCCTCTTTGGGGGCATCGAGGTGAGTACCGAGTCCGAGCACGTCCTCGTCCTGGGCGTTCACCATCCGGTGCTGGAGTGCAAGGACTGGTCCTACGCCGACCTCCAGACCTTCGTCAAGAAGCAGGGGGGCTTTCTTGCCATCGCCCACCCCTTCCGCTTCGGGAATCTGAACGTGGATCTGGAAAACCACCCCCCCGACGCCCTCGAGGTCCACACCCGCAACACCCCTGACTGGGCCGAAGCCCGCATTCGCGACCTCGCCGCGCGTCACGATCTGGCTCTGCTCTGCAACACCGACGCCCACCACGCCCGCCAGTTGGGTGAGTACTACAACGTCCTGGCGGGTGACCCGGCCGACGAGGCGGAGCTCCTCCGTCTGTTGCGTCAGGGGCCCGTGACCTGCGCCCACCCCCAGACCCGCTGAAGCCCCTCCATCAAAAAGCCCCTCTCCGTGGAGAGGGGCTTCTCAGGCCAAAATTGCCTCAGTAGCGCTTGCGGCGCTTACGGCGCATCTTGCGCTCGGCTTTCCGCTGGGCGATGCGCTCTTTCTCACCCTTGGTGATGAAATAACGGCGCTTCTTGAGTTCGGTCTTGATCCGGTCGCGGTTGACCCGCTTGCGGAAACGCTTCAACATCTGTTCGGTCGACTCATTGCCTCTACGTGTCACAAACGTCATTCTTAAGTCACCTCCCGTGTAAAGTCCCTACGACAACAAAAACCCGGCGTCCTCAAACACACCGGTAGACGCCGGGTCTGCAACCCAACAGACGTTGGAAAAGAGATATCAAACCAGCGCGCGACCAAACCTCCACGATCAGGAAATTTGCTCTTACCGACATGTCTCAGAATCCCTATAATGCTAACATACCGGTAAGAGATGTCAAACCTCGGTTAACTTGAGTACCGCCGCCCCTTCTTCCGACGTCGATACGTCGGAAGAAGGGAGCTTTCTAGTGAGATTTGGCGGGCGGCAAATCTCACAATCAAAAGCCCCTGCCTATGCGGCGCGGTAGCGCCGAGCATGGCAGGGGCCAGAACCGGTGTTCGAAGCGAAGCCCGGGCTTCCGTAATCGACTACGATGCCGCTACGTCCCCTCCTCCCAGGAGGCGAGGTAGCGCTGCTGCTCCTCGGTCAGATGGTCGATCTCGACGCCCATCGCCTCGAGCTTGAGTTTGGCGATAGCCTGATCGATAGCGTCGGGGACGGCGTAGACCAGGTTCTCCAGGTCATCGGCGTGCTGCAGCATGTACTCGGCGCTCAGGGCCTGGTTGGCAAAGGACATGTCCATGACCGCGCTGGGATGCCCCTCGGCAGCCGCCAGGTTGACCAGCCGCCCTTCGGCGAGCACGTGGAGGCGCCGCCCGTCGGGCAGCGTATACTCCTGCACGAAGGGGCGGACGCGGCGCGGCTCCCGCCCCGCCAGCTCCGCCAGCGCGGGGATGTTGAGCTCGACGTTGAAGTGGCCCGAGTTGGCGACGATGGCACCGTCCTTCATCACCTCGAAGTGCTGCCGGTCGATGACGTTGATGTCGCCCGTGGAGGTGATGAAGATATCGCCGATGGGCGCCGCCTCGAGCATGGGCATCACGCGGAAGCCGTCCATCACCGCCTCCAGCGCCTTCAGCGGGTCCACCTCGGTCACGATGACGTTGGCCCCCATGCCGTGGGCCCGCATGGCGATCCCGCGGCTGCACCAGCCGTAGCCGGCGACGACTACCGTCTTGCCCGCGATGAGCACGTTGGTCGCGCGAATCACGCCGTCCATCGTCGACTGCCCCGTGCCGTAGCGGTTGTCGAAGAGGTGCTTGGTCAGAGCGTCATTGACAGCGACGATGGGGTACTCCAGGGCGCCCTCCTTTGCCATCGCCCGCAGACGGATGACGCCCGTCGTCGTCTCCTCCGTCCCGCCGATGACGTTACCCAGGGCCTCCCGCCGCTTCGTGTGGAGGGTGCTGACCAGGTCGGCGCCGTCGTCCATCGTCAGCTGGGGCTTGTGGTCGATGGCGGCGTAGATGTGCTCGTAGTAGGTCTCGTTGTCCTCGCCCTTGATGGCGTAGACGGGAATCTCGTAGTAGGAGACGAGGGCCGCCGCCACGTCGTCCTGCGTGCTCAGAGGGTTGCTCGCGACGAGCACCAGATCGGCGCCGCCCGCCTGCAGCGTCCGCGCCAGGTTCGCCGTCTCCGTGGTGACGTGGAGGCAGGCGGACATCCGCACCCCCTGCAGGGGCTTCTCGCTGTCGAAGCGCTCCCGGATTTGCCGCAGGACGGGCATCTCCCGTTCGGCCCACTCCATGCGCAGCCGGCCCGAGGGGGCCAAATCGAGGTCTTTTACATGATAGTCCATCTCTTTGATAGCTCCTTGTGCTGTAGTTATTCTTGATTGATCGCGTTTTTTTAAGTTGACCTGTCGTTACGCTCCGGAGAGCACCCGCTCCGTGAAGGCGTCCTGCCCGAAGATCTCGCCGTAACGGTTGGCGAAGGTCTCCAGAGTGTACTCGTGAACCTGCGCACCCGGCGCCTCGAGGACGTAGGTCGCCGCGAGGCTGCCGATGCGTCCCGCCGCCTCCCAGGGAAGGCCCACCGCCAGCCCCTTGAGGAGCCCGGCGCGGAAGGCGTCACCGACGCCCGTCGGATCGAGGATCTTCAAAGGGCGGGCGACGGGGATGAAGTAGCTCTCGCCGTCGGCCCAGATGGAGGTGCCTTCGGCCCCCCGGGTAACGATGACGGCGCGCCCCACCACCTCCTGAAGGTCCTCGTCGCTCATGCCCGTGTGCTCCTTCAGCAGCACGTACTCGTAGTCGTTCACGATGAGGATCTCGGCGCCCTCCACGCCCGCCCGCAGCGCTTTGAGGTCGAGGCGGGGGATCTGCTGGCTGGGATCGTACATGTAGGGGAGACCCAGCTCCTTGCATTCGAGGGGATATTTCATCATCGCCTCGGGGTCGTTGGGCGAGATGACCACCAGGTCGATCTCCTGCTCGAGTTCAGCGAAGGAGAGCTCGCGGGCGAAGGCCATGGCCCCCGTGTAGAAGCTGGCGATCTGGTTCTGTTCCCGGTCGGTGTTGGCAAAGAAGGAGGCGGTGAAGACGTCAGGAACGACGGTAACCGCCGAGGTGTCCACCCCATGATTTTCCAACCACTCGCGGTACTCACCGAAGTCTTGGCCCGCCGTCGCCATGAGAATGGGCCGCTCGCCCAGCAGCCCCAGGGTGTAGGCAATATTGGCCGCACAGCCCCCCCGCTGCCGGCGCATGTCGTCCACCAGAAAGCTGACGCTCAGCTTCTGCAGCGTTCCGGTCTTGATGTGCTCCAGGAAGTTCCCCGGAAAGGACATCAAATAGTCAAAGGCGATGGATCCCGTCACCACAATGTTCATCTGGCTCCCCTCTCACCCAAACGGATATGGTTGCATCTGAGGGACAATCTACCACAAAGAGCCGAAGTCACAAGCGTGGGTCTGTAAAGAAGTAACTTCCCGATGACGGGACCGCGGCCTGTAGGGATAGCGTCTCTTCCCAGCTGCTTGGATGCCCACGCCAGTCGCCGTTCACGCTGGTGCTCCTTGCCAAAGCAGCGCTAGCGGTGGCGCTGGTGTGCTTAGGTCACAACCCAGGCTGATCACAGCGGCCCCTCCCCCTGGCCCCCTCCCCTTCGGCGCTACGCGCCGTGGGGAGGGGGGTGTTCTATTTAGTGTGGAGTTGCGCGGCGCTGTGGCGCCGCGCAACTCCACACTTGAAAAAGTTCCCCTTCCCCCGCACGGAGTGCCCCGCAGCAAACCCAGGTGCGCTGCGGGGGAAGGGGCCAGGGGATGGGGGTAGGTAAAGGGCGCAGGCGTTGCCGGTTCGCAGATCTCAACGCTAAACGCAGCGAGACGAACGAGCTACAGCTTCGTGAAGAAGGCCTCGAAGACTTCGAGCACGTAAGCCAACCGGGGCGCGTCCATGCCGGGGTAACAGCCGATGAAGAAGGCCGAGCGCAGCACCCGATCGGTCTCCGTCAGGGGGGTGGCAACCCGGTGGGGGATGTGGCGGTAGGCGGGCTGTTCGAGGATGTTGCCCGCGAAGAGGTAGCGGGTCTCGATGAGGTGGGCGTTGAGGTGGGCGTCGAGCTCCTCCCGGGTGAAGGGCGCGCCCTCCCGCACCGCCAGCGTGAAGGCGAACCACGCCGGATCGGCCTTCGGCGCCCAGACGGGCAGCACGAGGTGCTCCTCGTAAGGCTGCAGCCCCCTGTAGAGGACCTCGAAGTTGCGCTTCCGCGCCGCCACGAAGTCGGACAGCTTCTCCAGCTGGGGCAGACCGATGGCGGCGGCGACCTCGGTGAACTTGAGGTTGTAGCCGATCTCGGTGAAGGTGTAGCGGGGGTCGTACGCCCCCTCCACGCCCCCGACCCGGCCTCCCGGTTCGTCGCCGCAGGGATAGGCGCGCCCCCAGTCGCGCAGCGTACGGGCGATGCAGTAGAGGCGTTCGTCGTCGGTGCCCAGGGCGCCCCCCTCACCCGTCGTGATGTGGTGAGCGGGGTAGAAGCTGTAGGTGGAGAGGTGCCCGAAGCTGCCGCAGGGGCGACCGCCGTAGCGGGAGCCGAGGGCGTCGCAGGTATCCTCGATGACGTAGAGGTCGTGCGCCTGGGCGAAGTCCAGCACGCGATCCATCTCCACGGGGTTCCCCAGGATGTGGGGCACGAAGAGGGCGCGCGTCCGCTCCGAGAGGGCCGCGTCGAGGAGCGCCACGTCGATGTTGTAGGTGCCCAGGCGGCAGTCGACGAAGACGGGGACGAGCGCCTGCTGCACGATGGGGGCCACCGTCGTGGCGAAGGTCGCAGCGGGCGTGATCACCTCGTCACCCGGGAGGAGCGGCCGCTCCAGCTGCTCCGAGCGCAGGGCCGCCAGGGCGATCAGGTTCGCCGACGAGCCTGAGTTCACGGGCAGCACCTGCTCCAGCCCCTGGTAGCGGGCGAGCGCTGTGGAGAAGGCCGCGACCCGGGGGCCGTCGGTGAGCCAGAAGTCGAGCACCGCTTCCGTCGCGGCCTGCAGCTCCCGCTCGTCGTAGACCCGCCCCCCGTAGTTGACGAAGGTCTCACCGGGCACGAAGGGCTCCTGCCCGTGGGCCAGCCGGTAGTACTCGCCCACCAGCCGCAGAATCTCGGCCCGTACCTGCTGCGCCCCCTCAATCCATTTGCTATCCTGCATCATGCCTCCACTGACGTTTACACGTCCAAAAAGCGCGCGTACCAGGCGATGGTCTCCTGCAGCGCCTCCTCCCGCGACCACTGCGGCTCCCAGCCCACCCTGCGGCGGATCTTGGAGCTGTCGAGGTACTGGTCCTGGATCTCGTTGGGCGCCTGTCCGAGGATCACCGGCTCCGGCTGTGCGCCGGGCACCAGCGCGAGGATCTGTCTCACGATCGCCAGGACGGAGAGGGGCTCGCTCGTCCCGCAGTTGAAGGCCTCGCCGTTGAAAGCCTCGCCGCGGATCTCGCCCCGCTCCAACGCCTCCGCCAGCATCAGGTAGGCGCGGACGGCGTCCCGCACGTAGAGGTAGTCCCGGCGGGGCGTGCCGTCGGAGCGGATGATGGGCCGCCGCCCCTCCAGCGCGTCGCGGATGGTGCCGGGGATGATGCGGTTCCAGTTGAGGTCCCCACCCCCGTAGAGGTTGGCGCAGCGGGTGATGGCGATGGGCATCCCGTAGGTCTCGGCGTAGGAGCGGGCGATGAGGTCCGCCGCGCTCTTGGAGACGTCGTAGGGATGCTCCCCGCGCAGGGGCATCTCCTCGGTGGCAGGCAGAGCGGGGGGATCGCCGTAGGCCTTGTCGCTGGAGGCGACGACGATACGGGTCACCGTGGGTGAGCGGCGGGCGGCCTCCAGAAGCGTCCAGGTCCCCCGCACATTGGCCTCGAAGGTCGAGAGGGGGGCGCGGTTGGCGATGCTGACGATGGTCTGCGCCGCGAGATGAAAGACGGCATCGATCTCGTACTCGTTGAGGGCCCGCTCCAGGAGCGCGTAGTCGGTCACGTCACCGTGGACGACGCGGATGCGCGCCCGCGTCCCCGAGCGGTTGAGGTAGGAGTGCGGCACCGCGTCGCGGATGAGCCCGACGACGAGGGCGCCGGCCTCCACGAGGGCCGCCGTCAACCACGAGCCGAGCAGGCCCGTGCAGCCCGTCACGAGGACGGGGCGTTGGTGCCAGAAGGCGGTCTCCGGCGTTCTTGTTGTCAACTATGGCCTCCGTTGGGATTGCAGGGATCAGGGATTAAGGACAAGGGATCAGGGATCAGGGACAAGGGATCAGGTCGTGTGAAACTGCGCAGTGTCTCGCTTGAGTTGACCAAGATGTGAACTTTACGTTTCACGCTTCACGTTTCATCTGGTAACTTCCGACCGGATCGGGCCACTTCAACCGTATACGCTCTTGCCCCAAGACCTCCCTTTAAATCCAGGAGGATGGTAACACATCGAGAAGGGCTGTCAACGTTCATAGTGTAATGGCAACTCTTCTGGTGCTGTGGTATCATAGACGAAATTCTTCTGAACAGAGGAGCAGGATGAAGATCGCGCAACGTATTCAGGATCTGCCCACCTACGTCTTCGCCGCGCTGGGCAAGCGCATCCGCGAGCTGCAGGCCGAGGGGATCGACGTGATCCGGCTGGACATCGGCAGCCCTGACCTCGCCCCACCCGCAGTGGTCATCGATGCCCTGGAGGAGGCAGCCCGCGAATCCGGCACCCACGGCTACGCCGGCTTCTACGGTGATCCCTGCTTCCGTCAGGCCGCGGCCGCCTTCTACAAGCGCCGCTTTGACGTGGGTCTCGATTGGGAGTGCGAGGTGCTGGCCCTCATCGGCTCCAAGGAGGGCATCCACCACGTCCCCACCGCCTTCGTCGATCCCGGCACCTACGTGCTCGTGCCCGATCCCGGCTACCCCACCTACCGTATGCCTGCCCTCCTCGCCGGGGGGGAGCTCTACCGCATGCCCCTGCTGCGGGAGAACGACTTCCTGCCCGATTTCGCTGCCATACCCGACGAGGTCGTCGCGCAGGCGCGGGTCCTCTGGCTGAACTACCCTCACAACCCCACCTCCGCCGTCGCAGATCTCGATTTCCTCACCGCGGCCGTGGCCTACGCGCAGGAGCACGACCTCCTGTTGGCCTACGACAACCCCTACAGCGAGGTCGTCTGGAGCGGGAGCCCGGTGCCCAGCGTGCTCCAGGTCCCGGGAGCGAAGGAGGTCGCCATCGAGTTCAACTCGCTCTCCAAGATGGTGAACATGGCAGGTTGGCGCGTGGGCATGGTCGTCGGCAACCCGGAGGCCATCGCCACCCTGGCCCGCGTGAAGACCAACGCCGACACGGGCATCTTCCACCCCATCCAGCGGGCCGCTGCCGTCGCCCTCGATCTGCCCCCCTCCTGGCACGAGGAGCGCAACGCCACCTACGCTCGGCGCAGGCGGAGGATCACCCGCGCTCTGGACCGTATGAACCTCTGGTACGCGCCCTACGAGGCCACCCTCTACGTCTGGGTGGAGATCCCGGAGATCTACGGCACGAGCGCCGGCTTCGCCTCGACGCTCCTCGAGGAGACGGGCGTCTCCGTCTCCCCGGGCACCGCCTTCGGCCCCCACGGAGAGGGGTACGTACGCATCTCGTTGGTGCAGCCCGAGGAGCGGCTCGAGGAGGCGCTGGAGCGCTGGGAGCGCTGGCTGATGTCACGCTCCCTGGGCAGAGACCTGAACGGGCTCCCAGGATGAGCAGGGACGCGTGCCGGCGATGAACAACGTTGGGAAGTTACTCCTCCTGCTCGGGCTGCTGGCTGCGTGTGCTCCTCCGCCCACGGCAGCCCCGCTCACGCTCCTGCCACAGGCCAGCGCCACAGCGTCCCCGACGGCGACACCCGAACCGACCGCCACCCCCCTACCGACCCCCACGGCGACTCCCGTCCCCACGCCCAATCCCGCCCTCCTCTCCGAGAGGGCGAAGCGGGGCCTGGCGCGCGTTCTGGCCGCCGCCGGAGAGGCGGAGCTCGTCTGCCTGCGCTACGAGGACACCGACGCCGACGGCTCGCCGGAGTGGTTGGCCCTCGCCCACCAGCCCAACGCCGCTCCCGCCCGGCTGAGCGCCTTCGTCCTGGAGGAGGAGCTCTTCTATCCGCTGCCTCCGGCCTCCGTCGAGCCCGGTGACCCCGACTACGGTCTGGGCCAGTACGCCGTCTGCGACGTGCAGGTGCGCGACGTCAACGCCGACGGGCGTCCCGAGATCGCCATCTTCGGGCACGCCGAGGAGAACCAGACGCTGCTCCACCTCTACGTCTGGGAGGGGGAGGGCTACCGGCTCCTGGGCGCCTTCAAAGGGGACGCGGGCATTCGCTTCGAGAACGCCGACGGCGACCTGGCGGACGAGATCATCGAAGGGCACCGGGACACGGCCGCGCCCTCCTTAGCCTGGCAGGTGGTCTTCACCTGGGACGGGCAGACCTACGGCTGGACCTCCGACCGCTGGGAGTGGTTCTACCTCGACCGCCCCCACGCCTATCCCACCCACCGACCGGAGTACGCCCTCGTCTCCTTCTACCTGGCCCTCGACGACCGCGACCTGCCAGGGGCCTACGGGCTCATGACCGAGGCGGCCCGCGCGACCCGGCCCTACGGAGAGTGGGCCGACGGCTTCGCCACGACCCTGGCGGTCGAGGCAGGGAACGTCAGCCGGCTCTCCGGCGTGGGGGACGAGAACAACGCCCGGGTCTCCGCCATCGTCACCGCCTGGGACAACGAGGGCGGGCGGGTGGTGGCGCGGCTCTGGGAGGTGGAGTGGTCGGTGGTGAGGACGGAGGGCGGCTGGCGCCTCGCCGACGGGACGACGACCCTGCTCGACAGCTGGGAGGCGCCCTACTGGGAGTGAGGAGTTTCCGCGTACCCGCAGAGGGCCAGGGCGCGGGGGCCGGTGTGGACACCCAGCACGGGGCCGGTGATGTTGATGAGGAGCTCCTCGGGCGCGTACTCCCGGCGGACCCGCTCCGCCAGCGCTTCTGCCTCGTCGGGAACGTTGCCGTGAAGCACCGCGACGTGCAGGCGCTCACCCTCCTGCGGCTGCAGCTCCGCAAAGAAGGTCTCGTAGAGGGCATCGACGGCCTTCGAGTGGGTGCGGGCGCGCCCCGCCGACTCCACCACACCCGCCTCGTGGTCGATCCGCACCAGCGGTTTGATGTTGAGCAGCGAGCCGATCAGCTGCGTCGCCCGCCCGATGCGCCCGCCCTTCTGGAGATACTCCATCGTATCGAGGGCCACGTACTGGACCATGGTGCGCCGGGCGGCTGCCGCAGCCGCGACCATGGCCTCGGCGTCCCCTCCGTCCTCCCGGGCCCGCGCTGCCGCCAGCGTCTGCCAACCTGAACTCAGCGTCGGTCCCCGGGCGTCCACCAGGTGAACGGGCAGATCGACCTGAGTGCCGGCCTGCTGGGCCGCGTCAAAAGTACCGCTCATGGCGCTGCTCACGGTGACGACGACGAGCTCCTCGACACCCTGATCCCGCAGCCTCTCGTACGCGGTGACGAAGTCCTCGGGCGTGGGGTGGGCCGTCGTCGGATAGACGGGGTCCTCCTCCAGCCGCCGGTAGAACTCCACGGGCTCCAGCTCCACCCGATCCCGGTAGAAGTCTTCGCCCCAGACGATGTAAGCGGGCACGACGAGGATCTCGTAGCGCGCGAGCAGGCTCTCCGGGATGTCGCAGGTGCTGTCGGTGATCAGGCCCGTTTTATGCACCATTGTTCTCATACACGGGGAGCGTGAAGGCAAAGGTGCTCCCCTTGCCGGGCTCCGTCTCCACCCAGATCTCGCCGCCGTTGGCCTCGACGAGGGTCTTGGCGACCGCCATACCCACCCCCCGCTCCCCCATCCCCTGGACCAGGGGTTGGTCGGCCCGGTAAAAGCGCCGGAAGACCTTGGGGAAGTCCTCCGGGGCGATCCCGCCTCCGGTATCGGTTACACTAACCTCGATGTAACCCGCGCCGTTTCCCTTGACCTGTTCCCCTTCCGCCGTCATGGCGTCCACCACGACCTCCGTGCCCTCCCGCGAGCAGAGGGCAGCATTGGAGAGCAGCCGGATCATGACCTGGTAGAGACTGTCCCGGTCGGCGCGCACGGGCGGCAGATCCTCGGGCACGTTCAATTTCACCTCCAGATTCCGCTCGCGGAAGCGCGCCTCGAGCCCCTCCACGCCGGCTTGTACGATCTTGGCGACGTTGATGGGCTGCGGTTCGAGATTCACCCCGCGAGCATCGGGCGAGGCCAGGCGCACGAGATCGTTCAAGAGCTGGCCCATCTGCTCCACGTTAGCCTTGACCCGGTCCAGGAACTGGCGCTGGATCTCGGTGAGGATCCCCACCTGCTCGTTGAGAAGCAGGTCGGTATAGCCGGTGATGGAGGTCATGGGGGTACGGAACTCGTCGGCGATACCGGCGATGGCCTCACGTTGGGCCGCGAGACTGCCCTCGGTCTGCAGGGTGACGGCGAGACCATCGGGTTTGCCATCCCGCCCCACGAGCGTCACCAGATCGGCCTCGACGGCGCGCCCCCCCACCTCGAAGGAGAGGTGAGCGGAGCGACGAGCGTCGGGGTTCCCCGAGAGGAGCTCCGCCACCGTCCGCACCCACTCACCGGAGGCGTAAGCGCCATCCAGGGGCGTCCAGGTCACCTCCCCGTCGGGCATGCGGAGGATCTGCCGGGACAGGGGATCGGCAAGGCGGATCTCGCCCACCTCATTGGTCACGAGAAGGCCTACCTCCCCCCGGTCGATGCGCTCGTCGATGTCCTGCTCACGCAGGCTCTCCAACGCCCGCTGCATGGTGGCAACCTGCTTCCGCAGCCGGTTGCGTTCGGTGACGAGGGTCTGGAGGTGCGGGCGCAGCTTCGTCAGCTCCGTCCCGAAGCGGTCCCGCTCCTGAATGAGGATGTCCCGGTCCGCCACGAGCTCCTTGACCTCCTGCTGCCAGAAGGCGAGCTCGCTGTCGCTGGCCTGCTTGGGCTGCTCCTCCAGCTGCTGGCGCAGCCGGGCAGCCTCCTTATCCCGCTCCTCGGCCTCGCGCTGCAGCTGCTTGTTGTGCTGCTCCAGCGCCTCGACCTTGGCGATGGTCGTGTTCAGATCGCGCTCCAGGTGCTCCGTCGGCTCCCGAAGGCTGAAAATGGAAGCCCCGCGCTGCTGGGTGCGGGAGATGGCAGCCGCCAGGAGAGCCGCCGTGATGTTGGGGGCCAACAGGGCGTTGGGATTCCACTTGTCACCGCTCTCCGGATTCCCCAGGAAGAGAAGGCCCACCTGTTCGCCCTGCGCCTGGAGGGGCAGGACCAGCAAGGGGCCGGGATCGGCAAAGCCCAAGACGCGGTAGAGCTGGAGGAGCCAGGGTGGGGCGTTGGGCTCCTGGAGAATGCGCGCCTTGCCTTCCTGCCAGACCTGGAGCAGCAGATCGTAGCGGGTGAGATCGATGAGCGGAGCCTCGAGAAGTCCCGTGGGGGGATGGGTGGCCACAGCCCGTACCTGGGGGATCTCCGAGTCCTCCCGCAGCGCGATGATGCAGACGTCAGCCTTGAGGAAGCGCGCCAGACGGGAGGAGGTGATGATGAGCGCCGGTTCGAGCTCGCGCGCCGTCTCCACCCCCTCGAGCAGGGCCTGGAGGGCGTGAACGTCCATGGTGCTGGTGGAGAAGGGCAGGGGGGTCGAATCGAGGGAGACCGGTGTGGTCGACGTGCCGGCGGGTGCGACGCCCACGGCGAAGAAGCGGTAGACGTACGCCGTCAGCATGGGGAAGGCCACGAGAGCCGCCAGGCGCTCCCAGTCGGAGAAGTAGACGTTGGGGGTGGGCCAGCGCAGCTGCGCGACGTGACCCGCCAGCCAGAAGATAAGCGCGCCGACCGCCCATTCCCACTCCGGGGGGCGGAGCGCGATCTGCCCCAGGATACCTACGGTCAGCAGCGCGATGGCAGCGACCTCCCAGACCCACTCCTGGAAGGTGCCGTTGTAGGGGCTGTTGTTGGCGTAGAGGAGGGGCCACTGTGGAAGGTCGTAGATCACGAAGAAGCCGATGGCAGCAACGACCAGGAGCAGCAGGACGTAGGTCTGCCAGCGGGCAGTACGGGCGCTGAAGAGCGCCCAGACGACGAGCGCGATACCCGTCACCTGAATGAAGCGCTCCAGGGGTGGCAGGATCACCACGGGATTCAGCACCTGAGCGTTGCCCAGGAGTGCCAGCACGATAAGCACGGCACGTCCCAGCAGCACGCCACCGATGGCCCAGAGCCAACGGCGGGGAGCTGCCGCCTCCGGGCTGCGCCGTCGTGCCGTCAGCGCAGGTAGCAGGGCCTGTTGCAGTGCAAAGAGCGTCACCAGGAAGTAGACCAGGTCACCCGGTGGCTCCGTCAGCAGTCGAATTGCCTCAAGTAGGACGTCCATAGCTTGCTCCCAACCGCGCTTTAAGAGTGGAGTCGTGGTTACAACCGTTCACTAACCGGCAGATCTCTACACTTATTATAGGTCGATGGAACAAAGTGACAAGAGGAAGCGTCTGAAGAGAGTGCGCTTCAAAAAAGAGCTGCAGAAGCATGGTATAATGAGGCAGTTAGCCACTTCAGTCGAGGGTAGAGGATTCGAAACGATGCGGATGTACAAAGCACTCATCACGGCAGGCCTCCTCTCAATTCTGTTGTTCTTCTCTTCTGCCCAGCCCCTGGAAGCGTCCTCCTCCGGCGAAGAGAGACCCAACCTCTTCAGCAGCCACGTCGTAGACGTCTACCTTTGTACCCCCCAGATGACCCGCCGCAGTCCCGAACGCTGCCCCGCCTTCAGCCCGGGTGCGCGGGAGGTGCGCATGGAGTACCTGCGTGCCCGCTTGCCCGAGCCCCTGCCCGCCCTCCCCGCGGAGCAGCTGCCCCTGCCCGAGGAGGGCGTCTCCCGTTACACCTTCGCCTACGTGCGCAACCTGCCGGCGCCCGCCTACGGACATCCCGTCGACGCCGAGAGCGGCGCGCCGCCAAAGCGGGTCTTCGAGGCGGGCATGAACTGGGTGAGCATCGTGGGCACGGTGGAGCACAACGGCGAGACCTGGTACCAGGTGAACAGCGAGGAGTTCGTCCGCGCCGAGCACATCGCCGTCGGCGGTCCCTCGCGCTTCCGCGGCGTCCTGCTCACCGAGCAGCCCCGCTATCCCCTGGCGTGGATCAACCGCGGCGTCAGCCCCTCGCCCCTCCCCGGCGACGCCCCCGACGAGAGCGTCGTCTACTCGCGCTATGAGCTGGTCATGATCTACGCGCAGGAGCTGCTGGGGGACACCCTCTGGTACATGATCGGGCCCGACCGGTGGGTCGACCAGTACTACGTGGCGCGCGTCGATGTAGACCCCCGCCCCGAGGGAGTCGGGCCCGACGAGAAGTGGCTCGAGGTGGATACCTTCGAGCAGACCCTCGCCGCCTACGAGGGCGACCGCATGGTCTTCGCCACCCTCATCTCCTCGGGGCGCTCCAGCTCCTGGACGCCCGACGGGCTCACCCGCATCTGGGCCAAGATCCCCTCGGCGCCCATGTCCAACCACGACGTAGGCCCCGGGGACGACGCCTGGTACTATCTGGAGCACGTGGAGTGGACCCAGTACTTCTTCGAGGACTACGCCCTCCACACCGCCTACTGGCACGACGCCTTCGGCTTCACCCGCAGCCACGGCTGCGTCAACCTCTCCCCCCTCGATGCGCAGTGGCTCTTCGAGTGGACGACCCCCACGCTCCCCGACGGCGCCATCGGCGTCTACGCCGGTGAGCGCTACGGCGAGGGAACCTGGGTCTGGGTCCACAAGTCGGAGCCCGTGCCCGGCTACGAGGTGCATTAGCCGCTGAACACCGGGCAGGCTCGGAAGATCTGAGCTTTGGCTCTCCAAAGGAAGGTCGAAGAAGCCCAATTTTCAGGGAAACCGACCAATTGCTCTCCGCTCCAAAGTGTGCTATCCTCCCCCCGATGAGCCTTGACGACGCGCTGCGCGACCACCTGATCGCCCACCGGGACGAGGCCCGCGAACGCCTGCTGACCTGGTTCGCGGCCCACGCCCGCGACCTGCCCTGGCGCCACGACCGCACCCCCTACCGCGTCTGGGTCTCCGAGGTGATGCTCCAGCAGACCCAGGTGGAGACGGTACGCGGCTACTACGAGCGCTTCCTCGAGCGCCTGCCCACCGTGCACGCCCTCGCCGACGCCCCCCAGGAGGAGGTGCTGAAGCTCTGGGAGGGGCTGGGCTACTACAGCCGCGCCCGCTCCCTCCACCAGGCGGCCCGCGAGGTGGTGGAGAGCTACGGTGGCGAGCTGCCCACCGACGTGGAGTCGCTGCGGGCGCTGCCCGGCATCGGCGCCTACACCTCCGGCGCCATCGCCAGCCTCGCCTTCGGCGTGCCCGCCCCCGCCGTCGACGGCAACGTCCGCCGGGTGCTGGCCCGCGTCCTCGCCCTCGAGCGCCCCACCCAGTCGGAGCTGGAGGACGCGGTCCGCCTGCTCATCCCCGAGGAGGTCCCCGGTGCCTTCAACGAGGCCCTCATCGAGTTGGGCGCCACCCTCTGCCGCCCCCAGAATCCCCGTTGCCTCCTCTGCCCCTGGCAGGCGCTCTGCAAGGCGCGCCAACTGGGACGGCAGGAGGACTTCCCGGCGCCCAAGGCCCGCCGGGAGACGCCCCACTACGACGTGACGGCAGCGGTGACCCTGCGGGACGACGGCTGCATCCTCGTGGCGCAGCGGAAGCAGGACGCCATGCTGGGCGGGCTCTGGGAATTCCCCGGCGGGAAGCGTGAGGAGGGCGAGACGCTGGGGGAATGCCTGAGGCGGGAGCTGCAGGAGGAGCTGGACATCACCGTCGAGGTGGGGGAACACCTGACGACCGTGAAGCACGGCTACACCCACTTCCGCATCACGCTCTACGCCTTCTGGTGCCGGTTGGTGCAGGGTGTCCCCCGCTGCCTCGACTGCGCCGACTTCCGCTGGGTCACCCTCGCGGAGCTCCGGGCGCTGCCCATGGCGGTGACCGACCGCCAGATCGCCCGCGCCCTCGAAGAGGAGCTGCGTGAGCGCTGATCGGGGCTCGAGCGTCAACCGCTACGGTCTGGATCTGCGCCTGCACGCCTACGCTCCCGGCGGGATCTCGCGCTACGCCCGCCGCCTCGCCGAGCACCTCACGCCCCGGCTGCCGCCGGGGTCCCTGCACCTCCTCTACCACGTGAAGGAGCAGGCGCCCCTCGATCTACCACGCGCGCGCGCCCACCGCGCCCGGACGCCGCCCCACAACCGCTTCGAGCGCTGGGCACTGGGGGCCGAGCTCCTCCCCCTGCGGCTGGACCTCTTCCACAGCACCGACTTCATCCCGCCGGCCTGGGGCGCCCGCCGCCTGGTCGCCACCATCCACGACCTCAACTTCCTCCGCTACCCCCACTACCTGACCGACGAGGCGCGCCGCTACTACAACGAGCAGATCGCGTGGGCGGTGGAACGCGCCGACGCCCTCATCGCCGACTCCCACGCCACGCAGCGGGACCTGAAAGAGCTTCTCGGGGTGCCGGCGGAACGGGTGAGCGTCGTCCATCTGGCCGCCGACGAGGTCTTCCGCCCACTGCCGCATGCCGAGGTGGAGAGGGCGCTGGAGCGCTACGGGCTGGACCCGGGCTACCTCCTCTTTGTGGGGACCTGGGAGCCGCGCAAGAATCTGCCGGGCCTGCTGGAGGCCCTGGCCCTCCTGCACGGACGGGGGGAGCGGCGCCGCCTCGTCATCGCCGGACGGCGCGGCTGGCTCTACGACGAGATCTTCACGCGGGTGGAAGCGCTGCGCCTGGAGGCGTGGGTGCACTTCATCGAGCAGGCGCCCCTGCCCGACCTCGTCGCGCTCTACAACGGCGCGCTGCTCCTGGCGCAGCCCTCCTTCTACGAGGGCTTCGGACTCCCCGTACTGGAGGCGATGCGCTGCGGCAGCCCGGTCGTCGCCGCGGAGCGGGCGAGCCTCGTCGAGGTGACGGGGAGAGCGGGGCTCCTCATCGACCCCGAGGATCCAGCGGACTTAGCGGAGGCCTGCCTGCGCATCGCCCGGGAGCCCGAACTCCGCGCCCGGCTGCGCGCCGCCGGCTTCGAGCACGCCGCAGACTTCACCTGGGCGAGGTGTGCAGAGGAGACGCTGGCGGTCTACGAGCGGGTGTTGGTGTAAGGGACCGGGGAATAGGGACAAGGGATCAGGGAGAAGGGATTAGGAGTTCTGCCACACCCATGCCACCGCCTCCTCGGGCGTCGTCGCGGTGACGAGCTCCACCTCCAGCCCCTCGCGCTGCAGCTCCCACGTGCCCAGCCCTACCACGGGCAGCCCCAACCGCAGGGCGAAGGCGATCTCGCTGAGGGTACCGTAGCCGCCGCCGACGGCGATGGCGGCCTGAGCGTTGCGCACGACGAGGAGATTGCGCGCCTCCCCGAGACCGGTGACGAGGGGGAGATCGACGTAGGGATTGGCCTCTTCGCGAGAGGTACCGGGGAGGATGCCCACGGTGAAGCCGCCGGTCGCCTGGGCGCCGCGGCAGGCCGCCTCCATCACCCCGCCCCGCCCACCGCAGACGAGGATCGCGTCCCGCCGTCCCAACTCCCGCCCGACCGCCTCGGCCCACGCCCGCTCCTGCGCGGAGGGCTGGGCGCCCCCGATGACGGCAACGCGCCGGCGCCCGCGCATACTCATCCGTGAAAGGGGAAGGCGTGGAGGGCCGTGTAGACGGCGCCCGAGGGGCCGAGGTCGCTGCGGAAGAGGACCAGCTGCTCCACCTGCTCCGCGGTCACTGCGCCGACCTTCGTCTCCGCGACCCCCTCGCCGATACGGCGCACCACCCTCGCGTCCGTACCTCGCCGTACCCGCCCCAGGGTGAGATGGGGGTGAAAGGGGCGGCGGTCGGGCTCGAAGCCCACCTCTGCCAGCGCCTCGTTCACCGCCGTGTGCAGCAGCGTCAGGCGACCCGTCGACTCCTCCAGCCCCACCCAGATCACCCGCGGGCGGTGGGTGTTGGGAAAGGCGCCCAGCCCTCCGACCTCGAAGGTGACGGGCAGAACGTTGCGGGCCACGACGGCGAGCGCCTCCCGGATCACGGGGATGCGATCCGCCCGCACGTCCCCGAGAAAGAAGAGGGTGAGGTGGACGTTGTCCGGGGGCACCCAGCGAATGTGGCCATCGGGCAGGATACGGATCAGCTTCTGCTGCAGGGCTCCCAGCCGCTCGTGCCCGCTCTCGGAGAGGGGCAGGGCGACGAAGGTGCGCAGAGTCTCTCGGGTGTCCACGATACCTCCCTCGTTAACTCAAGGCTCCGCGGCGCCGGGGATGGGCGCAGCGTAGAGCCGGTTCGACGCGACGAAGTAGAGAATCTCGACGTCCTCGCCCACCGTCAGCGTCTCCAGGTTCTTCAGCGAGCCGCCGGCGATCTCGGAGAGGCGGAACTGGCGCTGGAACTCCCCCCGCTTGTTCAGGACGACGATGCGCTCCGCATCCCGGTCCCCCAGGTAGATCTGCCCGCTCTCGGGGTCCGGCTCCAGCGCCATGACCAGGGCGCGGAAGCGGTCGTCCCGCAGCCCGCGAATCTCGAAGGAGAGATCGGGAGTGCCGTTGAAGTAGGCGACGACCTCGCTGTCCCCGAAGAGCAGATAGAGCCTGCCGTCCAGGGCCAGGTCGAGAGCCGTCTGCAGGGGCGGCGCCATCTCCTCTGCGAAGTAGGGGCGGGGGGGCGTGTCATAGATCCCGTTCACCGGCACGTACTTCCAGATCTGGTTGGCGTACCGGTCGATGAGGTAGAGCTGGGTGCCGTAAGTGCCGATGAGGGTGACGTTGCCCGGCTCCAGCTCCCCCTGCAGGCGCTGGTAGGTAATGCTCACCGGCCCCAGCGAGGGCTCGTAGATGTAGACGTAGCCATCGTCGCTGTAGATGAAGATGGCGCCGTCGGGGTAGCCGGGTCCCGGCTCCATCCAGGCCATGTCCACGAGGCTGCCCACGGAGATACCAGAGATGGTCTGGCCCTGCCGCAGGATGGGCGTGTAGGCTGCCGACGCCGGCTGGATCCCGTTCTCGGCGAGGGGGATGCCGTAGACCTCGCTGGTTGCCGGGTTGAGGACGTAGAGCCAGGATTGGACGACGAGCACGCGCCGGGGCGTGGGCGAGGTGGTCAGTTCGACGATGGGCGAGGCCGTCAGCAGGGTGGCCTGATCGAGGTCGTCCAGTGCCACGCGTGACTCCTCCATCATCCGCCGGGCCTCGGGGTTCTGATCGTTGAGGGCCAGGATCTGTTGAGCGAGCACCTCCACCTCCTGCCAGTCCTCGCGGTCCTGCGTCCGGCGTGCCTCCAAGCTCACTTCCTGGGCTTGCTGGAGGAGCTCCTGCTCTCGGGAGGCGCCCCCGAGCTGTTGTGACATGGTCAGGGTGATAAAGAAAACGAAGAGGAGTAGCCCCAGGGCCAGGCCCGCCATCACGGGCGTCCGCTCCTCGGGCACCTGCCGGGCGCGCTGCGCCCGCTCCCCTTCCACCCGTCCGGGAAGCAGCGTGCGGATGATGGCCTTGACGGGCACCTGGGGCGCCCGGACGCCCTCTCCCTCCGGGCGCCTCAGGCGGGACAGGCGCAGTTCAGGCAGGTGCAGTTCAGACAGGCGCAGTTCAGGCAGGTGCAGTTCGGGCAGGCGCAGTTCAGGCACGCGCACTTTGGGCACGCGTAGTTCGGGCAGGCGGATCTGTGGCAGCTGCCGGCGCGGCTCCGCCCCCTCCTCCGGCTCCTCCACCTCGACCGCTGCGGAAGGCGGCTGGAGGAACTCGGGGAGCTCCTGCTCCTCACCGCTCTCTGGCACCGGAGCGGGGTGCTTCTCGGGCTCGGGCACGGCTTCACCGGCAACCTCCACGTCCCGTGGGGCGACCTCCGGCTCGGACACCGGGGGGCGCACGGCAGGCGGTCGCGATTCAAAGACCGGTTGCGGCTCAGGTTCAGGTTTCGCCGTCGCCGCCTCTTCCCGGCTCACGGCGGGTGCTGCCTCACGCCGGCGGAACGAGGGGAAGCTGCGCTTGTGAGAGGGGGTCGGGAGCACCACGGGCTCTGTCTGTGTCCCGATCACCACCCCCGTACCCGTCACCCCCTTCGCCGTCAGGGCCGCAACGAGGTCGGTCGCGCCCCCTGCAAGGTCGGAGCGGCGCAGAAGCGCGGCTGGGTGAAGCGCCAGCGACTCGACCAGCTCGGTGGTGCCCAGGAAGAGGAGGCTCCCCTCCTCGAGGGGGGCGTAGCTCACGTGGATGATGGGCGGCAGGGAGGCGCCCAGGGGCAGCAGTTGGCGGGGCTGGTGGGGAAAGGACTCGACGAAGCCATCGGAGTGACGCACGAGGGCATGTCCCCGTCCCACCTGGCCCACGAAGAGCTCGTCCTTCCAGAAGGTGGCACAGATGAGATTTCCCGTCGCCCGCTGCTCCTTTACGCTCTGCGCGTTGGCCCGGGCCAGGTAGCGGTTGGCGTCCGCCAGCGCCCGGCGGAGACGAGCGACGACACTGCCGGCCGACCGCCAGTAGGAGCCGGAAACGATGGCCCGGATCTCGCGACTGCGGTGGGGTAGATTGAGGCTCAGGTCAACGAGGACGGTGAGCAGCTCGCCGGCTTCGGCAGGCGTCTCCGGTGGCGGCGTCTCCACCGCAGCTTCGGGCGCCGGGTGTGCTACCCGTTCCCCTCTTTGAAAGCGAAGAATCTCTATCTGCCTCTGCATCGTTGTCCTCTAGATCAGGAGGGCGAGCGCAGCCGCTCCTCAACCTCTCCAAAGTCCGCCCGCGACGTGAGATCCAGCGAAAGAGGGGTCACGGAGACGACCCCCTCCATCACGAGCGCGTAGACGTCCGAATCGGGTGCGGTCTCCTTCACGGTCGTCATGATCCTGTAGCCGGGGCGCCCCTGTCCCTTCTCGCGCCTGGGCACCAGAGGTAGAAAGTAACGGTGGCGCGAGAGGCGGGTAAGCCGCCAGGGAGTCCGGGAGGTCGCCCTCTCGGGCACGTTCACGTTGAGCAGGTCGGCGTCGAAGGGCAGGGAGCGCTCCAGGAGCAGCCGGGCGAAGTAGCGGGTGAAGTGCAGGGACGCACGGTAGTCGATGGTCACGTCACCCCGGTGGTGGTGGGAGAGAGGCATGGCGAGGGAGACGGCCAAGGCCGGAATTCCCGCCGCAGCCCCCTCCAGGGCGGCGCCCACCGTCCCCGAAGCCGTCACCTCCACGCTGACGTTCTCTCCCGAGTTGATGCCGGCGACGACCAGGGCAGGACGTCGCGGGGCGAACTCGAGGAGACCGTGCACGACGGTGAGAGCCGGCGTCGCGTCCACGGCATAGGCCTCCACCCAGCGCCCTGCTACCTCCCGTCCGGCCTCCGTTACCGCGCCGGTGACCTCGCCCAACATCGCGCGTCCGGCGCCCGACCACTGCCGGTCAGGGGCGACCACGAGCACATCCCCCAGATCAAGCAGGGCCTCCACGGCTGCCCACAGTCCTCGGGAGTGAATACCATCATCGTTGGTGAAGAGAATCAGCGGTCGTTCCATAGCTCTGGCTAAGCATACCACGCAAAAGGGGCGTTGCCAAATAAAGAGAGGTGAATTACGCAGATGCGCTCTTTGTCTTTCATCCCCTTCTGACCTATAATCAATTCTCAGGGGGCTCGAGTGAGCCTTCCGTAACCATGTAAAGTATGACTTGGGTGTGTTTCAACTCAGTTGAAAGTTATCCATAGCTGAAACGTAAAGCGTGAAACGTGAGGATCTCACGTCCTACGCCTCGGCTTAACTCAACTGAAGCATACCCGTATGACTTCACGAGGTGAAGAGTATGGAACAACTAAGCAGACCTAAGGGGACCCAGGACATCCTGCCCGAGGAGCAGGCTTACTGGGAGCACGTCATGGCGACGATGACGGAGCTGGCCCGCCAGTACGGCTTTGAGCGGATCGACATCCCCATCTTCGAGGAGACCTCCCTCTTCGCCCGGGGCGTGGGGGAAGCGACGGACATCGTCGAGAAGGAGATGTACTCCTTCCGCGACAAGGGGGAACGGGAGCTCACACTGCGCCCCGAGTTCACCGCCGGGGTGGTGCGGGCCTACATCGAGAACGGCCTGCGCGTGTTGCCCAAGCCCGTCAAACTCTACTCGATGGGTCCGGCCTTCCGCTACGAGCAGCCGCAGACGGGTCGCTACCGCCAGTTCCACCAGTTCAACGCCGAGATCTTCGGCGTGGAGAACTCCCTGGCCGACCTGGAGATCATGCTCCTGGCGTGGGACATCTACGACGCGCTGGATTTCCGCAACCTCTCCTTCCAGGTAAACTCGACGGGCTGCCCGGAGTGCCGGCCCGACTACGTCCAGTCACTCGTGGCCTACTACCACGCCCACGAGGACCAGATCTGCGAGGACTGCAAGCGCCGTCTCGCCACCAACCCCCTGCGCGTCCTCGACTGCAAGGAGCAGCAGTGCCGGCCCATCATCGAGTCGGCCCCGAAGATCACGGAGCACCTCTGCGAGGAGTGTCGCGAGCACTTCGAGACGCTGCTGGGCTACCTGGACAGTCTGGAGAAGCCCTACGTCATCAACTCCCGCCTGGTGCGCGGGCTCGACTACTACAGCAAGACGGTCTTCGAGGTCTGGGCGGAGGGCATCGGCGCCCAGTCGGCGGTCTGCGGGGGCGGGCGCTACGACGGGTTGATGGAGCT
Source organism: Anaerolineae bacterium (assembly GCA_034437215.1). Classification (GTDB taxonomy): domain Bacteria; phylum Chloroflexota; class Anaerolineae; order B4-G1; family SLSP01; genus DAOTVC01. The sequence continues at coordinate 26,327 of DAOTVC010000087.1, read as the reverse complement.
CCTGGGCGGTCCCGACACCCCCGCGGTAGGCTTCGCCGCCGGCCTGGAGCGGGCCATCCTGGTGATGCAGCACCAGAAGGTCGAACCGCCCGCCCTGCCCATTCCCCCGGTCTACCTCACCTACCTGGGCGAGCGAACCCGCGCCCGGGCGGTGGAGCTCCTCGTGCGCATCCGCGAGGCAGGCATCGGGGCGCAGATCGCCCTGAAGGGGAGCCTGCGCTCCCAGCTGCGCCACGCCGACAAGCGCAACGCCCGCTACGTTCTCATTCTGGGGGAGGACGAGCTGGCCCGGGGCGAGGTGACGATCAAGGAGATGACGCAGGAAGGGCGGCAGCAGCAGGCGGTCCCCCTGGAGGAGATCGTCTCCTGGCTGCAGGAGCGGCTGAACTGAGCATGTTCGAGGAGATCGGTCTCTTCTACAATCCGAGCGTGCCCGCCTCCCGCCCCCTGGCGGAGCAGATTGCCGGTTGGCTGCGGGAGCGGGACGTGCAGCCCTGGCTCTGTTCGGCCCACGACCCCCTGCCCGAGGACGCCGACCTGCCCAACACCGATCTACTGGTCACGCTGGGCGGGGACGGGACCATCCTGCGCGGGATGCTGCGCGTCGCCCCCCTGGGCATCCCGCTTCTCGGACTGAACCTGGGGCGCGTCGGCTTCCTGACAGAGTGCGTGCCCGATCGCTGGACGCAGGTGATGGAGCAGGTGTTGGCAGATCAGGGGGAGATCGAAGAGCGCTTGATGCTGCAGGCCCGCCTCTACCGTAAGGGCGTCTCCATCGCCGACGAGCTGGCCCTCAACGATGCGGTCATCAGCCGCGGGGCGTTGGCCCGCACCGTCCACCTCGAGGTCTCCATCGACGGCGCCCTCCTCACCACCTACGTCGCCGATGGTCTCATCCTGGCGACGGCGACGGGTTCGACGGCCTACTCCTACGCGGTGGGCGGCCCCATCCTGCCCCCGTGGATCAACAACTTCCTGCTGGTGCCCGTCGCCGCCCACCTGAGCCTGGAGCGCCCCCTGGTACTCAACGCCGACGCACGGGTGGAGGTCGTCGTACACACCGGGCGGCCCGGGATGCTGACGGTGGACGGTCGGTTGGCGGACGAACTGGAGGACGGTGATCGGGTCAAGATCGAGCGCAGTCCCATCCGGGCGCGCTTCCTGCGACTGCGCAATCGCGGTGACTTCTACCGGAGCCTGGTGGAGCGCCTGACCCCCCGCAACAACAGCGAGGACTGAAGATGAGAGCTGACTACGAGATGGAGACGCAGGACGAAGAGGTTGCCTACTGCACCTGGCACCCCAAGGTGGAGACGTCGCTTCACTGCTACCAGTGCGACCGCCCTATCTGCTTCAAGTGTGCCAAGCGGACGCCGGTAGGCTACATCTGCAAGGAGTGCGAGAGGGGGCGCAAGGGGCGCTACGAACAGGCCCGGATCTCCGACTACCTCATCGCGACGGTCGTCTCCCTGATCCTGTCGGCAATCGCAGCGCCTATCCTGCCCTCCCTGGGCTGGTTCACCATCTTTCTCTCCCCTCTGGTGGGCACCCTCATCGCCGAGGCGGTCTGGCGGCTCATCGGCAGGCGCTACGGGAGCCGGCTCTGGTGGGTGGTTGCGGCCAGCATCGTCGTGGGCAGCCTACCGGCCCTCATCGGCCCGCTGGTGAGCTTCTTCTTTACAGAGGCGCCCTTCTACGGTGCCCTGAGCCTCCTCTGGCTCATCGTCCACATCGCCCTGGCCATAGGTTCGGCGACCGCCCGGCTGCGCCTCCGGTAGTAGCGAGGAAAGGGCGATGTCCCGCGTGTTGATGCTGATCCCTTATCCGCCCCGGCACTCCAGGCCGGGGCGACCGTGACCCAGGAGGAGCGCAGGCGATGTCCCGCGTGTTGATGCTGACCCCGCAGGTCCCTTATCCGCCACGGCAAGGAACCGCCCTGCGGAACTGGGGCATTCTGCGGGGGCTGGCGGAGGAGCACGAGCTCTCACTCCTCTCCTTCGCCGGCAGGGAGCAGAGCAGGGACGTGCCGGGCGAGATCGGCGAGCGCGTGAAGCGCGCTGCCGTCATCCCCCAACCCGGACGTACGACGCGGGAGCGCCTGCGGGATCTCTTGACCTCGCCGCGCCCCGACCTGGCCCTCCGCCTGAAGAGCACGCCCTTCACCGAGCAGCTGCGCGCCTGGCTGCGCGCCCACACCTTCGACTGGGTGCTCGTCGAGGGGCTGGAGCTGGCGCCCTACCTCGATGAGGTCTGGGCACGGCCCCAACCGCCCCGGGTGGCCTTCGACGACCACAACTGCGAGTACGTCCTCCAGCGGCGCGCCTTCAGCACCGACCTGCGACGTCCCCGGCGCTGGCCGGGCGCCGCCTACTCCTTCGTCCAGTGGCGGCGTCTCCGGCACTACGAGGCAGAGATCTGCCGGCGGGCCGATCTGGTGGTGGCCGTCTCCCCGGCCGACGCCGCGGCCCTGCAGCGCCTCGTCCCCGACCTCGACCCCCTGCTGCTGCCCAACGGCATCTTCGTCGCGGAGTACGCCTCCTTCGAGGAGGCGATGCCGCTGGAGCAGCCCGCCTTCCTCTTCACCGGCACCATGGACTTCCGCCCGAACGTCGATGGCGTGCTCTGGTTCGTGGAGGAGATCTGGCCCCGCCTTCGGGAGGGGCTGCCCGGAGCCCGCTTCTACGTGGTGGGGAAGCGGCCCCACGCGCGGCTGGAGCCCCTGCAGAGAGTGCCCGGTGTGCAGGTGACGGGCGCCGTCCCCGACACCCGCCCCTACTTCAACGCCGCAGCCGTCTACGTGATCCCGCTGTGGGTGGGGGGCGGGACCCGCTTCAAGATCCTGGAAGCGGCTGCCATGAGCCAGGCCATCGTCTCCACCACCCTGGGCGCCGAGGGCTTCCCCGGCGTCGGTGAGGCGGTCATCCTGGCGAATGAACCCGAGACCTTCGCGGGTGCCTGCAGGCGTCTCGTCCTGGATGCTGCCCTCCGGGAGGAGTGGGGCGTGCGCGCCCGGGACTTCGTCGCCGCCTACGATTGGGACGCCCTGCTCCCCCGTCTCGTGCAGCGGCTCCGGTAGAACGTGTGACTTTTGGCTTTCGAACTTTCAACTTGTCTTCAAGGAGGTAACCATGGTACTCTACAGCTCTGAAGAGATTTACGCCTTCCGGCTGCCTCCGGGGGTGGAGATCGTCGCAGCCCTCACCGACTACTGCAGCGCCCACAACATCCAACAGGGGCTGATCCAGGGGATGGGCGCGGTGCACGCTCCGGAGATCGGCAGCTACGACTTCGACGAGCAGAACTACCACTACCTGGAGCTGGAGGGGGATTGGGAGCTGGTCGCCTTCAACGCCAACGTCTCCCTCAAGGAGGGGCAACCCTTCATCCATCCTCACGTCATGCTCGCCAGCCCGGGCGGCGAGGTGCGTGGAGGGCACCTGCTCAGGGCGGAGGTCATCGTGGGCGAGGTCGCCATCCAGGTGCTGGTGGGCGCGCCCCAGGAGCGTCTGGTCGACCCCCTGACGGGTCTCCGGCTCTGGCCCTCGGAGCCCCCCGTCGTCCCGGAGTAAGGCCCTACTTTCTGTCTTGCAGGGATCAGGGCAAAGGGCTCAACTAGAACCCTCTCCCTGATCCCTGAGCCCCAGTCCCCAGTCCCTGCTCCCTTCTACCCGCGATAGATCCGCGTTCCGGGGTTCTCGCCCTGCAGGGCGGCGGTGAGCGCCCCCCGCTCCCGCCCGTTGACGATGAGCACCTCGCGCACCGACTTGGCGTGTGCCAGCGCCTCCAGCAGCGTCCGTTCGACGGGAAGATCGGGCAGGTCGCGCTCCAGCAGCGCCCCCACCTCGATCTCGTCGATAAACTCGGCGTCGGGGTTCCGTTTGGGATCGTCGGTGTAGAGCCCTTTCTCGTCCTTGACCAGGAAGCAGCGCTCGGCGCCCAGCAGCTCGGCAGTGAGCAGGGTCCCGATGTCGGTGCGGTGGGGCGGAATGCGCCCGCTGTCCGGCGGCCTCTCCCACAGCCCGTAGGGGGGCATGGCGTGCATCACGGGGATGGCATCAAGCATCAGGTAGGAGGCGAGCTTCAGCAGATCCCCGTGCGCGATCTTGATCCCGCCGTAGGGCGTGAGCAGCAGCGCGATCATCAGCGCGTTCTGCTCGCTGATGCTGCTGCCCAACTTCGCCAGCACCCCCGTGGGCATCCCCAGATCGAGGGCGACGGCGTAGGCGTGGCGGGAGCGGGTGCCCCCGCCCGTGAGGACGAGCAGGTGGTGGTCGGGTCGCAGCTCCACCACCTCGTCGAGCAGGGGCAGGACGACCTCCCGTCCCCGGTCGATGATGGACTGCCCTCCGATCTTGATCACCTTCACGCTGGGCAGGGGTCTGAAGACGCTCTCGACCTCGGTCTCCTCTAACAGCCCCTTGCGCATGAGGGATTCCCCCATGAGGGGGGATTCGATGTGCAGCCTTCCGCTTGCGTCTCGCTTGAGCGGCATCCTATCTCCTTTCGGCGTGTGGACCTCTCTCACCTGATTATGGCACGGCGCCGGCAGGAGGTCAACAGGGAGGGGATCAGTCGTCCATCCGCCGCACGTCTCCGGAACCGGTGACCTGCCGCTCCACCGCCGGATCTCCGTAGTAGTGGACCGTTCCGCTGCCTGAAATCCTCACGTCGAGGCGCTCCTCGGCGGTGACCCAGGCGGAGCCGCTGCCGGAGATCACGATCTCCACCACCCGGCTCTCCAGGTCCTCCGCGACGTACGCTCCGGAACCGCTGAGGGAGAGCTTCTGGCTTTCCACAAAGCCCGAGGCCTGGATCTCGCCTGATCCCGAGAGGACGACGGACAGGTGCTCCGCCTCCAGCTCGGGTGTCTCGATCTCACCCGAGCCGCGCAGCTCCAGAAGCAGACTTTCGGCCTCGAAATGAGGCACTTCCACCGTGCCGCCGCCGCTGAGGACGACGCGGTCCAGTTCGGACACCCGGAGGTAGAAATCCAGGGGCTCCGTGGGACGCAGGTGAACGCCGGGACGGGTACCGATCCAGAGCTCGTCCCCCCGCATCTCGATCTCCAGGCCTTCGATGATGTTCTCCTCGCCCTCGACGCGCAACTCGAGCCCCTCACCCTGCTCGATATAGAGATCGCCTGTGGTTGCCAGCTGCACCCCCGAGAGACGCTCCTCGAAGATATAGATCTCCTCCACCACCACACCTGAGCCCCGCACGGTATCCCAATTGCTCAGCGTGAAAGGCATACCGCAGCAGCAGGTCAATCCTACTACCATCGTCGTCACGACTATCAGCACCAGACTCTTCGTCATCATGATTCAGTCTCCTTTGTCCGCGTGATTACGTTCTTCTATACGTGGAAGAGCAGAGGTGGTTGCAGATCTTGGAGGGCAGCGGGACATAAAATAGATCTTCATCTATGTTATAATAGGAATATTCACGCTCACGCTATAACCAAGCCAGGAGGAGGCCAAGATGCGCTATTTAATCGGAGCTCTACTGTTGATCCTGCTGTTCACAGCCTGTGCACGCCCCGAGGAGACCGCGACGTCCTCCCCGGCACCCTCACCTTCTCCCGAGATGACCCTGTCTGACCCGCCTTCTGACCAGCCTGAAGAGATCCCCCAGGGCGCCGCGCGCGAATTCAGCACCGACTTCAGCCGGCACAGCGTCCCCTACGAGCAGATCCTCTCGGGGGGCGTGCCCAAGGACGGTATCCCGGCCATCAACAGCCCTCAATTCCTGACCATCGAGGAGGCTGACGAATGGCTGGAGCCGGAGGAGCCCGTCATCCTCGTGGAGCGCGGCGGGCAGGCCAGAGCCTATCCCATCCAGATCCTCATCTGGCACGAGATCGTCAACGACGAGATCGCCGGCGTGCCCGTCGTCGTGACCTACTGCCCCCTCTGCAACACCGCCATCGCCTTCGAGCGGACGGTGGAGGGGCAGGTGCTCGACTTCGGCACGACGGGACGCCTGCGCTACAGCAACCTCATCATGTACGACCGGCAGACGGAGAGCTGGTGGCAGCAGGGGACGGGTGAAGCCATTGCGGGAGAGTACACAGGCGAAGAGCTCACCTTCCTGCCGGCCTTCATCATCGGGTGGGAGGCGTTCCAGGAGACCTATCCCGAGGGTCGGGTCCTCTCCCGCGAGACGGGCCACAGCCGCTCCTACGGCAACAATCCCTATCCCGGCTACGACGATGTCAACAGCTCCCCCTTCCTCTACGAAGGGCCGGAGACGCCGGACGTGCTGCCGCCCAAGGCCCGCGTGCTGGCAGTGGGTATCGCAGGTGAGGCGCCCGTCGCCTATTCCTACACCCTCTTCGAGGAGCTCCGCGTCGCCAACGACAGCGTGGACGAGGAGCCCATCGTCATCTTCTGGTCTCCGGAGACCGCCTCCCCCCTCGACACCCGCGACCTCGCCGCAGGGCGGGAGGTAGGGGCCCTGCTCGCCTTCTCTCGCCGGGTGGGTGACGAGACGCTGACCTTCGCCTTCGAGAACGGTCGGATCGTGGACCAGGAGACGGGCAGCGTCTGGAACCCGCTGGGCGTCGCCCAAGAGGGACCTCTGGCGGGCGAGGCGCTGGAGCCCGTCGTCGCTGCCAACTACCTCTGGTTCGCGCTGGCGGCCTTCAAGCCCGAGACGCAGGTCTTCCAACCCTAGATCGGTCATAGCCACCTGCACGGCGCTGAAGCGCCTACTACGAACCACCACAACAGTTTGCGACTTGCTTAGCGCTTCCGGACCACGAGGGGCATGTAAGCCCGCAAGGGATCGGCTTCCAGCCAGAGCACCCGCTCCCACCGGCGGCCCGTGCCGTCGGAGAGGAGGGCGTCGACCCGGAGCCGGTCGCCGTAGCGCCAGGGGCGCAGCGGGACGCTGACGCGCCGGCTCTCACCGGGCCCCAGGGCACCCGACCAGAGGGGCAGGGGCGTGCCCCGCGTGGGCGCGACGGTCACCGTGAGGGGCGCTACGCCCGGGTTGAGCCAGAGATCGACGGCGACGGCGGAGGCCGCGCCGGGGCCGCTGTTCCGCAGATCGAGGGTGAGGGTGAAGGGGGACTGCACCGTCAGGTCCGGCGGAAACTGCCAGCGGCTGGTGTCCAGATCGGCACCCGCCACCCGGAGCGAGGCCGCGCGCGTGAAGGTCAGGCCCCACGCCGGCAGCCCCAGGGTCACCGTAGGCGTGAGCGCCTCTCCAGAAGGCAGGGTCGTCGTGAGCCGTGCAGCCCAGGTGAGGGTGAGGGGCTGCGAGCCGGTCACCCAGCCCGCCCACGAGAGCCGGCGCGCTCCCGGATCGTAGGTGACGCCGGCAGGAAGCGTGGTCTCGACGAGGTCCAGCCCCGCGGGCAGAGGGTGCACGAAGTTCGCCGGGCGCGCGCCCTCGTCCCCCACCAGCACGAGGGTCGTGGTGAGCCGAGCACCGGGGAGGGGAGCGGTGGGCGTGACCGACCAACGGCTCCTGCCCAGCGGCGAGAGCCAGCCGACACCCCTGGAGAGGGCGTCCGCCCGCGCCTCCAAGGGCAGGGTCTCGACGGGGAAGGCGTAGAAGAGCGAGCGCCAGGTGGAGGTCTGCCGGCCCTGCGCTGCCAGCGCCACCGGCGCTCCACCAGCAGCGCGCGCCACAACCGCTGCCCCGCGGTCCGGCTCCGCTCCATCGCTCCAGTTGCGGAAGGGGTAGACGAGCTCCACGGGACCCCACGAGCCACCCGCCGGGTGTTCAGCGACCCCAAAGGCCACCTCGACCTGGCCTTCGTGGACCACCTCGGCCACCCCCAGGCGCTCTGCCAAGAGAGCGTCCTCGTGGTGGTAGAGGAAATCCTGCGACGAGAGGAAGAGCCGGCCTCCCGCACTCAGGTAATCGATCAGGAGTGTCTCCTCCTGGGAGGTCACGGGAGCATACCAGTCGTAGCCCGTAAACCAGACGGCGATGGGGTAGCGGTCGAGGGTCGCTTTGGTAAGAGGGCCGGTGTGGAGACCACCCGCGCGCCCGTGATCGGTGCTCCAGAGGTCGAAGGGGACGCCGCGGGCCTCCAACGCCTCCAGGTAGTAGGTCTCCATGGGATACCAGCGCTCGTCATCGACGAGGAGCACAGGGGCCGGGGTCTTCGTCCGGAGGGGGGCGGTCAGGGGACTCCCCAGAAGCGTCGAGTCCACGGTGAGGGTCAGCAGATCCGTTACGTCCACGCCGGCATCCGGGGGAGGCGTGACCGTCACCGTAAAGATCTGGGATGCACAGGGAGACAGGGTCACCCGGGTCGGTGACAGGGTCGTCGCCCACGCACCCCCTTCCAGAGAGACGTTCAAGGAATCCGCAGAGCCCCGCATGCCGATATGCCGGACGCGTACGGTGTGGGTCACCGTCTCGCCCGGCGAGGCGATGAGGGGCGCGGTCGCGTAATCTAAGGTCAGCCCCGACGTCGGCGGCGGTGCCATGAGCCAGTCGAGGGAGCGTACCATCACCGCCCGGCGCTGCGCTCGCTCTGCGATGGCCTCAAAGCCGAAGGAGAAGAAGAGGGCCCGGTAGGGGGTGCAGACGTGGGCTCCGACGCCCGCTCCTTCACCGCCCCGGTACTCCCAGACCCGCTCGGCGAGGTCCGCGTCGCGCACACTCACCGCATCGGGCGCTTCCTGGTTGTCGGCGCCATCGCCCCCCAGCACCTCCGGCACCCAACCCGCGAAGGGACCCAGCCCGTGGATGGGGGAGAAGAGGGCGGTGAGCTCTCCCCCGTAGGCGACGGCGATCTGCTCGCGCAGGTAGGGCTGGGGGACAAGGTAGAGGGAGGCGCCCAGATCGAAGTAGGCGACGTCCTGCCCGCTGAGAAGCAGACGCCCGCCCCCGGCCAGGTAGTTTTCGAGCCCCTGACCGGCGTTGACCAGACCCGGCGAAGCCACCGGGGAGGACCAGAGCACGACATCGTAGGCCTCCAGGATATCGAAGGTGGTCGTGGAGACGCTCATCTTCGTCAGCCCGAAGTTGTCGTAGGCATAGGCCAGATCGTCGAGCGCCGTCCGCCAGTAACCGATCTCGCTGACGTAGGCCCAGCCGTCGGCGTCGACCAGCAGGAGGGTGGGCGCGCTCTCCAGGGTGAAGTTCTGCACCGTTTCCGCGCTCGACGAGATGTCGACCGTGGCCGTCAGGACCCGATAGCCGTTCCCCCGCGCCTCCACGACGTATTCGCCCACCGGCAGCGTCATCTCATAGGTACCGCTGCCGACCGTCGACGTGACCGGTGTCCCCAGCGCGCGCAGGACGAGGGAGCGGGTGGGCACGGCGCCCGCAGGGGCAACGCCGACCTCGCCCCTGAGCAGTCCGGTGGGTAGTGCGGAGAGCCGAAAGTCGAGAGTGTGGACGGTATTGGTGAGAGCCTCCACGTGCCCCGTCGTCTGCGACCGGTATCCAAAGTCCGAGGCGGTGACGTCGTAGAGACCGGGACGTAAGGCGAGTCGAAAGCGTCCCTGCCCATCCGTGGAGGTCGCAGCGACCCGGCCCGACTCACCGTGGGGTGAGGCGCGAACCTGAGCGCCCGCGAGGCCCTGTCCGCCGGCACCGGTGACCGTCCCGCTGAGGATCGCCGGCTGCGCCAGGGAGACGACGGCCCCATAAGCATCGAGAAGCCCCCAACCGCTGTCGTTATTAGGGACCGTGGTGGTAAGGGGGACGGCGGTCTCGGTGAGGGTCCGGGCCATCGCCTGCACGGAGAGGGTCGGGCTCACACTGCGCAGGAGGGCCGCCGTGCCCGCCACGTGGGGCGTCGCCATCGAGGTCCCGTTGGACGATGCGTAGGTCCCACCCGGATAGGCGGAGAGGATGTTGACCCCGGGAGCCACAATGTAGGGCTTGATCTCCTCCCAGAGAGAGGGGCCGCGGCTGGAGAAACTCGCGATCTGATCGTAAGGGTCGCTGGCTCCCACGGCAAAGACTCCGGGCAGGCTCGCCGGGGAGCGGAGGGAGCCCGGCCAGGGCCCCTCGTTGCCGGCAGCAAAGACGGGGAAGATCCCGGCCGCTTGTAGGAGGTCGATGTCCTCCTGAAAGACGGTGCTGCCGGCAAGCGTCGATCCCCAGGAGCAGACGACCACATCTGGGGCCAGGGCGGGGTCCCCGCCGGGAGCGAGAAACCACTGGAAGCCGGCGTGGATGTCGGAATCGAAGCCGTAACCTCTGTTGCTCAAGATCTTGGCCGCAATCCAGCGCGCGCCCGGCGCCACGCCGAGGCCCTCTCCTCCCACCGCCGTACCCAGCGTGTGGGTCCCATGTCCGTAGTCGTCGTAGGGGTAGACGCCCCCGTTGAGGGGATCGAACCACGAGCTCTCATGATCGACCAACCCGTGCCCCAGGTTGCCCCGGTAGTTGGCAGAGAGAGCCGGATGATGGTAGTCGACGCCGGTGTCCATGCTGGCGACCACCGCCCCCGTACCGGAGATACCAAGGGTCGACCAGACCTCGGGGGCAGCGATCCGCGCGATGCCCCACAGCTCCTCGTCGTCCAAAGGCCCTTCGGTCAGGGTGACGTCCACGTACTGCCGCGCCTCATCCAGCCACATCTCGGCAACCGCCGGTGAGGTCGCCAGATCCCGAACGACAGAGGGAGGGGCGCTGAGCGCCAGCCCATTCATGATCCAGAGATTGTGATGGATGGTAGCTCCTGCCGGCAGGGGAGCGAGCGCCTCACGCGAGCGTTCCAGCCGGCCCTGCAATCCGGTGACAATCTGTTGGCGACGCGCATCGCTGTCCTCCAACTGCAGGGTCAGCAAGGGAGCGAGAGAGGGCCCTACCGGGTGAAGCCGTAGGATGACCCGCAAGGGCGTCTCCTCTGTAACCGTCGACAGCTGCTGCAGCAAGGTGGGGTGGACCACCGTCTTCGTCTGGAAGGCGGGAGGTGATAGAGCCTCCGGGCCATCGGGAGGGTCGGGAGCCGCGCCGGCGACGATAGTCCAGAGCACAATCAGTGAGAGGCTAAGCCCCAGAACCAACACTATCTTGAGAGTACTTCGGTTTTCCATGGGTTCTCCAATTCTATGAGAAGGTGTGCTGTGCGCCCAGGACAACTGCCAACCGGCTTCAAACACACCCCGATACTATCCGATCCTCGCTGCCAGTAAAGTAAATGGGCGTTTGACAAAAAGAAGCTCGAATGTTACAATGGTAAAGGTCTACTTAATATCCAAAATAACCTTAGCGATTTGACACCATTGCCCGAGCCAGCACACACCGGGGTGAACAACATGCAGGATACACGCCAACAGATTTTAGAGATCCTCAAACGTCGTGGAGAGATTACCGTCCAGGAGTTAAGTGAGGAGCTGGAACTTACCAGCGTCACGGTGCGCCACCACCTGGAGATCCTCCGCTCCGAGGGTTACATCACCGACCCGGAAGTACGCCGCTCAAACCGACCGGGGCGCCCTCGCTACGTCTACCGCCTCACCTCCATGGCTGCGGACCTCTTTCCCACCAACTACAGCGGGTTGGCCAGCGCTCTGCTTGACTCTCTGGATGAGAATGTAGCGCCGGAAACAAAGGACGAGGTCTTGGAAGACACCGCCCAGCGTCTCGCCGAGGGAATGGAAGACTTACCCGACGACCACGACGAGCGGCTGGATGCCGTAATCCAGTATCTCAAACAGCTCGGTTTCGTCAGTCGTTGGGAGAAGACCGAGGACGGCGAGTACTTCTTCTATACCTGCAACTGCCCCTATCACTACGTGGCCCAGTCCCACCCCGAGACCTGCAAGATCGATCAGTACTTACTGCGCCAGCTCCTCAACGCCGATCTCGAGCGCGTTCAGGGACACGCGAGCGCCGACGCGCTCTGCGGTTATCGCCTGCAGTGGCGGGACGAGAAGAGCACGCCCGAGGGCGAGACTGAAGGCGAGCGCGAGGCGAGCGCGCCAATACCTGACGCAGACCCCTGAAGGGTCCCTACGAATCGAAGAGCGGCGCTGTACAGCGCCGCTTTCATCTTTCCCGCCCTCCCCTTAGACGATCCAGATCTCCTCTTGGGGCTTGCTGATGTACTCGGCCCCCTCTTCGGTGACGACGACGTCCTCCTCCCGGCCCACGTAGCCCCGTCCGGGAACGGCCACCCCCAGCTCGATGGCGAAGACGTTCCCGACCTCGATGCTCCGTTCGACCGCGTCCCCGTAACGCTCCCACTTGGGTCCCAGGATCGTGGCCCCATCGTGGGCCGTGCGCCCGATGTGGTGCCCAAAGGCATGCAGATACTCGGCGTAGCCGGCATCGACCAACGTGCGGCGCGCCGCCGCATCGACCTCCCAACCCTTGGCTCCGGGCTTCAGCGCGGCGCGCCCGGCCTCCAGCGCCGCACTGACCGCTTCCCAGGCCCGCGCCACGTTCGCCGGGACCGCCTGCGCACCGGACTCCCGCACATACCAGGTACGCTGCAGATCCGACACGAAACCATACCGTGAAATGCCGAAATCGACCCGCACGACGTTCCCCGCCTCCACCCGGTGACCCGCCGCCATCGTGTGCCCCACCTCAGCATCGGAAGCGACCGTCACGATGGGACAGTACTCCCAGTCCCAGGCGCTGAAGAAGCCCCGCTCCTCCAGGTAGTTATGCAGCAGTTGGACGATCTGGACGTCGGTCATTCCGGGCTGCAGCCGGGAGGTCACCAGGTCGAAGGCCTCCTCGGTGTGGGAGATGGCGCCCCGGATGAGAGCCAGCTCCGACTCCGTCTTGCGCCCGCGCAGCGTGCCGATGATCTCCTCGGCGGAGATGAGGCGGGAGCAGTAGGGCGTGGGGGCGAGCATCCGCGAGAGGCTGCGGAACATCCCGTAGGTCAACCCGTCGGCCGCCGGATCGCTCTCGGAGTAGTTCACGGCGATCTGGCGGGGTTTGAGACGCTTGAGGGTTTCGACCAGGACTCCCTGGATGGACTCGTCGTAGCCTCGCACATCCGTGTAGGCCTCCAGGCGCTCGATGTTGGCGATGTCGTACCGTCCTGCCAGCGCGATCCGCTCGCCGCGCCGGTGAATGAGCAGGGCGGAGGGCCAGGTGAGATCGAAGCCCAGCAGCAGATCGACGGCGGGGTCCTTCACCTGCCGGGTCTCCCGTACGAAGGTCAGCCAGAGGTCGACCTTCTTCTCCTTCAGGACCTCGACCGCCTGCTCCGTCTTCTCGCGGATAATTTCGGCAACTTCAAAGGATAGGTTCATGTAGTAGCTCCTGTGATGGTGGCTGGTTCAGAGATCTTCCCCGGTGAGGGTCTCGTAGAGCGACTGGAACTCCTCGTCGGAGTAGTAGTAGATGATGATGCGCCCCCCCTTGCGCCCGCTCTTGAGGCGCACGCGTGTGCCCAGGGACTCCTGGAAGCGCTCCTCCATGGCCCGGATCTCGGGGGACGGAGCCGGCTTGGCCCGGGGGGCCACCTTCTCTCCGGCCCGCAGCTTCTTCACCAGGGCCTCCGTCTGTCGCACGGTCAGCTCCTGCTGCAGTACCAGCTGCAGGGCCATCTCCTGCTCCTCCTCGGTCTCCAAGCCCAGGAGGGCGCGAGCGTGCCCCTCGGTGACTTTCTCCTCCATGAGCGCCCGGCGCACGCCCTCGGCTGCCTGCAGAAGGCGCAGGGTGTTGGTGATCGCGACGCGGCTCTTGCCCACGCGCTGGGCGACCTCGGTGTGGGAGAGCTCGAACTCCGCCACCAGCTGCTCGTAGGCCAGGGCCTCCTCCAGGGGGTTGAGGTCCTCGCGCTGCACATTCTCGACGAGCGCCAGCTCCAGCATCTCCCGCGGCGCGGCGTCCTTGACGATCACCGGCACCTGCGTCAGGCCCGCCAGGTGGGCCGCCCGCCACCGCCGCTCCCCGGCGATGAGGTAGTAGCCGCCCTCCGGGCGCCGGGTGACCACGAGGGGCTGGAGGATGCCATGCTCCTGGATCGAGGCGGCGAGCTCCACCAGATCCTGATCGCGGAAAGGCATCCGGGGCTGGTGAGGATTGGGCAGGATGGCGTCGTGGGCGACCTCCTTCAGGCCTGAGGTCTCCTCCTTCTCCGTTGCCGGAATCAGCGATTCCAGCCCGCGCCCCAACCCGCGTCTAGGACTCATGCGCTCTTCTCTCCCGTCACTACTGGTAGACTCCGGTCAAAGTATAGCATCATGCCGCGATAAGCCAAGGAGAGACTCGTCGCCGAAGGCCCGCCAGGTATTGTCCGCTCCCCGGCGCGCCCTCTTTTTGAAGACGACTCTTTGAATTATTGTTAATTCCCGCTCCTGTGATATAATCAACCTATACCAAGAACAGAAACCTACGGAAGGAGCAGCATAATGCAGAGTGAAGCGGAAAAGATCAGGACCGCCCTCCGTGACGTCATCGACTTCGAGATCGGGCTCGACGTCGTCTCCATGGGCATGATCCGCGACGTCGACGTCGCGGACGACAAGGTGAAGATCACCATGATCCTCACCTCCCCCATGTGCCCCATGGCCTCCTTCATGACCCAGCAGGTCCACGAGCGGGCCGAGGAAGTGACGGAGAAGCCCGTGGAGGTGGTGCTGGGCCAGGAGATGTGGAAGCCGGAGATGATGGAGGAGGAGGCGCGCGAGGCGCTGGGGATTTAGGTTTGGACTTGACAATCCCTCCCTCTTCGGCATAATCAAGATAGCAATAGTGTAAAGGCCGTGACAGGGAAGAGTAAGCAGGGGGAAGCCGACAGGGAAGCGGGGCCGGCGACTGAGAGCCCCACCCGGTGGAAAGCTGCTGAAGTTCGCCCTCGAGCCGACATCTGAACGGTTTTTAGTCTCCGAGTCCTGAGTCGCCTAGTCTCCCGGTCAATTTACATCAGACCGTTTGACTACCCGGCCAGAAGACTATCTGACTACCAGACTCATTAGGATGCTCCGCCCGCCCGGCGTTATCGGGCAGCCCATCGCCTGACGGCTGTGGGACCAAGAGGACCTGAAAGAGGTCAAACAGGGTGGTACCGCGGGAGCTGCGCTCTCGTCCCGGCAGGGACGGGAGCGTTTTTGTTTGGTCAGATAGTCACGCAGTCCGGTAGTCAAGGACTAATGACTAAACGACTACCTGACTACTAGACTACCAGAAGGAGGCTGACGATGAATTCATTCGAGGAGTTGGAACAGGTACGGGCGGAAGCGCTGGAAGCGCTGCAGGAGGCCGGGGGCGGTGCCGCCCTCGAGAGCTGGGAGAAGGAGTACCTGGGGCGCCGGGGCGCCCTGACCCAGCAGCTGCGCTCCATCGGCGGGCTGCCCAAGGAGGAGCGTCCCGTCTTCGGACAGCGGGTCAACGAGATCAAGGAGGAGCTCCAGGCGGCCTACGCCGACCGCGCCGAGGCGATCAAGCGGGCGGAGCTGGAGCGGGAGATCGCGGCGGGGGCCATCGACGTGACCCTGCCGGGACGCCCCGTCGACTCGGGGCACCTCCACCTGACCACGCAGGTGCTGCGCGAGATCTACGACATCTTCGGGCAGATGGGCTTCGAGGTCTACGAGGCCCCCGACGTGGAGCTGGAGAGCTACAACTTCGACCTGCTCAACATTCCCGCCTACCACCCGGCGCGCGATATGTGGGACACCTTCTGGGTGGACGACCGGCGGCTGCTGCGCACCCATACCTCGCCGGGCCAGGTGCGGGCGATGAAGGAGCGCTACCCCGAGCCCATCCGCGTCATCCTGCCGGGCAAGTGCTACCGCTACGAGCAGATCACCGCGCGCAGCGAGCACCAGTTCTACCAGGTAGAGGGGCTCGCCGTGGGGCGCGATATCACCATGACCGACCTCATCGGCACCCTGAGCCAGTTCGTGCACATGTTCTACGGGCCGGGGCACGAGATGCGCGTGCGCAGCTCCTACTTCCCCTTCACCGAGCCCAGCATCGAGGTGGACATGGACTGCATCCTCTGCGGCGGGGCAGGCTGCCGCGTCTGCAAGCACACCGGCTGGCTGGAGATCGCCGGCGCGGGCATGGTCCACCCCGTCGTCCTCGAGAACGGCGGCTACGACCCCGCCGAGTGGAGCGGCTTCGCCTTCGGACCCGGCGTCGAACGCCCGGCGATGATGAAGTACAGCATCGACGACATCCGCATGTTCTACAGCAACGACCTGCGCTTCCTGCGGCAGTTTTAGGGCGTGGGAGGAGAGAAGAGAGCAGAGAGTAGTGAGAAGTGAGAAGTGAGTAGAGGGCTGGCCCCTCTTCAAAGTCCCTTTGGCCTACGGGTCGACATCCTGCGGGAGAAGGGATGAGGGATTAGGGACCGGGGATCAGGTGATGACGATGACCAAGCAGTACGGCGGATTCCGGGAGCTGGTGGCGTGGCAGAAAGCCCGGCAGTTGATGCTCTTCGTCCACCAAGAGGTCATCCCGCTGCTCCCAGCGGAGGAAAGGTGGGATCTGACCTCTCAAATTCGGCGATCGTCAAAGAGCGTGATGGCGAACGTCGCGGAGGGCTACGGTCGCTACTACTACCAGGAGACTATCCGCTTCTGCTACATCGCGCGGGGCTCTCTCGAGGAGACCTACAGCCATCTTATCACTGCTCTGGATTTGAACTATATCCCTCCGCTCGTCTACAGCAGGGGCGAAGAGATTATTCAAGAGGTCGACCGCCTTCTTAACGGCTACATCGCCTACTTGAAGCGCACATGTCGGGGTGGAGAACTACCAGGAGGGCGGCTCAAGGAGATCGAGGGCGACTATCTGACGGATGATGGTGTTCCCACGATCTCAGAGCCTGATCCCTGGTTTCTCATCCCTACCGTCCAACTCATGGAACTATAAAACGAAACGCGAGGCAAATCATGAAAGTACCCTTATCCTGGCTCAATGAGTACGTGAAGATCGACGTGCCCGTCGAGGAGCTGCGCCGGCGGCTCGACCTGGCGGGCCTGGAGGTGGAGACGGTCGAGGCCATCGGTTACCCGGAGGCGGAGCTGCCCTGGGACCCCGAGAAAGTGGTCACGGCGGAGATCGTCGCCGTCCGCGGACACCCCGACGCCGACCGCCTGGTGCTGGCCGACGTGAACTACGGCGGCGAGGAGACGGAGACCGTGGTAACGGGCGCGCCCAGCCTGCTGGACTACATCGGTGAGGAGGATCTGCACCTCAAGGTGGCCTTCGGCTGGGAGGGCGCCGTCCTCTACGACGGTCACGCCGAGGGCTGGTCCAAACGCAAGCTGAAGAAGAGCAAGATCCGCGGCGTCCCCTCGCGGGCCATGGTTCTCTCCGAGAAGGAGCTGGGCCTGGCGGAGCAGCAGGAGGACATCATCTACCTGCCCGCCGACACCCCCGTGGGCGTTCCGCTCGTGGACGTGCTGGGCGACTACGTCCTCAACTTCGACATCAAGGGCCCCTTCGGCCACCTGCAATCCATCTACGGCATCGCCCGCGAGGTGGCGGCCCTGCTCGACCAACCCCTGAGCCGCGAGCCCCTGGAGGCCGCCCAGCGGCTGGGGCTGAAGGCGCAGGAGGAGACGGAGTTCATCGAACTGGAGATCGAGGACCCCGACCTCTGCCCGCGCTACACGGCGACGATGATCCGCGGCATCGAGGTCCACCCCTCCCCCCTCTGGTTGCAGCTGCGCCTGCGACGGGCGGGGATGCGGCCCATCAACAACATCGTCGACATCACCAACTACGTGATGCTGGAGCTGGGCGAGCCGCTGCACGCCTTCGACTACGACGATCTGCGGGCCCGGCCCCAGGAGGAGAAGCCCGCCATCATCGTGCGGCGGGCCGCGGAGGGCGAGCAGATGACGACGCTCGACGAGATAGAGCGCACCTTCGACGACGAGATGCTCCTCATCACCGACGGCGGCGGTCCCGTCGCCGTGGCGGGCGTGATGGGCGGGCTGGAGAGCGAGGTCGACGAGGGGACGGACGACGTCCTCCTGGAGGCCGCGGCCTTCAACTTCATCAGCGTGCGCCGCACCGGCCAGCTCCTCAAGATCTCCAGCGAGGCGGCCTCGCGCTTCGGCAAGCGGGTGGACCCCGAGCTGGCCTTCATCGCCGCCGCCCGCGCCGCCGAGTTCATGGCCCGGCTGGCCGGCGGCGGGGTCGACGAAGCCGTCGGCGACCTCTACCCGGGCGAGCCGAAGCGCCTCACCATCGACTACAGCACCGCCTACGCCGACCGGATCCTCGGCGTGGAGATCCCGCCCGAGGCGCAGAAGCGCATCCTCACCGCGCTGGAGTTCCACGTGGAGACGACGCCCCTGGCCCTCGACAAGGAGCGGGAGTGGCGGGTGGCGGTGCCCACCTACCGGCAGGACGTCCGCCGGCCCATTGACCTCGTCGAGGAGGTGGCCCGCATCTGGGGTTACGATCGCTTCCCCCACACCCTCATCGAGGAGGAGATGCCCCGGCTGCGCCGCAATCGCGGCCTGCGGGGCGAGGAGCAGGTGCGCGACATCCTGGTGGGCATGGGGCTGGACGAGGTCATCAGCTACTCCCTCATCGATCCCCAGGAGGAAGCGCGGCTGCACCCCGAGGAGGGGCAACGGCTCGACCTTCCCGGCGCGCCCGTGATCCTGCGCAACCCCCTGGCGCCGGAGCGCTCGCAGATGCGCCGCACCCTCCTGCCGGGCATGCTCCGCACCGCCTGGGACAACCTCCGCTTCCTCGAGCGCATCACCATCTTCGAGGTGGGACGCATCCACTTCGAGGTCGGGCCTCCCGATCCCGCTGCAGGGCAGACGGGCGTCGCCGAGCCCCGCCGCGTCGGCATCGTCATGGCGGGGCCGCGCAGCGAGCGCTGGTGGGAGGGCGCCGATCGTGGGAGCCTGGACTTCTTCGACCTCAAGGGGGTCGCCGAGAAGCTCCTCCTCCGCCTCGACCTGGCGGACAGGGTCACCTGGCAACAGGGCGAGCACCCCGCCTTCTACCCGGGACGGCACGCTCAGGTCGCCCTCGACAACGTGGCGCTGGGAGCGGTGGGTGAGCTGCACCCACTGGTGCGGGAGGCCTACGACCTGCCCGAGCAGCCGGTGCTCGCCCTCGAGTGGGACCTGGAGGCCCTCATCCAGGCGGCGGATCTGGCGGAGGCCGAGAAGAAGATGGCCTTCGTCTCCACCTACGCGCCCGTCCACGAGGATCTGGCCCTGGTGGTGGAGGAGGACGTGCCGGCCCTCGACGTCTACCGGACCATCGTGGAGGGGGGGCACCCGCTCGTCACCCAGGCCGTCCTCTTCGACGTCTACCGGGGGCCGCAGGTGGGCGAGGGGCGCAAGAGCCTGGCCTTCGCGCTGACCTACCAGGCGCCCGACAAACCTTTGAACGAGCACCAGGTCGAGGGGCTGCGGAAGCGCATCCTCAAGCGGCTCGAGGAGAAGCTGGGCGCCGTCCTGCGTCAGTGACGTAAGAGAGGCCGGCACGATCGCTGCCCATCCTGGTCTCTCTCCGGCATGTTGAGGGGGAACCTATCGTGAAGCGTGAAACGTGAGGAGCACTTTACGTTTCACGCTTCAAACTCACACCCCCCTGGATAGAAACACCCACCTCCGACAGGTTGCTCTCCCCGGAGGCAGGGGTATACTTCCTCTTATGAACACGAGGGCAACCACGCTGCCGGGACGAGCCGGCACTGAACCGGCTCAGTCTGAAACGATGATTCGACAGATCTTGACCACTTCTGGAGACACAAGCAGATGAAACCACGCTATTCAATCGTTGGCCCCGTCTACAATGAGGAAGTACTCATCAAGCAGTTCTACGAACGGGTACGTGACGCCCTGGAGCCTCTGGGCGAGCCCTGGGAGCTGGTGCTGGTCAACGACGGCAGTCGCGACCGCACCCCGGAGATCCTCGACGAGCTCTACGAGTGGGATCCCAAGCACATCGTCGTCATCCATTTCGCCCGCAACTTCGGGCACCAGATCGCCATCACCGCCGGGATGGACCACACCCGCGGGGACGCCGTCGTCGTCATCGACACCGACCTGCAGGACCCGCCGGAGGTCATCCCCGAGCTCATCGCCAAGTGGCAGGAGGGCTACGAGGTGGTCTACGCCGTGCGGCGGGAGCGCGAGGGCGAGACCTGGTTCAAGCTCTTCACCGCCCGCCTCTTCTACCGCATCATCCAGACCCTGACCGATGTGGCCATCCCCATGGAGGCGGGGGACTTCCGCCTCCTGGACCGCGCCGTCATCGAGGCCCTGCGGCGGATGCGGGAGAAGCACCGCTTCGTGCGGGCGATGGTCTCCTGGGTGGGTTTCCGCCAGACGGGCGTCCCCTACCGCCGTTACGCCCGCGAGGCCGGAGAGACGAAGTACCCCTTCCGCAAGATGTTCCGCCTGGCGCTGGACGCCATCACGGGCTTCTCCTTTCTCCCCCTGAAGCTGGCGATGTGGGCGGGCTTCGTCGCCGTCGCCGCGGGGCTGCTCCTGGCCCTCGTCCTGCTGATCCTGCGCCTGCAGGGCAGCGCGCCTTTGGCAGGGCAGGGGCTGACCGCCAGCCTGGTGCTCTTCATGGGCGGCGTCCAGCTCTGGGCCGTGGGGATTCTGGGGGAGTACATCGGCCGCATCTACAACGAGGCGCGGGATCGACCTCTCTACCTCATCCGGGAGATCAAGGAGCAGGTGTAGGCAACAGAAGAAGCAGCCTCATCCGGCAGCCACTCCGTTGCTTTATGCGCCGATCCGAACTATACTACCGGTTGAAAACGACCACGAAGGAGCTAAGTCATGGGTCTCTGGGACGTTTACTACACACCGACTTCGCTGGATGAAGCCCTCCGCCTGCTGGACGAGCACGGCGAAGAGGCGCGCATCGTCGCGGGCGGCACGGATCTCGTCGTCGAGATCAAGCACGAGGTGCGTTCGCCACGCGTCCTCATCGACGTCACCCGCACCGGCGGTCTGGACGAGATCCGCACGGGCGACGATGACCTCATCCACATCGGTCCCCTGGTCACCCACGCCCAGGCGGCAGCCTCGCCGCTCCTTCAGGAGCGCGCTCTGCCGCTGGCCCAGACCTGCTGGAACGTGGGCGGGCCCCAGCTGCGCAACCGGGGCACTATCGCCGGCAACATCGTCACCGCCACACCCGCCAACGACACCCTCACCACCCTCGAGGCTCTCAATGCCCGGGTGACGCTGCGCAGCCGGAGAGGCGCGCGGACGCTGCCCCTTCGCGACTTCTACTCCCACGTCCGCTGCACCGTTCTCGAGCCCGACGAGATGCTCACTGACATCGCCTTCCGGCCCCTGGAGGAGCACCACCGGGGCGTCTTCCTGAAGCTGCGCCTGCGCAAGACCCTGTCCATCGCCAGCGTCAACGCGGCCCTCATCCTGGGGCTGCAGCGGGGCAAGATCAGCGAGGCGCGGATCGCGCTGGGCTGCGTCGCACCGACCATCGTGCGGGCGGAGGAGGCCGAGGTCCACCTGCAGGGACGCCCCCTCGACGACGAGGTGGTCCACCGGGCGGCGGAGCTGGCGGTCCAGGCCGCCCGCCCCATCGACGACGTCCGGGGCTCCGCCTGGTTCCGCAGCGAGGAGGTGAAATCGCTGGTAGAGCGTGGCCTCTACATCATCCGTGACGGCGTGCGGGAGACCAGCATCCCCCGCCCCGAGGAGATGGTGCTGCTTTGGGGGAAGTCGCGCCACCGCCCCCGTCTCTCGGGCAACACCGTCACCCACCACACGCGGGGCGAGGAGCCCATCCAGTGCACCGTCAACGGCGAGAACGTCGTCGTCTACGGCGCCAACGGCAAGACGCTGCTCCACATGCTGCGCGAGGACCTGGGTCTTACGGGGACCAAATCCGGCTGCGAGGAGGGGGAGTGCGGCTCCTGCACCGTCTGGCTCGACGGCGTCGCCGTCCTGGCCTGTCTGACGCCCGCGCCGCGCGCCCACGTCGCCAACGTCGTCACCATCGAGGGGCTGGCGCAGGAGGGCGAGCTGCACCCCGTCCAGCGCGCCTTCATCGAGGAGGACGCCGTCCAGTGCGGCTACTGCACGCCGGGCTTCGTGATGAGCGCGGCGAACCTCCTGCAGGAGCACCGGACCCCCACCCGCGAGCAGATCGTCACCGCCCTCAGCGGCAACCTCTGTCGCTGCACGGGTTACTACAAGATCATCCAGGCGGTGGAGAAAGTGGTAGCCGGGGAATGATGACCTGCGATCAGGCCTTCTGGAGCCCGGGATAAGCCATGAGAAGAACCGTTCCCACGGGCGTCGCCGACAAGATCGTCCTCTACATGCGGACCTACTACTCCCTCCTCCGCACCACGGAGGAGGTGCAGATCCGCACCCTCGAGGAGACCCACACCGGCATGCATCCGGCCCTCCACGGGGGGGCCGACGAGATGGAGCCCGACATCGCAGCCTTCATCTACAGCAGCCTGCGCCTCCCCACCTGCATCCGCGACGTTCGCCTGGTGGTGATGGGGCAGAACGAGGAGGTTTTCGAACGGCGGGGCTACACCGACGTGGAGACCTGGCTGTCGGTCTCGGCTCCGGGCCGGCGCCGCCGGATGCTCTACGACGGACAGGAGACCCTCGCCGCCTACATCGCCAGCATCTCCGACGTCGACGACATCGTGCCCATCCTCACCGCCTACCAGATCGAGTGGAACAAGATGCACCACCTCATCGCCATGCAGGACGGGCTCACCGAGCGGCTGACTGAGTGGGCGGAGACGGGCGACGCCGACCCCAGCCTGCAGACGGACACCCTCAAGGCCCTCCGCGTCTCACCCGATGCCTGGCGCCGCATGGCCCAGGTCTGGGACCGCGACCTACCCGATCTCCTCGCCGACATCGGTCGACACCGCAAACGCCTGGCGGTGCGCCTGCTGGCCGGTACCTACGTCGACTACCGGCGGGCCACGCAGCGCTGGTGGTGGTACGTCGCCGAGCAGGCGCCCGTCGACCTCTTCAGCCGCCCCGTCTACTTCATCTCGAGCAACACCCACAGCCTGGCGAACATGCTCACCGGCTTCGCCCAGCGCCACGAGAAAAGCCTGCACCACTACCTGCGGTCGGAGGCGGACGAAGAGCTGAAGGAGGAGGCCCGGCGCATCCAGGAGGGCGAGGTCCCCAGCAACTGGTCGAATTTCCTCTACTACGTCCTCAAGAAGTATCTCAGCACGCCCGAGGGCGAGGAGCTGCTCGAGGAGCGTGCCGCGGACGAGCGGGCGCACGGGATCACCCGCATCCCCAGCAGCGAGCAGACCTTCGACCTCGAGGCGCAGGTCATCCGCGTCGAGGAGCTGGAGCCGGAGCACGTTGACCCCCGCCTGCAGGATCTGCCCCTCGGGAAGCTCCGCGAGAGCAACGCCATCATCCTGAACATCGACTACCCCCTGGGCTTCGCGGCCTACCACCTGCTCACCCGGGTCGCCGCCAGCGTCGGCTCGCTGCGCGGGCTCTACGTCCTGGGGAAAGCCGCCACCCTCAACGCCCGGCTGGGTGACGTGCTTATCCCCAACGCCGTCTACGACGAGCACTCGAAGAACACCTACCTCTTCAACAACATCTTCGACGCCGCGAATGTCGCCCGCTACCTCGTCTACGGCGACGTCCTCGACAACCAGCGGGCCATCACCGTGCGGGGCACCTTCCTGCAGAACGAGTCCTACATGCGGGGCTTTCTCAACGCCGGCTACACCGACGCGGAGATGGAGGCCGGGCCCTACCTCTCCGCCGTCTACGAGTTTATCCGCCCCCGCCGCTACCCCACCAACGAGATCGTCAACCTCTACCTCAGCCCCTTCGAAATCGGCATCCTCCACTACGCCTCCGACACGCCCATCAGCAAGGGGCAGAACCTGAGCTACAACCTCTCCTACTACGGGATGGACCCCACCTACGCGACGAGCGTCGCCGTCCTGCGCCGCATCCTCATCCTGGAGACGGGTGAGGGCTATCAGGAGCGGTGACAACAGTGTTCCTTCACATCTCAAGTTATGTGCCCATTTACATACCCCCATCCCCAACCCCTTCCCCCGCAACGCACCTAGATCTGCAACGTCCGGCACTCTGTGCGGGGGAAGGGGAATTTTGAAAGTGGGTAGTTGCGCGGCGCTGTGGCGCCGCGCAACTACCCACTAAATAGGACACCCCCTCCCCACGGCGCGCAGCGCCGAAGGGGAGGGGGCAGGGGGAGGGGCCGCTGAGATCAACCTGGACTGCGACCTAAGCAACTACTGCCACGCTCGTGCTGAGTTAACAGACTTAAAGATCCACAAGGAGACGACAGATGCAGGGTAAATACGTCGGACAGCCCGTCATTCGCTTCGACGCAGAGGCCAAGGTCACCGGGGAGGCGCTCTACCCCGGCGACTTCAACATGGAGGGGCAGCTGCACATGAAGATCCTCTTCGCCGGCCGGCCCCACGCGCGCATCTTGCAGATCGATAGTGCGGAGGCCGCAGAGGTCCCGGGCGTCGTCGCCATCTTCACCGCCGCCGACGTGCCCGTCAACGCCTACGGGCTCCAGTACCCCGACCAGCCCGTGCTCTGCGGTCCCGGCAGCGACCGGGAGGGGGCCGACGTGGTGCGCTTCGTGGGCGACCAGGTGGCCGTGGTGGTCGCCGAGAGCGAGAACACGGCGGCACGGGCCCGAGACCTCATCCGGGTGGAGTACGAGGAGCTCCCCATCGTCACCGACCCCCGCAAGGCGCTGGAGCCCGACGCCCCGCAGCTCCACCCGCCCCACGAACGCACGCCCATCCACCCGGAGCTGCGCTTCGAGGGCAACGTCGTCTCCCACCACCGCATCCGCCGGGGTAACGTGGAGGAAGCCTGGGCCGACGCCGCCGCCATCGTCGAGGCGGAGTACGAGATCCCGGGCCAGGAGCACGCCTTCCTGCAGCCCGAGGCCGGGCTGGCCTACATCGACGAGGAGGAACGGATCACCGTGATCGTGGGCGGGCAGTGGGCCCACGAGGACCAGGAGCAAGTCGCCTACGCCCTTGACATGGAGCGCGACCGCATCCGCATCATCTACCCCGCCATCGGCGGCGCCTTCGGCGGCAAGGAGGACATGTCGGTGCAGATCGTCCTGGCGCTGGCGGCGTGGAAGCTCCAGCGTCCCGTGAAGGTGGTCTGGTCCCGCGAGGAGTCCATCAAGGGGCACCACAAGCGCCACCGGGCCTTCGCCCGCGCCCGCTGGGCCGCCGACGAGGACGGGCACCTGCTCGGCACCGAGACGGAGGTCATCGCCGACGCGGGCGCCTACATCTACACGACGAACAAGGTGATGGGCAACCTGCTCCTCACCTGCAACGGCCCCTACAAGATCCCCCACATCAAGACGGACGTCATCGCCGCCTACACCAACAACGTACCCGGCGGCGCCTTCCGGGGCTTCGGCGCTCCGCAGGGCAACTTCATCGCCGAGTCGCAGATGCACAAGCTGGCCGAGGCCCTGAACATGGACCCCGTGGAGATCCGGCTGCGCAACCTGGTGCAGGGCGACGACCCCATGCCCTGGGGCGAGCCCCTGCCCGACGACGCCCGCGGCCTGCGGGAGAGCCTCATCGCCGCCGCCCGGGCCCTGGGCTGGCAGGAGACGGACTTCGGATGGGAGGCGCCCCAGATCGAGCCCCTGCCCGAGGACCCCGTCTACCTGAAGCGCGGCGTGGGCATCGCGCTGGCCTTCAAGAACGTGGGCTTCTCCTTCGGCTACCAGGAGACGGCGTGGGCCGGGATGGAGCTCCACGGCGGCGCCGAGATCGAGGAGGCGGTGGTCTACGCCGCCAGCTCCGACGTGGGGCAGGGGGCGCGCACGGTGGTACGGCAGATGGCCGCCGAGGCTCTCGGCATCCCGCTTGAGCAGGTGCGGCTGGAGGAGGCCGACACGGCCCTCACCGAGAGCTCCGGCTCCTGCTCCGCCTCGCGCATGACCTTCATGATCGGGAACGCCCTGCAGGGCGCGGCGGACGCGGTCCTGGAGAAGTGGCGGGACGAGGAGCGCCCCGCCCAGGCCGAGTACACCTACTACGCGCCGCCCACCACCCAGATCGACATCGAGACGGGCCACTCCGACCCCAACTTCTCCTACGGCTACGCCACCGTGGGGCTGGAGATCGGCGTCGACACCGAGATCGGTGAGTACTACTTCCCCCGCGCGGTCTGCGCCAACGACGTGGGGCAGGCCATCAACCCGCGCCTTCTGGAGGGGCAGATTGAAGGCGGCGTGGTCCAGGGGCTGGGTTGGGCGACGACGGAGAACTTCGTGGAGGAGGGGGGCATTCCCATCTCCGCGAGCCTGAGCACCTACCTCATCCCCTCCATCGCCGACATCCCCGGCGAGCTGCACTCCATCATCATCGAGAACCCTGAGCCGCACGGCCCCTGGGGCGCCCGGGGCATGGGCGAGATGCCCTTCATCCCCGTCGCGGC
>DAOTVC010000086.1:0-6107 GCA_034437215.1 Anaerolineae bacterium | reverse complement strand
TACATGGACGACAAGAGCATGCCTTTGATCGGCGATAAGTTCCCCACCATGAAGGTCCAGACGACCCACGGGATGATGACCCTGCCCGACGCCTTCGAGGGGCAGTGGTTCATCCTCTTCAGCCACCCGGCGGACTTCACGCCGGTCTGCACCACCGAGTTTTACGCCTTCCAGCAGCGCTATCCGGAGTTCCGGGCGTTGGACACGGAGCTCATCGGCCTGAGCGTGGATCAGGTCTTCTCCCACATCAAGTGGACGGAGTGGATCGCCGAGAACCTGGACGTGGAGATCGAATTCCCCATCATCGCCGATACGGGGGCGGTGGCCGAAACCCTGGGCCTCATCCACCCGGGCGCCGGCTCCCACACGGTGCGCGCCGTCTTCTTCGTCGATCCCGAGGGTACCATCCGGGCCATCCTCTACTATCCGGCCGAGCTCGGGCGCAACTTCGACGAGTTCGTGCGCATGATCAAGGCCTTCCAGGTCTCCGATGCCCAGAAGGTCGCCATGCCCGCCAACTGGCCCGCGAATGAGCTCATCGGCGACCGGGTGATCGTGCCCCCGGCCACTGACGTGGAGACGGCCAAGACACGCCTTCAGGAGCACGAATGCTACGACTGGTGGCTCTGCCACAAGCCCCTCGAGGAGTAACCCTATCCACTGTGCTGCCGGCGGAGAGCAGCCTCTCTCCGCCGGTGAATTTCGTACTTGTCCTCTTTTGAGGCCTGTGGTACAATAAGGCCGTTGCGGGTGTAGTTCAGTGGTAGAACGTCAGCTTCCCAAGCTGAATGTCAAGGGTTCGAGTCCCTTCACCCGCTTTCCAGGCGCCCGCAAGGGCGCCTTTTTTGTCCAGGTATAACAGCAGGGGGCCGGGCAGCTGCCCGGCCCCCTTTTCGTCTCTTCTGAACTAGCGAACGGCCCGATCGGTCTCCTTGTTGAAGACGTGCATGCGGCTCATGTCGAAGGCCGCCTGCTTCGTCATACCCACGCGGACGTCGGTACGGGGGTCGAGGCGCCCGAGGAACTCGGTGTGCTCCGTCTTGAAGTAGGTGACGACCTCGTTGCCCATCAGCTCCGTCACGTCCACCTTGGCGTCGACCATGGCGGGCTTGATGCCCGGAGGCGCGTACTGGGGGTCGTGGACGTGCTCGGGGCGCACACCCAGGATGACCTCCTGCCCCACCAGAGGCTTGTAGGTGTCGTGGCGCTCCTGGGGGATCTCCAGCCGGAAGTCCCGGGTGTCGGCGATCATCTCGCCGTTTTCCATGACGAGGGTGGCGTCGAAGAAGTTCATGGAGGGGCTGCCGATAAAGCCGGCGACAAAGATGTTGTTCGGGGTGTCGTAGAGGTGCTGGGGGGTGTCGATCTGCTGCAGGACCCCGTCCTTGAGCACGGCGATGCGGGTGCCCATCGTCATGGCCTCGGTCTGGTCGTGGGTCACGTAGATGAAGGTCGTGCCCAGCCGCTGGTGCAGCTTGGAGATCTCGGCGCGCGCCTGCACGCGCAGTTTGGCGTCGAGGTTGGAGAGGGGCTCGTCCATGAGGAAGACGTTGGGCTCACGCACGATAGCCCGACCCACGGCGACGCGCTGGCGCTGACCGCCGGAGAGCTGCTTGGGCTTGCGGTCCAGCAGGTGCTCGATGCCCAGAATCTGTGCGGCTTCCTTCACCCGCTTGTCGATCTCCGTCTTGGGGACCTTGCGGAGCTTCAGGCCGAAGGCCATGTTGTCGTAGACGCTCATGTGGGGGTAGAGGGCGTAGGACTGGAAGACCATGGCGATGTCCCGGTCCTTGGGCGGCACGTCGTTCACGACGCGGTCCCCGATGAGGATCTCGCCCTCGGTGATCTCCTCCAGACCGGCCAACATCCGCAGGCTGGTGCTCTTGCCGCAGCCGGAAGGGCCGACGAAGACCAGGAACTCCTTGTCCTCGATCTCGATGTTGAGATCGTTGACGGCGACGACGTCGCCGTACCGCTTGGTCACATGCTCGTACGTCACGCTTGCCATGTAATAAATCTCCTCTCTTGAAAGCTGTTAAAAGACTGCTGATCAACTGCCACTGATTGCTTGATCTAGTCTAGGTCAAGACAATCCTGATGCCTAACTCGCTCAGATCCCAGAGGGGGGCGTTGGTGGCCTCCCGGCCCGTCACCAGCACGTCGACCCCCTCGGCGGGAGCGATGAAGACCGCAGCCACCCTGCCGAGGCGCTCCGGCGGCAGGAGCACGATGACCTGTGCCCCGAGGTTGAAGAGGGTGCGGGCGAGGTCCGCGTAGTAGACCTGGTCGTGGGTGAGCCCGCGTCCGGCGTCCAGCCCCCCGGCCTCCAAGATCACGTGATCGGCCCTGAGGTGGGAGAAGGGCTCCAGGCTGCCGTAGATGCCGTAGTCCTCCTCTACCTGCCCTCCCAGAAGATGGAGGGTGTGGGAGCCGCTGTGCACGCTGTTCCAGGCCACGTCGAGGGCGTTGGTGACGATGGTCAGCTGCTCCTTCTCCGCGAGAAAGGGCACCACCTCCCGGGTCAGAACGCCCGGCCCCAGGAAGAGCACGCTCTCGTCGGGGATCAAACGGGCCGCCGTCTCCGCTATGCGCCGTTCTCGCCCGGTGGCGGTGGAGGTGACGGGGGCTGCATCCCGCAAAACGGCGCCTCCATGGACCCGGTGGAGATAGCCCTCGCCCTCTAGCCGGTTGAGGTCGCGGCGGATGGTCGCGGGATCCACCTCGAACTGGTCCGCCAGCGTCGAGACCTGCACCGCTCCGCTCTGGGAGAGCTCCTCGAGAATCAAAGTCCGCCGTTCTGCACTCAACATGCCTGCTCTCAATCTGGGCCATTTCCACGTTCAGTGTAGCATTTCGCGCACGCTTTGTCAACAATCGCGCGCTAAATCGTGCGTATTCGCGCATTTGTGGTCGATATCGCGCGCTACTCGGTGCTTTCCGGGGTCGGGGTGGGGGGGAGCGGGGTGCGCTCGTAGCCGTAGTAGGCCTCGACCAGCTGGCGGAACATGGGCGCGGCCACGGTCGATCCCTCACCGGCGTGCTCTACCATCACCACGGCGGCGACCTGGGGATTATCTGCCGGGAAGTAACCCACAAACCAGGAGTGGGGATCGGGGCCTCCCGTTTCAGCGGTGCCCGTCTTGCCCGCGACCGCCACGTCCACGCCCTGGAAGCGGTGGGTGGCGGTGCCGTTGGGCGCCGAAGTGACGTTGGACATGGCCTGCCGGATGATATCCAGATTCGGTTGGGAGATGGGCAGCTGGCCCACGGCCTGCGGCTGCGTGATCCGTTCGCCCTGGCTGCTCCCCGCCTCGATGCGGGCGACGACGTAGGGGCGGTAGAGGGTGCCGCCGTTGGCGATGGCCGCACCCATCCGCGCGATCTGCAAGGGGGTGACGAGCAGGTAGCCCTGGCCGATGGCGAGGTTCACGGCGTCGCCCGCGGCCCACTGCTCGAAGTAGGTGTCGAGCTTCCATTGGGGGGTGGGCATCAGCCCCGCCGCTTCGCGCAGCGCCTCCAGCCCGGTCAGCTGACCGAGGCCGAAAGCCGCGCCGTAGGTGGAGAGGAGCTGCGGGTCGCTGGCGTTGAGGGCCCGGCCCATCTCGTAGAAGACGACGTTGCAGGATTCGGTGAGCCCCTCCTGGAGGGTGATATCGCCGTGGGTGGTCCAGCAGGCCTTGCGGTTGGTGACGCCCAGACCGTCCCAGTAGCCGGCGCAGGAGAAGGGGCTGCCGGGCACCGCGATACCCTTTTCCAGCGTGGCGGCCATCGTTACGATCTTGAAAGTGGAGCCGCAGGGGTAGGTCCCCTGGACGGCGCGGTTGAGCAGGGGACGCTGGGGATCGTTGAGGACCGTCTGGCGCTCCCACTCGGCGGTGGGGCGGATGAAGAGGTTGTTGTCGAAGCCGGGCCCGCTCGCCAGGGCGAGCACGGCGCCCGTCTGGGGGTCCAGAGCGACGATGGCGCCCCGGCGCTGGCCGATGATCTCCTCGGCGGCCTGCTGGAGGTCCCGGTCCAGGGTGGTGTAGAGGGCCCGGCCCCGCTCGGGCTCCCGCTCGACCAACCCCCGCACGTACTCCCCCTCGGGGCCGGCGAGGTAGAGGCGCCCGCCGTTCTTGCCCGCCAGGAAGGGCTCGCCCCAGGCCTCCAGCCCGGCGATGCCCACGCGGGCGTCGCTGCGGTAGCCCGCCCTCGTATACTCTTCGGCCAGCTCGGCCGGGATGGGGGAGACCCAGCCGATGACGTGGGAGCCCACCCCGTTCAGGGGATAGAGGCGTCCGGTACGTTCGCGGCGCTCGATGCCCGGTTGGCTCAGCAGCTCGTTGAAGGCCAGACTCTCCTCGCCGCTGATATCGGCGATGGGCAGGAACCAGCTGGCGGGCTGGCCGGCGTACTCGGCTCGAATCTCCTCGGGAGTCAACGCCAGCACCTCGGCGAGGGCCCGCAATACGGCTTCCTCGTCCTGGAACGCCTCGGGCACCACGCCGACGGTGACGATGGTGCTGGGTACGGCGAGCCCGGCGCCGGTGTGGTCGTAGATGTTGGCGCGCGGGGGAACCCGATACTCCACGGCGAAGGTGTGACCGCCCTGCAGGTCGGGCCAGATGCTCTCCCGGCGCCAGTCGACCCACCACTGCCCCTCATCCTGGGTCAGTTGGAGGCGGTTGTTCGCCTCCAGCGTCCCGAAGAGCGCCGTCTCCCAGCGCTCCTGGAAGTCGATCCAGCCACTGGGTGGTTCCAGGCCGAGCTGCCGGGGGACGAGGGTGACGCTGAGGGTCGTGGTGGTGTTCAGCGCCTGGCGGTGAGCCTTTGCGAAGTTCTCGAAGAGCAGGCCCTGCCGCAGTGCGGGGGAGAGGAGGTCGTACATTTGCGCGTAGTCATAGCGCTCCCACGCCGCGAGGTAGGCCCGCCCTACGGTCTCCGGCGTCGCGTAGTCGATGGTGGGCAGCGGGGTCGGCGCCGCCACCGTGGGGGAGAGGAGGGGCGTGGGGCTGGGGGTGGTACAGGCAGCGAGAACGATAGTCAACAACAGTATCCATGCGCGTTTGGGTTTCATGGCTAACCTTCATCGAGATCTGTAGTTTCCAGCGCCTGCCCCTCGTCGATAGCCGGGCAGCGGTAGTTCAGGTGGTGCAGACAGATGGCCCGCACGTCCAACTCCAGGTAGATCTGTTGCTGGCGCAAGCAAGCGACGACGGCGCAGAGGGGCAGGCCGACGACGTTGGCGTAGCAGCGGTCGACGCGGCTGACGGGATGAAAGCCGGGGTGTTGGATGGCGTAGGCCCCCGCCTTGTCGAAGGGGTCACCGCTGGCGACGTAGCGCTCGACCTCGGCGGGAGCGTAGGCGCGCATCCAGACGCCGGTGGTGACGCGACGGACGATCTCTACCCCATCAGGGAGGCAGAGGGCCACGCCAGTGTGCACACAGTGCGCGCGCCGGCGGAGCCGCCGCAGCATCTCCCGGGCCTCCGCGGCGGTGGCCGGCTTGCCCAGCGACTCCCCCTCGATCTCCACGACGGTGTCGGCGGTCAGCGTCCACGTGCCGTAGGCCCCGTCTTGGGCGGCCCGCGCCTTGACCCGCGCCAAGCGGGCCGCCAGCGCCGCGGGAGCTTCCCCCGGGCGGGGGCTCTCGTCCACGTCGGTCGCCGTGGTGGCAAAGGGGACGTTCAACCAGGCGAGCATCTCCCTTCTGCGGGGCGATTGGGAGGCCAGACAGAGCCGGCTGAAAGGTTGTGTATGTGCTCCTGAACCCGATTTCATGCCCCGATTATACCCGATACCCCGCCTCGAATAAAGCGGTGAAGGGCTGGAGGGCGCCCCTAGTACTGAGGTGCTACAATATTTTTATGTCAAAGGATGCTCTTCCGGCTAAAACAGTACCAAATTCCTATTGAGAGTTACCTGTAGGTCGTATAGAATGTAGTCAGGTTCAACCAAATCAAACCTTAGGAGGTGAAAACATGTTGTACCTACCGCGTGAGGAAGGCCAGGGTCTTGTTGAGTATGCGTTGATTCTGGTGCTCATCGCCATCGTCGTTCTGGTGATTCTGGGGCTTCTGGGTGATCAGGTTAGCGCGATCTTCTCCCAGATTACCTCTGGCTTGCAG
>DAOTVC010000085.1:0-41300 GCA_034437215.1 Anaerolineae bacterium | reverse complement strand
CTCGCAGGGACGCAAAGACGGGGCGCACGCTCTCGGGATCGTCGGCGATGGGCGCCATCGTCATCAACCCCTCGACGTGCAGGGCGGGCAGCGCCAGCACCCGCTCCACCTCCTCGCAGAAGCGCTCGAAGGTCGCGACGTTCTCCTGCCAGCCGGCGAGATCGTAGCCGTACTTGCTCTCCTCACCCGAGACGTTGCACTCGAAGAGCACCGGCAGCTCACGCCCCGCCTCTCCGGCGAGGCGGCTCAGGTAGCGGGCGATCTTGTGGCGATCGAGGGCGTGCACCCAGTCGAAGTGCTCCACCACCATGTCGCTCTTCCGGCTCTGGATGTGTCCGATCATGTGCCAGACGGGCCGCTCTCCGTCGAGCAGGGCCGCCACCTGGGGGATCTTCTCGGCCCCCTGCTCCGGCCGATTCTCCCCGAAGTCCCGCTGTCCCGCCTCCCAGGCAGCGAGTACGGCCTCGGGCGGAAAGAGCTTGCTCACCGCCACCAGCCGCACCTCCTCGGGCGAGCGCCCGCCGCGCAGGGCTGCCTCCGCGATCCGCGCACGCACCTCCCGCAGATTCTGCGGCACCAACGTCTCGTAGTTCAAGTTACCTCCTCTCCCAGCTTACCAGAAATCGCACCTCGTTCAACCCGCCCAGGCCAGCGCCCACTCGGGCATCCAGAAGTCCCCGAAGTCGAAGGCGACGTTGAAGATCATGGAGGCGCCGAGGATGACGGCGCCCACCGCCAGGAGCAGATAGTCGCGGCGGCTGTAGGTCAGCCGGTGCACCCAGGTCCGTGGGCGGATGCCGAAGCAGCGCAGATCCATCGCGTTGACGATGTCCTCGCCGCTGATGATGGCGTTCATCGTCACCGGCACGACGAGAGGCGCCATCTTGCGCACCTGCTTGATCAGCCCACCCTCCAGCTTCTCCATCTCATATCCCCGCGCCCGCTGCGCGTCCATCGTCGTCGTGAAGTCCCGCGCCAGGGAGGGCACGAAGCGAAAGGCCAGATCCATCGAGTAAGCTACCTTGTCGGGGATTCCCATACCCCGGAAGGTGACGCCGTAGAGGCGGGGGTCCATGGTGAAGGGGATGATCATGAAGAGCACCGAGATAGAGAGCATGCGCAGGATCTGGGAGAGGGCGAACCAGACCCGCTCAACGGTGATGGTGGGGTGAATCTCGAGCCCCAGGACCTCCCACTCCACGCGCCAGAGGACGTGCCCGCCCGTCAGGACCTCCTCGGGTCCTCCGCGCCCGGTGAAGAGCGTGTTGAGCGCCACGATGCCGAGGATGAAGATGAGGATGAAGAGCCAGGCGCGGCGCACCTCGGCCCAGGTGAGGCGGGCCAGACTGTACCAGGTCATCACGAGGACGAAGAAGAAAAATAGAAAACGGATGTCCCAGAACTGGATAATCGAGAAGAGCACCATGAAGGAGAAGAACCAGCGGGCACGCGGGTCCAGCTTCTCCAGCAGGCTGTTGCGCGGGCGATAGCGCCAGGTTACGAGCATCTAGGGCTCCTTAAAGGCCAGTAAGAAGTTCACAGTGAAAAGGGCTCAGGAAGATGGAGCACGTCCCCCCTCATCTATACAACTCAAGGGATGAGAAGGGAGCTCCCATCCCCGCAGGGATGGGAGCCTAAGGTCAGCGTCCCGTACGTTGAGCGACGGCGTCGTACGCGACCAAAAGAATGGGCACCAGGATGAGTCCGACGACGATGTTACCGATGGCGGCCGGCAGGAAGTAGCCGATCAGCGCCGTCTCGAAGTCGATCCCCGAGAGGGGGATCTCCAACAGCGACGGCACGAGCATGCCGACGATCACCCCCAGGATCACGAAGAGCTCGGCCTTGAGGATGGTGGCGGTGTCCCGCCACGAGCCGGCAGGCACGCTCATCAGACCCGGGATCAGGCCCATGAGACCGTTCCCCAGATCCCACGACCACCAGAAGCCGAAGCCGGAGATGAAGTCCCCCAGCATGTTGCCCACGAAGCCGGTCAGGAAGCCTACCCAGGGACCGAAGACGATGCCGAAGAAGAGGGGGATGGCGACGGCGGGACGGAAGGTGATGTTACCGGCTGCCGGCAGGGGAACGAAGTTCGTCCCCCAGGAGAAGACGCCGTAGAGCGCCGCTCCGATAGCGGAGTAGACGACCTCCCGAGTTCCAAATGACCACCGCGATTCTCTTTCCATCAGTGACCTCCATAAGATAGCTAACAGATCCGAACGAATAAGCCACTCTCCCATCGACCAAATATCCTGCTACACCTCCTTTCCTTGCTGCCGACAGTTTACTACGCTTCAAGAGCGTGGGCCAACATCTCCGCCCGCATAAAGCGCCCCGTCTGAGGCAGGGCCTCAAGATTGACGGCGAGCAGCGAGGTGGGCACCACGCGACAGCGGCGCAGCAGGTCGTAGTCCTGCAGTACCTCCTCGGGCGGTCCCACCGCGGCGATGTCGCCCCCCGAGACCAAGGCCACGCGGTTGGCATAGGTGACCGCCAGGTCGAGGTCGTGGGTGATGAAGACGACGGCGTCGAAGCCGGGCATCTGCAGGATGGCGTCCATGAAGGTCATGTAGTTCCAGTAATCCTGTCCGGCGGTCGGCTCGTCCATCATGAGGACCCGGGAGCGCATCGCCAGGACGGCGGCGATGCTGATTCGCTTCTGCTGTCCGAAGGAGAGGGCCAGCGGAGGCGACTCCCGGTACTCCGCCATGTTCACCACGTCCAGCGCCCAGGTGACGTCCCTCTCGATCTGCGCGCTCTCCCGCCGCAGATTCCGCGGCCCGAAAGCGAGCTCCTCCTCGACGGAGGGCGCGAAGAGCATCTGGGAGGGGCTCTGGAAGACGTAGCCCACCGTCTTCGCCGCCTGGGCGACGGAGATCTCGCGCGTATCCCGCCCCTCCAATAGCACCCGCCCCTCGGTGGGCTTCAAGAGCCCCAGGGCGTGTTTGACGAGGGTGGTCTTGCCGGCGCCGTTAGGTCCCAAAATGGCGAGGATATCACCCTTCCGCACGGTGAAGTCCACTCCGTGCAGGACCTCCGGCAGCGAAGGATCGTAGCGGAAGTGGACGTCCTCGAAGGCCAGCAGGGTCTCCCGACCGTCGGCATCGACTGCCGGCTCGAAGCTGGGAGGCGGGGCCTCACGCGCCCGCTCCATGATCACGGGTGCCGGCAGTTTCACGCGATGGTAATCTACGCGATCCATGAGCCCCTCGACGTCACCGTAGTAGCTCTGCTCCCCCTCCTCCATGTAGAGCACCCGGTCCGGGCCGATCTGCAGCGCATCCTCCACGCGGTGCTCCACCAACATGACGGAGACTCCCTCGTCGGCGAGGCGGCGGAAAAGAGCCAGGGCCTCCTGAGCCGAGGCGGGATCGAGGCTGGCGAGAGGCTCGTCGAGGAGCAGGATGCGAGGGCGCATGGCGAGGACGCCCGCCAGGGCCACCTTCTGCTTCTCACCCCCTGAGAGTCCGAAGGATTCCCGGTCGCGCAGGTGCAGAATGTTGAGATAGTCCAGCGTCTCGTCCACCCGTTTCAGAATCTCGTCCCGGGGTAGCCCGAGATTCTCCAGCCCGAAGGCCACCTCGTTGAGCACGAAACTACCCACAATCTGCCGTTCGGGATCCTGCAGCAGCGTGCCGACGGTCTGGGAGAGCTCCGCCATTCCCATCTCCCGGGCATCCTGACCATAGATGTGGACCTCGCCCTGCAGCTCGCCCCGGTAACTACGGGGGATGAGGCCGTTGACAGAGCGCATCAGCGTGGTCTTGCCGCAGCCGCTGGCTCCGGCGATGAGGAGGAGCTCGCCGGCGCGCAGATCGAAGGCGAGATTGCGAATGGCAGGCTCTTCGCGGATGCGATACCGGAAGGTCAGATCACGAATGGAAAGGGGAACGCTCTCAGCAGCCGACTCCATGGGCCCTCCTGAACCGAAATCCTCTATAGTATAGATCAATTAAGGTGGGGGAGCAAGAAAACTCTGACTATTTGCGAGGAGATAACGGGGTGACTTCCGTACGAACCCTTGAAAAAGGCCCTCGGTTATGTTATCATGGTACCGTTATAGCGAGCTCGATAACGTCCCGGTCGCGGTCGTTGACCGGGCCTTTACCCTGTATGGAGATAGTACAGATTCTATGTATCCTGATAGTGAGATTCTCTTCCCACCGCGCTGTATCCCCCAGCTTCGTGAGTTACGAGGCACCAAGTGGCAAATCCTCGTCGATCGCGTTGAGAGCCTGCCCCACAATCATGAGGAGGTGCTCGCCTTCGGGCTCCTGCTGATCAAACTGGGAAGCTGCCTTACCTGCGACCTGGACAGCTATCGCGCCTCTCTCGGCTGCTGCACCTGTGCCCGCCGCACCATCAGCGGCTTCAAGGAGAGCGACGAGAAGTTGTTGGAGCGCTACCACAAGATGCTCAACGACGTTCGCGGCTTCGTGGAGCGCGACGGGCGCCCCCTCTCCGTGGAGTTGATGTTGGTGAAGGAGTTGGGAGAGCTAGAGAGGTAACCCCCTTCGTGTTCCGCCGTCTCTGCACGACCACCGTCATTCTGCTGCTCATCACCGCGCCCCTGGGCGCGGTGAGTGCGTTGCCCGGACCTCGCGAGTGGC
The DNA here is from genome assembly GCA_034437215.1 of Anaerolineae bacterium. GTDB lineage: Bacteria > Chloroflexota > Anaerolineae > B4-G1 > SLSP01 > DAOTVC01. Next base: position 36,687 of record DAOTVC010000085.1, on the reverse strand, counting down.
TCTACCGGGTAACCGGGGAGGAGGAGCTCCTGCCCCAGCTGCGTGGTCTGGTGCAATGGGCCTTTCGCTGGACCCGTCCCCTGCCACAGCTCGCCGAAGAGGTGCCCATCGCCCACACCGACCTGCCTCCTTTCGGCATCAACACCTTCCTCGAGCAGGAGGTGGAGCCGGAGAAGCGGGAGCGCTCCCTGCAGATGATCGCCGACGCCGGCTTCCGGTGGATCCGCCAGGAGTTTCCCTGGGAGGACATCGAGATCCACGGCAAGGGAGACTTCGAGGACCGGCGTCACGAGCCCCAGCGCTCCGCCTGGGAGAAGTACGATCAGATCGTCGACCTTGCTGAGGAGTACGACCTCGAGATCATCGCCCGGCTGAGCAATCCCCCCTCCTGGTCACGGGCCGCGGGCAACGAGCAGGGGACCTACGCCCCACCCGACGATTTCGAGGACTACGCCGACTTCGTCGAGGCGGTGGCAACCCGGTACGAGGGCCGCATCCGCTTCTACCAGTTGTGGAACGAGCCCAACATCTACCCGGAGTGGGGCAACCGGCCCGTGGACCCCGAGGCTTACACCCGCCTTCTCTGCCTGGCCTACGAGCGGGTCAAGCGCGTCGACCCCCACGCCGTCGTCATCAGCGGTGCCCTGGCGCCCACGGCGGAGCTCGGGACCTTGCGCCCCGACGGCGGCAACAACCTCATGGACACCCTCTTCCTCCAGCGGATGTACGACGCCGGCGCCGGGGACTGCTTCGACGTGATGGCGGTCAACGACTACATGCTCTTCTCCGGCCCGACGGATCGCCGCCTGCGCCCCCACCTCATCAACTTCTCCCGCCCCCTCTGGGTGCGCGACGTGATGGTCGCCAACGGCGACGCCCATAAGCCCATCTGGCTCACCGAGATGAACAGCAACGCCCTCCCCGAGGGGCTCCCGACCACCTTCGGGCGGGTCACCGAAGAGCAGCAGGGCCGCTACGCCGTCCAGGCCTTCGAGAGGGTCCAGCGGGACTGGCCCTGGGTGGGGGTGGTCAACGTCTGGTTCTTCAAGCGCGCCGACGCCCGGGAGCAGGAGCAGCCCATGTACTACTTCCGGCTCGTCGAGCCCGACTTCACGCCCCTGCCCGTCTACCACGCCCTTCAGGAGTACTTGACGACGCTGGAGCCCACCCTCCACGCAGGGTACCACGCCCCCCACGCCTGGCAGGTCACCTACACAGGGGGCTGGCAACGTCAGAACGGTGAGGATCCCTACGCCGTCGCCCTGCGCGGGGAAGCGGGCGATCGCCTCCGGCTGACCTGGGAGGGCCGGCAGCTCCGGCTCCACGCGACCCCGGAGGAGAGTGTGGTGCGGTTGGTGCGCGACGGTGGTGAAGCAGAGGAGATCCGGGTCGGTGCCTCGCCGACCCTCCTGGCCCGGCACCCGTTGAACGGACAGCACACCCTCGAGCTGACCGTTCTGGAGGGCGCGCTCGCCATCGAGGCCTTCGAGATCCGCTGATTCACCCCCCAAAAAGAGACTCCCCGTCAGCGGTGACGGGGAGTCTGCAAGTGCACGTTGTAACGGAATCCGCTCCGCAGTGTCCTCTAGACCAGCGCCTCAAGCCTGCGCGCCTGCTCCTCGGCGGCCAGGGCGTCGATGAACTCATCCAGCTCTCCATCCATGACCGAGGGAAGGTTGTAGCTCGTCACCCCCACCCGGTGATCGGTCACCCGGTTCTGGGGAAAGTTGTAGGTGCGAATCTTCTCGCTGCGTTCGCCGGTCCCCACCTGCGAGCGCCGGGCCGACTCGATGGCCTCCTCCTGCTTGCGGATCTCGATCTCGTAGAGGCGCGCGCGCAGCACGGCCAGGGCCCGCAACTTGTTCTGGGTCAGGGAGCGCTCGCTCTCGCAGGTCACCACCATGCCCGTCGGCTTGTAGACCATGCGAACGGCGGTGTCGTTCTTCTGCATATGCTGCCCGCCGGGTCCCGAAGAGCCGTAGGTCGTAATCTCCAGATCCTTGGGATCCACGCTCACCTCCACCTCGTCGGCCTCGGGGAGGACGGCTACGGTGGCCGTCGAGGTGTGGATGCGCCCGCTCGACTCCGTCGAGGGCACCCGCTGAACGCGGTGCACGCCGCTCTCGAACTTCAGGTGCGAGAAGGCTCCCTGCCCTCGCACCTCGAAGATGACCTCTTTGAAGCCCCCGATGCCCGTGCGGTTCTCGCTGATGATCTCCGTCTTCCAGCCCCCCTGCCGCTCGGCATAGCGGGTATACATGCGGAAGAGCTCGGCGGCGAAGAGAGTCGCCTCGTCCCCCCCCGCACCGGCGCGCAGCTCGACGATCACGTTCTTCCGGTCGCGGGGATCCTTGGGGACCAGGAGCCGCTCCAGGTGGCTCTCCAGGCGCTCCTTCTCGGCCTGCAGGCGCTCCACCTCGTCGCGAGCCATCTCACGCAACTCGACGTCGCTCTCCTCATCGAGCATCTCCCGAGTCGCCTCCAGCTCGTCGAGGATCTCCCGGTAGCGGCGGTAGGTGCGCACCGTCGCCTCGAGGTCGGCGCGCTCCTTGGCATACTCGGCGACCTTCTCGTAGTCCACGGCGATCTCGGGATCGGACATGAGACGCGTGAGCTCCTCGAAGCGCTCCTCCAGCGCGTCCAACCGTCCCAGAATGCTCCTGTTCTCTTCCATCTCGACCATAAAGCGCTGCCACCTTTGCCATACGTGATAAACGGCCCGTCATCTCGGGCCGTTGAATAGAGTCTACGTTAGTTGGGCTTGAGAGTGATCTCTGCTATTGAGTGGGCCCACCAGGATTCGAACCTGGAACCGACCGGTTATGAGCCGGCAGCTCTGACCATTGAGCTATGGGCCCTAACGTGAGCGGGCGACGGGAATCGAACCCGTATCATTGGCTTGGAAGGCCAAGGCGTTACCATTACGCGACGCCCGCACTGCTTATTATAACATAAATAGGTCGGGAGACAATCTCCTCGCGCGAGATTCTCCAGCTCCTCTCGAAGCGCCAGTGCAACTCGTGGATGGCACTCCCAAGATGAAGATACGCTACCGAGCTCGCGTTGGACTTTCCCCGAGGTTCTGAGTATAATTTGTCTTCAGCTTGTATGCGTAGGGGAGTCAAGATGGCTCTCACCAGCGACGAAGAGCTCGCAACCTTGATGCGCGGGGTGGAGTACGGAGCCCCGCACCCGCCTCCAGCAAGAGTCAGGCGCGGCAGCACCGAGCACGTTGTCGAGAACCTGGGGGAGCAGGTGCTGCGGGGAAGGAAGGCCGCTTTCTGCGGTTGCAGACTCCCTAAGCAAGGCCCGGCGTGGCACTCAATAACTCATTGACATCATCAGGGCTTGTGCTACACTGATAAGAGCAGGTACATGGGAGGTACGATGACGGAAGATGAAAAACGCACCGTAGTCTGCATCGAAGACGAACCCGAGATGATCGATCTGATCCGCCTGATACTCGGGCGGGAGGAGTTCGAACTCGTGGGCGCGGTAGGGGGACGGGAAGGCCTGGAGACCGTGCGTCGTATCAAGCCCGATCTCGTGCTCTTGGACCTCATGATGCCGGATATCGACGGTTGGGAGGTCTACCAGCAGATGAAGGCGGACCCCGAGCTCCGTGAGATTCCGGTTATCGTCGTCACGGCCAAGGCCCAGAGCATCGACAAGGTACTCGGCCTGCACATCGCCAAGGTCGATGACTACGTGACCAAGCCCTTCGGACCTCAGGAGCTGCTGGCAAGCATCAACAAGGTCCTCGCGCTCGAGGAGTGAAGGCTGCCATAACGTCGGGTGCACGGGTCTTCTGCATCGTTTCACGCCCTGACGACGTGGCAGCGCGGCTCCCCGCGCGGTCTCCCGCGTTCTTGGTTACCGGATAACGACAGAAAGAGGCGTCGAGGCCTTTATGCCAGAAAACGAGACCGTACACATCATCTGTATCGACGACGATCCAGATCTAAGCAGACTTGTGCGCGTGATGCTGGAGCCCTACGCGTTCAAGGTCACCGAGGTCAACAGCGGTGCCAGTGGTCTCCAGCTGATCCATACCCGACCCCCTGACCTGGTCCTCCTGGACCTCATGATGCCTGACATGGACGGTTGGGAGGTCTACGAACAGATGCGCAAGGATCCTGACCTCCAAGAGATCCCCGTGATCGTCATCACGGCGCGCTCCAATCGGATGGAGCGCGAGCTGGGGCGCATTCTGGGCGTGGACGACTACCTCGTCAAGCCCTTCACGCGCCAAGAACTCCTCGAGCGAATCCAGCGAGCCCTCGAAGCGTCCCCATGAACTCCGGGCCCACAGCCCTGCTGCTGGCCGTCGGTGACGAACTCCTCAACGGCGAGGTGCGGGACACCAATCTCTTCACGCTCATCCGGCGCCTCACGCGCCTCGGCTTTCGGGTGGAGGAAGCGCTGATCGTACGGGATGAACCTGACCGCGTGGCCGACAGGATCAGGAACCTCCTGCAACGCGACCCGGCCGTCCTCCTCATCAGCGGTGGACTGGGACCCACGGAGGACGACAGCACCCTGCAAGCCATCGCCCGGGCCCTCGATCGTCCCCTCGTGGAGAGCCCCGACGCTCGCGCCCTCGTCGAAGAGCAGTACGACGCCCTCTTGGCTGCGGGCCAGGTCGCGCGCCGGGGCCCCGAGCCCGCACGCAAGAAGATGGCGACTCTGCCCACCGGTGCTACCCCTCTGCTCAACCCCACCGGCACGGCTCCCGGCGTCCGTCTCGAGGCAGGAGAGACCCTCATCTACTCCCTCCCCGGCGTGCCTGCCGAGCTGGAAGCCATCTACGAGGAGAGCATCGAGCCCGAGCTGCGCGAGCGCTTCGGCACGGCCCATCACGTGGAGGCGGAGATCATCATCGAGTGTTCCGATGAGGCCGAGGCGGCGGCCCTCCTTCGCGACGTCCGCCCCCGCCACCCCGCAGTCTACCTCAAGTCCCTGGCACGCCCCTTCCCCCACGCCAAACAACACGGCCTGCGCATCATCGCTGCCACCAGCGCTCCGGAGGAGGAGCAGGCCCGCGAAGCCGTGCAGGCCGCCCTCGAGGACCTGCAGGACACTCTGGAGAAGGCCGACATTCCTATTCTCGACAGCAGCCTGTGAATAAGCCCCTGCACGAGAAAGAGAGCGGTGCTTTGCACGTCAGTGCATGTTAGGCACAAAGCTGACCTTTAGCTTTCAACTTGTAACCCGCAACTTTGAATTTTTTTGAGGAGTCGACATGTTCCTGCGGGACACCACCGTAGGACGAAAACGGGGTTCGTAGTAGGCGATTTATCGCCGTGAATGTACGGCGCTGAAGCGCCTACTACAAACCTACTTATTTTCTAGGGAGCAACCATGGAGATCAAGATGGAAGTCGTGACCGTTGAAAAGCCCGAAATCGTCAACTGCATCCTCGGACAGTCCCACTTCATCAAGACGGTCGAGGATCTGCACGAGGCCCTCGTCACCTCCGTGCCCGGCATCAAGTTCGGCCTGGCCTTCTGCGAGGCCTCGGGGGACGCCCTCGTACGCTGGTCCGGTACCGATGAGGCGCTCACCGACCTGGCGCGGCAGAACGCCCTCGCCCTGAGCGCCGGACACGTCTTCGTCATCTTCCTCGGAGAGGGCTTCTACCCCGTCAACGTCCTCAACGCCGTCAAGGCCGTGCCCGAGGTCGCCCGCATCTTCTGCGCCACCGCCAACCCCCTGCAGGTGATCGTCGCCGAGACGGAGCAGGGGCGCGGCGTTCTGGGGGTCATCGACGGTGTACAGACCCAGGGCGTCGAGGGCGACGAGGGCATCGCCTGGCGCAAGAGTCTCCTCCGCACCATCGGCTACAAGCTCTAGCTTCCAGCAGGCGGTAGATGCGCTGGCTCGACCTCCTCAACCGTGATCCGGTGCCGTGGCTCATCGATCCGGTGAACCCCTCCGCGCGTCTGCTGACCCTGGAGCACATCTTCAACCGCTCTCCTGAAGCGCTGGCCCAGGAGGAACAGAGGATCCTCGACTGGTCCCCCGTCAAGTCCCTCATTGAGCAGGCGGACTGGATCCATCTCTGGGGACGGGCGACGAACCCCTACTACGGCGGCGTGATGGGTACCTTCGGTAGCCTCTACATCCTTACCCAACTGGGGGTGCCCGCCTTTCGGCTGGCCACCCTCGCCTGTGAGAATCTCCTGCAGAGAGGACGGCTGGAGGACGGGCGCTTCGCTCCCCCCGACGGGGGACCGGTCTCCTGGATCTGCTACACCGGCATGGCGCTGCGCGTCCTCTGGCACTTCGGGTTGGGAGACGACCCGCGCACCGATGGGGGCAAGCGCGCCCTGGTCCACACCGTCCTACATCATCCCGAGTATCTCGACCACAACCAACCGGGAAGTGCCTCCGTCGCCGACCTCATCAAGGCCCTCCACGGGCTCCTCAGCATTCCCCGCGAGGAGCGCACGGAGGAGGACGAGAGCGCCATCGCCCTGCTGACCCGGAACGTGCTCAACTACGACTTCGACTTTGGGGGGCGGGAGGCCGACTGGCTGCAGCTGCGCTATCCCCGCTATCACGACAGCGACCTCCTGGAGCTCTGCCACCTCCTCGCCTCCACCACCGGCTCTATCCACCCCCGCTTCCAGGATCTGCTGCGCCGGATGAGGGAGATGCAGACGGAGGAAGGACGCTGGCTGAAGATCCAGGCCGCACCCGGCACCTTCCAGTTCGAGCGGGTGGGGCAACCGAGCCGCTGGCTGACCTTCGAGGCCGTCCACAGCCTCATGCTCGTCTACGGAGGGAACACCTATGCAGCCTGAGGAGCAACGCGACGATCGCACTCCCTACACCGCCATCCCCCGCACCCTCGTCTTCCTCAGACGTGGAAACGCCCTGCTCCTGTTGAAGGGCGCACCTCACAAGCGGCTCTGGGCGGAGAAATACAACGGTCTCGGCGGGCACATCGAGCCGGGGGAGACCCCCCGGCAGGCCGCCCGGCGCGAGGTCGAGGAGGAGTCGGGGCTGCAGATCGAGGCGCTGCACCTGCGCGCCCTCGTCCACGTGACCCTCCCCCACCCCCCCGGTGTGCTGCTCTTCGTCTTCGTGGGCACCTGCCCCACCGGTGGGCTCCGCGCCTCCGAGGAGGGAGAGCCCGAGTGGGTGCCCATCGAGGCCCTGAGCGCCTACCCCCTCGTCGAGGATCTACCCGAGCTCTTGCCGCGCATCCTCGAACCCGGCCCCCTCGTCTACGCGACCTACCGCTTCACGCCGGCCGGGCTGGAGATGCACTTCGACTGACCCCGGGTCAAGGTCTCGTACGGCGCAGGCTCAGCGCCTGTGCCTCCTCCTCGGCCCAGGGGTAGAGGGTGAGCGAGAATTGACCGTGGAGGGGTGAGAGCAGAGCACCGTACCTGATTCCCAGAAGCAGCAGCAGCCCCAGGGGTCGACCGAGTCCGCTCAGCGAGGTGGCGTGCGTCAGCTCCTCCACCCCCGCGTCGTCCCAGCCCCCGAAGAGGGCCGTGAGAAAGGCGTAGAGCGGGATGGCCAAGAGCAGCACCACCAGAGCGAAGAGCAGCGTCCCTCCCAGATCCGGCCGCCAGAGGAGATCCGCCACCATGCGGAGAACGTTGTAGAGAATCAACGCCGCGCCGGCAGGCGCCACAACCGTCTGCCACACCGAGAAGTGCAGGCTCACCCCGTAGCGCCCGACCCGATACCACCCCCACACGCCCGCCAGAAGGGACGCGAGGCCGTAGGCGATGAAGAGGCTCCAATCCCCCAGGCGGGGGACGAGGCCGACGATCAAGGCCAGGCGCACCACCTGCTCTCCGATCAGCATCCAGGAGCGCATGGCGGGGCGCCCCAGCCCTACCAGCACGCTGCTCGTGGCCCACACCAACCAGCGCGTGGCTCCCCAGATCGCCAGGGGAGCGACGAGCGGCAGGAGTTCCGCGGCGCTCCCGCTCGCCAGCCCCCTGACGAGGTAGTCCCCCACTCCGGTCAGGAGGGCCAGGAGAAAGAGACTCAGCCAGAGACCGTAGTGAAAGCCCCGACTGGCGTAGTAGCGGGTCAACGTCCGGTATCCGAAGACATGCGCGGTAGCCAGAGCCGGCATCAACGCATCGTAGAGCCCGATCACGAGAACGTCGTAGGGCAGCATCAGCAGTGACATCCCCCATCCGCCCGAGAGCACTGGGTAGCCGACGAGGGGCGTCCTCAGGAGATAGCTCTCCGCGAAGTAGCCGAGAGGCACGGCCAGGGAGCCGAAAAGCAGCCGGGCGCCGAAGCCGAGAGCCCGCCCCGCCTGCCGTGTATCGAAGGTCGGCAGCAGCAGCCCGCGCAGGGAGTAGCCCAGCCGGTGGAGAAGCACCAGGCCGACCGCGAAGGCCAACCATTCGGCGGCGTAGAGCCCCAGCCCCAGTCCGAAGACGGCTCCCAGGCTCTCACCGATGAGGGGCGAGGCACCGCTCCAGCGCCGCAGCAGCAGGACGAAGAGCGTCTGGAAGAGGAGCGGTCCGCCGAGCAGAACCAGCGTGATCCCCTGCTCATAGTCGAGCCGCTGGAGGGAGCGGAAGAAGAGTTGGAAGACGTGCAGGAAGCCCGGGAACTGGATGAGCGCGTGGGCCACGAGGTAGAAACTCAGGTGGGCCAGCCCCGTCCGGGGAACCAGCAGCGCCGAGAGCACGGCGACAGCCGAGAGTTGCAGGGCTCCCGAGAGAAGCTGCCACCAGACGTAGAATTGGAAGTAGCGCAGACCCTCACGGGGATTCTGGCGGCGCAGAACCGCAAAGTAGCGCACCGTCGCGACACCGATGGCGGCATCGAAGAGCAGCCAGAGGATGGAGAGCCAGCTCCGCGCCTGCCCCCAGAATTCCAGTACCTGTGACCAGGGGACGAGGAACTCCGGGAGGAGATAGCTGTTGTAGACCAACAGCGGCACCAGGAGGAGCACCAGCCCGCCCAACAGGAAGAGCAGACCGGCGAGGGGGCGCTGGAAGCCCGCACGCTGCCATCCCTGGGCCACCTCTCCCGCGTCATCTGATGGGGGGAGAGGCTCCACGGCAAAGAAGTAAGGGCGCAGGAAGAGAGCCCGCCGCACCATGAAGAGCAGGAAGAGCGTCAGCACGAAGACGGCGCTCCCGCCGCTGAGCAGGGTGAGGCGTACAGCGCTATGGGGGACGGGTGACTGCGGATATTCGGCAAAGGAGAGCACGCGTGCTGCGTCCCCCGCTTCGGCGAGCGTGCGGTAGATGAAGTAGTCGAAGTAGGGCCAGATGGGCCATTCGCTGTTGCTCGCGTGCGAGAGCCACCCCCCTACGATGAAGACCTGAACGCCCTCTCGCCCTCTTACGCGCTGCACGAGAGCCTCGCCCTGCACCGTAGTCACGATGGGCAGGAAGAGATTAGGATTGGTGATGACGGTGCGGGCCTCGATAGGGGGCGCCGAGGACCAGGTGATGAAGCGCTGCAGGGGATCACCCTCCCCTTCACGAACAAGCCGGGGTGGTGCGTCCTCCCGCAGCGCCATCTCGAAGGTCCCCACACCCAGAAGCGCCCGGATCTCGCTCGTGTTCTGGGGCAGGAAGGGGCCCGCAAAGACGACCAGCCCCACCTCCTCCCGCAGCACTTCGCGCCCGATGGTCTGCAGCGTCGCGCGCTCCATCCCCGCGTTGTTGAGGACGTAGAGATCGGCCAGCTCGGGGTGATCGACGAGCCGGAGGTAAGGCTCGGCCCTCAAGATGGACTCAAGGATGTCATCCTGAGGGCCGACGTAGTAGACGTCCACCACAGAGGGCGCCTGGGCCAGTGCCGACCGCCCACCGAAGGCCAGTGCCACGAGGAGCAGGAGCAGGAGCCAACGCCGTAGTTTACGCATCTTTTTCCGTGTAGAGAAACTCGCCTACCCCTCCGCAGAGGTGGAGGATTCCTCCTGTGCAGCGCTCTCCGCCTCTCCGCCCTCCCGCTCCAGGGGCGGCAGATCCTCGACGCTCTCCAGACCGAACTGCTGCAGGAATTCGAAGGTGGTCGCGTAGAGAATGGGGCGTCCCACCGTGTCGGCCCGCCCTACCTCCTCGATCAGCCCGGCGGAGAGCAGGGTCCGCAGAACGCTGTCGGAGCCCACACCACGGATGGCCTCGACCTGCGGGCGGGTGACGGGCTGAGCGTAGGCGACGATGGAGAGCGCCTCCAGTGCGGCCTGGGAGAGGCGCAGCTCCGTCTCCAGACCCAGGAAGTGCTCGATCTGGGGCGCGGCCGCCGGAGCGCTCACCAGCTGAAGGCGCCGGCCCAGGCGCTGCAAGCACAGTCCGCCCTCCGCCAGGCGCGCCTCCAGCGCCTCCAGCGCCCCCCGACCTTCCTCCTCGGAGAGCCCGGCGCCGCTGAAGAGCTCTTCCTCCCTCACCGGTCCCTGCGCTACGAAGAGCAGGGCCTCCAGGAGGGCGACCGGTGAGAGGGTCTCAGGAGCTTCGCTCAAGATTCGGGTCCCTCTTCGGGCTCAGGCCCGGCCCCGTCGGGGGTCTCCCGCGGCGCCCGTGGAGACGCCGCAGGTGGCGCCTGGCGGGGACGGGGCGGCTGGGGCTGACGCTGCGGGACCGGCGCGGATGCGCCGCGCTTCCCCTCGGGGGGCGGGGCTACCGTGATACGAACCTCGGGATTGCCCGCCACCTCCAGCCCCAGATCTTCCGCCAGCACCTCCCGCACGATGTCCACGAGCTGCGCCGCCATCCGCGGAACGTTGGTGCCCGGCGTCACGGTGACGTCGACGGTCGCTGCAACCTGCTGCCCCTTGGCCTTGACCCGGGGGTCGACCCGGATGACCTTTGCCAGGGGATCGATACGGTACTCCAACTGCTGGATGATGCTGTCGATGCTCAGGGTCGCCATCCCCCCGCTCAGCTCCTTGACCTGGATGTACTTGGGCCGTCGCTTACGCACCTCCAGGTAGATGAAAAAGAACCCGGCGAGAACGACGAGCAGGGTGAGCACGATACCCACCGCCAGACGTACCCAGGGCACGACCTGCAGCAGCTGCTCGCCCAGAACCACCATCCAGGTGCCCACACCGATCAGGAACCGATGAGGAATCAGGAAGAGAAAAGCACAGACGACCACCAGGATGATGGTGCCGATGATGGTGACAATGCGATTGAACGTGTTCACTGACGACCTCCTTTACTGACTGACCCTAAACTGAATCATAGATCACCCGCAGGTAGCCCTCGCGGGGCTCACCCCAGGGAATTGTCGCGTCCACCCCCACCTTGTCGCTGCGGGCCTTCTCACCGGGTACCTGGCGCGCCGAGGGATCGAGGCTGGAGCTGGGCTCGTCGGGAAAGATGTAGAGATCCCGGCGGGCCTGCACCCGCGTCGCGACGGCCCACTCGACGTCCAGGGGATCGTAGACGTCCACGTCGCGGTCGACGACGGTCACCCGCTTCAACGATCCGTGCCCGCGGAAGGCTGCCGCCAGGGCCTTGCGGGCGTCCTCCGGCCCCTGGGGCTCGATCTGTACGACGGCGTGCAGCCAGGAGCAGCCTCCGGGGGTGATGTAGACCCCCGTGCAGCGGGTGACGCGGTTCACCTCCGCGTAGATGGTCGGCTCCCGGGGCATCCCCATGAGATTCCTGTGCTCCAGCCCGGCGGGCAGGAGGGCGTGAAAGACAGGATCGCGACGGTGGGTGACAGCCTCCACGCGGAAGACGGGCTGGCGCCGCACGACGTCCATCGTCCCCGTCAGATCGGGGAAAGGCCCCTCCGTACCCAACTCGTGGGTAAGCACTCCCTCCAGCACCAGCTCCGCCTCCGACGGGATCTGCAGGGGCGCCGTTCGAGCCTGCACCAGGGGCGTCGGCGCCAACGCCTGACCGACGGCGCTCTCGTCCACCCCCGGCGCCGGTGACATCGCCGCCGCCAGCAGCAGGTGCGGGGGCAGTCCGATGCAGACGGCAATAGGCAGCCCCTCCGGGGCCCCGCGCCAGGCGCTGTCCGTCCCCCGCCGCTCCACGACACGGACCGTGAAGTGGCGCTCGTCCCGCAGCATCATCCGGTGAAAGGCCAGGTTCCGCCCCAGTTGGGGATCCTGGGTGACCACGACGCCCGCCGTCACGTAAGGGCCGCCGTCCAGCGCGTGGTAGCGCGGGATGGGCAGCCGGGTGAGATCGACGTCCGCCTCCACCACCTCCTGACAGGGCGCCTCCTGCACCAGGGGCGCCTCCCGGGGGCTCTCCAGAGCCTCCGTCATCCGCCCTACCAGTGCGGAGATCTCACAGCCCAGGGCACGGGCAAAGTGGGCCCGCTGCGCCACGTAGCCGGAGACCAGGCGCCAGCCGGGATAGCCAAGGAGCGACTCGAAGAGCAGGGGCTCGCCGTCCCGGGAGGCGATCGCCCGCGCCACCTCGAGATGGGGCGAGGTCGGCGCAGTGACGTGGTGCAGCTCGCCGTCAACTTCCAGTTGAGCCAGGAATGTCCGTAGATCCATCAACCTCCCCCAGTGTGCGTGCAAGTGGCACGGTTTCGCAACGCTTTCTTAGTATAGCACACTTCGCCCTCAACCCGGAATCCGGGTGTGTTTCAGGATGGGGACGAATCACCGGTGGGAGCGGAGCGGGCGTAGGCGTAGGCCCCCTCGGCGATCTCCACCAGCCGGGTCCACGAAAAGCGCGCCCGTACGTCGGCCGCCGCCGCCTGCCCCACGTCCCGCCGGCGCTCCGGCCCGTCGAGGAGCTGCAGCAGCGCCGCCACGAAAGATCCTTCGTCGCCGGACGGCACCAGGAGCCCCGTCCCCCCCGGCCGGATCACCTCCCCGATCTGCCCCACACCCTCGGCGACCACGGGCATCCCCGCCGCGAGGAGGTCCAGCAGCTTCACGGGGCACTTCGTACGATTGATCAGGGTGTCGTCGAAGGGGTAGAGCGCCAGATCGCAGCCCGCGAAGTGCCGGGGCTGCTCCTCGAGGGGCACGTAGCCCGCGTAGCAGAGGTCGGCCTCCGCGTCTCCCCCGGAGGCGACCCGCCAGCCCGCCTCCCGCGCCTGCCTCAGAAGCCGCTCCTCCTCCCCGAAGAGCCCCTTACCGACGACGTAGAGCCGCACGGCAGGACGGGCACGGCGCACCGCCGCGACTACCCGCCACAGCCGCTCCAGATCGAACTCGAAGAAGCGGGTGTAGAGGAGCAGCGTGGGGCGGGGATGAGGTCGGGGCTCCACCGGCGGGTGGGGCCAGGCAAAGCCGTTAGGGAGGTAGAAGACGCGCTCCGCAGCCCCCCCCTGGGCCCACGCCAGGCTCTCCAGCGCCCGCGAGGCGACGGTGAGGGCCTCCCCGCGGCGCAGCCCCCAGCGCTCCTGCCGGGCAAAGAAGCCCTTGAGGAGGGCGGAGTAAGGATTCAGGTCATTCCAGCCCCCGGGCCCCTCCCAATCGTCGCTGTCGACCACGACGGGCGGGCGGCGGGAGCGCCAGGTGAGGAGCCGGTGGGTCAGGCCTGCGTAGGCCTTGGGTTTGAAGGCGTGGACGACGTCGGGGCGGAAGGCCAGCGCCCGCTGCACCAGAGCCTGCGTCAGGCGGAGGTGGAACCAGCCGGGCACCCCCTTGGGCAGGGAGAGGTTCTCCACCCGCAGCCCCCCCTCCTCCCAGGTGCGCCCCGCGTCCTCGGGGTTCTGCCAGGGCGGGAGCAAGAGCGCGACCGCGTGCCCCCGCTCCACGAGAGCGCGGGCCAGGGGCAGCGCTCGCACACTCATCGTGCCGCGGGGGCGCAGTCCGAAGGGGCCGACCATCGCGATTCTCACGCGGCGCCTGCCCATCCCTGGAGCCGCGCCCAGATCCGGTCGACCACCTCCGCCGCCGTCAGCCCCGTCGTATCGATGAGGATACCCATCTCACCCCGTCGGGCCGCCCGCTCCTGGATGGCGACCAATTCTCTGTAGCGGCGGAGGTACCAGTCGGGCCGCTCCTCCCGGGCGCGGATACGCCGCTCCAACGCCTCGTCGGAGGCCCGCAGGCGGAAGGCAACGACGGGGCCGGCGAGATCCGCCAGGAGAGTTTGCAGCTGCGCCAGGGATTCGGGGCTCTCGAAGACGTAGTTGATGATAAAGTGCTCGTAGCCCCCCTCCTCCACGTGGAAGGCGACGAGGTGGCGGAGGGTGCGGTAGAGGTAGTCGACGCGCGCCTCGTCGTAGATCGCGAAGGGGTGCACGGCGCCGATGTAGTCCCCGTCCAGCATCACCGCGCGGTGGAAGCGGGCGTTGAGCTCCCAGGCGACGGTGGTCTTACCGACGCCGCAGGGGCCGTTGATGATGACGATCACGGCTCATCGGCGGGCCGGGAGGAGAGCAGGGGCAGCTCCCCGGCAAGGCGCGCAGCGATGGGTTGAAAGGTGCGGCGGTGGATGGAGCAGACCCCCAGATGCGCCAGTGCCTCCCGGTGTTCAGGCGTGCCGTAGCCCTTGTTGCGGACGAAGCCGTAGCCTTCGAACTGCACGTCGGCCTCCTCCATCATCCAGCGGTCGCGGCTCACCTTGGCGACGATGCCCGCTGCCGCCACGGAGAGGCAGCGAGCGTCGGCGTAGGGGAAGTAGATCTGCGGCAGGGTGATCTCGGGCAGGGAGAGGGCGTCGATGACGAGGGCCTGGGAGACCGGGTTGAGAGCAGCGATGGCCCGCGCCATCGCCAGGCGGGTAGCCGGAACGATGCCGACGCTGTCGATCTCCGCGGCGGTGGCCCGCCCCACCCCGATGGAGAGCGCCACCTCCGTGATGAGCGCGAACTGCGCCTCCCGCTGCTCGAAGCGGAGCAGCTTGGAGTCGCGGACCCCTTCCAGGGTCGCCAACAGGCCGTCTTCCCGGGGCAGGATGACGGCGGCGGCGTAGACGGGCCCCGCCCACGCCCCCCGTCCGGCTTCGTCCACACCGGCGACGTGGAGCAGACCCTGCTCCCAGAAGCCGGTTTCGGTCTCGACGGTCGGTCGTTCGTGATGCTCTGCGTTGGTCATCGCTGTCATTCTCCCATATTTTCCCGCCCCTGCCAAGCGGCCGCCACCTCGGTGACACGCGCACTCCCATATCCCAGGGGGCCAACAGCCCACGGGGAAGTACGCTACTGGGGCCTTCCGCGGGCCTCGCGGCCCGCCTGCGACCGAGCGCCCGCCTACGCGGGCGCCAACTCGCTCTCTGCGTCGGCGTAGGCCGACGCCCGGCGCGCGCAGCGCGCCCCAGGGAGGGACTTCAGTCCCGTCACACCGTGTCAACCTCTATTACCCGACTAAATGTTCAAACTTCATCAGCGCGCGCAAAATTAACCAGTTAGAAACCCCCTTCCCCACCTACTACAACAGATGTCTAGGGAGAAACCGGTGCTTGCGAACACCATCCAAGAACGAAAATGGTTCGTAGTAGGCACTTCAGTGCCGTAAAGCAACGGCGATGAATCGCCTACTACAAACCCAAGCCTATTTTCTAGGGAGCTCCTGCCTGTGGTGAGAGGGTGGGGGGATGGGGTTTCCAACACTCCGTCTGCAGACACAAAAGTCGAAGTTTCCTCTCGAAAGCGAGCGGTTGACTTGCCCCTGCCTTTTCCCTATAATGATAGACGTTGTACCACATCAGCGTTTCTTTCCACAGAAGGAGGAAAAGATGAAACGGCACATAGTTGTAGTCCTGATGTTGTCCCTGGTACTGTCCCTGTTAGCCGGCTGCGGCTCCACGGAGAAGAACGAGTGGGAGCAGATCGAGGACGAGGGCGTCATCGTCGTCGGCACCTCGGCCGACTACCCGCCCTTCGAGTACATCGACGAGAGCGGCAACTTCGCCGGCTTCGACGTCGTGCTCATGGAGGAGGTCGCCGACCGCCTCGGGGTGGAGGTCGAGTGGCAGGACATCGCCTTTGACGGCCTCATCGGCTCGCTGCAGACCAACAAGATCGACGCCGCCATCGCCGCCATGAGCGCGACTGAAGAGCGCGACGAGCAGATCGACTTCTCCATCAACTACTACATCGGCAAGGACGCCGTCCTCGTCGCCGCCGACTCCGACTTCACTGTCGGCGCCAAGGAGGATCTCGAGGGGCTCAGGGTCGGCGTACAGACCGGCACCATCCAGGACGACTGGATCACCGAGAATCTAACCGAGGCCACCATCTCCCGCTACGAGCGCGCGGAGCAGGCGGTCGCCGACCTCCAGGCCGGGCGCCTCGACGCCGTCGCCATGGACTTCTTCGCGGCCACCGCCTTCCTCAATCAGGGCGGCGTGCAGCTGGCCCTGGAGACGAACTTCGCCGACGAGCACATGGCCATCGCCATCCCCGAGGGCGCCACGGCGCTCAAGGAACAGCTGGACGAGGTCATCCGGGAGATGCAGGACGAGGGCTTCATCGACCAGCTCGTCGTAGAGTACCTCGTCGAGGAGTAGAGCCTAAGTCATGCTGGAGGACCTCCGTCAGGCCCTGCCCTACATTCTGGAGGGCGTACAGTACACCGTGGGCCTCACCGTCATCGGCCTCGCCATCGGCCTGGTCATCGGCTGGATCATCGCCATGCTCCGGGTCTATGGCGGGCGCTTTCTGCAGGGTTTCGCGGCCGGCTACGTGGTCGTCCTGCGGGGTTACCCCACCCTCGTCATCCTCTTCTTCGTCTACTTCATGCTGGCCCGCTACATCACCCTGATCGACCTCCCACCCTTCTCGGCGGGCTGTGTGGCCCTGGGCGTTGCCAGCAGCGCTTACCAGGCGGAGATCTTCCGCGGCGCCATCCAGAGCGTTCCACCCGGACAGATGCAGGCTGCGCGCGCCCTCGGCTTGAGCCAGCGGCAGGCCATCTTCCTCATCATCCTGCCCCAGGCGCTGCGCAACGCCATCCCCGGTTGGTCCAACGAGGCCGCCGTCGTCGTCAAGGACTCCTCACTGGTCTACGCCGTGGGGCTCCCCGAACTGATGCGCAGGTCCCAGCAGGTCTCGGCCCGGCTCTACGCCCCCCTCCTGGTCTTCTCCCTGGTGGGGGCCATCTACTTCCTGCTCACCTTCGGGGCCAACCGCTTACTGGGCTGGCTGGAGCGGGCGACGCGCGTGCCCGAGATGTCCGACACCCGTTAGGGCGTTCCTCACAACCAAAGAGCGCGGGGCCTGATCACAAGCCCCGCGCTCTTTTCCAAGTCCTCAAGCCTCGCCGGTCTCCTCCTCCGCCTCCAGCAGGGGGCGGTAGAAGCAGAACATGACGCTCCCGTAAGTGCGCTGATCGAAGAGCTCCAGATTCTCCAGCGCCAGATCCTCGTACTCCAATGGGTTGATCTGGACGACGACCCAGCCGTCCTCCTCCAACCAGCCCGTCTCCATATCGATCAGCCCCAGGGCCTGCTTCCACAACCCCCGGTACTGCGGGGGGGCGACGTAGACGAAGTCGAAGGGGCGGGGGTTGCGACTCAGATAGCGGAAGACGTCAGCCCGCACGATCTCTCCACCCTCGTCCAGCCCCGTGATCTCCAGATTCTTACGGATCGTCCGCAGGGCGATGCCCTCCAGCTCGACGAAGACGGCCTTCTTTGCGCCCCGGCTGAGCGCCTCAATGCCCACCTGCCCCGTTCCCGCGAAGAGGTCGAGAAAGGTGGCATCGATGATGTAGGTTCCCAGAATGCTGAAGAGAGCCGTCTTGGCGCGGTCGGTGACGGGACGGGTGCCCGGCCCCGGCACGGAGTAGAGCCGACGCCCCTTGGCCTTGCCGGCGATGACGCGCATACCTACTCCCCGTTCTCGTTGACGCTCAACGGCAGGGGAGGCGCCCCCGCCTCGGAGACGGGAACGAGCTCCGACTCTTCTCCCTCGAGCTCCTCGACCTCACCCTCGTCGTCGATCTCCTCCGTGGCCTCGACGACCGCCGGCTCCTCAGCACGGCGCGGGCTCGGTCGCCACAACGTCAGGCGCCAGAGACCTCCCAGGAGCGCGCCCCAGAGGAGCCCCCAGAGACCCAGCGCCAGGAGACCCGCCAGCTGCGCCAGCAGCTGCCCCATCCCGCCACCCGCGACGATCCCCGCCACCCCGGCGATTGCCGCCACGCCTACGCCGTTCCAACCCTGTCCCCAGCGACCGTCGGCGAAGAGCGCGACCGCCAGCAGCCCCCACAGCCCCCCCGTCAGCCCCAGGGCGACGCTCGCAGCGGCATCCCGCAGACGCAGCCCTACCTCCACGGCGTAGAGCAGCAGGGGAAAGGCGATGCCGGCGACGAGGCCCACGACGAGAGCGGCCCAGGGGGGCAGGAAGGGCGCGCCTGCCAGAACGGCCACCCAGCCGGCCGCCAGACCCCGGGCCGCCATCAGCGGCTCGATCTCGCCGGTGACGAGCCAGGCGTAGAGCTGCGAGGTCAGAACGGCGCCCGCCATCCCCAGGAAGACGTTGATCGCCGCCCGGTAGAGGTCGAGGTTCGCCCCGAAGGTGTGCAGGGGCAGGGAGAGCGCCCACCCCATCCACCCCAACCCCAGCAGGAGAGCGCCGGCGTTCGCCAGCAGCGGGAAGTAGGCGGGGGGCGGTGCCGGGGGCTCCTCGACGACGCGGCGGGGGAGCAGGAGCAGGAGCCCGGTCACCATGGCCGCCGGGAGCCAGGCCATCAGGCCCGCGCCGCCGAAGTCGACGAAGCCGTGTCCCAGGTCGAGGGTCTCGCCCAGGTGAGAGAGCCAGCCCCCGCCCCAGGCCCAGTTCGCCGCCACGGGGACCACCAGCCCCCCCGCCAGGCCGCCCGCCAGCACGACGAGCCAGCGACGGGCCTCGGCGAGAGCCAGCACGACGAGGAGGACCGCCGTCGCCACAACGGGCAGGTAGGCCAGGAAGAGGGCCAGAGCCGCGGGCGTGATCTCGTCGCCCGCGAGCCCGAAGCCCGCCAACCCGAAGAGGCCCCAGCCCACGTCACGCCCGAAGATGCGGTCCAGGCCCGCGAGGGCCGGGTCTTCGGGGTTAACCACACCCGCACCTCCCAGGTGAAAGGCGTAGCCCACCGCCCAGTAAGCGACGACGGCGAGGGCCAGCGCCAGCCCGACCAGGGGCGTGACGCGGCGCGCCCGCCGTGGCGGAAGACCACCCCACGCCAGCAGTAGGATTCCTAAGGGGATAAAGTAGCCCCAGAGCCAGTTGAATTGCATCATTGTACTCCCGATGAACTTATCAAAACCATAATACGCTATCTTACCAGACTCCGGGGAATCTACCAGCGGGTGAAAAGGAGGCAGAATTTAGCCTCTCAAAAGCGGGCCGAGGACGGATACCCCGTCTGACTTCGCAGTATGCGCCCGAGCGCCCTGCCTTGTGGGCCGTTTTGAGAGGCTTGTACACTTTCATTATACGCAGTCCGGTAGGCTCTGTCAACAACCGCAATTTGTTATGCTGGCGCGTTGGGGAAAATTATCTTTCTTCCCCCGCTCTCCACACCCGCAGCTGCCCTTCCTCCAGGCGTAGAAAGTCACCCGTCTCCAGGGCCTCGATGGGCACCCGGTCCACCATGGGGATGCCGGCGATGATGGCCCCCACGGCGACGATGGGCTCGCTCTCGGCGTTGACGATGGCCGCCGGCGCCCGGCCCGCCGCGGCCAGCTGGTAGAGGACGTAGGAGCCCACGGTGCTCCCCTTGCCCGTGGGGAAGACGAGGACCTTGCCCGCGACGCACTGCCCCTCGAGGGAATGCCCCCTCTCGGTGACGACGCCCGTCTCCCCGTCCACGCCGCCCAGAAAGCCGATGGGCTCGGGGGAGACCAGGGCCTCGCCCTCGGCGGTCCCCGCCTTGATGACCCGGCCCGTGAAGCAGAGATCCGGCTCTCTCATGTGCCCTCCTCGGTCCAGCGACCGCCGAGGGCCGCCTCTACACAGCGCTCGAGCGTGCCGAAGTGGGTCGCCACCCCCGCCAGGTTTCGCAGGTAGAAGGCTCCCTTGGCCGAGCTCGTGGCGACGCTCCCGAAGCCCAGGTCCCGCACGGGCGCGATAGCCAGGCAGGCGTCGGTGTAGAGGCGGCCGCCCGCAGCCTCGATGCGGGCGGCGAGGCCCTGCGCCACGGCCGCCTCCCGCACGGGACGGGCACAGGTCATCCACAGGGGCACCCGGCAGCGCCCGCCCTCGAGAAGATCGGCTACCTGTGCGATCTCCTCCAGGGAGGCGTGGGGGCAGCCGATCCAGACGAGATCGAGCTCCTCTCCCCCACCCTCGAGCCCGGCATAGCCCGGCGCGAGCTCGGAGACCACGAGCCGCTCGTGCTCCGGCGCCGGCACGGTCCCGGCCCGCGCCTCGGGCGTCACCCCCTCCACGTGGTAGAGGGCGACGGCGCCCGTCGCCGCCAGGGCGGCGCCCAGCGCCTTCAGCTTCTCCCGCCAGAGGGGCTCCCCCCGCTCGAGGGGCAGCCCGACGAAGTAGGGCACCCGCCTTCCGACCGCCTCCCCCACCACGGCGCCCAGGGCGCTGTAGTCGGAAATGGCGCGCGGCACGACCCGCACCTCCACCCGCAGGTCGGCGCGCCGTCGCTCGTCGAGGTGGAAGCCGTAGGCGCCCGTCCTCCCCGTGAGGGCGGCCGCGATGGCCCCTGGCCCGCCCTCACGGTTGGTGCGGGCGCCGAGGACGCTGTTGGCGTAGGAGACGGCGGAGGACTCGGCCCACGCCACGTGCTCCCCCACCTCCGGCAGATTGCCGATGAGGTAGGGGGTGCAGGTGGGCGTGGGCTGCCCCTGCCCGACGCCCATACGGGCAAAGGCCGCGATCACTGCCTGCTGCTTGGCGGCGAAGGCGGGGTCGAAGCCCTGTTCCGACCAGGCCTCGAGGTCCATGGCAGCGGGGTTGAGGGTCGTGGGGACGCGGACGCGGGCGCCCTCGCCGGCCCAACGCTGGAGGAAGTCCAGCCCCGCGGCGCCGAGATTGCGGTAGGAGACACCGGAGATCTGCACGCTCCCCACGGGCAGCAGACGCTCCGCCCCGTAGATCCGGGCGAGCGCCACGACGATCTCCATGGCGCGCGCCGTCGCCGGCCCCGCCTCGCCCGCGAGCCAGGAGCGCTCCTCTGCAGTCAGATCCATCTTGCCTCCTCATTCCCTCCCCCGCCATTATACCATCCTGGGTCTTTTAAGTTTCGCCGGGTGGTGGGGTGAGAAGCTCTAAAACTAGCCCAAATGGCTGCTGCGGGGAGGCGTACCAGACCTTTCCTGCGTGGTGGCAGGCAACGCGTGGCACATGGCCCTGTTGTACCCTGCGAAATCCGGGAGAGCCCCATCCCCAAGTATACAGTTACACTCGCATGGTTGAAGTCGCGTTTCATGACCCATTTTGTGCGGGAAGGGGCAGGGGTCAAGGCTACGCAAGAATGCGGAACGTTGACGAACACCTCATCGAGCCCTTCTTATTGACTTGGGTGTGTTTCAATCTAGTTGTGAGCTATCCGGGGCTGAAACGTGAGGGCCTCACGTTTCACGCTTCACGCCTCGGTTTAACTCAAGTGAAACACACCTATTGACTTGCCCCCCATTTTTGCTTATAGTGAAAGCAGAGCTGTGAGTGGGGGAGGTGCCGTGATGACCCGATGCCCTGAGTGCAGTGCCCGAATCCTTGGCGCGAACGATCTGGAGCTGTGGGATCACATCTTCTGCCAGGTCTGTGGCGCCGAACTTGAGGTCGTCAGCGTCGAGCCCGTGGACCTGGAAGGCGTCTACGACTTCGACGACGAGGAGGAGCTGCTCATCGAGGACGAGGTGTGGGACGAGGAGGACATCGAGAGCTGGTAGCCCCTGCCTCACCGGAGATGAGCATCCGCTTGAAGGCTGATCACCAAAAAGAGCCCGAGGCTAGGCCTCGGGCTCTCGTCTAGGTGATCGAAGAAGCTAGAGGGCGTTACGGCGCGACAGGAAGAAGAGTACGCCTACGGCGATGGCAATGACGACGGCAGCGATGCCGCTTCCGAGGATGACTTTCCTCAGCAGCCCGCCCTCGGACTCCTCTTCCTCAGGGGACTCCTCAGGCTCGAAGATGGGGGCCTCTTCGCCCTCCGCTTCCGTCTCCGCTTCTGCGGCGCCCTCCCCACGGACGAAACCGAACGACATGGGCAAACTCTGCCCCGCACCCAGGGCCACACCCCACTCTGCAGGACCCGAGAGCGCATAGCCATCGGGCGCCGTGCGCCGGATGACGTAGTTGCCGGGCTGCAGCCCCTTGAAGCAGTGGGGCTCGTTGATCCCATTGGTGGTGTAGGAGCCCGCAGGCCCATCGGTTCCCACAACAGTGAAGACAGCGTTGGGAATGAGCTCCTCCCCATCGCTCTGGTAGACGGTATCCCCGTTGCGGTCGTTGTAGGCCAGGACGCAGAGGGCGGTCTCACCCCCCGTCTCCGGCTCCGCCTCCCCGCCCGCGGTCGAGATCTCCGTCGGTTGCGTCTCCGGCGTTGGCTGGCCCTCGGGGGTCGCCTCCGCCGCTGCCTCAGGGGTAGGGGTGGGTAGCGCGATGGGCGTCCCGGAGATGATGATCTCCTGGCCGATGGAGAGCATGTCATTCGATCCCAGGGTACCGGCGTTGAGCCGGCGCAGCTCGTCCAGATCCACTCCGTACTGGAAGGCGATGCCCAGGAGCGTATCGCCCGACTGCACAATGTGCACCACGGCGCCATCGGGGCGCGGTGTGGGCGTGGCAGCCGGCGTGGGCGGCACCTCGGAGGTCGGCGGGGGGGGCGGCGCCGTAGGCTCGACCTCACCGACGGCAACAAGGCTGGCGGTGTCGAGGTAGACATCGTTGTTCAGCCGCGGCCAGGTATCAGGCCAGTCGGCGAGGGAGTAGAAGAAGACGGTCACCGTCTCGGCTTCGGCGGTCGCCTCCACCCAGAAGGGAGTCCAGACGTCGTAGCTCTCGAACTCTCCCGACCAGACGACGGTGGGCGCCCACGGATTCGTGCCCCCCGTGGGATCGATCCCCACCTTGGAGTGGAAAGGCGCCGGATTGTTGGAGAGCGGGGTCGTCGGACAGTTATTCCACTCGCCCTCGGCCTGACAGGACCAGGTCTGCACGTGCATCGTAAACCGCAGGCGGGTGCCGGGCTCGATGCCGCTCACCTGCTGGTAGAGACCGGCCTCGTGCTGCTTGTTGAAGGAGAAGTACTTCTGAGAGTAGTTCCCGCTGTGGACCCGGTAGGGGAACTCCGCCGTGCTCATACCGCGGAACTCAGGACGGGCCCAAAGACAGCCGGTCTCGCCGGCGTCGCAGGTAGAGGGCACCGTGGCGTACGGGGGGCGCTGGTCGCGCCAGAAGGCCCGCCAACCGGGTGCGATCTGCACCTCCTGAATGTTGTCCTGGAAGGGCCAGGCCGAGCCGCCGGCCTCCTCGAAGTCGCCGTTACGCAGCAGATTGGGCCCCTCCTGCGCAGCGGCCTTATCCGTAGAGAAGAGCAGGGCGCCGGTCATGAGCAGGGCCAGCAGCGCGAACCCCAACAGGATGAAGTGACGTCGTTGTGAACCGTCTAGCATGAAATCTCCTTTAGCCAAAACTCTGTCTCGCCTAGCTCATCTGACGCCGGGAGACGAAGAAGAGGCCGGCAACGACGATGAGCAAGACGACGACGGCGATCCCTGCCCAACGAATCACCTTGTTCAGGGTGATGTTGAGCGAGCCCTCCTCGGACGTCTCCTCCTGGGGCGTCGCCTCCGGACCGGGCGTGGCAGCTGCGTCCGCACCACCCTCCTGTTGTCGCACGTACCCCTGCTGGTAGGAGAAGACCTGACCGGCATTCAGCTGGAAGCCCATCTCACCCGGTCCGACGACCTCGTATCCGGCAGGCGGTGTCTGGCGCAGGACGTAGCTGTCGGGCTGTAAGTTCTCAAAGCAGTGAGGTTCTTCGATCCCGTCGGTGGTGTAGGTACCCGCCGTGCCGTTCGTCCCGACGAGGGTAAAGGTGGCGTTCGGCAGAAGCTCCTCCGACTCGGGCTGCTGCATGCGATCCTGGTTACGGTCGTGATAGGCCACGACACAGAGGGAGGCCGTGTCGCCGCTGGGGGCGGGAGTGGCCGCCTCTTCGGGCTGCTCCGCGGGCTGCTCCGCGGGCGCCTCCGTCGCCTCCGCCGTGGGTGCCACGGTGGGTTCGGGCGTCGCCGTCTGCTCGGGCACGGAGATGATGATCTCCTGCCCGACGACGAGCAGATCGTTGCCCCCCAACGTACCGGCGTTGAGCCGGCGCAGCTCATCCACGGGGACGTCGTACTGCAGCGCGATGCCGTAGAGCGTGTCCCCCGACTGGACGATGTGGACGATGGCGCCATCCGGGCGGGGGGTCGGCGTGTTGACGGGCGTCGGAGGTATCGCGGACGTCGGTTGCGGCGTGGAGGTGGGCGTCGCAGCGGGCTGCACGACCTCGAGCACGGCGCTGTCCCACCAGGTGTCCTGGTGAGCCACGGGGACGGCCCGCCGGAAGTGGCTGGAGACGAAGACCGACACCTGGCCACTCTCACCCGCCGTCGCCTCGATGGAGAGGCTCTGCCAGCTGTCCAGACCGTTGTTCTCCGCCGACCAGGTCACGCCCTGAGCCCAATTGCCCCGGCCCTCGGGGTCGATCCCCACCTGCATGCGGGGGACCCAGTTGCCGCCGTAGGAAGGCGCGGGTACCTGATCGTTCGTCGCCCGCGAGTAACCCTGTACGCTGAAGCGGACGCGAGTTCCCGGCTCCACCTGGACCGTCTGGTAGACACCACCATGCCACGTGATATACTGGGCTCCCACGTGCTGCGAGGAGCCCCCCCGCGTCAGCCCATAGTTATTGTAGTCGAGTTCCTCTGTCCACTCAGGACGACAGACGAAGTCCCAGTTATCGGGCTTCGTGCTGCAGAGATCCCCACTATCCTCATACCAGGGAGACCACCCCTGGGCCACGCCACTGCTATAGGGGGGTTCGAAGTTGGGGTTTGTAAGCAAATTCTGTCCTTGAGCGCGAGTGGGGGTGACAGATGGATTGACAAGGAGCCCCACGAGCAGAGGGAGTACCAGCAACCCAATCAGAAGCGTTTTTGTATTCCGCATTCCTCCACTTCCCTTTCGTTTGTTGTCCTAAGAATTCAAAGCCGGCCCACAAAACGTGGGCATTGTAACACAAGCCAACCGTCCGTCAACCTATTGCACACGCACCTCCGCTCTACGGCCGAAAAAGAGACCCCACGCCGTCCGGAGAAGCACGGGCCTCTAGAGACGTCTTTCGTGTGAGTTTAGTTCCCTTCCATGCTATAATCACCGGGTTGGTGTCGCACAAACCGAACGGAGGTGCAAGATGAGTCACACCCTGAAGAAAGTGCTGGGGGCCTTCCTGCTCACGCTCGTGCTCAGCGTGGCGCTCGTCGTCACGGTGCTGGCCGTGACCAAGACGCCCCCCTACGTCGTCGCCGTCCAGGACACCGGCACGAACAGCCACCCCGATAAGGTGGCCGTGGACCCCGTGCGCGGCCTCGCTTACGTCCTCGATGAGCTGGGCAAGGTCTGGATCTTCGACGGCCTGTCGATCACCGGCACGCTGAACCTCAACGCCTCGGACATCGGCGTCGATCCGGGTCGGTACGCCTACCTGACGAGCGACGCGGGGAATCCCGTCCGCGTTCTGGAGGGCACGGCCCTCGTGGGAGAGGTGGACGTCGGGGTCCCCACGAGACAGGTGGCGGTCCTCACGACGACCCACGACGTCTACGTCACGACGGACATCACGAAGGTGCTCGTGCTCAACGGCACCTCCCCCGCAATCACCATCACCCTGGGCATGACCCCGACGGCCATCGCTGCCAATCCCACGACGGGCTACGTCTACGTCGCCCACAAGGACTACGACCAGGTCTCCGTCATCCAGGGAACGACGGTGGTAACGACCCTCCTTGTGGGGGACTTCCCCAGCCACATCGCCGTGAACCCCCAGAACGGCTACATCTACGTCGCCAACGCCGGGAACAATACCGTCACCGTCCTGCAGGGCACGGCGGTCGACACGACCATCGACGTGGGCGTGTCGCCGGGCGACATCGCCATCAACACGACGACGGGGCTGGCCTACGTCGTCAACCACGGCTCCCCTATAACCCCGACGGATCCCGGCTCCATGACCGTGATCACCCCGACGACCTGGGAGAAGAAGACCCTCGACGTCGGGGACAACCCGCGGGCCGTGGACGTCAACTCCAACTCCGGCTACATCTACGTCGTGGGCGGGCAGGATGTGGTGGGCACCGTCTCCGTGCTGAGCACGACCCTGGTCGTCGAGACCTTCCTCCCCGTGGGCCACTCACCCCGGGACATCGCCGTAGACCCGCGGAGCGACCTGGGCTACGCCTCCCTCTACAAGACCGGGAACGTCGGGCGCGTCATCATCCTGGGGCGGACGGAGGCCTCGAGCATCATCGTCGAGCCCGGCAATCCAGAGGTGACCCCCTTCGACTGCCTGGGGGAAGACGATAAGCCCATCACCATCCTCCTCCCCCCCAACGCGGTCACCGAGACGGTAACGCTCCTCTGCTGGCCCTGGGAGGCGGACACGGAACCGAACTACGCCTTCGCCGGTCAGGGCTTCTTCCTCAAGGCCTACCACCACGGCAGTCACCGGCCCGGCCTCGGCTTCCAGCCGCCCCTTAAGGTGGGCGTCAGCTATCCTAACCTCTCGGGCAATCTGCAGGAGGAGGATCTGACCTTGATCACCGGCTCTCCCACCTCCGACTGGATCGACGACAGCCCCGACATGCACCTCTTGGCCCACGATCTGCAGCAGAACACCATCACCTACACCCTCGACGCCCTGCCGGTGCTCTCGCAGGACGGCTACGCCCTGGTCGTCCCCCGCTCCCTCATCTACCTGCCCCTCGTCCTCCGCAACGCCCATTAGCATAAGAGGGAAGGTTCATTTTCGGGAGAATGAAGTCGGCGCTTTTCCAGACGCGACTCCACTTCGTTACGTCGCTTACTACGAGCGTCTGAAGACCACAAAGAGCGGACGGGGCTCCCGTCCGCTCTTTGTTTTACCCGATCTCAGGGATAGACGCGCTTGATGGTGCGCGGGTAGGCGATGGTCTCGCGGATGTGCTCGACGCCGCAGATCCAGGCGACGGTGCGCTCCACCCCCAGCCCGAAGCCGCTGTGGGGGACGCTGCCGTAGCGCCGGAGATCCAGGTACCACTCGAAGGCCTCCTTGGGCAGCTTGTGCTCGCGGATGCGCTCCAGCAGCAGGTCGGGGTCGGAGATGCGCTCGCTGCCCCCGATGATCTCCCCGTAACCCTCGGGGGCCAGCAGATCGACGCTCTTGGAGACGTCGGGGCGACCGGGCCAGGGCTCCATGTAGAAGGCCTTGGCGCCGGTGGGGTAACCGTAGACGAAGACGGGCTTCTCGAAGCGCCGGGTGAGCTCCGTCTCGTGGGGCGAGCCGAAGTCGTCCCCCCACTCGATCTGCAGCAGCTCCTTGATCTCGGGGTCGTCGCTCTCCTCCCGGATCTCGGCGAGCATCTCCAACGCCTCGTCGTAGGAGATGCGCGGGAAGGGGGGCGCGATCTTCTCCAGCGCGCTGGTGTCGCGCTCCAGGAAGGCGAGCTCCGCCGCCCGCTCCTTCAACGTGCGCTGCACGAGGTAGGAGACGAACTGCTCCTCGATCTCCATCAGCTGGTCGAGGTCGCAGAAGGCCGCCTCCGGTTCCACCATCCAGAACTCGGTGAGGTGGCGCCGGGTCTTCGACTTCTCGGCGCGGAAGGTGGGCCCGAAGCAGTAGACTCGCTCGAAGGCGAAGATGTTCGCCTCGTTGTAGAGCTGCCCCGTCTGCGCCAGGTAGGTGGGCTCGCCGAAGTAGTCGACCTCGAAGAGCGTCGTCGTCCCCTCCCCCGCGGCCGGGGTGAGGATGGGCGTGTCCATGTTGATGAAGCCGTGGTCGTCCAGCCACTGGCGGATGGCGCTGATGACCGTCGCCCGCACGCGCAGGATGGCCCACTGGGTGGGGGTGCGGATCCAGAGGTGGCGCCGGTCGAGCAGGAAGTCGACACCGTGCTCCTTGAGGGAGATGGGATACTCCTCCTCCAGCTCCTGCAGCACCTCCAGGTCGCTGATCCCGATCTCGTAGCCGCCGGGCAGGCCGGGCGCGCGCTCGTCGGCGCGCACGGTGCCCGTGACGATAATCGAGGATTCCTGGGCAAGGTGGACGATGCGCTCGAAGAGCTCGGGCTCCAGATCCTTCTCGAAGGCCACGCACTGCACGAAGCCGTAGCCGTTCCGCACGAGGAGGAAGACCAGCTTGCCCTTGTGGGTACGATTGTAGACCCACCCCTGAATGCGAACCTCCTGATCGACGTGGTCGGCAATCTCTTCAACTCTGATCAACGGGGGCATGCCGGACCTCCTTCTTTGGTTATGAATCGAGAATCATAGAATCGGGAATCAAGAATCCGAATCAGACGGTGTTGGAAACCCGAGTGCGCTGTCGCAAGCGGGAGACGACGAAGACCACCGCCGCCACGACGACGAGCGCCAGCACCACCTTCTCGTAACGACCTACCCACTCCATGACGAGGGGCCAGTTCTGCCCCAGCAGGTAGCCGGCGAGGGCCAGGAGGAAGCTCCACAGTCCCGTCCCTATTGCCGTGTAGAGGGAAAAGCGGGGCAAGTTCATGGAGGCGAGGCCGGCCGGGATGGAGATGAGGCTGCGAACGATGGGAACCATCCGCCCGAAGAAGATGACCAGCTCCCCGTGACGCTCAAACCAGGCGAGAGCCGTGTCGAAATCCTTCTCGGAGAGCAGGAACCACTTCCCGTAGCGCTGCATGAGAAAGCGCACCCGCTCCTCGCCGAACCAGTAACCCAGGGCGTAGAAGACCAGCGCGCCCGCCACCGAGCCGACCATCCCCACCAGGGTCACCCCCAAGAGGGTGAAGCCGCGCTCCTTCTCGTAAGCGAGCCAGCCCGCCATGGGCAGCACCGCCTCCGAGGGAATCGGAGGAAAGACGTTTTCGAGGAACATGACCATGCCCAGACCCGGATAACCCATCGCCCGGATGATCCCCTGGACCCAGACGGCGACGCCGTCAAGAAATTCACTAAAACCCATCCATACCCCCTCAAGTGCGTAAAATTCGTATCTCGAGAACGACACAAGAAAAGATTAGGTGTGTTTCAGTTGAGTTAAACCGAAGCGTGAAACGTAAAATGTGAGATCCTCACGTTTCAGCCAGGGATAGATTCCAACTGGGCTAAAACACACCCAAGAGATTATACCATATTCGGTAGGAAGGCGAACGCACCTGCGACCCGGCCTCAACCCGGCCTCGACCCGGCCTCAACTCTGCCTCGACCCGGCCTCGACCCGGCCTATAAAAAAGCCGCCCGGGGCTCCGGGCGGCTTCGATCTCGATAGCGAATGCTACTTCTCTTCCTTCAGGATGATCCGTGCGTCGACGACGATGACGCCCTCTCCCTCCGCGTAGACCAGGACGGGATTGGCGTCCGACTCGGAGATCTCGTCCCTGAGGTCGTAGATCATCTGGGAGTAGCGGCTGAGCACCTCCGCCAGCGCCTGGCGGTCGCGCGGCTCCTCGCCCCGGGCGCCGGCCAGGATGGGCGCCCCCTTGATGTCGTCGAACATCCGCCGCGCCTGCTCCGGGGCGACGGGGGCGACGCGGAAGGTGACGTCCTTGAGGATCTCCACGAAGATGCCGCCCAGACCGAACATCACCGTCGGGCCGAAGGTGGGATCGTTCACGGAGCCGAGGATGACCTCGGTGGCCCAGGGGGCCATCTCCTGGATGGCGATGCCCTGGATGTCGGCGTCGGCCTTGTACTCCTGGGCGTTGGCCATGATGGTACCGTAGGCCTCGCGCACCTCGTCGGCGTCGTTGATCTCGACCTTGACGCCACCGGCGTCCGACTTGTGGAGGATGTCCGGAGAGACGATCTTCATCACGATGGGGTAGCCGACCTCCTCGGCCAGCCGCACGGCCTCCTCCTCGCTCGTCGCCAGCTCCGTCTTGGCGACGGGGAGTCCGTAGGCCCTGAAGACCTTCTTCGACTCGATCTCCGTCAGACCGCAGCAGTGGTTCTCCCGCACGCGGGCGATGACGGCCCGGGCCGCCTCCTCGTCCACGTCCTCGTAGCGCGTGAAGGGCTCGGCGGAGAGTTGGCGGTTCTGCGCGTACTCCCGCAGGGCGGCGATGGCGTTGACGGCGACGTCCGGCGCGTCGTAGGCAGGAACGCCATTCTCCACCAGCCACTGCATGGCTTCCTCGGACTGCTCGCCCCCGACGAAGGAGACGGTCACCGGCTTGCCCTCCACTCCGGCGTCGTCCAGCGCCGCCTTGATCCCCTGGGCGATGTCGAGGGGATCGGTCATCGCCGTCTCGCAGTAGAGCACCACCAGCCCATCCACCCAGTCGTGGGCGATGGCGTAGCGTACCGAATCCTGGTACCACTCCCGGCCCGCCATGCCCGTGAGGTCGACGGGGTTTTTGGCAGAGCCAAACTCGGGCATGTGCTTCTGCAGTTCGGTCTGCACCTCCTCGGGCGCAAAGCGCAGGGGCACGCCGAAGCGCTCCGCGGCGTCCGTCGCCAAGACGCCCACACCCCCACCGTTGGTGATGATGAGCAGGTTGTCGCCCTGCATGGGGGGCTGCAGCGAAAGCACGAGGGTGCGATCGAAAAGGTTGTTCAGGTCGGAGGCGCGCACGACCCCGGCCTGCTCGAAGGCCGCCTCGTAGATCTTGCCCGAACCGGCCAGGGAACCGGTGTGGGAGGCGGCCGCCGCCGCACCGTGAGCCGAGACGCCCGACTTCAGGGCGATAATGGGCTTGCCGGCCTGCAGCGAGTTGTTGATGAACTTCCGCCCATCCTTCAGCCCCTCGATGTAGAGGGAGATACAGGCGGTGTTGTCGTCGGCACCCAGCCAGGCCACCAGATCGGCGAAGTTCACGTCCGACATGTTACCGATGGAGATGAGCTTGTCGAAGCCCACGCGACGGGTGTAGGTAGCGGCGTCGATGGCAATGAGCAGCGCGCCGCTCTGGGAGACCAGCGCCGCCTTCCCCTCGAGGGGCAGGAAGGGGGCAAAGGAGGCGTTGCAGTCGTAGGAGTTGGAGAGAATCCCCACGATGTTGGGGCCGAGCACGCGCATCCCGTACCCGTGCGCCGTCTCGACCACCTCCCGCTCCAGATCCTCCTGTCCCACCTCGCTGAAACCGGAGGCGATAACGATGAGGCCCTTCACGCCCTTCTTACCGCACTCCTCGGCGACCTTGGGAACGATCTTCGCGGGAACGATCACCACGGCGGCGTCGATGTCGCCGGGCACGTCGAGGACGCTGCCGTACGCCTTGAGGCCCTGGACCTCGTCCTCTCCGGGGTTGATGGGGTAGACATCTCCGGCGTACCCGCTCTTCTTCAGGTTCTCAACGACGGTGTAGCCGATCTTGCCCTCGGTGTTGGAGGCACCGATGACGGCAATGGAATTTGGCCGCAAGAGGCCATCTAAGACTTCGCGATCCACGTTTTGTCCTCCTAGAGCTACAATTCACTTACTTCCATATAGTCTAAATTATAAGTCCGGGAGAAATAGAACGCGAGGGGGGAATGTAATCCCCCCCCAGCATCAAATGTCACTTATTCTCCCTGTCCTCCGTCGACTCCAGCACCTGGTCCACCACCCCGTACTCGGCGGCCTCCTGGGCCGTCATGTAGAAGTCGCGGTCGGTGAACTTGTCGATCTGCTCGTCGGTCAACCGGGTGTGACGCTTGAGGATCTCGTTGATCAGGTCGCGCATGCGCAGGATCTCCCGCGCCGCGATCTCGATGTCCGCCGCCTGCCCCTGCACGCCGCCCGAGGGCTGGTGCAGCAGGATGGTGGAGTGGGGGAGCGCGTAGCGCCGGCCCGGCGTCCCCGCCGTCAGCAGGATGGCGGCCATGCTCGCGCTCATCCCCACCGCCATGGTGGAGACGGGCGCGTTGATCAGCTGCAGGGTGTCGTAGATGGCGAGCCCGGCGGCGATCTCGCCGCCCGGCGAGTGGATGTAGAGGGAGATCTCCCGCTCGGGATCCTCCCGGTCGAGGAAGAGGAGCTGTGCCACGATCAGGTTGGCGACCTGGGAGTTGATGGGCGTCCCCAGGAAGATGATGCGGTTCTTCAGGAGCAGGGAGTAGATGTCGTAGGCGCGCTCGCCCCGCCCCGTGCTCTCGATGACCATGGGCACCAGGCCCATTGTGAACTCTGTGCGATCCTTCATGCTCTCGTAACTCCAAACTTCTAAGGTCTCGCGGACCGTAAACTCTGTCAGTACTGCGGGCAGGAGCGCAGGCAGGAGCGCGATTACTCGCTCTCGGCCGGCTCCTCGGCCTCCAGATTTCCGTCCTCCGGCTCCTCCGCCGGCTCGACGCCCTCTTCCTCGAGATCCTTGAACTCCGGCTCCAGGGGCAGCCCCTGGGCCAGCCGCTCCAGGTTCTGCATCGTGCGGCGTCCTATCAGGCGGGAGCGCATCGAGCGGGCCAGATCGGAGTCCAGACTGAGAGACTCCGCGGCCTCCGGATGGCTCTCGGCGACGCCGGTGACCGCCAGAAGAGTATCGATCTCGTCCTGCACCTCCTCGTCGAGAACCTCGACTCCGGTCGCCTGGGCGAACTCGGAGAGGACCAGTCCGCGCTCCAGACGCTCCTCGGCCTGCGGGCGGAACTGCTCGCGCAGATCCTCCTCCGTCAGCCCCTGCAGGCGCAGGAAGTCCTCCCACTTCACCTTGTAGCGGTGCACCGCGTCCTCTTGCATTTGCTCCACGAGGGCGTCAATCTCCTCCTCCAGCATGATGGGCGGATAAGCGACCGTCTCGGCCCCTTCCACCAGCGCGTCCATCAGCGCGTCCAGGTAATCCTCCCGCGCGTGCTCCGCCTTGTGCGCCAGCAGATCCTCGCGGACCGCCTCCTGCAGCTCCGCGAAGGTCTCGAAGTTGCCCACGGCGCTCGCCAGGGCGTCGTCCAACTCGGGCACCAGCCGCTCGTAGACCTCGGCGACGGTGACCTCGAAGTCGGCCTCCTTCCCCCGCAGCTCCTCCTCGGAGAGATCCTCGGGCAGGGTGATGGTGAAGACCTTATCCTCCTCCTCACTCATTCCCACGAGGGCCTCGACGAAGTCGGCGGAGATAAAGGGAATCTCCTTGTCGAGCACGACCTCGACGTCGTGGTCGTGGACGATGACCTCGCCCTCGACCTGGCCCTCGAGGTAGGAGAGGATGACCTGGTCGCCCAGCTCGGCGGGCCGCTCCACGAGGGTCAGCACGGCGGCCTCCTGGCGCACATCCTCCAGGGCGGCGTCCAGCTCCTCCTGGGTCACCTCGGGCTCGGACGGCTCCATCCGCAGCTCCTCATAGTCGCCCAGATCCACGACGGGCATGAGGGGCACGCGAATGACGAAGTGCATCGCCTCGAGGTCCACATCCTCCAGGTCACCCGGAGCGTAGGGGACGAGCTCCGCCTGCTCCAGGGCCTTGGGGTAGATCTTGTCGATCAGGACTTCGACGGCCTCCTGGCGGACGGCCTCCTCACCGACCATGTTGACGACGACCCGGTAGGGCGCCTTGCCCTTCCGGAAACCGGGGATATTGATCTCCCGCGCGATCTGGCGGGCGGCCTTCTGCATCGCATCTTGGGCGGCCTTCTCAGCGACGTCGATGGTCAGCAGCGCTTCGTGGGTATCGAGAATTTCCTTTTTCAGTTCGAACACGGATGTTAACCTCCCTGTGACATATCAAGAGGATTATAACACAGAGCGAGGGGAAGACCAGCAATTAGAAGATGAGAGGGTGGAATACCCTGGGTACCTTTCGCTCGTAGTAAGGCACGTAGCCGTCAGGCGGAGTGCCGTGACGCGACTCCGCTCGCGCTCCGTCGCTCACTACGAACCCCGTTCGTAGTCCAAGCGGGCACGCAGCTGTTAGCCGGAGTGCCGTTCACGCGACTCCGCTCACGCTCCGTCGCTCACTACGAACTCTTTGAGGGTGAAGTAGAAGGTCGCGCCCTCGCCCGGCGCCGACTCCACCCAGATGCGGCCGCCGTGACGCTCCACGATACGTTTGCAGAGAGCCAAGCCGATCCCCATCCCGGGGTAGGCGTCCGAGGGGTGTAGGCGCTGGAAGACTTCGAAGATTCGTTCGCCTTGATCTGGGTCGGAGGGGATGCCGATACCATTATCGCGCACCGAGAAGAGCCAGAAACCGTCCCGGCGCTCGGCCGCGATCTGCACCCGCGGCGGCGTCGCCCCGTCCCGGAACTTGATGGCGTTGTCGAGGAGGTTCTGGAAGACGAGGCTGAGCTGCACCTCGTCCGCCAGCACGACGGGCAGGGAATCGAAGGTGATATTTACCTCGTGCTCCGCCACATCCTTCCGCAGCGAGTTCAACACCCGCTCCAGGACGGCGCCGCTGTCGACGGGCGAGAGGGCCCGTCCCTGGGTCTCCACGCGGGAGAAGTCCAGCAGCCCCTGGATCATCTGCTGCATCCTCTGCACCTCGTCCACGACAAGATCGACGAACTCCTGAGCCTCCGGCTCGAAGTAGGTCCCATGGCGCCGGACCAGCAGCTCGAGAAAGCCCTCCACCGTCCGGAGGGGCGCCCGCAGATCGTGGGAGATGGTGTGCGCGAACTGCTGCAGCTCCTGGTTGCTACGCTGCAGCTCGGCGGCGTAGCGCTCCGCCTGAATCTCCGCCAGCTTGCGCTCGGTGATATCCAGGAAGGAGCCGATGAGCCGGACAGGGGTCCCCTCCTTGTCGTAGAGCACCTGTCCCAGGGAGTGGACGTAACGGACGCTGCCGTCGGGGCGCACGATCCGCTTCTCGATGTCGTAGACGCCGCCCCCCTCAATAGCCCGGGTCAGTGCCGCGGTCGCCCGCTCCCGATCCTCCGGGTGGATGACCGCCATCCCCTGCTCCAACGTGGGCACGAAGGCCCCCGGCTCGAAGCCGCAGATCCGGAAGAACTCGTCCGACCACTCGCAGGCGTTCGTGACAAGATCGACCTCCCAGCTGCCCAGGTGGGCCGTCTCCTCGGCCTTGGTCAGCCGCTCCCGGCTGCGCCGCAGTGCGGCCTCGACCTGCCGCCGGTGCGTCACGTCCTTCGCCATACTCGCCACGACGTAGGGCGCCCCCGCCTCATCGAGGAGCGGGAAAAGAACAGAGGCGTAGTGCCGCACCTCCCCCGCGATGGTCAACTTGTCCCGAACCTCGAGGACGCTGCCGCCTTCGAAAACCCTGCGTATGCGCTCCCGGAAGAGCGCCGCGGTCTCGGGAGAGAAGAGCTCCTCGACGGCATGACCGACGAGCGCCTCGGGCGTCGTATCGAAGAGATCGGCGACGGCCTGATTGACCCTCAGGTAGCGCGCCTCTTCGTCCAGGAGCGTGATGAGAGCGGGAGCCCGGTCGATGATCTGGCGCAGCTGCTCCTGCGAGGACTCCAGGGCCCGCTCCACCTCCCGGAGGGTCGAGACGTCCAGCCCCACCCCGCCGATGAGATCCGGCTCTCCGGAGCGGGAGAGGGGGAACTTCGTCGTGCGGTAGGTGCGCGTGACGCCGTCCTTGCAGGGGATGCTCTCCAGGACGGTAAAGGAGCCCTCCTTCAGCGCCCGCCGGCTGTTGGCCACCAGCTCCGCGGCCAGATCTTCGGGGAAGAACGCCTCCAACCGCTGCCCCGTGCAGTCGTCATCACAGAAGTGCTCCCGCTGGTAGGTGTTGGCGTAGAGCACCCGCCCCCCCTGATCGTTGATAAAGACGCTGCCCGGCAGCCGGTCCATGAAGAGGGCGAAGCGCTCGTGGGCCTCCGCCAGCGCCGTCTCCGTGCGCCGCCACTCGGTGACGTCCGTAGCGATCACCATGGCCTCCTCACCCTGCGGCAGGGGCACGCAGCGGATCAGAAAGATGCGCCCGTCGGCAATCTCCGCCTCGAGCACGCCCGGGGTGCGTTCCTGAAAGGTACGGGAGAGGAACTCGCGGTAGCGCTCCCGCTCCTCCGGTGACACGAAGTCCAGGGCCTGCGAGCCGAGGATCGCGCTTCGCTCCTCCCGGGGGCTGGTCCGGTTCACGGTGAGTATCCTGCCACCGGCGTCGATGGTCACGATGAAGTCGGGGGAGTTCTGCACCAGCGAGCGCCAGCGCGCCTCCGACTCACGCAGCTCCGCCGTGCGCTCCTCCACCCGCTTCTCCAGCTCGTT
Organism: Anaerolineae bacterium; assembly: GCA_034437215.1. Classification (GTDB taxonomy): domain Bacteria; phylum Chloroflexota; class Anaerolineae; order B4-G1; family SLSP01; genus DAOTVC01. The sequence continues at coordinate 560 of DAOTVC010000085.1, read as the reverse complement.
GTGGGCCTTCCGGAGGGCCACCTTGGCCTGCTGCCGCTCCAGGGCGTAGATCAGCGCGTGGGCCAGGAGGGAGCCGTTCAGCTCCCGCTTGAAGAGGTAGTCCTCCGCCCCGGCACGAACCGTCTCCTGGGCCAGCCTCTGATCCTCGCGCCCCGTCAGCACCACGATGGGCACGCCGGGATAGCGCAGGTGCAGCGTGCTGAAGGTCTCGTCCGCGCTGCTGTCGGGCAGATCCAGGTCGGTGAGCACCACGTCCACACCGCCCTCTGCGAGGCGCGCGAGCCCCTTCTCCAGCGTCGGCACGCGCTCCACGTCGAAGAAGGGGAGGTTCCAGCCCAGGGACTGCGCCTCGTCCAGGTAGATCTGGATGAGGCGCGCGTCCGCCAGGTGATCCTCGATGGAGAGCACATGGATCGTCTTCTCGGTCTCGTTCATACTTCAGCCCCATCTAGTATACTTTATCGCGTTCAAACGCATTCATAACCTATTATACACGAACTTCAGCAGTCGTCGCTCGTGGCATTAGGGCTATCGCATCGGGTCGAGGATGTCTAGCACGC
>DAOTVC010000084.1:0-3016 GCA_034437215.1 Anaerolineae bacterium | reverse complement strand
GGTATCCTCACTACACGCCCGATCAGCTGGCGGCTGCCATCCTCGACAACGCCGTCGATCTGGGCAGCGCCGGGCGGGACGCGGAGTACGGCTGCGGGCGCATCGAGGCGGCGAACGCCGTCATCCAGGGGACCACGCGCAGCACCTCCGCCTGCAAACCCCACGCCCTCACGGGCACCTCCCTGGCGGCGAGCGAGGTGCCGGCGCTTGCCGAGCCCCCGGTGGGGAGCTACGTCCCCGGGCGGATCATCGCCAAGCCCCGCCCGGGTTTGAGCGCCCAGTCCTCCCTGCTCCGCGCCTACGAGGTCGAGCCCGAGGAGCGGCTCTTCGACGAGGTGTGGACGCTGGAGGTACCCGTGGGCCAGGAGTGGGAGACCATCCGGCGCCTCAACGCCGCGGGGTTGGTGGAGTACGCGCACCTCGACTACTACGTCTTCGCCCAGTAGGCTCTGAAAGAGCAACGAGCCCGGGGTCTCATGAGATCCCGGGCTCGTTCACGCCCCTACCCTCGCTACTTCTCGCGATCCCGCTTCCAGAGGGGGGCCTTGCGCTCCAGCACCCCGCGCAGCTCGAAGACCTGATCCCGCAGCGCGGCCGCCTTCTCGAACTCCCAGTTGTCGGCCGCCGTGCGCATCTCCTTCTCCAGCGCGCGGATGAGCTTCTCCAGCATCGCCGGCTCCAGGTCCTCGGGGCTGACGTCGAGCGCGGTCTCCTCCTCGGTCTGGCGGCGCACCCGGTCGGTCAGGTCGCGGATCTCCTTGACGATGGCCTCGGGCTCGATGCCGTGCTCGACGTTGTAGGCCTCCTGCCGCTCCCGGCGGGCCGTCGTCTCCTCGATGGCCTCGCGCATGGCGTCGGTGATCTTATCGGCGTACATGACCACCGTCCCCTCGGTGTGGCGGGCGGCCCGACCCATGGTCTGGACGAGGGCGGTGGCGCTGCGCAGGAAGCCCTGCTTGTCGGCGTCCAGGATGGCGACGAGGCTCACCTCGGGCAGGTCCAACCCCTCCCGCAGCAGGTTGATCCCCACGACGACGTCGTACTGCCCCCGCCGGAGGTCCCGCAGGATCTCCACCCGCTCGATGGTCTGGATCTCGCTGTGCAGGTAGGTGACCTTCATGTTGAGGGCCCGCAGGTATTCGGAGAGATCCTCCGCCATCTTCTTGGTCAGCGTGGTGACGAGCACCCGCTGTCCGTTCTTGACCCGCTCGTTGATGCGGCCCACCAGATCATCCACCTGCCCCTCGGTGGGGAGGATGATGATCTCGGGGTCGAGGATGCCCGTGGGGCGGATGACCTGCTCGATGATCCGGGGCTCACCGTCGGGACCTGCCTGCTGCTCGACGCGGGCCAGCTCGTAGCTGCCGGGCGTGGCGGAGGTGTAGATGACCTGGTTCACCCGGCCCTCGAACTCGTCGAAGGTCAGCGGGCGGTTGTCCAGGGCCGAGGGGAGGCGGAAGCCGTAGTCCACCAGCGTCGACTTGCGGCTCTGGTCGCCCAGGTACATGCCCCGCACCTGGGGGATGGTCATGTGGGACTCGTCCACGATGAGCAGGAAGTCGTCGGGGAAGTAGTCGAGCAGCGTCCACGGGGGCGCGCCGGGCGGGCGCTGGTCCATGTGGCGCGAGTAGTTCTCGATGCCGGAGCAGTAGCCGATCTCGCGGATCATCTCGAGGTCGTAGTTGGTGCGCTGCTCCAGCCGCTGGGCCTCGAGTTCCTTGCCCTCGGCGCGGAGATAGCTCAGCTGGGCCTCCAGCTCCGCTTCGATGTCGACGAGGGCCTGCTGCAGCTTGTCCTCGGAGGTGACGTAGTGGCGGGCGGGAAAGATCTTGATCTCGTGGGGGCGGTCGAGCATCTCGCCCGTCAGGGGCTGGATCTCGGTGATGCTCTCGATCTCGTCGCCCCAGAAGGAGACGCGGAAGGCGGTCTCGGTGTAGGCGGGGCGGATCTCCAGCACGTCCCCGCGGGCGCGGAAGGTGCCCCGTTTGAAGTCGAAGTCGTTGCGGTCGTAGAAGATGCCCACCAGGTGGCGCATCACCGTCTCCCGGCGGATGGTCTGCCCCGTCTGCAGGGGCAGGATCACCTTGCCCCACTCCTCGGGGCTGCCCAGGGCGTAGATGGCGGAGACGGAGGCGACGATGAGCGTGTCGCGGCGGGTGAGGACGGCGGAGGTCGCCGCCAGCCGCAGCCGCTCGATCTCGTCGTTGATGTCGGCGTCCTTCTCGATGTAGAGGTCGGTCTGGGGGAGGTAGGCCTCGGGTTGGTAGTAGTCGTAGTAGGAGACGAAGTATTCGACGGCGTTCTGCGGAAAGAGGTCACTGAACTCGGTGTAGAGCTGGGCGGCGAGGGTCTTGTTGTGGGCGAGGACGAGGGTGGGTTTCTGCACCCGCTCGACGACGTTGGCGATGGTGAAGGTCTTGCCGGTGCCCGTGGCGCCCTTCAAGACCTGGTGGGTGGCGTCCTGCTGCAGCCCCGCCACCAGCCGGTCGATGGCCCGGGGCTGGTCGCCCGTAGGCCGCATCTTGGTATCCAAAACGAACTTCTGACTCATCTTCTTGCTTCGCTCCCTTCCTGAGGTCCCCGGTCTGCCACCCTATATTTTACCACATTTGTTCTATTTTGTTATTGTGCGAGGTTGGTTTTGTCGTGGGGACTTCCGTCCCGGGAGGACGTGCACGGCCCTGGTCCGGGGGCCATCGAGCCAACGGCTCAGGGTTCGACGGGCGTCAGGTAGTCGCCCGCGACCCAACCCTCCAGCCGTTCTCCGGCAGCAAAGATGCTGATTGCCCATTTTCGCGCTTATGCTAAAATGGGACTGTTAGAAAATAGTTGCCGTTCAGGGTAGCAGACGTGAGGATCTGGACCTTGGTCGCAATCTCTGTCTACTGTGAATTTTCTGGGGGCTCTGGTCGAGAGCCGCCTAAAGGAGAAAACAACCTTGACATTTGAACAGGGGCTTGTCTACGCAGTCATTACGCTCACCCTGGTGATGCTGGCCCTGGAATTCTGGCGGTAT
>DAOTVC010000083.1:0-50326 GCA_034437215.1 Anaerolineae bacterium | reverse complement strand
GACGATGGCGGGGTGGCGCAGGCTGTAGACCTCGATGGAGATGGCCCGCGTGGCCTGCATCAGCGTGCTGGAGATGACCTGGAAGGCGTTGTCGGGCGCGATGCCCACCACGACGGTCGCCGGTTCGGTGGCCTTCAAGGGCCAGAAGAGAGGCGTCGTGGGGGACTCGACGTAATCCCAGCCGGGATAGAGGGCGCGCCGGCCCCGTTGGTGATTGTCGAGATCTTGCATCCAGTCGGCGGCACTGTCCGTATCGGCGCTGGGAAGCCCCGTCGTCTCATCGGGAATGCGGGCGAGGACCTGGTATTTGCTGTCGAGGCCGATACCGTAATCCGTGACGCTCGGACCGCTCCAGCCGTTGATGGAGGTCTGCCCGGCGTTGTAGACCAGCACGTCCACCCAGAGCCCCGTGGGATCGCGGGGATCGCGCAGGATGAGCTCCCCGCCACTGTCGGTCATGCCGATCCAGGTCGTGGCGGTGTAGTGGGCGGCAAAGCCGAAGAAGCTCTCAAAATTAGCAGGTTTGTCGGCCAGCCAGGCGAACGCGCCGGCGGGCAGGTCGATGGTGGGCAGGCTCTTGCAGTTGAGGGGCGTGGCGTATTTGCAGATCTCCCAGCCCTCCAGCAGGGCCGCTTGCGTGCCGGCGTTGACCAGTTGAATGGCCTCGCCCGGGCCGCCGCTGGTGGGATAGCCGGCGTAGAGCGCGGCGTTGATGAGGATCCAGGGCGCGCCCACGTCGACGGTGTGGCTACTGCTGTTGTTGTGGGTGACGGGCTCCGTCGTGGTGGTGGTGGCTGTGATGAGGTTGACGAAGGAGCCGCCTCGCTCCTGGGGCAGTTGGACGGTGAGGGTGAGCGCCTGAGCGCTGCCACTCTCCAGGTCCCCCAGCAGCCAGACGAGGATGGGACCCTGCTGGGTCAGGGTGGGGTGGGAGGTGGCAACGGGGACGAAGTCGACCGGCAGGGTGTCGGTGAGGTGGGTGTCCGTGGCGGTGAGGGAGCCGGTGTTGGTGACGAGAAGGCGGTAGGTGATGAGGCTGCCGACCTCGGCGGTGAGGGGGCCGCTCTTGGCGACCACCAGGTCGGCGCTGGGGACGGGCTTTTCGTGTACGCTCAGGATGTGGCTGGCGCTGTTGTTGTCCAGCCAACTCTCGGTGACTGTGGTGGAGGCGGTGATGGCGTTGACGTAATCACCGGCGACCTGCGGGAGCTGCACGGTCAACGTAATCTCCCGACCGGCGCCGTTGCCCAATTCTCCGATGGCCCACACGAGGGTGGGGCCCTGCTGGGTCAGGGTGGGGTGGGAGGTGGCGACGGGGACGAAGTCGACTGGCAGGGTATCGGTGAGGTGGGTGTCCGTGGCAGTGAGCGGGCCGGTGTTGGTGACAAGGAGGTGGTAGGTGATGAGGCTGCCGACCTCGGCGGTGAGGGGCCCGCTCTTGGCGACTACCAGATCGGGCTGGTAGGCGGAGTTGGGGGCCTTCGGCGTGCCGTTGATGGGATTGCCGTCGGCGTCGTGTCCGTTGCGGGTGACGCCGTCGTTGGTGGCCCAGTTATCGTCGGTGTCGGGGGCCCAGGGATCGATGCGCTCCATGGTGGATTTGGAGGTATTGTCGCCGGCGGGCCAGGTCCCTCCGTCGGCGTTGGCGGTGTCGATAACCTGGTTGGTGCCATCTCTGAGATAGAGGCTGTCGCCAGCGTTGAGTAGGCCTGTACCGAAAGGTCCTACCCAGTCGGCTGGGATATCACTGATGGGGTCATCGCTGGTGCGCTCGAGGAGGAAATATCCATGGGCAGGAATAGTGCCAGCTAAGGGTATGTTGAGCGTACCGGTAACGGCGGAGAGGGTCCAGCCCGTGAGATCGATCTCTTCTCTTGTGACATTGTACAACTCCATCCACTCGTGGTGGGTGCTAAACTCTGTGCCCATCCAGGCGACCTCGTTGATAACGACGGAGCCGGGTGCAGCCGTCGCCAGGTGCAGGGCCTCGGTCTGAGATCTGCTGCTGAAAAAGAGGGCGCTCGCCAGCAAGAGACAGGCCAACGCGCCGGCAACTACCAATCTGCGGAGACTTCTCCTCATGCTCAACCTCCTTAGGTATGAGGGTGGGGGAACCATTACAGAGAAGATTATAGCATCGTTGTTCCTCGCGGCGACCGGGCGGATCTGTCCTCGCCGGCATTGCTCTTTGTTTGAACTAGACTATAATGAAGCCGTACTGGTATAGAAAACAGAGTCCTGGCACTTCCAAAGAGTAGGAGATAGCGATGAATGACGCGTTGAAAGTGCTTTTCGTTGCGGCGGAGGCGGCCCCCTTTGTCAAGGTGGGTGGGCTGGCCGACAGCGCTTCGGCACTTCCCAAGGCTCTGCGCCGTCAGGGAGTCGATGCGCGCCTGCTCATCCCCCGCTACGGGCACCTGCGCAGCAAGGAGTACGACTTTCACCGGGTGGGGCACTCCATCCCCGTCCCCTTGGGGCCGGCGGAGGAGCAGGTGCATCTCTTGCAGACTACCATCGACGACCTGCCCGTCTATCTGATCTGGGACAACAAGTATTTCTCGGCACGGGAGAAGGTCTACGGCTTCAATGATGATCCGCAGCGCTTTACCTTCTTCTCGCGGGCGGTCATCGCTGCCATGAAAGAGTTGGACTGGCAGCCCGATATCGTCCACGCCCACGACTGGCACACGGCCCCCGTGATTACCTGGTTGAAGGTCTACGGTAAAAAGGAACCCTCTTACCGGGATATGGCGACCCTCTACACCATCCACAATCTTGCCTATCAAGGGATCTGCGGGCGCCTGATCCTCACCTTCGGGCGCATGGACTCCGTGCCGCACCTCGATGTGGAGCCCCCGGGCCAGCTCAACTGGATGGCCCAGGGTATCGCTCACGCCGATCTGATCAGCACCGTCAGCCCTACTTATGCGCGGGAGATCCTCACCGGTGAGGACGGGATGGGTTTGGAGTCGCTGCTGAAGAAGCGGCGCGAGGACCTCTTCGGTATCCTCAACGGCATCGACACCGACGTCTGGGATCCCGCGGAGGACACGGCCTTAGCCCAGACCTTCGACGTGGATTCACTGCGCATGCGGAGTGTGAACAAAGCGGCGCTGCAACGGGAGGCCGGTCTGCCCGCCCGCTCTGACGTGCCTCTCCTGGGGGTCGTCTCGCGCCTCGACCGGCTCAAGGGAATCGAGCTTCTGATCTCCGGCCTGGAGAGCCTGTTGGAGTTGGAGCAGGAGGATGTCCAGGTGATCATTCTGGGGACAGGAGATCCTGACTACGAGCAGCAGCTGCGCGATCTGCAGACGCGATTCCCGGAGAGAGTGCGGGTCTACATCCGGTTCGACGACCGGCTGGCCCGGCGCATCTATGGGGGTGTAGATCTCTTCCTGATGCCCAGCCTCTCCGAGCCCGGAGCCCTCGGTCAGATGATCGCCATGCGCTACGGCGCCGTGCCCGTGGTGCGTGCTACGGGCGGGCTTGCGGATGCCGTTCTCGATGCCGACGCCCATCCCAGCCGTGGGACGGGTTTCGTCTTCGAACCCTACGAGGTGCAGGCTTTCGTTGCCGCCCTGGAGCGCGCCCTGAAGGTCTACCGCAATTCCGCGCAGTGGCAAGCTGTGCAACGGCGGGCCATGACCCGGGATTTCTCCTGGGATAACTCGGCGAAGACCTACGTTGATCTCTATCGCAGGGCCCTGGCCGTGCACTGACGATTTAGCGGGCAAGAGTGTGATTGCTTCGCGCTCTTCCCTTAGAATACAGGAAAGATGAACGACAAACCCCTCTTCTGTGTCCACGGTCACTTCTACCAACCACCGCGGGAAGATCCCTTCACGGGAGAGTACCGGATTGAACCGGGTGCAGCTCCCTACAAGAATTGGAACTCCCGTATCACCGCTGAGTGTTATCGGCCCAACATCTTGGCCGGCAATCTCGACCATATCAGCTTCAACTTCGGTGGGACGCTGCTCCGCTGGCTGGATCAGCAGGCGCACGCTACCTATGACGGTCTGGTGCAGACCGTACGGTCCTACTACAATCGCTACAACGTGGTCAACGCTCTTGCTCAGTCGGTACACCACACCATCCTGCCGTTGGCGCGGGGGCGGGACAAACGCTGTCAGGTGCGGTGGGGGATCGCGAGCTTCGAGCATCGCTTCGGCTATCGCCCCGATGGGATCTGGTTGCCGGAGATGGCGGTGGACTACGCGACTCTCGAAGCCGTTGCCGAATCGGGGATGTGGTTCGTGATCCTCTCCGACGAGCAGGTGCGGGGTGACCTCTCACGCCGGGCCGGTCCCTACAAGGTACGGTTGCGCAAAAATCACTTCATGACCGTCTTCGTACGGGACCGCCACCTCTCGAACTCATTCTCTTTCAATATGCCCCCGGTGGCCCACGCCCGCGGTTGGGTGAATGGTGTGTTGAGAGGCGCCGAGCCCCGATCGTTGACTCTTCTGGCGACCGATGGCGAGACCTTCGGGCACCACCACCGTCATGGTGTGGAGGTCCTGCGCGCTCTGGTCACACCCCATCTCGAGGATAGCTACGAGGTGACGACGCTGGAGCGCTATCTCCGTCAACATCCCCCGGAGATAGAGGTGGAGATCGTTGAGAATACGGCCTGGAGCTGTGCTCACAATCTCGGCCGGTGGGCCACGGGCTGCTACTGCACAGGTGGCGGCGGACACTGGAAGGGAGCTCTCAGGCGCGCTCTGGACAATCTCTCCCGGGACATCGACGAGATCTACGCGGAGGTGGTGCGCTCGCGGGATCTGGCGCCCTGGGCGCTGCGCGACGATTACATCCGTGTGCTGCTAGGGGAGGTGGACGGCCCCGCCTTCCTGGCCGAGCACCACCTCGGTCACCTCTCCACGCTCGCCCAAGAGCGGATTCTCAGCCTCCTCCAGGCGCAGGTCTATCGCCAGCGTATGTTCACCAGTTGTGCCTTCTTCTTTGAAGATCTGGAGCGCATCGAGCCCCGTTACGCGGTTGCCAACGCCATCAAAGCCATTGCTCTGGTGCGCTATGCCTCGGGAGACGATCTCTCGCGCGCCTTCCGCCGCGATCTGAGCATAGCGGTCAGCAGCGAGACCGGTCGCACGGGCGCGCAGATTCTGGACGAGATTCTCGAGCAGACCGATATGGGGGAGAGCCCTTTGGGAGGGGCCATGGAATTGACGCGCCCGCTGCTTCTTTCTCGGCGCTTCTAGGGCGGATTGAGGCGACAGATCGTATGCCGCACGGCACTTCGCGTAGTCACAAGGGCAGTCGCAAGCCCTCCCCAATCTCTTTTTCCTGGGATAAAAAACAGGCTATGCGAAGTCAGGCTGCTCAGCTTGCGCCCTGCAGCTTGTCAAGTAGCTTCTTTGCGTTAGAATGCCGCCGATGGTAGATCAAGAGTCCAGAGTGGGGCGCGGTGCCTTCCTCCTGCTCCTCGCGCTCATCGTTCTCATAGCCGGGTGGGTCCGTCTCTTTAACCTGAATTGGGATCAAGGGACGCATCTACACCCTGATGAACGCTACCTGACCATGGTGGCGGGAGCCCTGGAACTCCCGGCTGCCCCAACTACCTATTGGGACACCCTTATCTCCCCGCTGAACCCCGAGAATCGGGGGTACGGGGGGTACGTCTACGGTACTCTCCCGCTCTTCTTTACCCGTGTGGTAGGCGAGTGGCTCGACCAGGCTTGTGCTGAGCCACCGAATCCACTGGCCGTCACCTACCGTAGGGTACTGCTGCGTGTTGCGGAGCCCTGTTATCCCGGACACTACACAGGCTATGGGGGCATTCACCTCGTGGGGCGGACCCTCTCCGTCTTCGCCGACCTGCTCTCGCTGGTTGCGCTGGCCCTGCTGGCCCGTCTCCTCTTCGGCGATTGGGTGGGGCTCTTTGCCGGTACCCTTTACGCCTTCACCGTGCTGCCCATCCAGCACGCCCACTTCTTCGTCGTCGATAGCTTTGGCACCGTCTTCGTCGTCTGGACCCTGCTCTTTGCCGTCTACGCGGTCGTGCGCCAACGCAGGTGGACTCTTCTGCTTGCCGGGGTGACCACGGGGCTGGCGGTGGCCTCCAAGATCAGCACCTGGCCTATCGCCGCCATGGTGGGCCTTGCAGGTCTGATCGAGGTGGAGGATGGTGAACATCGGTTGGTAGTGAAGAACAGCAACCTGCTGCTGCTCTTGGGTTCGGGTGCCCTGGCCCTCTTGGCCTTCCGCGTTGCTCAGCCCTACGCCTTTGCCGGCCCCGGCTTTTTCGGGGTCCGGCTGAGCGACGCGTGGCTCGAGAGTATGCGCCGTATCCAGAAGCTCGTCAGCGGCGAGGTGGATACCCCCCCCGGACACCAATGGACCAACCGCCCCCCTATTCTCTTTCCCTGGCGCAACATGGTCTTCTGGGGGATGGGCCTCCCCCTGGGATTAACCGCCTGGCTCGGTTGGGGCCTCCTGGGTTGGCGGACCTTCCGCACCCGTAGGTGGGCCCAGGCCATCCCCTGGCTCTGGGGCAGCGGCTTCTTCCTCTACCAGGGAACGCAGTGGGTCAAGTCTATGCGCTATCTCCTGCCCATCTACCCAGTCTTCGTGCTCTTCGCGGCGTGGATTCTCTTCCAGGGTATCCGCTGGGCCTTGCGCTCCCGCCCCCGCAACGCCCTCCATCGCATAGTGCGCCCCATACTGCTGGCGGCCCCGCTGCTCGTCTTTGCCGGCACCGTAGCCTGGACCCTTGCCTTCCTCAACATCTACGCCCAGCCCTTCACCCGCGTGGAGGCTTCCCGTTGGATCTACCATCACGTTCCGACGGCGGTGACGCTGCACACGCAGACGGGCCTCGATCTCCACGTGCCCGTACAACCGAACACCTCCCTGATCCCCGACGGCGTCCCCCACTCAACCCGTTATACGCTTCCGACCGGCGGGATCATCACCGAGGTGCGTCTGAACAAGGTCATGGCCAACAGCTTCCTCGACATTCGCCACTTCGAGGTGCAGCTGACGGCGGACGAGCCCGGCATGGAAGTCCTGGCACAGGGCGAGCTGCGCACCCCCATCGATTCTCTCGATCCCCTCGCCGTAACCGTCCCCCTCGACTCGCCGCTCTCCGTGGAGGCGGGAGAGACCTTCTACGTGCAGCTGACCCTGTTGGACGGGCCGCCCATCGTCTTGGGCACTTCGATCCTGGGCAACGAGCACTGGGACGATCCCCTGCCGGTGCCTCTGGACGGCAAGAATCCCTTCGGGAATTGGTATCGGGGGCTGCCCTCCAGCCACAACACCCTGATGAATCTCTACGACAACGACGACGCCGCCAAGCGAGATCTGCTGCTCTTGTGGTTGGACGACGTCGACTACATCATGCTCTCCAGCAACCGGCTCTACGGCTCCATCCCGCGTCTACCCCTGCGCTACCCGTTGACGACGGCCTACTACCGCGCTCTCTTCGACGGCAGCCTGGGCTTCGAGTTGGCGGCGGAGTTCGCCTCCTTCCCGGCACTGGGTCGCTGCCAGTTCCCCGATCAGGAGCTGCCCTTCGGTCTTCCCGACCCGCGATACACCACCGCCCGTCCCTGCTCCGTGCCCTATCCTCCCGCCGAGGAGGCCTTCAGCGTCTACGATCACCCCACCGTGCTCATCTTCGCCAAGACCCCGTCCTACTCCGGAGAGAGAGCGGAGGAGCTTCTGCCTCTGACGCTCGTGGAGAACGTCCGGTGGATGACCCCGCTCCAGGCGACGCGTCAGGGAGGAGAGACCCCTTCGCTGCTCATGGAGCCCCGGGAACGTGAGGTGCAGGAGACCGGAGGCACCTGGTCACGGCTCTTTCACCGTCACGCCCTTCACAACCGTTACCACTGGTTGGCCGCCATCCTCTGGTGGCTGCTGCTCTTCTTGCTGGGATGGCTGGCCTTCCCCTGGCTGACCCTGGCCTTTCCCGCGCTGCGCAACCGCGGTTATGGGCTGGCGCGTATCGCCGGGTTACTTCTGTGGGCCTATCCGCCCTGGCTTCTCGCCTCCTTGCACCTGGTCGCTCATACCCGCCTGCTTCTCTGGGGCGCCTTCCTGTGCTTTGCGGCTGCCTCGGCACTTCTCGTGCGCTCGCGATGGGAGGAGTTCAGGACCCTGCTGCGCGACCGATGGCAGGATCTTCTGCGGATCGAGATCATCTTCGCCGGACTCTACCTCGTCTGGGTACTGGTCCGCTATCTCAACCCCGACCTCTACCATCCCGTAGCGGGGGGCGAGAAGCCCATGGACTTCGCCTACCTCAATGCCGTCATCCGCTCCAGCTGGTTCCCGCCCTACGACCCCTGGTTTGCCGGTGGGATCATGAACTACTACTACTTCGGCTTCGTCCTGATGGGCTCGCTCATCGAGGCCCTGGGCATCGTGCCCTCCGTGGCCTACAACCTGGCGATTCCCTCCCTCCTGGCGATGACCGGGGTGGGGGCCTACACCCTCGCCTCCAACCTCATCGGCGGGACGGAGCAGCAGGCGCGCCGTGCCGGGCTCTGGGGCGTGGCCCTCGGGGTGCTCCTGGGCAACCTGGGGGAGCTCAAGCTCATCGCCGAGGGGCTGGAACAGGTGGGGCAGGTGCACTTCGAGAGCCTCATTCCCGGCTATCGCTTCCTCATCTCGACGCTGGCCGGCCTCTGGAAGGTCGTGGTCCAGGGGCGGGAGCTGGCCTTCCGACCGGAGTGGTGGTACTGGAACGCTTCGCGGATCGTCGAGCCGGGGCCCGGAGAGTACGTGGGGCCGATCAACGAGTTCCCCCTCTTCACCTACCTCTACGCCGACCTCCACGCCCACGCCATCGCTCTGCCGCTGACGCAGGTGGCCCTGGCGGTCGCCCTCCAATGGGGGATCGGGCGCTACCGCACACCCCTTTTGAACGTCTCCCGCTCGCTCCTGGGGCGGGTGCGCGCCTGGCTACCCCGCCCGTTCCCGACCTTCTTCCTGGCGGCGCTGGTCGCGGGCGCTCTCCGGGCGACCAACACGTGGGACTATCCCACCTACCTGGGATTGATGATCCTGGGCTATCTCCTGCCCTTGATGCGGGAGCTGCCCCTCCGGAAGGAGACACCCACCGCGTCCGTGCCTGTCACGCCCGTGTCTGACACAGCGACGCCTGAAACCGGCGAGACTGTCGACGCGGCACGACCGCCCTTTCCCTACCACCGCTTCGTCACCCCGGTGGCCCTCGTCCTTCTGGCCGAGCTGCTCTTCAGACCCTTCACTACCCACTACATGACGACCTACAATGCGGTGGAGCCCTGGTTGGGGTCGAAGACACCGCTGAACGACTATCTCATCATGCACGGTCAGTTCCTGCTGCCCCTGGCGCTCATTGCCGCCGTCGAGACGCTCCTACTCTTCCGCCGCATGCGGGCCCGGCACCGACAGGAGCCCGTCACCCTGTTGGCCTCCCTGGGTATCGTCGCCTTCGGCGCCCTGCTGCTCACGTTGGTGCTGTCGAGCATGGGGGTACAGATCGCCTGGATTGTCGTGCTCTTCGGGACGGTCGCTGCTCTCCTCCTCCTCGACGTGGAGCACTCGCGGCGCACCCAAACCCTCTGGCTCTGGGTGGGAACGGCTTTGGCCGTCACTTTGGCGGTCGAAATCGTCGTCCTTAAGGGGGACATCGGGCGGATGAACACCGTCTTCAAGCCCTACGTCCAGGTGTGGACCCTCTTCTCGGTCACGGCTGCCGTCGCCACGGAGCGCCTCTGGAGCGCGCTCTTCTGGAACGAGAGCCGCTCCCGTGCGGAGCACTTCTGGCATGCCCTGGCACGGCGCCGGCCCGCCGTGGGGGACATCGTCCTCGGTATCCTCCTCGTCGTCGTCTTCGCCACGGCTCTCTATCCCATCTTTGCCATTCCCGCCAAGATCCGCGACCGCTGGAATCCCCAGGCGCCCTACAGCCTCGATGGCATGGTCTTCCTCGATCACGTCATTCAACACGAGAACGATGCCGTCTTGCCCCTCACCATCGACGCCCGGGTGATCCGCTGGTTGCAGGAGAACATCGAGGGCTCGCCCACCATCATGGAGAAGAACGCCGAGGTGGAGTACATCAAGTGGGGCAATCGGATGAGCATCTACACGGGGCTGCCCACGGTGATCGGCTGGCGCTGGCACCAGGCCCAGCAGCGGATGGTGATGCCGGGCGGCACCGTGGAGCGGCGTCAGTGGGACGTCAGCCAGTTCTACAACACACCCGACCCCGAGGAGGCCTGGGCCATTCTCCAGGAGTACGGCGTGGAGTATGTCGTGCTCACTCCCTACGAGCGCCTCTACATGCTGCAGCCCCAGAATCTCACGCCCTCGGATCCCATCTCCGAAGATGGTGAAGGCGCGGATGCCGGTCAGGTGACGCCCGAGGAGTGGCGGAGCCGGGCGGAGGCCAAGTTCGAGATCCTGGTCGAACAGGGACGGCTGGAGGTGGTCTTCGACGACGCGACCATCAAGGCCAAGATCTACCGGGTGGTGAAGTGAGGCTTCGTCAGTCGCTTTCCCGCGACAGGACGGCGTAGAGCGTCAACCGGTTGTTCCTACCGTCGGCCCGATAGAGCAGCTCTACCTGCAGCTCTGCCGCTTCCGCAAGCCGCTGCGTCTCCTCCTCGTCCACCAGATGGACGTACCGCAGCCCGTATCCCTCCCGCTTCCAATCCAGAAGGTAGTCCCCCTCCTCGACCTGCTCACGGTGCAGCCCCACGGTGTCCCAGGGGAGCAACCGGCGGCGCAAAGAGGGCAGCTCCAGGAATTGCCAGTTCGCCACGACGAGGTGGCCGCCAGAAGCCAGGCGCTCCGCAGCCCGGCGCACCACCGCAGCGCGCCACGCGAAGCCGGGCACGTGATGGAGCACCGCGCGCAGGAGGATCCAGTCAAAGTCCTCCCCAACTTCCGGCAGCCAGGGCTCCTCCAGTAGGTCGGCCACGACGAAGCGGGCGGGGATGCCTGCTGCCCGGGACTTCCTCCGGGCAAGAGCCACCATCTCCGCGGAGAAGTCGACGCCGACGTAGGAGGTCTCCTCCGGGAGCAGGAGGGCCACCCGTCCCTGCCCACAACCGAGATCGAGAAAGTGCTCGCCGGACTGCACCTGCTCGAGGATGCGCTCCACGCCGGGCTCGGTAGGCGCCCGCGAACGGTCGAAGGCGCCGGCGAAGGTGTCGTAAAAGTCGCGGTTCAGGTCGCGCAGCAGATGAACAATCTCCTCTTCCATGCCCGGAGTATAGATCGAAGATGATGAGGGGCAAACAGCCGAGTGAGAAGAGAGCAGAGAGAGGTGAGTAGAAGAGGGCGCCCTCTTGCTTCTTCTCACTTCTCACCTCTCACTACCTCCCCCACATCGTGTTATAATGGACCCACCATGGTCAAAGGCGGCGTACCCGAACCCATCGATCTGACCCAGGAGGAGCGGCGGGCGAAGATCCTGGCTCTGCTGGGCGCTCTGCGCCAGCTTCCGGCGGACGCGCGGGACATCAGCCCTGTTCTGCGCCGCTATCCCAGCCCTAGGGGCACCTACGCCAAATCCCAGCTCCTGGCGGCCTACCGCACCCTGGTGGAGGAGGGGGCCCTGGAGCGGGACCCCGTACTCGAGCGGCGCCTGCGGGCCCGGCCCGTGCGCACCATCTCCGGCGTCGCGCCCGTCGCCGTCCTCACCGAGCCCCATCCCTGTCCCGGAGAGTGCATCTTCTGCCCTAACCAGTCAGGGGCGCCCAAGAGCTACCTCGACGGCGAACCGGGCGTTCTGCGCGCCCTCCAGTTCGACTACGATCCCTACGAGCAGACGGCGGGGCGCATCGCGGCTCTCACCGCCATCGGGCACCCCACTGACAAGATCGAACTCCTCGTCCTCGGGGGCACCTGGTCTTACTACCCCGAATCCTACCAGCGCCGGTTCCTGCGCCGCTGCTTCGACGCCATGAACGCGGAGCCGTCGGAGACGTTGGCGGAGGCACTCGAGCGCAACGAGACGGCCCCTCACCGCAACGTGGGCCTGGTCGTGGAGACCCGTCCCGATTACGTCACGCCCGCGGAGATTCTGCGGCTGCGGCGGGAGGGGGTGACGAAGGTCCAGGTGGGGGCTCAGAGCCTCGACGACGAGATCCTGGCCCTCAACAAGCGAGGTCATACCGTCGACCAGACGCGGCGGGCACTGCGTCTTCTGCGCCTGGCGGGCTTCAAGGTCGTCCTGCACTGGATGCCCAACCTCTACGGAGCCACGCTCGAGTCGGACCGGGAGGACTTCGCGCGGCTGTGGGACGATCCGGCCCTGCGCCCGGACGAGCTCAAGATCTATCCCGCAGCCCTCCTCGAGAGCACGGAGCTCTACGACCTCTGGCAGCAGGGGCGTTATAAGCCCTACGACGAGGAGAGCCTCATCGGCCTTCTCAAAGAGGCCAAGACCCTCATCCGGCCCTACTGCCGCCTCAACCGCCTCATGCGCGATATCCCGGCCGACTACATCGTGGAGGGGACGCGCAAGAGCAACCTGCGCCAGATCATCCGGCAGCGGATGGAGCCCGAGGGGCTGGTCTGCCGCTGTATACGCTGTCGCGAGATTCGGGGGCGGGAGACGGTGGACCCCGAGGCGGTGCGCCTGGAGGATCTGGTCTACGAGACCGACGCCACCGAGGAGCACTTCCTGCAGATGCTCACCCCCGAGGAGCGTCTTGCCGGCTTCCTGCGCCTCTCGCTGCCCCGCGCACCACGCGACGAGCTCCCCATCCCCGAGATCCGCACGGCGGCGATGATTCGGGAGGTGCACGTCTACGGGCCCGCCCAGACGCTGGGTAGACGCCGGCGGGGCGGACAGCATCGCGGGTTGGGGACCTGGTTGCTGGAGGAGGCCGCGGACATGGCGCGCAAGGCCGGCTTCTCCGAGTTGGCCGTTATCGCGGCCGTGGGTACCCGCCATTACTACCGGGAGCGGGGCTTCGTCCGGGGCGAGCTCTACCCCATTCAACCTCTGACTCTACTGAAGAAAGGCTAGCTAACCGCAGAGAGCGCCAAGAACGCCAAGTTGAGAAGGGAAGTCATCTCTGTGAGTACGGAAAGAGCCGGGAGGAAATTCCTCCCGGCTCTTCTGGTTGTATACCAGGTCGTCGTCGAAGTTAGCGTTTGGTGCGGTAGGCGGTGTTGACAAAGAGCTGGCGTCCGCTGTTCGTCATGGCTGCAGGCCCATCGTCGAAGCCCCAGAGCATGTACCAGTTGCTCTCCATGATCAGGTCGGCGTAGGAGCGGTTGTTATCGTTGTAGCCGAAGGTCGTGACCCCCGTAGGCTGATTGCCGATGTAGATATCCACCCGCGGACTTGCTGCACTGTAGAGCTGCATCGCCTCTTTGGGGCGGTTGATCTCGTAGGGGTAGAGCCAGATATCGTCGCTGGAGGTGTCGCGGGACCAGTCGATGGAGGTGCCGGAGCCGTGAACGCCGTTACCGTGCCCGATCTCCAGCCCCAGCTTGCCGAAGTAAGCGTAGCCTCCCTCGCCCAAACCCAGCACCGGGATCTCGTTATTGGTGATGGCCCGGATGGTCTCCGCAGGCTCCCAATTGCTCAGGTAGCCGGTCTCCGGCCCGACGATGACCAGGCTGTACTTGCTCAGGTCGAGGGTAGGTACGACGTGGGAGTAGGCCAGGTCGACGGTGAAACTGGTCTTCTCCAGAAGGTTGCGGTAAGCGATTCCCTTGCCGGTGTCCCAGGTGTGGATGTAGAGCGCGCGCGGGCGCAGGTGGAAATTGGTGTTCTTGTAGAGGGTGAAGGGCTCGCCGTTGCGATCCTCGCCCTTCGCCATGCCGCGCACGGCATAGGCGCCCGGCTGTTCACCTGCCAGGAAATAGCCCCCGTAGATGCCGTCCCCGGCCTTGCCGTCACCGTTCTGGCCGTCGTCAAGGAGGATGAGAGTAGTAGCGGTCTCGCCGACGGGGTCGAAGATGCGGACCTGGACCTCCTGTTCGGGCAAAGGAACACCCGATTCGTGCAGGAAGCCCACCAGGTGGATGTCGTTGTGAGTCGTGCGCTCCCGTCCGGGGGTACCGACGAAGAGCTGGAAGCTGACGGCGGTGCGGGCGCTCGCCCAGAGGACGAACTCGTTGGCACGATCCGTCTCGACGAAGTCAATGATCATCTCCCAGATACCGGGGGTGGGGGCGTCGATGATACAGGTCTCGTGGGTGGCGTCGGAGCGGCAGAAGTTGTTGTTCTGGGGATCGTACTCGTAGAGCTTGCCGTCGGGATCTCGCAGACGAAGGCTCAGAAGGTGATTGGGCTCCTCCCAATTTAGGGCGAAGGTGATCCGCTTCAGGCCCGCAGGTACGCTCACGGTGCGGGTGTAGATGCCCGCCTTGGGATCGGAGAGATCGCTATACTGGTAGAGACGGTTCTCGTGCAATACCTCCTCGGCGATCTGCTTGTAGGTGTCACCCAGACGGTTAGAGAGCGTGTCAGGCCAAGCAGCGAGACCCTCTCCGGTGGCTGCAACTTGTACGCCGTCGCCCGCTGTCGCAAGGACGACGCTGCTCTCTGTGACGTGATAGGAGCGCCCACCGTTGTCACCGGAGATCTCCTCCAGCAGGGCGTGGTGTCCGGCCTCACTCGGTCCGACCGCGACGGTGTGGATGATGGTCCCCGTAGGTTCGATGACACCCTTCACCGCCGGGGTATCGTAGAGCGGGTCCTCGTTCTCCATGCCGTCGCTCAACAGCACGAGGACGTCCACCAGGCTGAAATCAACCGGCGCGGCCGTGACCTCGTCCTGGCCCGCCAACAACCCCTGGCCGATAGCCGTGCGCCCTCCGACGAGGAGCGCGTCCACGGCGCTCTTGGCCGCACTCAACTCCGGCGTCGTGGGGTTGCTGCTGACCTCGGTGATGGCGTAGGGAGTGCTGGCACCGGTGTCGAATTCGACGACAGCGACGCGATCACCGATGAGCGACTGGTCGATAAAGAGGCGGGCGGCGTTCTGGGCCGCGGCCATCTTATCGTAGTCGGCCATGCTCCCCGACGTGTCGAGGATGACGGCCCGGTCGGTGATCTCCCGCTCGGTGAAGAGGACGGCGCGGGTCTCCGTGTCGCTGCCATAGCCCTGCAGGCTCACGGTCAGGTCGTACTTGCTTCCGGCGCTGTAGATGTTGCTCTCTGGCCGGACATTGAGCCAGAACTGATCGCCTACCGGCGCCCCGTTGATGATGGGGGCCGGAGTGCCGTCGATGGCGACCTCGAAGTCACCTGGCTCGGCGTCGACCAGCGTGCTCGTATCGCCGTTGAGCTCGTTCTCCGCCTCCACCGCCACGAGAATGACGTTGGGATTGGTAGGATCACCGGCCTCGGCGTAGTTACCCGTCTGCGGTTCGATGATGTTGATGGAGCGGAAGTCGCCCGCCAGACTGTAGGGCTGAGCGTTGCCGTTGGGGAGGTTGAAGGCGTTGACGCGAATGGTCCAGGTCCCCGGCAGGATCTCTACCGGATCGGTTACCCCTACCTGCTCCACAACGTTGAGACGATCGACGCCCCGGAAGGCGGGGAGAACGTGGAGGGTGCGGGTAATGGGGTCGCGGACGCCGGTGTCCTGGTTGGAGGCATTGTAGGTCGAGGTAGCGCGGGGTAAGGCGGGGAGCACCCAGGGGCGATAGATGGTGCCGTCGGGTGCCTCCAGAGTGAGGTCGAGGTCGTTGACCAACTGCGCGGTATTGACTGCCAGGGTGGGGTTACCCGCTTCGTCGTCCCAGGTCAGCGTGACCTTGAACTCCGTGCGGCCCTCGGGAATCTCGACGGTGTAGGTGTCCGTGGTGTCTCCCGGAGAGACCGTGCCCTCGATGAGGTTGCGTCCGCGCACGAGCGCCACCGCCTTCTGGGCGTTCACGACGCCGTAGCCGGTGGCCCAGTCGGGACCGGCGTGGTAGATGACGGGCTGTCCGCTGTCGGGATCGTTCCAACTATACTCGCTGAAGCCCGCCTGACCGGGATGGTGCTCCAGGTCGTCGGCGCTCTGGACGAGGATGGCTTTCAACAGAGAGGGCGTGGGCCGTCCTGCCGAAGGATAGGTCTGGTGGTATTGCTGGACCACCAAAGCCGTTACGCCCGCCACCGAGGGCGAAGCCATCGAGGTCCCGCACTTGAAGATGTAGCCGTCAGTGTCGTTGTCGGTGGACCACTCACAGCCGATGCCCATGACCTCGGGCTTGAGGCGCCCGTCCCACGTGGGGCCGCGGCTGCTGCTGGCGCGCAGGTCGTAGTTGGAGTTGCGGTTGAGGGCGCCGACGGTGAGCTGGTTCTTGGCGGGTGAGAGGATGGAGTAGTAGCCGCGCGGTCCGGTGGTAGGATCGGCTGTGGTGCCGTCAGGGAGAGTGCCTGTGGTGCAGTATTGGGCACCGGTGCCCTGATTGGCCGCTGCCCAGACGGCGAAGTGCGAGGAGATGGAGTTGGAACCGTTCTGTAGGTCCCCGCGGACGAGACGGTCGATGTCGCGAGCGTTGGTGTTGTAGAGGCCGCAGGTCATGACGTAGGAGTGGTTGCTGACCTCGATGTTGTAGGTGTTGACGGCCTCATCCATGCGGGCGGCCGTCCAGCCGTAGTAGGGTGCGAGGCTGACGTTGGGTGCCATGCCCCGCAACTCGTAGTCAGTGCAGGTGCCCGAGGGGCAGTTGGCGACGCTCTGGCTGCCGCTGGCACCGACGATGCCGGCGACGTGAGACCCATGGCTGTTGGTGTCGTTGGCCGTGCGCAGCAGGCGCCCGGCGAAGTCCTGGTGCTGAAAGGTCGGGGTGTTGACGCCGGTATCGAAGATGCCGACGCTCACTCCGGAGCCGTCCAGCCCTTTGTAGAAGGGCGTCGCGGGGCCGGTGATAACGGCCTGTTGAACCTCGTCCACCATCAGATCCTCCCGCGCCTCATCGTTGATGGGCAGCAGGGGGATGGGCCCCTCCTCGATCCAGTAGACGGCGTCCTCCTCGCTCAGAGGCACGATCTCCGTCTTGTTCATCACGACTGCCCACTGGTGATTGGTATGGATGGAGTAACTAATGACGCGAGTGGCGAGGATGGACTCGGCAGCGGGGGTGACGACGTCGGAGAAGAAGGTGACGAGGAGATTGACCGTTCCATCGCCGTTGTCGGCCCATTCCTCGTAGTTGCCCTCGAGGATCTTGGGGTCGACCTTGTCGGTGGCAGGGATCAGGCCCATCCAGCGCACCAACGAATTCAGAGTGGTATCGTTGGGATTCAGGGCCTTACCCACGAAAGCGGTATAGGTCGTACCGTGGACGAAATCGAGCAGGGTAACCTCGGCGCTCTCCAACGCTGCTCGCTCCGCCAGGGTGGGGGGCTCGTGCAACTGCACGTAGGCGTGCAGACCGTCGCCCGATGTGGCGTCGAGAGCGTTCAGAAGGGCCTGTTCGATGCCGGGCGCCGGGATGAAGGAGCGTGAGCGGAGGGGGACGTTGAGATTCTGCACGCGGAAGCGCAGCGCGTTGAGGAAGAGCTCCTGACCGATGGTGGTCATCTCAGAGGGGCTGCCGTGGAATCCCCAGAGGAGATAGCGCTCTCCGGAAGCGAGGATGGGATAGCTATCCGTGCCCACCAGAGAGGCGACACGCACCCCTTGGGTCAGGTGTTCCTCGAGAGGAATGGCGACGGTATCCTGCGCCGTCTGGTAGAGATCCAGAAGCTGGTCACCGGGAATGGAGATGGCGTGGGGCTCGCTGTAGAAGGGCTGGCTGTCGCCGAAGTCGCGCACCTGCACGGAGCGCGCTGTAGCACGTGTGCCTTGAGGCGAGCCGATATCGAGCCCTAGCTCACCGAAGAAGGCATAACCTCCGTTACCAATCCCCACGATGGGAAGACCGCTGGCGACGACGGCGGTCACCAGCCCCGGTTCGGGGCTCCAGACGCTGCCCTTGGCGGTCTCGGGCCCGATCAGAATCAGGTCGTACTCTGAGAAGTCAGGGACGGCCGCCGCTCTGAGAGAGTCCTCCGAAGCGGCACTGTTTCCCTGACTGCGTAGAACGAGCGGCAGGAAGACGGTGTAGGGCCACTCTGCCTCCGCGATAGGAATAGCCGTCGCCGTAAAGTCGTTAGCATTGAGCAGATCGACGAAGGCTTGAGCCGTGGCGAGATCCTCGCTGTAGAGATAGGCGGCGCGAATCGCTCCATCACCTGGAGCCGCCATTCCTGTTGAGAGAGCCCCGCTGTCCGGGGGAGGGGCCGCTCTGATCCTCTCCGGCTGTCCGGGCAGAGCCGGTCCTAACAACGTCATGAGAATGACCAGCATGCCCGTGAGGGCGCTGACAAACTTGTTCATGGTGATCCTCCTTGGATCGTAGCGTCCCAACACATCTGATAGGTACTCTTAGAACGCTAGTGGGTAATGGGTCAGTGGAGCTGTTTTTGGCTGCCAGTTATCAGACCGTTATAAGGCAGGCTGGCCATTAGTGCCCTCTTGCTGAGCCGGTTCCGCTCCCCATCTCCAAGGAGTTTAATATATAACCTTCATCATTATATTAAAAAAACCGAGCCTTGTCAAGACGAGACGTAGAGAGAGCAAGCACTCGTAACAGAGTGAGCTCCTGCTCTTACCGATAACATACGATCTCGTCTGGCAAGGGGTGGGGCTTTACAATATTTAACTGAAATGCTACAATGGAAGTGGAAGCACTCGTTTGGCTCCCTCCTTTCGGGTGTCTTCCCCCCAAGGGGGGAGGTGTCACCACTTCCCCCCGCTTTGTGTTCAAATTGAGTGAGCAACGGGGCGCATCTCCTGAAGGAGGGGAGGCGATGAGTCGATCATCCGAAGTACGTATGGGGGTTACGCTCGCTGTCGGCATACTACTTGCTGTTGGGATGCTGGGGCTCACTTTGGCAGGACAGGGACCCGAATCCGTCGCCCCTCTCGAGGAGCCCACAGCGCTGCCCGGACCTGAACTAACAGATCCTGCAAGCCCCGCGCCTTATCTACCCCTGATGGTCCTCCTGATCCTGGCACCCCTAGTGATCATCTTGGTGATTCAGTTCTTTGTCCGGGGCCGGGGAGACAGCCGGGCGGTGCTTGTGGCAACCGTGCTCGGCCTGCTTCTGCTGGCAGGCGCAGGCGCTGCACTCTTTTTCGTGTTAGCCAGATAACGTTATGCACATATAATTCAAAAATCTTAGCGCCCTTTGCGGCTTGGCGTGAGGCCTGCCTTTTTTCAGTGAGGCCATCTATGACCTGGCCGGAGAGAGCACCATCCATGTCGATGCCGTTCTCAAGGGTGAGAGCAAGACGCGAAGCGTACACCTTCTTCCCGGTGACTGCAATTCAAGGCGAAGGCCCCCCATCCGGCCTTCGCCTGCTAAACTTTACATAATGTATATAGTCGGAAGGTGACAAGGGGCTCACCGGGCCTTCGCCGGCGCCCCCTTGTGGCGTCGAAAAGGTATTAAGCAAGTCGAACAAGCTTTGCGACCTTTGCACTTGACGTGAGGCGCGCCTTTTTCAAGGGAGTCACTCTTGTATCCCCGCTTCCCTGTGTTAAAATGGACCTATGCAAGGGTTGCGAGGACGAAGGTGGTTGCGCCCCCTCCTGGGCGCTCTTTTTTTGTTCTGCCTGGCGGGCAGCTTCCTCGGAGGGCTGGTGGCCTCTCCGTACGTCGAAGCCTACGTCGCCGGGCACACGATGCCCCTGCGGCCTTTCGGTGAGGTCTGGGTCTATTTAGAACAGGAGTTCTACGGCGAGCTGCCCCCTCCGGAGGAGCGAGTGCGGGGGGCCATCCGGGGGATGCTGGCGCTGACGGGGGATCCTTATACCATCCTCCTCGATCCGGTTCCGGCGCAGGCCGAGAGTGTACGGCTCTCCGGGCGCGAGGGCAACATCGGGGTGACACTCTGGGAAACGCCCGCGGGAGCTCTCGCCATCGACCCCTATCCCGACGGTCCGGCGGCCCGGGCCGGCATACGCGAAGGCGACCATCTCCTGAAAATCGACGAACTTGATCTAGTCGCCGTGGAGAGCGATGGCGGGCTCTTTACCCCCTTCGCCCTGGCACGGGACGCCCTGCGGGGCGAACCGGGCCGCGAGGTGACCCTGACGCTGCTCAGGCCCCCCACCCTCGTGTTCACCACCACGGTGGTGCGCGAGGAGGTCCGGCGCCCCTCCATCGAGTGGCGTATGGTGACGGCGGAGATCGGCTACCTCGATTTGGATATCTTTACCCACGAGACCGCCAATGAGATGGAAGAGGCGCTGGTCGATCTGCAAGATAAGGGGCTGGAAGCGCTCATCCTCGATCTGCGCAGCAATGGCGGGGGTGTCGTCGCCCCCGTACCCCGTATCGCCGGACACTTCCTCGGGGCAGGCGAGACCATCTACTTTGAAACCAGAGAGAGTCAGGAGGAGAGGGTGACCACCGATGAGGGCGAGGTTGCGGTCGCCTTTGAGGGCCCCCTCGTTATTCTGGTCGATGGAGGAACGGCGAGTGCGGCCGAGATGGTGGCGGCAAGCCTCGCGGAGCACGGGCGCGCAACCCTTGTGGGACGGCACACCTATGGCAAGACCTCCATCCAGGTTCTCTATCCCTTGCAGGACGGCTCCGTGCTGCACGTTACACACGCTGTCTGGCTCACGCCCCAGCGCAATCGGCTGGATGGCATCGGCATCGAGCCGGATCTCGTCGTCGAATACCAGGCGGATCGCGATGCCGATCTGCAGCGAGCCTTGGCTTATCTAGAGGAATTGCTGGCGCGGTGACTACCGCGATTGTTTAGGGCAGGAGGATCCCGTGGAAGAGAAGAGCAGAATGCGTACGGTTATTGTAGGGTTCGTGATAGTCCTCATCGTCGTGGGCCTGATTGTGGGAGCCTTCGCGGCCGGCACCCTGGCGGGTCGCCTTAGTGCTCAGAGGCGCGCGGCCCCACCGCCCATTGTGGAGTTGGAGGACGATCAGACGGTCCCCGGGCTCATCACCGAGATCCTGGAAGGGGATGAGGCGACCCCGGCGCCCCGAGAAGGAGTAGAACCGGGCGAGGAGATCGACGACGAGCTCATTCGCGAGGTCTTGGAGATCCTGGAGCGCGAATTCTACGGTGAGCTGCCTGATGCTAAGACCCTGGCTTATGGTGCCATCCGGGGCATGCTGATGACGCTGGACGATCCTTACACCTCCTTCGTCGAACCTGATATCGCCGCTATCCTCAATGAAGACGCTTCCGGGGAGTTCGAGGGCATCGGCGCCACGGTACAGATGCGCGAGGACGGCTACCTCGAGATCGTGCGCCCCCTGCCCGAGCATCCTGCCGAGGAGGTCGGCCTGCAGGCGGAAGATCTCATTCTATCCGTCGACGACCAATCCATTGTGGGCATGGGTCTGTGGGAGGCCCTGGGGCTGATTCGGGGGCCCGCCGGCACCGACGTGACGTTGGAGATTGCCCGCCCCGGTCAGGAGGAGACCTTCCAGGTGACCGTCACTCGAGCGCGCATCGATCTGCCCATCGTAGAATACGAGATGCTGGAGGGCAACGTCGCCTACGTCCAGCTGACGGAGTTCAGCGCCACCGCCTCCGATCTCCTGGAAGACGCCCTACAGGAGCTTCTGGCCGAAAACCCCCGGGGGATTATCTTCGATCTGCGCAACAATCCCGGCGGCTACCTCAACCAGTCGATTGCCGTGGCCGATCTCTTTCTCGATGAGGGCCTGGTGGCCATCGAGCGCGACAGCTTTGGGAATGAGGAGCGCTTCTATTCCTACGATGGCGATTTGGCAGAGGATCTCCCCCTCGTCGTCCTGATCAACGGGGGCAGCGCCAGCGCCTCAGAGATCGTCGCCGGCGCGATTCGGGACCGCGAGCGAGGCTTGCTCGTCGGTGAGGCAACGTTGGGCAAGGGCTCGGTACAGCTACCTCACAACCTCAGCGACGGCTCGCAGCTGCGGGTGACCATCGCCCGCTGGTTCACGCCCGGCGACATCACCATTCACAGCGCAGGGTTGGAGCCTAACGTGGAGGTCGACCTGCCGCCCGATACACCCACTGACGAGGACCCACAATTGGATCGAGCCATCGAAATTATCCGGGAGGGAGAGTAGACGTGGCGGGAGGTCGTGGCGAGATCAAGGTGGTGGCACGGAATCGCAAGGCGCTGCACGACTACTTCATCGAGGAAACCTACGAAGCGGGGATTGTCCTCAAGGGGACGGAGA
Source organism: Anaerolineae bacterium (assembly GCA_034437215.1). Taxonomy (GTDB): domain Bacteria; phylum Chloroflexota; class Anaerolineae; order B4-G1; family SLSP01; genus DAOTVC01. The sequence goes on along the minus strand of DAOTVC010000083.1, from coordinate 28,155 downwards.
TCAAATCCGTACGTGCCTCGCGGGTGAGCCTCCGGGAGGGATACGTCGCTCCTCGGGATGGTGAGCTCTGGTTGATGGACGTGCATATTGCGCCCTACGATCAAGCGGGGAGTTGGACCCACGATCCTACCCGCCCTCGCAAGCTGCTGCTCCATAAGCGGGAGATTGCGAACCTGATCGATGACGCGCGCGAGCGCAGCTACACCATCGTGCCTCTGCGCATGTATCTGAAGGACAACCTAGCGAAGGTGGAGATCGCCCTCGCCAAGGGCAAGCGGCAGTACGACAAACGCCAAGCCATTGCGGAGCGTGATGCCCAACGACGCATGGAGCGGGATTGGAAGGACATCAGGTAACAGGGTTGACATACCCGGCGCTTACGTTATAATGACGCCGCGTATCTAACAGAAGGAGTTATAGCGGATGCCGGAAGAAACCACAGTACAACCAACTTCAATTGAGGATCTGCGCCCCAAGATGCAGCTTGAGGGCGAGGTCACACGCACGACGCTCTACGGGGCTTTTGTGAACCTCGGCCTGGAGCACGAGGGGATGATTCACATCTCCCGCCTCGACCGGCGACGCGTGAACAAAGTGACCGACAAGGTCAACCCGGGTGACAAGGTTCAGGTCTGGGTAGCCGACGTGGATGCAGAGGCCGGACGCATCGGTCTGACCATGGTGGAGCCTGCTGAACTGGAATGGGGTGATATCGAGGAAGGCAAGATTTACCAGGGCAAGGTCGTACGCCTTGAGCGCTACGGCGCCTTCGTGGATATCGGCGCTGAGCGACCCGGCTTGCTTCACGTGCGTGAGATGGGCAAGGGGTACGTACGCCATCCCTCTGAGGTCGTGAAGGAGGGCGAACAGATCGAGGTTATGGTGCAAAAGGTCGACCGACGTAAGCGCCAGATCGATCTTACCCTTAACATGCAACAGGAGCAGGTGATGGAGGCCCTCCAGGATGAGGAGGAACCCTTCCTCTCTCCGATGGAGATCGCCTTCCGCGAAGCCCAGAAATCCAACAAGGGACGCAGTCGCCAGCAGCGTGGGCGCCGCTCCCGCGGTAGTAGCGATCACGACGATATCGAAGATCTCTACCGTCGCACCCTCGAACGCCGATAAGGTCAAGAGCTTACCAAACGGGCGGTCATGACCGCCCGTTTGCATCTCCCCCCCACCCTCTCAAGAGCTCTCCCTAGACACCGTCGCCCGGTTCGACTGTGTATCCTTGTGTGACGCCTGGTCAGGAGAGCCGACTCGTCACATCATTCCGATAGCCCACTGCCCCTTGCCCTTCCCCGCAGCTCATTTCGCATAGCCTATTTTTATCCTCAGAGAAAACTCAGGTCTTCCAGGTTTGAGTACCGGCCGTCAATCACTACGCGAAACGGACGGGGTCACTCCTTTTCCTGGCCCTCGAACCTGAATCCGTGTCCGCGCACCGTCACCACGTAATTGTGATCGGGGTCGAGCTCCGCCAAACGCTCGCGCAGTCTGTAGACCAACGCGTCCACCGCCTGATCGGTCACGCCCCCCACCGCGTCCGGCCAGACCACCTCAATAACATCCTGGCGCGTCACCAAGTCTCCCTCGAACTCCATCAGCAAGGCCAAGAGCCGAAATTGTGAGGGCGAGAGCGCAGGGTCCAGCTCGTGGCGTCCTAACGTGACCCGGCGCGTCTGTTCATCCAATTCCAGCCGTTCGCCCTCCGTCATCAGATCCTCCAGGGGCAACGTTGCGTCACCCGCAAGAAAACCCATGCGAATCTCCGTAGCCAGGATGATCTCATCGCCGTCCCGCAGGCGATAGGGTTGTCCACGCACCAACTCCCCGTTGACCTCGGTGCCGTTCTTGCTTCCCAGGTCGCGTAGCAGATAGCCATCATCGTCGTGCTCAATTCGCGCATGATACCGGGAGACCTGCCGCTCCAAGAAGACGAGATCACAATCAGGGGAACGTCCCAGGGTGACACGCTCCTCATCGAGCGGCCAGCGTGTCCCCGCTAAAGTCCCGTCATAGACCACAAGCAAAGGTACATTTGTTTCGATCATAGCTTACCCCACCTACTTTCACACCTATGGCTGATCAGCTGCAAAAACCTTGACTTCGTGCACGTAAAGGATATGATTGTAAACAATGGTCAAGCTGCTAGAGCCCCAGATCGTTCTAAAAGAACGCTATAGAATTGTCGGCCCCATCGGGCAGGGAGGGATGGGCGCGGTCTATCACGCCGAGGACCTGCTGCTCGCAGGACGCGTCTGCGCCGTCAAAGAGATTGCACCCGATCCTGACATGACCGACGAGGCGATCCGCCAGCTGCGCCAGCAGTTCCGCCAGGAAGCAGAGGTCCTTGCCCGCCTGGATCATCCCAACCTCCCCAAGGTCTCCGACTACTTCACCCAGGAGGGGCGCGAGTATCTCGTGATGGACTACGTGCCGGGGCACGATCTGCGGGAGGTCGTCCATCAGGCTCGAGAACGTGGGGAGTTCATCCCCCTGCAACAGGTCCTCGATTGGACGGACCAGCTCTGCGATGCCCTGAGTTACATGCACGGACAGGACCCCCCCATCCTTCACCGGGACATCAAACCCGCAAACATCAAACTGACCCCCTCCGACCTCATTAAACTGGTGGATTTCGGATTGGTCAAGCTACTCACCAGTGACGAGGCCCGCACCATCACCGTCGTTCAGGGGCGCGGTACGGCCGCTTACACGCCTTTAGAGCAGTACGGGGGTGACGACCTGCACACGGATACCCAGAGCGACCTCTACGCCCTGGGCGCGACCCTCTACCATCTGCTCGCCGGACGCCCTCCTGCAACGGCGCGAGAACGGTTCCTGCGCTCCGACGCCCTCGTCCCCCTGCGCGAGATTGACCGAGACGTACCTGCCAGCGTGGAGTACGCCATCCTTCAGGCACTGGCTCTGCACCCTGACAATCGCCCACCGAGCGTCACACGCTTTCGCGAGATGCTGACCGAAGCCCCACCCCCCGACGCGGTCCGCTACACCCCCATCTCCGCTACTGCCGGACAGGCCTGGTTCGAGGCCCTGGAGGAGAACTTCCCCCTCATGATGGTCATGGCGCTGCTCATCGTCGTGGCCCTCTTGATTACACCTTAGGGTCTGTAAGTCAATAAGTTCCTCGTGGAACGTCCCCGGGTACGGGACTGAGAGCGAAAAAACAGGACGTTATACTTTTACGAACGCTTGGTGCGCAGCGATACTTTCCGCAGCCCGAAGTAGGCGACCAGAACTCCACTCCCTACCACCACAGCGATGGCCCCCATCAGGATTTCCCGCCCCGCCAGCTGGTAGATCCAGCCGGGAAAGAGCCAGCGACCCGCAGCGATCATGGCCGTGTAGCTGCTCAACCCACCAATAGAGACCCAGAGAGCGATACGCAGGGCCACGCTGAGATCCGAGAGCTGCTGCCAGCCCCAGACAAAGCCCAGGAACCCCATAAAGAGCCCCCCGAGGATGCCCCAGGTAAGGAGCAGGCGGCGGCGCGGGACGGGTAGGCGCAGAGGATCGGGAAGGGACTCGGGGCCCCGGCTCTCGAGCGCCTCGGGCTCTGTCTCCGCCACCTCTTCCACCTCAGGAGTAGGGGTGGTTTCTTCGACATCGACCACCTGATCATCGCCACGAACCGTCAGCTGCAGATGATAAAAGGGTAACACGGGCTCAGACTTGACGGTGATATCGAGCTGCCCCACCCGATCCAGGGAGACGGTGGTGAGAGCCACCCCATCCTCCGTGACCGTTTCGAGGGTCTCCACCCGGTCCTCCTGAGGATAGGTAAGGATGAACTCCACAGACGTACCGTCAGGCACGGGATGGCCATTGCGATCGGTGATGACGCTGGTGCGCAGGTAGATGATATCGTCCTTGCGGATATTGTTCTGCTCGTCCTCCGTCATCTCTTGCCCATCGTCGTTTACGATGAAGAGGGAGATCGTCTGTTCAGGAGCGGGCATAATCTGGAAGGCAAGGTCGTAGTTGAGAGCCGGGATGCTGACAGGCGCCGAACCGGCGGGCGGCAGGTCACGAAAGAAGGCTCGGGCTGCAGCCTGCGCAAAGGCTTCACCGGGGCTGTAGAGAGCGTAGTAGAGATCGAGCTTGCTGATCTCGGTGCTATCCAGACCGTAGGGCGCACCGAAATCGAAGATCACCACCCAGCCCTCGAGGAGGCTGGCCTGCTGGTCCAAGAAGAGCTCCAATGTGGAGGCATTGCCCTCGTTTTCGGCGAGATCGAGAGAGGCGAAGATGATCCAATTCGCCCGCGCCAGAGCAGCGCGCACGGCAAAGGCCGGGTCCTCCTCCGGATTCTCCGGCACCGGCGTCTCCAAAGCGAAGCGCAGATCGTCGAAAGTGAACTCCTGAAGGGTGCCCGGGCGTATCTGCCCCGTTCCCTCCGGCCCGTAGAGCTGCAACAGCATTTCGCCAACAAGATCAACGGGCAGCACGGGCGCGAAGGAAGCGTCGTCAGGCAGGGGGAGCGCGTGCTCCTCGGTGAAGATAATGAACCGATGTCCGTCCTGGGGCGGCGGTGGCAGCAGATCGTCCGAGTTCGGTACCAGGCGGGTGAGCGCACTGTTGGCCACTTGAGCCGTCGTCCGTTGGCCCTGCCCCAAAATCTCCGCGACGGCCTCCGCATCCCGCTGCACGAGGCTGAGGCTGAAACGCGGATAGAGGCGCATCTTGAGCGCGATAATCCGGTAGAGGGCTTCGTCCACCCGCTCCCGAAAGGTGGGGTCATTCTCGTAACGCTGGGTCAGGAAGTCGAGGGTATCGCGCACGTTGTAGAAGTGGCTCTCCCACGACTCATCCGCAGCGAAGCGATCCAGAACGAGCAGGTCATTACCCGCAAGGAGGGCATCCCGTGCAATGCGCCGCGCATTGAAGGTCACCCCCCACGGATCGTCGAAGCGGCGCAGGGAGCGCACTCCCAGATTCTCGGCCACCAACAGCCCCCCCTGCGCCCGCCAGCTCTCCATTCCCTGCAGTGCCAGGGTCAGGGCCTGTGCGTCCAGGCTCACGGGACGGGTCGAAAGACGCACACTCCCCTGTAATCCCCGGTAGCGCGCGTGAGTCACCAGGAAACCGTCCGCCACGCTGAAAGCTCCCGGGATACCATCTGTGACCGTCTGAAAGGGCATCAGGTCGATCTGCTGGAGCTGCGCCAGCGACTTCTGAATGGTCGGGACCTCTTCCCGTACCGGACGATCGGCACTCCCCAGGCCCGGGAAGTGCCGGGGGATGACGCCCACGGCACCCTCACTGCCCTGATGAAGGCCCCGCACGTACGCCTGACCGATCTCGCTTACCCAGTAGGGATTGCCGCCAAAGACGTCGGTCCCCAGATCGGCGGGGTCGCCCGGACGAGGCGCGTACAGGACATCGAAGCTGGGACCGAGATAGAGGTTGATCCCCACAGCGGAGAGCTCTCTGCCGACTACCTGCCCGGTAGCCTCACTCAACGCCCGGCTCCACGTGGCGCCCAGGGCCATACCGGTGGGCAACGCCGACGTCCCGGAGATGAAGCGCGTGCTGGCGAGCCCATCATCCTCTACGGCAACAAAGAGGGGAATATCGGGCGCGCCCTCCCAGGCAGCGGCTTGCAATCTGTTGGTCATGGAGATGAGCTCGCCTGCTGCTATCTGTCCCGCGCCGAAGTTGCCATTCTCGGCACGCAACAACACCCCGCCCACGCCGTACTCCTCGACGAGATAGCGAATGATCGCCTCGTCTCCTACGTCGGTGCCGGGGAATGAAACAAGCACGAGCTGCCCCACCTTCTTCTGGGGGGACAAGCGCTCGATTAGTATCTGCACGGGATCATCGCCTGGCTCCTGCGCTGTGATCGAGGGGACCATCACGAAGAGCAGAAGCAAAGCCAGGATGCCGCGTCCTAACTTCTGGAGCAGCATTTCATTCTCCTCTCCGACTATTGTAATCCAGGGCCAACCTTAGGCAAGTCTCACGCTGAGCGCGGGAACGAAGATGAGCGCTTTACACGCCCCCACCCCTATCACTATTTGACAACGCTTTCCTATTTGGTACACTTTTCCCGCTGCCATGCGTTAACAGGCAGCAGCAGGCAACAGGGAGGTAAATTTCTTTTGAAAACAACAAGGCTAATCGCGCTCTTTATATGGATGGGACTCCTGCTCTACGGCGCCGGCGGTTGCAGCCCCAAACCGCTGTTAGAGGAGGCCACCATCCTGCCGGAGCGTATCACACCCAACGCCGACGGACAGGAAGATGTGACCGTTATCTCCTTCCGTCTCAATCAGAGTGCTCAGGTATCCATCTACTTCTACGATGAGCTGGGCAGGCGCTACATCTTTCGCGAGCCAACTCTACTGAGCTTCAACGAAGAGCCCTACTCCGTCTTCTTCCCCGGCGTGGTTGACGGCTTCCTGCTCCCCGGTGAGGAGTTCCCCTTCGCCGTGGAGAGGCGCATACTGCCTGACGGACAGTACACGTGGGAGATTGCCGCCGAGAGCACGGGGGCAGAGAGGAAGAGAGCCGTCATCACCGGCACGCTCACCGTCGAGGCGGGTGATGACCAATTACCCGGCATCACGGGCTTTTCCGTCTACCCCAAGAAGTTTTCGCCCAATCAGGATGGACTCAACGATCGGGTGCGCCTCAACGCCTACCTCCAGAAGGACGTGGAGGAGATCCAGGTCTACATGCTCGACAACGAGGGGCGCCGTCACTACATACCCGAGGATCCCCTGAGCCAGACCCCGCTCAACGAGAAGGGATTCCACACCTTCGACTACGATGGGGGCATCGATGCAGGGGCGGAACCCCCACCGGACGGACGTTACACGATCTACGCGGAGGCTCGGGACAGAGTAGGACAGCGCACTCTGGTTAGCGATACCCTCACCCTCGTCAACGCCGGGCGCCCCATGGCCTACATCCTTAACGCCGAGGTGAACTGGTCGGCAGAGAGCACGCTGGTGCTCAGCGATACCCTCTACTTTACTCTGACGGTGGAGAATGACAGCAGCACCCCGATCCGCACCAGCGGCCCCTTTGCAGGGACGGTCTACGACTCCGATCAGAACTATGCAACGTTAGGACAGACCATCGAGGCCGGTGTTTTCCGGGTAGGCATCCACTGCGAGAACGCCACCATCAACTATCCCTGGCGGTGGGCCATCGGCAGTGAAGAGGCCCTGGTCCAGGACGAGGCCGGGCACTACTACCTGCCGCCCTTCGAGCGCGCCAAGGTGACCGGGGGCATCCGCTTCGTCGAGGTCGTCGAAGCGCGTAATCCCCAATACTGCTGGGCGGGCCTCATCCACGAGGACGTAGAGATTGCCGCCGTGAACAACAACGTCGATCCCCTCTTCCTGCAGATTGTCGTGCCCTAGCTGTGATATGGTCACGCTGGGGATCATTATCGTCTCCTGGAACGTCCGGGCGCTTTTGGATCGTTGTCTGACGGCGTTGAAGGTGGATCTGGAGACCTGCGCCGCGGATGCAGAGGTCTACGTCGTGGAGAACGCCTCCCTCGATGGCTCCGCGGCGCTGGTACGCGAACGCCATCCCTGGGTGCAACTGGTAACCCCCGAGGAGAACCTGGGCTACGTCCGGGGCAACAACCTCATCCTGGAACGCTTCCTGGCAGACGGGATGCCGGACTACGTCTGGCTGCTCAATCCTGACACCGAGGTACAGCCGGGGGCGACGAGCGCCCTACTCCGGCTCTTGGAACTGGAATCCGAGGCCGGCCTGGCAGGCCCCCAGCTTCTGAACACCGATGGCTCCCTCCAACACGGTGCCTTCCGCTTCCCCGGTCTCCTGCAACCCCTCTTCGACCTCGGCTGGCTGCCCGCCCGCTTCTACGAGAGCAGCTGGAATGGTCGCTACGCGGCCAATGACTACGCGAAGGGCCAACCTTTCCGTGTGGATCATCCTCTGGGCGCCGCCCTTATGGCACGGGGTGGAGCCATCACACAAGTCGGCCCGCTCGATGAGAGATTCTTCATGTACTGCGAGGAGATCGACTGGGCCTGGAGAATGCGTGAGGTCGGTTGGAACGCGTGGATGGTACCGGAAGCCAAGGTCGTGCATCACGGGGGGAGCAGCAGCGGTCAGGCGCGCGCCGAAACGACGGCCTATCTCTGGGAGAGCCGCGCGCGTCTCTACCGCAAGCACCGCGGGGCTCTCCTGCGCCAGCTCGTCGGCAGGCTCGTAAGGCGCCATTTCAGCCGGCGGGCAGTGACCACCCAAGACTGGGAGGAAGCCCAGCGACGCATCGTGGAGGCCTGGCAGTGACGATCACAGCGCTCATCCTCACCCGGAACGAGGAACGCCACATCACCGCCTGCATCGAGAGTGTAAACTGGGCCGATCAGATCCTGGTTCTAGACTCCTATAGTGACGACGCAACGGTCGCGGTGGCCCGGCGCGCCGGAGCGATCGTGAAAGAGCACCCCTTCGAAAACTACTCCAAGCAGCGCAACGCCGCCCTGGCAGCCGTTGCAGAAGACCCGCTTGCCGAGTGGGTCCTCTTCCTCGATGCCGATGAGCGCGCTACCCCCGCCCTCGGTGAGGAGACAAGCGGAGTCACCGAACGCGGGACCAAAGCGGGCTGGTGGATTCCCCGCCACAACTACATCTTCGGCCACCGTATGCGCGGCGCCGGCTGGTGGCCCGACTACCAGCTGCGCCTCCTCAAGCGAGGAAGGGCCCACTACGCCCCCGAGCGGGCCGTTCACGAGGAGGCCATCCTCGAGGGCGAAGCGGGCTATCTCCGGGAGCCCCTCATCCACTACAACTACGAGACACTGGCCCAGTTCAAGGCCAAGCAGCGCCGTTACGTCGACTACGACGCCGGGATCCTGCTCCAGAAGGGGGTCCACCCCCACCTCTACACCCCCTACACCCAGATCCCCAGACACTTCTGGTGGCGCTTCATTACCCTGGAAGGGTGGAAGGATGGCCTCTACGGCCTGCTCCTCGCGGGCTGGATGGCCTACTACGAGATGGTCAAGTACCGCAAGGTGCGGCGCGGGTTGAGGGACGACAGATGAGCCCCCAACGCCGGCGCTGGACCGCCGCTCTCTGCGGCCTGCTCCTGCTGCTTCTCGCCGCCCTGGCAGCCTGCGGCGCCCCGCAACCTGCAGCCCCGACGGTGAGCTGGCTGCCCCTGCCCACCCGCGCCCCGACCCCCACCCCGCTCACGGCAGAGGACTACCTGGCACAGGTAGCCCCCGCGCTCCTGGGAGGCAGGCTAGAAGAGGCCCGAGTTATCTGGGAGGAGGCCTACGCCCGAGCACCCGACGATCCGAAGGTCTTACGAGAAGGAGCACGCCTGGCCCTGGTTCTCAACGACCTCGAGACGGCTGCCGAGCGCGCCCAGGAGGCCATCACAGCCGCTCCGGAAGATGCGAGAGGGTGGATGATCCTGGGGATTGTCTACCAGCACCAGGGCGACCTGGGGGCAGCCCAGGCGGCCTATCAGGAGGCTCTTACCCTGGATCCGGCCGCAGGAGCGGACCTCTTCGCCGCCCGTTGGCAGATCGCCCGCCGGCAGAGGGATGCGGTGCTCCTGACACAGTTAGCGCAGGAGTACCTCATGCGCCATCCTGACGATCCCCTGGCGCTCTACTACCGCTCTACGGCCCTCATGGCCGGGGGATACGAACGCGAAGCCCTGGAGCTCCTGCTGCTGCAGATGGAGAGCGACGCGCCCGCCGCCGTCTGGTACACGCTGGGACGGGCATATCTGGCCTACGGGTCGGGCGAAGAAGCGCTCATCGCCCTGGAGACGGCCTCCGATGCCTACGCCCGAGGGGATAAGACTCTGCTCCTGGCGAGCGACGATCCGCAGTACGATCTCTATGCCCTGTTAGGGCGCGCCCTCATCGAAGCCCAGCGGTGCCAGGAGGTGGATACCCGTCTCTTGCTCCTCACCACCCCGTACCCCGATCTCATCCCCCTCGTCGAGGAGGCCCGCCAGTGCCCCACCCCGACCCCAACCGCCACACCCTGGTTGCCCTGGGACGAGATCCCGCCTTCCACCGACGACGGCTGAGGGCTCTTAGAAAGGATAACTTCCCACGTGGCGGACGTCACAACAACAGAGCCCGGCAGTCGAAGCCGGGCTCTGTCCGTGCAAGGCACGACCCTGAGTTCAGATCTGGAAGTGTCCGTTCTTGTAGAGCAGGTCCCCGTCCACCCAGATCTCACCTCCCTCACGCATATCACAGATCATGTCCCAATGGATGGCGGAGTGGTTCTCACTGCCCGTCTGGGGATAACCGGAGCCTACAGCCATGTGGAAGCTGCCCCCGATCTTCTCGTCAAAGAGAATGTTCTTCGTGAACTGCTGGATCCCCCAGTTGGTCCCGATGGCAAACTCTCCCAGATAGCGTGCGCCGGCGTCGGTATCCAGCATACGTAGCAGATAGGCCTCGTTCTTTTTGGCTGCGGCCTTCACCACCCTACCATCCTCAAACCAGAGCTGGATGCCCTCCACCTCGCGCCCCCCGGTCACGGCCGGATAGGTGAAGTGCACCCACCCGTTGGTGCTGTCCTCGACGGGACCGGTGAAGATCTCACCGCTGGGCATATTGTTGTGCCCATCCGAGTTGATGAAGGTGCGTCCCTTGATGGAGAGGCTCAGGTCCGCATTCGGGCCCTTGATGACCACCTCTTCACGACCCTCCAACCACGTGATCGCCTCCGCCTGCTTCTCGTGCATCTTCTGCCACTCGCTCACCGGGTCCTCACGATCGCAGAAACACGCACTGTAGACGAAATCTTCGTAGTCGCGCAAGCTCATGTCGGCTTCCTGAGCGTAGGCGTGGGTAGGAAAGAGGGTGGCGACCCACTTCAGCTCACCGCTGGCCCCGCGTGCCATGTAGCGCCGGAAGAGGGGCTCCATAGCCTTGGCCCGTTGGGTCTGCCGCTCAGGCTCAATGCCCGTCAGCTCCCGTGTGTTAGCCGCGGAACGCACGTTGATCAGAGCGTCGAACTCATCGATCACCATCTTACGCACGGGATCGATAAAGGCCAGCTGCTCGTCGGTCGCCTTGCGATAGAAGATCTCATCGATACCGGGCAAATTGAGCTGCAGCAGGGGATGCCCGCCGTGCTCCAACACCCGCTCGTACAGAGCGAGGATCAAGGGTGCCGCCGGGGGCTCCCCCATGATCGCGACCCGGTCTCCGGGTTGAATTGCGGCGGAGTAGTCCGCCAAGACAGACGCCAGACGTTCCACACGGATGTCCATCAAGCCTCCTCAAATAAGTGGTGGGTTCACGCGAATTGTGAAAAAGAGAGCACTAGAAACCGGACTCTGTCAGCGCAACGAGGCCTGCGCCCCGTTGGACCTCCCTCCCCAGGGAACGGAGGTAGTCCTCCACCCCCAGCAGGAAAGCGATCACGTAGTCCTTACGGCGGGCCAGGCCGATGTGCCCCACCCGCAGGATCTTCCCCTTGAGATCGCCGATGCCGCCGGAGATCATGATCTGCTCCTCATCGCAGAGCCAGCACTTCAAACCCTCGGCCTCGACGCCGGGGCACATGAGGAAGGCGGTCGTGAGGGGGGACGCGTAGGTGTCCTCCGTCAGCATCGCGAAGCCCAGCGCTTCCAAACCCCGCCGTACTGCTTGCGCGGCGCGCCGATACTCGGCATACCGGCGCTCTACCCCCTCTTCGAGCAGGGTGATGAGGCTCTCGTGAAGCGCGTAGAGATTGCTGGTGGGCATCGTGACCGGCGAGGGATGCCAGTCGCCCCAGTTCTCCTCGTACCAGCGCCAGGTCTTGAGATCCAGATACCAGCCGCGGGGCGCTTCGCGGGCCTCGATTTGTTCCCAGGCCCGGGGGCTGATCGACAGAAGCGCCAGGCCCGGCGGCGTCTCCAACGCCTTGTTCGCGACGCTGACACAGAAGTCAATCCCCCACTCATCCACGGGCAGCGGCACTCCCCCCAAGGAGGAGACGGCATCCACAACGGTCAGCAGCTCGTGGTCGCGGGCTACCTCTGCGATCTCTTCGAGGGGATTGAGCACGCCGGTGGAGGTCTCGTGATGCACGAGGGCGAGGACGCGCACCTCAGGGTGCGCCTCGAGAGTAGCTGCGACCTCCGCCGCCAGCACGGGTTGCCCCATGGGCGCCTTCACCTCCACGGGAACGAGATTCAGACCCTTGAGAATGTGGATGAGACGAGCAGCGAAGAAGCCGTTGTTGGGTACCAGAACACTTTCTCCCGGCTCCAGAGCGCTCCCCAGGGCCGCTTCCAGGGCCATCGTACCGGGACCGGCCAGAATGTAGAGATCGTGCCGGGTCCCGAAGACCTGCTTCGCCATCTCGCGCGTCTCACCCTGCAGCACGATCCACTCCTGCCCGTAGTGGGGCATGGTAGGGATGGCCATGGCCTCGCGCACCTCATCCGTGATATCGACGGGACCGGGGATCATCAACTTCCGTTGGGGCATACCATCCTCCGTGATGTGTTAGATTCGAAGTTGCAGTGCATACGGAACCATCTTACTCAATGCAGAGAAAAAGGCAAACACACGAGCCCGGAGCGGTCGTGCTCCGGGCTCGTGTGTTGCTTGAATCAGTGGCCAGTCAGACGACTACTCTTTCTTGATCTGGATAACCTTGGGACGGACCTCCTCGGCCTTGGGCAGCGTCAGGGTCAGTACCCCGTCCTCGAACTCCGCCTCAGCCTCGCCGGCAGCGACGGGCACGTTGAGCCGGAGTGTGCGGCTGAAGGGGCAGCCACACGCGCGCTCGCGAAGGACATAGTCCAGTCCCTCCTCGGGCTCGGGAAACTGTCCACGAATGCGGAGCGCGTTATCCTCAAGGGTGATCTCGACATCCTCAGGCGCCAGACCGGGCAGCGAGGCCCGCACGACGATGACCTCTTCCGTGACGTAGACGTCAACGGGTAGACGAACCCCCGCCGCTTCCCCGGGTTGCTGCTGAGAACGACGGGAGGGAACCCAACTATCCTCCAGCAGACGGGCCATCGCATCGCGCAAAGTGACGAATTCCTCATTTGGTTCAAAAGTTGACATCTCGGACCTCCTCTTAGATCTATCTCTTGCTGACTGTTCCCGGGCCAAGGGCGCAAACCGGCAGTCGCCCTAGGAACAATTATAACGAATCAACATTAGAATTAGAAAAGCACACCATTAGAAGCGGCTTAGGAACGCGAATTAAACAACTTGAGCAGAAGCAAACTGAAAGCGCTCCCGAGAGTCACCTACAATGCCCAAGTTATTTGGGTGTGTTTCACTTGAGTTAAACCGAGGCGTGAAACGTGAAACGTAAAACGTGAGGGCTTCACGTTTCACGCTTTACGTTTCAGCCATGGATAGCTCACGACTGGATTGAAACATGCCCAAGTTATTTCGCTTTCAGTCCTTAGCAGCTCACGAGCGCCGGCGGCGCCCGCCGCTCAGAATGAAGACGTAGTAGAGCAGGGTGGAGAGGGACTGCGCCAGCGCCGCAACGTAGGTCAAAGCGGCGGCATTCAAGACCTGTTTCGCTCCCCGCTTCTCCTTCTCGTTGACGATGATGCCACTCTCCTCGAGCAGGCGCAGACCGCGCCGGCTGGCGTTGAGCTCCACCGGCAGGGTCACCAGTGAGAAGAGTACAGCCCCAGCGAAGGCGATCACCCCGACCCAGGCCAGGCCGGGCGAGTTGAAGAGGATGCCCACCATAAAGAGGAGCGGTCCCAGCCAGGAGGTGAAGTTGACAATGGGCACGAGCCCGGAGCGCAAGCGCAGCAGCGCAAAGGCCTTGAAATCCTGTTCCGCGTGCCCCATCTCATGAGCGACGATAGCGACCGAAGCGACCGAGGAGCGCCGCGCCACACTTTCAGAGAGACGTAGAACCTTCTTCCGCGGATCGTAGTGGTCGCTCAACTGTCCGGAGGTGCCCTCCACGTTGACGTGAAAGCCCGCGGTGCGCATCAGGCGTTGCGCGGCCTCGACCCCCGAGACACCCCTGGCATTGGGCACCTGGAGGTACTTGTTGTAGGAGCTCCGCACCCTCCACTGAGCATACAGAGCCAACAGAAGTGCCGGGAGCGTAAAGACCCAGTACAACGGATTCCATAACAAGCCCATCGAACCTCCTCCTACACGCCGTGATATGCGGCGAGATCAGCAATATCTGCTCCTATTTTAATCGACGAGCATTAGAACTACATCAGAGTGTGAACTAGAAAAGCCCCCGGACATGCCGGGGGCCTGAGATCGGAGAGAGAGGCAACTACAAGAGCGCCAACAGACGCTCCAGGACCTGCCGCACGCTCTCCTCATCGTGGGCGACACAGGGTACGACGGGCACCGCCTCCGGCAGCTTGAGCAGACGCCCGATCTCCTCGGCCGACAGAGCCCGCGCTGTGTCCTGCTTGTTGGCCGCTACGACATAGGGAGCAGTGACCTGTTTGCGCAACGACCGCACGATCTGCAAGCCCTCCATCAGGCTTCCGCGATCCCCACTATCGACGATCAGGATGAAAGCATCAGCCTCACCGGAGAGAATCTCCCACATAAATTCGAAGCGCGCCTGTCCCGGCGTGCCGTAGAGATGCAATCGGGCATCGTCCAGAGACACCTGCCCGTAGTCGAGGGCCACGGTCGTCTCCTCCTTGACCTTGGCGGTCTCCGGCTCGGTAATACGCCGCTCCGTCGAGACGATCTCGATATCGCTCACCGACCGAATAAAGGCCGTCTTACCGGCATTGAACGTCCCTGTCACCACAACCTTGTAGGATTTCACGTCCGTTCCTCCTTGGCTTCAATTTTGGTAGACGCGTCACCCTCCTGATCACGACGAAAATCGATGAAACGGTATCCGAGCCCCCTCTCGGTGATGATATACTGCGGATTGGAGGTATCCACCTCTATCTTGTGCCGCAGGTAGTTGATATACAAACGCAGGTAAGAGATAGCATCCTTGTACTCGTATCCCCAGACCTTCGACAGCAGCGTACTGTGAGGTACCGTCCACCCGGCGTTCTCCAAAAGATGGCGCAGGAGACGAAACTCGGTAGGGCGAAGGTTAATGCGCTCCCCCTCCACAATAACCTCAGCGGTGTTCATGTCGACACTGAGCCGCTCATCGATCTTCAGGATGGCGCTCCCCGGCGGCGTGAGAGAGGGGATGCGCCGCAGCACGGCGCGCACGCGGCTCACCAGCTCCCGGGGGCTGAAGGGCTTGGTGATGTAGTCATCCGCCCCCGCATCCAGCCCGCGCACCTTGTCCTCTTCGGTATTCCGCACGGTGAGCATCAACACCGGCGTGTCCGAGGTCTCCCGGATCATGCGCAACGTCTCAAAACCATCCAGCTCGGGCATCATCACATCCAGGAGGACCACGTCGGGCATCTGCTCCCGGACCTTGGTCAGGGCCTCGAGACCGTCGTGCGCCTCGATTACCCGAAAGCCCTCCATCTCCAGGTTGATCCGGACGAAGCGGATGATCCGCGGCTCGTCATCGACAACCAGCACCAGAGGGTGCTCAGGGACACTACTCACGGATGAAGGTAACAATCTGTTCCTCGCCCTCGGTCGGCAGGATTTCAACACTGTGAATCCGGTGCCAGGGATAGAGAGCACGATTGGTCTCCGCCAGGAAGTAGGGAACATCACGCCCATCGCGCAGACGGGGGCTGTTGATGAGGATGAATTGCGAATGCGGGTCGGGCAGCTCCTCGACCTCTCCCATGATCGCGTCCTCGTTCAAAATATGCAGGAGTACCTGATAAGACATAAACAATCTCCTAACTAGCTCTTCGCATAGAAGTGCGCACGAATCTGCAAGGTCCCCAGAGTCAACACGTCCCCATCGTGGAGTTTATAGGGCAAGTAGGGCGTGAGCCGCTCACCGTTGAGGAAGGTGCCGTTCGTGCTGTCGAGATCCTCCACATAGCAGACACCGTCCCGGGTGTAGACCCGCGCGTGACGGCGCGAGACCCCATTTTCCAACCCGCCATCCGCCGTGAGGTCCATCTCGGGGAAGATGCCGTGTGCGGCGTCCAGCCGTCCGAAGAGAATCTCTGAAGCAGCGGAAAGGAGAACCTTCCGATTCGAACTCAGGACCTCAAACTCAATGTTGATGGCCTCATCGCCGTTCTCCTGGGCTCCGCGATCAGCAGAACGCTTCGAGCGATCGTCGCCCTCTTGTTCGGGCAGCGGCTCCGTACGCAGGGGGCCCCCCGATGGCAGATATGTCCCGCATTGCACACAGAAAAGCGTACCCGGAATGTTCTCCGTCTGGCAGGAGGGACAGACCAGCTGCTCACTATGACTCGCCATGATTCCCAACCTCCTTTGTACCTCCAAAGCGTGGTGATGACATCATCAGACTACGGGTGCCGTAGCGCACCGTCTTACGCCCCTGCATGGATGCTCCTCCCTCCTGGGTGACCCGGTTGGCCTCGACGAGTGCCGCACGGGCCAGATCCTGGTACCCCAGATCAAAGAGCCGCGTGGCAGCCGATTCGAGGAGCGCTGTGGCCTCTTGCGTTTGACCGGACTCCAGAGCGTGCCACGCGCGCTCCTGAAGGCGGAAGATGCTCAGTCGGGACAGAAAGCTGATCATGCGCGACGGCACGGCTGTGGCCTCCGGACGTCCCGAGACGAAATCGACGGTGACGTCCTGGCGCACATTGACCCGCTGTCCATCGTGGGCCTCTGCCTCCAGCTCCATGCGCAGCAGACGCGCAGCCCCTCCATGCGTCCGCTGGACGGTCATGTCCATCAACAGGACCAGGGGCTCCTCTCCCAGGTTGCCCAGAGCTGCTGTGTTATCCCGGCGCATGTGCAGCGCCTCGATATAAGGGGCTACGCGGTACGCCGACTGGATCTCCACGCTGGGAGCGGGAAGCAAGTGCAGCTGAGCCTGACGCGCAACGATGGTCCCTAAGTCGCGAATCTGGTTGCTGAGCAGCGCCTGAAGTTGGGACGGGGAGCGAATGTACTGCGAGACCCCCCCACCATAGCGGGCGAGGGCATCCAGGAAGAGATCGTTCCAATCCTCTCCGATACCCATCGCCGAGATGCCGATCCCCTCCTCACCCGCTCGCTGCGCTTCGGCGAGGGCCAAATCCTCATCACCGTAGGTGCGCCCATCGGTGAGGAGGATGACGTGATCGATGGTACCTTGCCCCGCGTACCGCCGCACCTGCTGAAGTCCTGCCAGCAACCCCTGATAGATCTCCGTCCCTCCACCGGGCATCATCTGGGAGACGGCGGAGTGCAGGGGCGTCTTGTCACGCGCCAAGGTAGAAGGGGCCAAGACTTCCGCCCGATCACTGAACGAGACGATAGTCAGGCGATCCTCGGGCTGCAGGGAGTCGACGAGGTCACGCGCCGCCAATTTCACATTCTCGATCCGCCGCCCACGCATCGAGGTACTGCGATCGATGACCAACGCCAGATTGAGAGACTGGCGAACGCGGGGAAGATGCTTGGCGGGCTGGATATCCATGAGCAAGTAGAGCATCTGCGGGCTGTTGAGGGCCGGCAGGCAGGACTGACTCAACAGCGTCTCAATAACTACCGGAGCATCGGGCGTGAGCCCACGCGCCGCGCGCTGCTGATCGTAAGCCCTGCGAACGACGGGATCCTGCAAGACCTCGTAGGCCTCTTGAACGAGCCGGAAGCGCTCTACGTCCCCCGCACCACTGTCGGGATGATAGCGGCGGGCCAAGCCCCGATAAGCCCGCTTGATCTCCTCCTGAGTGGCGCGCTGCGTCACCTCCAGCATGGTATAGTAGTCCTTCTCGGGGTCGATTGTAGGATTCAAGTTATATCCTGTCTCATCTCGACCAGAATAACGGTGATATTATCATTCCCCCCGGCCGCGTTAGCAGCATCGACCAACCCTACACAGGCTTCATCCAGCGTTGATGCCGCACTGATGATACTCCACATCTTCTCATCAGGCAAGAGCCCCCACAGACCGTCACTGCAAAGGACGAGGAGATCCCCGCTCTGCAGGGCGTGCGTGCTGACGTCCACCTCGAGAGCCACACCCTGCCCGATGGCACGGTAAAGCATATTACGCTGGGGGTGTACGGCAGCCTCCTCCGAAGTCAGTTGGCCTATCTCGACGAGCTGCGTGACCACAGAGTGGTCGGTGGTCAGCATCTTGACGGGCTCCTGGGCGCGCCAGAGATAAGCGCGCGAATCGCCCACGTGCCCGATAAAGAGCCGGTTGCCGATCACCAGCCCGCAGGTCAAGGTAGTCCCGCTCCCGGGCACGGTCTGGCTCACGTCGCGGTTCGCCTCCAGAAGGGCATCGGACACGATCTCGGTGAGGGAGGGTTGCGTCGCGGTGTGATCCGCGCTGCGCAACAGGGGTTGATAGACGTGCGCCAAGAGATGTCCGGCCACGGTGCGCGTGGCGATCGCACTCGCCACCTCGCCGGCTTGATGCCCGCCCATCCCATCGGCCAGCACGAAGAGCCCAAAGGGGGGGAGAGGTGCATCGCTCTGCTGCTCTCCGATCAAGATAAAGAGACCGTCCTCATTGTGGTCGCGCACCGAGCCCACATCGGTCATCCAGGCTACCCCCAGGATGCCCGAGACGAGCTTATGGGGACGCCGCGGCTCCTCCTCTGCTTCCTCGGGGGTGACGATCTCTTCTGGCAGGTCCGGAGCCGGCTCTTCGACCGATACTTCGGAGCTCTCCTCCGCTACCGGAGGTGCGGCTTCCTCTGCTTCGTTCCCCAACAACCCACGTAACCATGATGTAAAGCCCATAACGATTGCCCCTCTGGTGAAGAATCAGGCCGGGATGGCGTACACGTAGTGATCCAAGGAACCGATGTAGACGATGTTGTCCTCGACGACCGGGGTCGCCGTAATCGCCCCATCGGTTTGATAGTTCCAGCGCAGGGTACCGGCACGAGCATCGAGACAGTAGAGCATGCCGTTCACCCCACCCACATAGACATTGCCGTTGAAGACGACGGGAGAGCCGGTGACCTGCTCTTCCACCTCATACCGCCAGACGACGCGTCCCTCATTGGCGTCGAGCGCGTAGACATAACCATCTGCAGAGCCAAAGAAGACCTGTCCCTCCCAGACGGCGGGGGTGGAGACAATGGGACCGCCGGTGCGATACCGCCAGGCCGACCAACCCGAACGCACGTCGAGGGCGTAGAAGTTCCAATCCAGGGCCCCCACAAAGAGCAACCCGTCGGAGTAGACAGGTGAGGAGAGGATACCCCGCCGAGCACGGAAGCGCCAGCGGACGTCACGGTTGAGGCTCAACGCGTAGACCATGCCCATCTCACAGGCGAAGAAGATCATATTCTCCGCCAGAAGGGGGCGCGTGCGCACGGGCCCCTCCGCCTGATACTCCCACGACTTCCGCCCTCCGGCAATGTGGATCGCATAGAGGTGTCCATCGTCGGAGCCGATGAAGAGGTGCCCGAAGTCGGCGTAGGCAGACGAGTAGATCTTGCCCTTGAGGGGCACCGTCCACACCAGGCGCCCTGTGCGTGCCTCCACGGCATAGACGACGCTGTCCGTCGAGCCGAAGACCACCATGCCCTCCGTGACGCACGGAGTCGTAGCGATCCCGCCCTCGGCAGGATACTTCCAGACGAACTTACCAGAATCTGCCTCCAGGGCGTAGACGTTGTTATCGTAGGAGGGGACGTAGACCAGCCCGTTGTTGATCGCCACGGCAGCCCGCACCTCGTCCTCGCAAGCGAACCGCCACACCGGCTTCACACCCCCGCTGCTAAAGGCCGTCGTCTCGTCCCCCCCGTGAGCGGGGGCGCTGCCCCCACTCAAACCACGCGCCGAGGAGAGCGCGAGGAGTCCACGCTTCAGCTCTTCGGAAGAGCCCCAGCGCTTGTTGATGTCGTACTCCAGGCACTTGTCCAAAATGTCCACGAGCTCCCGGGATACGGTGGGGTTGGTATCGTGAATCGGGCGCTCGTGAAAGGAGAAGGGCGGTTCCAGACGCGGGTCCTGCTTGCTCAGCAGATGGTGCAGAGTCGCCCCCAGTGCATAGAGGTCCCCACGCGGCTCGGCGATACCCCGGTACTGCTCAGGAGGAGAGTACCCCTCGGTGCCGATCATCGTCCCCTTCTCGCCGCTCTGGAAGAGTTTGGCGATCCCGAAATCGATCAGCCGGATGCGCCCGTGGGTGTCCAGCATGATGTTGGAGGGCTTGAGGTCGCGAAAGATGATGGGCCGCGGCTTGTGGTGGTGCAGGTAAGAGAGCACATCACAGATCTGCACCCCCCAGTCGACCACGCGCGCTTCGCGGAAAAAGCCTTCCGTGTCAGCAAGCAGTGCCTCCAGATCCTGACCGGGGATAAACTCAATGACCAGATAGCTGCGGTTTCCCTCGGTGAAGTAGTCGTAGACCTGCGGAACCGACGGGTGGCTGAGAGTCGCCAGAATGCTTGCCTCCCTCTCGAAGTTCCGAATGATCATCTCCTGAACCTGCGGATCCGTCGCCGTATTGACCATCTCTTTCACGGCACAGAGGCGGAGAACATTGGCAAAGCGCAGGTCCTGAGCCTTATACACGGCCCCCATGCCCCCCACACCGATGACCCCGAGGATCTTGTAGCGCTTCTGCAGCTGCAGCCCCTCGGAGAGTAGCCCCTCCTTGGCCATCCGTTTGGAGCTCGAAGGTTGTGGCGGCGTACGATGCGACTTCAGACGACTCACCTTGCGAGTGCCCAGATCCTCACCGGCGGAGAGCTCGGCTTGAGCCGGCGCGGCAGGAGTCGCCGGCTCCTCCTCCGGGTCAGGTTGGGGAGGAGAGACGTCCGGAGGTAAGTTCGACTCGACGGAGAGGGGCTTACGCAGACGCTGAGAGAGCCCTCGAATGCGTCGCGTGTCGAGACGATCAGAGGATGGCTTGGACGACTTCTCTTTCGGTTCTGCCATGTATATCCTACCTTCTATACCACCTGCCTGCAAAGTTGCCACGATTATAGATGGAACCCCTGGAAAACGCAAACGATCTACTCGATAGGATACCTAAAAGGCATAATTACCACGCGAGCCCCAACGCCCCCCAGCGCTCAAAGGTCGGCTTGGCACGCGCGACAAAGAAAATTGGATTTGAAGTTCCTGTAACTTATGATACCCTATTTATACCAATATCAAATCGAGGTAAAAGCACGCATGCTAACCATTTCCTCCGCCGTCCCGATGGATATACTGTTGGAGTGTGAGGCCTGTGGCCACCACCAATCTTTTAGCGTACCGACGCCGCCGTGCGACAATTGCGGGCACGACTGGATGGAGGCCCGCTATGACTACGCGCAGGTTCGCCAGGTCTGGCCCGGGGTCTTGCAGTCCCGGCCCTTCAGCATCTGGCGCTACCGGGAGCTTCTCCCGCTCTGCGACGACGAATACCAGATCACCATGGGTGAGGGAGGCACCCCCCTTCTCCGCACCCACAACTTGAACATGATGCTGGGCGCTCACCGGCTCTTCATCAAGGACGAGCGCCAGAACCCCACGAATTCCTTCAAAGACCGCCAGGCAGCCCTGGTCATCTCCATGATGAAGGAGGCGAACATCACGGAACTGGTCGTCGCCTCGACGGGGAACGTCGCCATCTCCTACTCGGCCTACTCCTCTCACGCGGGCATCAAGCTCTGGACCTTCCTGCCCAGCCTGGTTCCCCCCGAGAAGATGCGGGAGATCGCCATCTACGGGAGCGAGGTCGTCAAAGTCACGGCGACCTACGACGCCACCAAACGGGTCGCGGCGCGCTTCGGCGAGCACAAGGGTATCGCCCAGGACCGGGGTATTCGCAGCATCGGGACGCGGGAGAGCATGAAGACGGTCGCCTTCGAGATCGCCGAGCAGCTGACGGCGGAGCTGGGCCCGCCCGAGTCGGGCGCGCCGTGGCGGGCACCCGACTGGTACATCCAGGCGGTCAGCGGCGGGCTGGGCCCCGTGGGCTTCTGGAAGGGATGCGAGGAGCTCTACCGCATGGGGCTCATCGATCACCTCCCCAAGATGGCCTTGATCCAGGCTGCGGGATGTGCCCCCATGGTTCACGCCTTCCACCGGGACCTACCGGAGGCCATCCCGGTCCATGACCCCAAGACCCAGGTGATCACCATCGCCACCGGAGATCCCGGTCCGGCCTACAGCTACCTCTACACGGTGATGAAGGCGCACGGCGGCACCTTCGAGGCGGTCTCCGACGAAGAGACCTTCCGGGCCCTCCACGTCCTGGCCAAGATGGGCGGCCTTTCCATGGAAGCCGCGGCCGGGGCAGCCTTTGCCGGACTTTTCAAACTGCTCGGTAAGGGTATCATACAGCGAGACGAGACAGTGGTGGTCAACTGTTCGGGCCACACCTTCCCCGTGGAGAAGTTCCTGCTGGAGAAGGACTGGTTCAAGGTGGTGCCGGGCATCGTTGTCGAGCCGCAGGAGACCGCCGAAGAGCCTCCTGTGGAGATAGCTACACCGCCTTTACGCTCGGAGAACCTGTTAGGCGCGCTGGAGCAGCTGGATGCCCGGGTGAAGTACATCACGGTCATCGAGGACAATCCGGATGCCGCCCGGTTGCTGCGGCGAATTTTGCAGACGCGCGGTGATTTCCAGATCGCCGAGGCCCATACGGGTAAACAGGGGCTGGACCTGATCCGCGACACCCATCCCGATCTCGTGATGCTGGATCTGATGATGCCCGATATGGACGGCTTCGCCGTGCTCGAACACCTGAAAGCCGACGACGATCTGAAGGACATTCCGGTCATCGTCATCACGGCCAAAGAGCTGACTCGGGCCGAACAGCAGCGCCTGCAGGGGCAGATCGAGATGTTGTTACAGAAAGGGGCCTTCATGGACGAGGATCTCCTGCAAGGCATCAATGCACTCCTGGGGAAGAAGGGGGAGGCATGACGAAAATACTCTATGTGGAAGATACACCCGCCAGCCAGCGGCTCGTCCAGCGCATCCTGATGGCGGAGGACTTCGACGTGACCGTTGCCGAGAATGGCATTCAGGCCATCGAGTTCTCACGCCAGGAGAAGCCGGACCTCATCCTCATGGACATCAACATCAGCGGCATGGACGGCTACGAGGTCACCACGCGGCTGCGCACCATCGAGGGGCTCGAGAAGGTCCCCATCATCGCCGTCACCGCCTCCACCCTGCAGGGTGACCGGGAACGCGCCCTCGTCGCCGGTTGCAACGGCTACATCGCCAAACCCATCGACGTCGATCGCTTCCCCGATCAGGTGCGGGCCTACCTGGTGGGCATGGAGGAGACCGTCGGGTCCCCGGAGGAGCGCGCCGAGTACCTTCTCGAATACAACCAGCGGCTGGTGGGCCGGTTGGAGGAGAAGGTCCGGGAGCTGGAACGGGCGAATCAGGAGCTCCAGCGGGTGGAGAAGATGAAGTCCGACTTCGTCATCCTCGCCGGGCACGAGCTGCGCACCCCCCTGACAGTGGTCTACGGCTATCTCCAGATCCTGCTGGCGAACCCGGCCATTCCGGGCGCCGTCGATCAGGAGGGCAGCCCGCGCCACCTGCTCAAGAACGTCTCCGATGCCGTGGAGCGGCTGAGCCAGGTCATCCAGGATATCCTCAACGTCTCGCTCATCGACGCCAACCAGCTGGATCTGGCCCGAGAGCCGGTCTTCCTCAACTCGGTGCTCCAGGCGGTGCTCCACAACCTCCGCAGCTTCGGCCCCCAGCGCCAGATCGTCTTCGACCTGGGCGGCGGGCTGCGCAAGCTGCCGGTGGTGGAGGGGGACCCGCGGCGCCTGCACCAGGCGCTCTGGAACATCGTGAGCAACGCCATCAAGTACACGCCCGACAACGGGACGGTCATCATCGACGGGGAGATCCTGGACAACGAGGCCATCCACATCTGGGTCAAGGACACGGGCGTGGGCATCCCCGCCGCCGAGCTCCAGCACATCTTTGAGCGCTTCTACGTGCTCGAGGACGTCTCCCTCCACCGCTCGAGCAAGACGGCCTTCAAGGGCGGGGGGCTGGGGCTGGGACTGGCGGTCTCCAAGGGCATCATCGAGGCCCACGGGGGGCGAATCTGGGCCGAGAGCGCCGGTCACGACGAGGAGAAGATGCCCGGCAGCACCATTCACGTCGTGCTGCCCGTAGGGAGCACCTTCGTGCAGAACCGCGGGTGACGCACGAACCTTGCCCTTTCGCCTCTTTGTGGTACAATTCTCACGTTCGTGGTGGATGTGGCCTAACGGATAAGGCACCTGACTGTGGCTCAGGAAACTGTGGGTTCGAATCCCATCATCCACCCCTAGCGGCCGGGCCCTGGGTCCGGCCGTTCTCCTAAGCCCCCGTAGCTCAATTGGACAGAGCGACGGACTTCGAATCCGCAGGTTGTGCGTTCGAATCGCACCGGGGGTATGCTATCGCCAGAGCTCCCCGCCCACAGGCGGGGAGTTTTTTTGTTCTCCCCCCGGCGCTGATTTGACAATCTCTCCATTTAAGAGTACTTTATGACCATGAACAAACTAAGAGACAGTTTGGTCTGGCGGTTTATCGTGGGGCTCTTTCGTCCCCGCCAGGTGCGCCTTCCCATCCTCTTCTGGATACTGTTGCTGATCGGCGTCGCTCTCGTGGTGCTCCGCCAGGAGACCATCCAACAGGTGGAGTGGCAGACGCGCGTCGTGGTCGCCACCCCGACGCACGGCCCCCCGCCCACGCCCGGCCCCTCCCCCACCCCCGTGGGCAGCGGCGGGACGGTCGCCTTCACCATGCGCCACAACGGCAACAGCGATATCTACCTCCTCTCGCAGGATAACGGTGGGCTGCTGCGCCTGACCTACGACCCGGGTGAGGATCGCGATCCCGCCTGGTCACCCGACGGGCAGTGGCTGGCCTTCTCCTCACGGCGGGCCAACAACTGGGACCTCTACGTGATGAATATGAGCACGGGCGCCGTCCTGCGGCTCACGCGCGATCCGGCCTTCGAGAGCAACCCCAGCTGGTCACCCGACGGGCGCTGGCTGGCCTACGAGTCCTACCAGGAGGGAGACCTCAACATCCACATCATCAGCCGTGACGGGGAGGAGCAGCACCAGCTCACCCACGATCCGGCCCCCGACTTCTCCCCCGCCTGGTCGCCCGACTCCCGCCACGTCGCCTTCACCTCGCTGCGCGACGGGAACCGGGAGATCTACGCCATCTCCCTGGACGACGGGAGCCTGCGCAATCTCACCCACACCCTGGATCAGGACGAGGATCACGTCGCCTGGTCCCACGACGGCGCGTACATCGCCTACTCGACAGGCGTGCCGGGCAACGAGGAGATCTACCTCAAGCCCTTCGACAAGGAGGCGGTGGAGACGGGAGAGCTGCGCCCCCTCCTCTTCGGCACGGGCGGGGAACCGGTCTGGGCCCCCGACGACCGGGCGCTGGCCTTCATCTTCCGCCAGGGGCTGACCTCCTACCTCTACGCCGCCAATACGAAGGGCTGGGCCATGGCCCAGCAGGGCTACAGCACTCACGACTGGATGTCCGGCCCCGCCTGGACCCCCTACGCCATCGCGCCGGAGCTCGCCGCCGAGCTGGAGGCGCGGATGGCGGTGGAGACGCCCCCGCCCTACACGGAGCTCCTCATGGGAATCAATCCCCACGCCCGTCTGGTGGACCTGCCCGACGTCAACGGGGGCGACGGGCGGGAGAAGCTGAGCGACCGGGTGAACGACAGCTACAACGCCATGCGGCGCACCGTCAAAGCCGAGACGGGCTGGGACTACCTCGCGATTCTGGGGGACTCCTGGCGGCCCATGAACCACACCCCCCGCCCCGGGCAGGGGCGGATCTCCTGGCACGTCTGCGGGCGCGCCGTGGACATCAACCAGGGCTTCCTGCGCGACGGGCGCATCGAGCTGGTGCGCGAGGACGTGGGCGGCGTCACCTACTGGCGGGTCTTCATCCGCACCGCCGAGCAGGACGGCAGCCTGGGCGAGCCCCTGCGCGCCCGCCCCTGGGATCTCAGCGCCCGCTCCTCCGGGGGACTGGCCTCCATCCAGGGGGGTGAGCTCAAAGCCGAGGTGCCGGCAGGCTACTACGTCGACTTCACCACCCTCGCCGCCGACTACGGCTGGGAGCGGCGCAACGCCCTCTCGGGTTGGCGGAGCTCCTACTACGACATCGAGTGGTGGCACTTCCAGAAGACCGAGGGGCTGAGCTGGTACGAGTGCATGCTCGAGGTCTACGAAGAGGAGGCGGTCGTCGACTCCTACGGCACCCTCCCCTGGTGGACCAAGCGCCCCGAAGCCGAGGTGCAGTCCTATCCGTGGTAAGGCGAGTTACGGGTTAAAGGTTGCGAGTTGAAAGTTCGTGTGATGACGCGGGCTCCGAGTACGACGCGACTCGCTTGTTTGTAGTAAGGCACGTAGGCGCCAGCCGCAGTGCCGTCCGACGCGACTCCGCTACGCTCCGTCGCTAACTACAAACCTGCCCTCGACGGACTCGGGGCCGGATTTGACGGGGACTCCCCTGGCCCAGGCCTGCGGCCGGGCGCCCGCCTACGCGGGCGCAGCGCGCCCCAGGGAGGGACTTCAGTCCCGTCCTCTGGCGACCGTCCGGCTTCTACGCGCACTGAAGTACGCTACTGGGGCCTACGGCCGAGCGCCCGCCTACGCGGGCGCAAACTTGCCCTCTGCGTCGGCGCAGGCCGACGCCCGGCGCGCGCAGCGCGCCCCAGGGAGGGACTTCAGTCCCGTCCTCTGGCGACCGTCCGGCTTCTACGCGCACTGAAGTACGCTACTGGGGCCTACGGCCGAGCGCCCGCCTACGCGGGCGCAAACTCGCCCTCTGCGTCGGCGCAGGCCGACGCCCGGCGCGCGCAGCGCGCCCCAGGGAGGGACTTCAGTCCCGTCCTCTGGCGACCGCCCGGCTTCTACGCGCACTGAAGTACGCTACTGGGGCCTGTGGCCGAGCGCCCGCCTACGCGGGCGCAAACTTGCCCTCTGCGTCAGCGCAGGCCGACGCCCGGCGCGCGCAGCGCGCCCCAGGGAGGGACTTCAGTCCCGACCCTCGCTCGCCGTTCAAGCGGGCACGTAGGCGCCAGCCGCAGTGCCGTCCGACGCGACTCCGCTACGCTCCGTCGCTAACTACAAACCTGCCCTCGACGGACTCGGGGCCGGATTTGACGGGGACTCCCCTGGCCCAGGCCTGCGGCCGGGCGCCCGCCTACGCGCGCACAGCGCGCCCCAGGGAGGGACTTCAGTCCCGACCCTCGCTCGTCGTTTAAGCGGGCACGTAGGCGTAGCCGGAGTGCCGTCCGACGCGACTTCCCTTTTCGACGCGACTCCGCTACGCTCCGTCGCTAACTACAAACCCGCTCTCAACAGACTGGCCCGCCTACGCGGGCGCAAACACACCCTCTGCGTCGGCGCAGGCCGACGCCCGGCGCGCACAGCGCGCCCCAGGGAGGGACTGCAGTCCCGACCCTCGCTCGTCGTTCAAGCGGGCACGTAGGCGTAGCCGGAGTGCCGTCCGACGCGACTCCGCTACGCTCCGTCGCTAACTACAAACCCGCTCTCAACAGACTGGCCCGCCTACGCGGGCGCAAACACACCCTCTGCGTCGGCGCAGGCCGACGCCCGGCGCGCACAGCGCGCCCCAGGGAGGGACTTCAGTCCCGACCCTCGCTCGTCGTCCCAGCCGGCACCTGGGCGTAGAGCCGGAGTGCCGTCCGACGCGATTCGCTCGTAGTGGGCGCTTCAGCGCCCTCTTGGCGCACTGAAGTGCGCACTACGAACTACCCCTCCCCATCGACGGGGTTCACGTTCACACGTGTTTACGCCCTCACCTTCTCCACCACCGCCTGCAGCTCCCGCGCGAAGCGCTCCGGGCCGAAGCGCTCGGCGTTGGCCCGGCAGGCCAGGGGATCGACGGCGCCGGCGTCGAAGCGCGCCACCGCCTCCGCCAGCGCCTCCGCCGTCGGCTCTCGGAAGAAGGTCCCCGTCTCCCCCTCGACGACGGTGTCCAGCGCCCCACCCGCGCCGTAGGCGATGACGGGACGGCCCGCCGCCTGGGCCTCCAGGGGCGTGATCCCGAAGTCCTCCCGCCCGGGGAAGATGAAGGCCCGGCAGCGGGCGTAGAGCTCGCCCACCTCGGCGTCGGGCACGTAACCCAGGAACTCCACATTCGGCCCCGCCAG
>DAOTVC010000082.1:0-10677 GCA_034437215.1 Anaerolineae bacterium | reverse complement strand
GGTGTTGGAGAGGATCTGGTTGCGCCGGAAGTCCACCTCCCCCCCACTTTCGATGTCCTCGACATAGAGACCGCCGTAGTCACCGCCCAGCACCTGGGTGCCCGAGATCCCGGCCCGGTTGCCGATGATCTGATTGTCCCAGAAGCGCATGATCGCGCCGTCGTAGACGCCATCGAAGTAGAGGGCGCCGTAGTCATCACCCGCGGTGTTGTGAGTCGAGAGGGTGTCGCGGATGTGGACGTCAGCAGAGACGCCTCGAGAGTGGAGTCCATGTGCAGGAGCGCTAGCGTTCCCCGTTCGGTGGAACGCTAACGCCCATAGGGCCCCGGTGGGTAGTCAGTAGTTACGCAGCACGAGGGGGAGATGCACTCGGAGCGGGACCTCGAAGGCGCCGACGTCGTAGTTGATGAGTATCTGTCCCGGCGTCCGTATGATCCCCCGGCGCCGCCCATCCAGCCCCCGTTCCGAGATCCCGGGCGAGCAGGCGTCGATGGCCGGGGAACCGACGCCCAGCCGGTAGAGCCCCCGCGCCGTCTCGACGAACTGGGGATCCTCGCTGAAAGATGTTCACCTGGCTGCTACCCAAGACTCGAATTCCGCCGCCTGTATTCGAGGCGTAGTTCCCATTGATTCTAGCGTTCCTGAACGTGGCGCGGATGTCCCCGCTGCTTGCGTAGAGGCCGCCGCCGTACAGAGCGCTGTTATTGTCCAGTGAGGCACCATCCAGCGTGAGGCGAGTAAAGATGCCGCCTAGATCCTGTCTCAAGTAGATCCCTCCCCCTACCAGATCGGCGTGATTGCCCGCAATGTCGACATCTTCGCCACTTACCAGCGCACCGTTAGTGACGTAGAGCCCGCCGCCGCTGGCGGCGGCGCCTGCGGCCCGATTTTCCACAATCTGAGCCCCCGATGCCATATAGAGACTGGCAGGTGAGCCGACACCGGCTGAGATGACAGCGCCCCCACCGAAGGTGGCCGTGTTACTGTAGATCCGTGTCCCCGCGCCCGTCATATCCACGATAGAGCCGGACTTGGCGTAGACGCCACCACCGTAGTCCGTGGCGACGTTGAAGCTGAGCTGACTGTCGTCGTACATCACTAATACCGCATCCCGGTCGAGGTAGACGCCCCCGCCGTCATCGGCGTAATTGCCCAGGATATAGGACAAGGAGTCTCCAATGATTGAATTTCCGGCCGTCTCGACGACGGAATCATTCTGCGCGTAGACGCCACCTCCCTCAACGGCATCATTAGCGAGGATCATGGAGCTGTCCAGGTAGAGAGAGCTCCGATCCAGGAAGAGGCCGCCGCCCCGGTCGGCAGACGTGTTACCCTGACCAGAAGTAGGCACGCCCACATAGCTGTCGGTCATGGTGATCGTTCCGCTGATGGCGTAGATCCCCCCGCCCGTGGAGGTGGTCTCGGTCACGGAATTGGCAAAGACGGCGCTGCCCTCCCGCATGATCAACGAGGCACCGACGCGGACGTAGACCCCGCCGCCCGCCGGCAACGCCGACCTGTTGGACCCCGGGGTGCCGGCGGGCATCCCCACCGACGGGGTCGACTTCGGCCTGGACGCTGCCACCGGGGATCGCACAGGTACCTTGGAGCAGATCCACTACTCCACCGAGATCCTCTACGAGAACGAGATCAGCTTCACCGATGGCGACGTGCTGCTCTATGCCAATGGTGTGGTCGCGACGAACGGGGCGCTCGTGACACCCTTCGAACCCCGCGCGATGATGCTCGGGCTCGACGCCCTCTCGGTTAACCTGATCGACGTGCAGCCCTGCATCAACCGCATCACCAAGATCGGTGGGGTGGACGTAGCGGACATCGATCCGGCGACGGGCATGGTCTACCCCCTGGCCCTGGGCGCGATCGATGCTCCGAAGCCCTTCGGGGGAGAACTTACCCTGGAGGGCACCCTCTGCGACGACGTGGATCGTTTCCGCGTCGTCTACCGGGAGGCCGGCTCAGCGGATCCCTGGGAGCCGCTGGACGTCTCGGCGGCCAAGGGGTGGCAGGTCAGCGTGGACGCCTTCATCCCCGTGGGGCCCGACTGTCTGGGCGACGCCGGCTGGTCGTCCACCATCGACGGGTGGTTTGACGCCACTGCCTATCGCCCGCTGACCACCCCCGCGCTGGGCGGCTGCAATCCGGGCCTGGCACTGACCGTCTGGGAGTCGGATAACGCCGTCGCCGGCAAGGACGAGCTCTACGAGTTGGTCCTGGAGGCCGACACGACCTCGGGCGTGGTCAGCGACACGCTGCGTCTGGTGCAGTTGGACAACACGGGCCCCGTCGCTGAGCTGGAGAAGCAGCCGGGTACCTGCGACATCTACTCCGAGGCCGACATGCCTCTCATGGTCACGGGGCGCATCACCGACACCCACTTCCACCGGTACCGGCTCGCAATCACGGGCAACGGCTACGGGACGTACAGCTATCCCGGCACGGCCTACTACGACGATCCCTTCGATAACATCATCGACACCGGCACCAGCGGCTGGAACGCCTTCGCCAACCTGCACACCGTCGACGTCGACGACTTGGCCACCGACCCCGTGGACTGTGGATACACGGTGATTATGCACGCCTGGGATCGCACGATTGCGAGGAACTTCAACTACTCTGCCAACCTCGCCGGAGGCTGCGTGGGCTGCCGGCACGACACCGACTACTGGACCTTCGAGTACAATAGCTCACCCTAGGGATAGGACCCTTACCGAGTGCAGAACTCGGTGCGCCAGGCTGCCCTCCAGGTGCCCGCGAGTGCCTGGAGGGCAGCTCTGGTATGGTTATTTCGCTTTCAGCCCTTAGCTCAGATTCAGCAGCACCAGGCCTGCGTTCATGATAAAAAAGCCCACGTGAGTGGCCGCATGGGCGATCATGGCCGTTTCCAGATTCCGCCGCCAGAAGAGCCAGCCGAAGAGCACGCCGCCCAGGGCGTTGAGCAGCACGGTGCGAATGACGATGAGCGGGGTCAGCGAGACCATCACCGCCAGTGCGGGCAAGTGGCCCAGGCCGAAAAGGAGCGCCGCCAGGATGTTGGCCGTCCAGACGAGCGCCGGGCGAGGTATACCTTCCCCCCGCTGCACCACGCGCCAACCGATCCAGACGAACAGGGTCATCACGCCCCAGCGCAGCAGCAGCTCTTCCACGATACCGCCGTAGAGTAGGCCCAGCGCCAGCTGGGTGAGCAGCGCCCCGAGGGTGGCGGTCTCCCCGGTCGTCGCGCCATTAGCCACCTCCATGCCGGCGAAGGGGTCGATCAGGGTGTCCAGTCCCAACACCACGACCGCGAAGAGCAGGCCCAGCACGAAGGCCCTGCCGAGATATGGGCGCAGCTGCGGCCAGATCGTGGTGTTGTACCGCACCCGCTCCGCTACCAGCGAGCGCAGGCCCACACGATGCGCCAGCAGTACACCCACCGCCACGCCCAGCGCCAGCAGGATGAGGGGATTGAGCAGTGAAAGGGCTACGACCACCGATGTGGGCAGCTCCGTCATCTCCGCCGGCAGCGCGTCCAACTGCGCTATAATGGTCGGGATCAGCGAGAGGATGCCGGGGAGTCCCAATCCGAAGAGTACCAGAAAGGTTCTACCGAAGCGGGTAGGCCCGGTAACGTTTGTAGTTGCGTCTGACATCGTATTCTCCATTTTGGGTATCAGGTTAGCGGATCATGCACTGGAAGCCTTGACCAGTGTCGGTACACAGAGCAAAGTGAGTATCAGCAGCACGCGAACATCGCCACCATGCGCCTTGCTCGGCAAAGTAACCGGCGCTGTTGATGACCGTGTAGAGCAACATCCCCAGCGCCAGCCGCGTGACGGATGTCGCCCAGCGTGCGCGCCGCAGCAGGCCAACTCCGGCGAAGAGCAGCGCGACGGCAGTTGCCAGTTCCGCCGCGAGGTGAAAGGCAATCGCCAGCGGTTCAGTCTCTAATTCCGGGACGTTGCCCGTCGCCAGAAGCGCCATTGCAAGCCCATCAGCGGTTCACGCGAGTGGAGCCGGCGCCAAAGCAGCGCCAGTCCGAGGAGCGCTCCTACCATGCCGAGGATGGGCAGCGCCAGTTTTCGCCAGCGCGCCGGGGAAGTCGCCGGCGCCGCTTCCCGCAGGGCAGCGAAGAGCGCCTCCGCATCGCGCGCAGGATGGGGGCGGAACATGTGCCAGGCCGTCACCGGGCCGCCTTGTTTGGCTTCGACCACTCTGTACCCGAAGCGCCGGTAGATTTGCGTGTTCTTTTCATCGCCCGTGAGCAGGTAGCAGCCCGACGCTTGCTCGTCTTCATCGCATTGGGCGTGAACGTGTTCCACCAGCTGCCGGGCGATGCCCTGCCCCTGATGATCCGGCGCGACGGCCAGGACGTCCAACGTGTAGTAGGGTTGTGGCAAGGGGACGGACAACTTCGCCGTGGGTATGAATTGCACGATCCGCCCCAAGTAGGCGTCCTTGAGCAGGCCGAGCAATCGGGGCACACGCCGCAGTACGATACCCGCTTGCCGGTACCAGGGCAACGCCTCTGGCGCGGGCGGTTTGACAATGGCGATCCCAACCAGGGTTTCCCCGATGGTCGCCACGACAAACTCCTCTCCACGAGCCCGACTGAGTAACAACCGCAACTCCACCGCCTCGGTGAAGCGTGCTTGTTGCGCCGGCGTGGATAGATCGAGCGTGTTGCGAGTGAAGCCTTCCTCCCGGAAGCTCTCGGCGATCAAAGCAGCCGCACGGCTCAAGTCTGGGGCGGACATGGCCTGCATGTGTACGGTTGTATGCGTCGTCTCAAGGGTGGTCATCCTCTCTCCTTGTTCGAGTTAAGCTTCTGGTTGCCGGTAAAGCCCGACTATTATGCTCAACGCCATCAGCCTCGCGAGCAGATCGAAGATGTCAAAAGCGCCTTCCAGATCATAAACCGATTGGAGCTAAAAGCAAAGGCTCTCTCCAGACAGGGGTGGGGTGGCATTCACCGGTTGGGGGCCTCGGTCAGCAGCATATCGAGCCCCAGACCATCGTCGAAGGCGCGGGTTTTCAGCCGGGATAAGCGAGTTTGGGAGGCGTAGGAGACGTCAACCCTGCAACTTGCCTCGTTGGGCATCTATGCTACAACTACACGAGCGTCGCGCAGCCAACATTCACCATGCGAAAAGGAAGGTTCTTATCTATGGACAGCCCCGCTCCCGATCTCAAACTGGACTACAAGAAGACACTCCTCATCGGTTTTGGCTTCTTCGGCACGAGCGTGATGTGGAAGCTCTACAACGACTACGTGCCCATCTTTCTCCAGGCCGGCAACCCCCTCTTCGATGCAAGTCTTGCCACACGGGCCAACGGCTTTGGCCTCGGGCCGGGACTCACCGGCTTTATCATGACTGTGGATAACATTGTGGCGCTCTTTCTCCTGCCCCTCATTGGACTATGGAGTGACCGCATCTGGTTACCGAAGGTGGGAGGGCGCCGCAAACCCTTTATCGCCGCCCTGGCACCGATCTCCATTCTCGCCTTCATCTTTATCCCCTTCATCGTGCGCATGATCCCTCCTGAGCTCAGTGGGATGACCGATGAGCTGCGGCAACCCCTCTCTCTCTTCATCATCTCTGTAGGTATCTTCATCACCGCCATGGCCGGATTCCGCACCCCGGTCATCTCGCTCATGCCTGACCTCACGCCTTCGCCGCTGCGGAGCCAGGCCAACGGTGTCATCAACCTGATGGGTGGGTTAGGGGGCGTCATCATCACCCTGGTAGGGGCCTTCCTCTACGATGTCAATATCGCGTTGCCCTTTATCGTGAGCGGCGTATTGATGGCGTTGGCGGTCGTGATGCTGTTCTTTTTCGTACAGGAGCCGCGTGACCTGAGTGAAGAGGGGGAGGTGCGTGAAGGTGAGGAGGCCTTGAGTGCGCTCAAGGGAGTCCGCCAGATCGGCGGTGCTTCTATTGTGAGTCTCCTGCTGCTCATGCTCTCCATCTTCTTATGGTTCGTGGGTTACAATGCCATCGAGACCTTCTTTACCTCCTACGGAGTAAACATCCTGGGAATTAGGGAGAACCAAGCAGCTTTGCTGTCCAGCATCTCGTATATCACCTTCATTCTCTTTGCCATACCCAGCGGGTACATTGCAGGACGCCTGGGCCGCCGCAAGACCATCACTATTGGGCTGGTGGTCTTTGCCGGCCTGTTGTTGCTGGGCTATTTGCTCCCCAATATCTATGTTATCGGAACTGCTCTAGCGTTGGGGGGATGTGCTTGGGCAATGGTTAACATCAATTCGCTGCCTATGGTCATTGATAGCGCAAGCAGTGACGCCAACATCGGCACCTACACCGGTTTCTACTACATTGCATCGCAACTGGCAGCAATCACAGGTCCCGTGTTGAGTGGGCAGGTCATCGAGCGAACCGCGAACTACGGGCTGGTCCTGCTGATGCCGGTGATCTTCTTCGTGCTGGCTTCCATTACCATGAGTGGCGTGACGCGGGGTGAGGCGCGCACCCACTCCCAATCTGTCTCTTGAGATGCACGGGAGGGGGACGGGTAGGCGTCGCTGTTCTGTCACGCGTCAAAGGTGCTGGGAAATCTGGTAGTTCCTTGCTGCCGGCAAGCGTGGCGGAAGGCGCTTGCCGGGGCGCTGACGCGAAGGCGGACGGTCAGTCGGAGGTCCAGAGGCTCCACCGGCGGGGCAGCTGATCGAACACCCCGTCTCACAGACTCACGGGTCTTTTGGGTTTCGCCGGGTGGTGGGGTGAGAAGCTCGAAAACTAGCCCAAATGGCTGCTGCGGTGGGGCGTACCAGACCTTTCCTGCGTTGTGGCAGGCAACGGGTGGCAAATGACCCTGTTGTACCCTGCGAAATCCTGGAGAGCCAGACTCACTTGCATGGGAAGAGCGAAGCTGGGACGGTGAGGCTAGAACTCCTCCCGGTTGAAACGCCAGATGGCGACCACGATGAAGAGCACGCTCAGGGCCAGGGTACCGATGACGGGTGCGAGGGTGGGGAGGGACCGGCCCTGCGCGATCGTCGCTGCCAGCGACGGTTTGTCGGGACCCACCCCGATGGTGAGGTTCCAGGGCATGACGTTTACCAGCCAAGGGACCATGCCCAGGACGAGCTGGTAGCCGAAGACCAGCCCCAGGGGGATGCCGATCACCGGCCCTCGGGAGTCGAAGAGCGTCCCCAGCATCAGGGTCAGGGTGAGGTAGAAGAGCAGGGCGAGATAGACCAGCGCCAGGGCCGCGGCGAAGCCCGCCGGCGGCAGGAACTCTCCCGTCGCGAAGTAGAGGATCAGGTAGGCGATGAGCCCCTGCGCCAGCACCATGGTCACCAGAATCCCGAGGGCGTCGGCGGTGAACTTGGAGAGGATGAAGGCGCTGCGGGAGACGGGCTTGGAGAGCACCCACGCCGCCGTGCCCGTCTGCTTCTCCTCGACGATGGCCTCCTGCCCGATGAGCACGACCCCCACGGCGGGAGCCAGCGCAACGAAGACGAAGAAGATCTCGATGGCCTCGGGCAGGGCGATGGCCTCGGCCTCCGCGTCCATCTGCGGCGCGACCAGCATCACCATCGCCAGCATGCCGTTGACGATGGCCGCCCAGATGAGGATCTGCGTCCACCACTGGCCCGTCTTCCACCAGTGTCCGTTCTCCTTGGCGACCAGGTTGCGGTAGCCGCTCAGCCAACCGCGTTCCTGCGTGGGTTGCAACACTGCATTACCGGTCACGTTCGTCCCCCTCCACGATGTTCAAGAAGATCTCCTCCAGCTCGTACTTCTGGCGCCCGTAGTCGGTGACGGTCACCGCCGCATCCGCGAGGATCAGGCGCAGAAGCTGCGCCTCCGCCACCGCCTCGTCCGTGACGCTGACGTGCCACACGTTCCTCCCGTTGTACTCCTTCTCCGTGAGGGAGGCTACCCACGGCTGGGCGGAGACGCGGGCGCGCGTTTCATCCGCCGGCCCCTTGACCCCCACCTGGTAGATGACGCCCCCGGACCCCGCCAGGAGCTCCTCGATGGGCGCTTGAGCCACCAGCTTTCCATGGTTCAGAATGGCCACGGTGTCGCTGACCCGCTGCACGTCGTCGAGGATGTGGGTGGAGTAGAAGATGGTGGTGTACCTGCGCAGGCGCTCCATCACCTCCAGGACGTCGCGGCGCCCTTGCGGGTCGAGGCTCGCGGCCGGCTCGTCGAGAATCAGCAGGTCGGGGTAGTTGATCTGGGCCTGGGCAATGCCCAGGCGCTGCAACTCCCCGCCGGAGAAGGTCTTGATGGGGCGATCGGCCTTCTCCTCCAGGCCCACGAGCCCCAACGTCTCCGCGACCCGCTGCTCGATGGCGGCTGCGGGCCCTTTGAAGAAGAAACGGGCGGTGAAGCGCAGCGTCTCGCGGGCGGTCATGTAGTCGTAGTAACGAGGGTTCTGGGCCAGGTAGCCGACACGCCGGCGGATCTCCATGCTCTCCCGTTGCAGGTCGTAGTCGAAGATCGTGCCGCTGCCGGCGGTAGGTTGGATGAGGCCCAGGAGCAGCTTGATGGTCGTCGTCTTGCCGGCGCCGTTGGGACCGAGGAAGCCGAAGATGGAGTGCTCCTTGACCTGCAGATCGAGAGCCTGGAGGGCCTGGACCTCGTCGTAGTGCTTGCTGAGACCGTGGGTCTCGATAACCAGGGACGATGATGGACTCACGTCTACCTCCGGTCGTGTGTGCGAGTGTGAAAGACAGCGTGAAACGTGCGCTGTTGTCCAGACCACGTTTCACGCCTCTAATCTTAAGGGCGATGCTGCCGAGAGTCAAATACAATTTAGAGGTGCTAAGCGTCTGTAAGAAAACAACTTCCCGAGGGTGGGTGCTTGGGGAGCGTAACGAACTTCTGGAAGTGCTGGAGGCGCACAGCCCTCAAACGAGTCAGGAGGCGTTGTTTCAGCCTAACTCCAGAGATGTCGGGAAGTTATACTTTTACGAACCCCTAAGGAACGCGAATTAAGCAAGTTGAGCAAAAGCAAACTGAAAGCGCTCCCGAAAGTCACCTACAATGCCCAAGTTATTTCGCTTTCAGTCCTAAACAGCGCGCAACCGGGGGGGCTTTTCGCCTCCCCCGGTGCTACAAGTGCCGGTCTTCTTGTTATAGCGACTACTCGCGCTCTAACCCCAGGTCAAAGGCCCCTTGGGTGTCATGACCCGTCGAGATGAGAGGCCAAGAGCTACTGTGCCGGAAATCATCACTCGGTGAACGAATCTGCGTGTTGCTGCAAAAAGGCCCGGACCTCCTCGGCAATCAGATCGGGAGCTTCAGCATGAACATAATGGCCCACGTCCAGCATCTTGTACTGGCCGCCGGCGGCCTCGACGTAAGCCGCCAACACCTCGCCCCAGTTGTCCACGGTCTGGCCGTCGCCGTTGGAGATGAAGGCGTAGAGGGGCACCTCGGGCATACCCTCCGCAGCGACGAGTTGGGCGTTGGCCTGGGTTGCCTCGACTTCGGCCCGCATATCGGCGGTAAAGGGGCGCCGGTACATGATCGAGCAGTAGGCGGACATCTCGACCTCGGTCAGATAGGTCGCAGCGGGCGATTCGAGGCAGATAGAGGGCGCCAGGCGCAACAGGCCGGTCCGGCCGGTGAAGGAGATCAGCGCCAGCATCAGAGGCTGCGGTGGCATGAGCTCATAGATCGGGGGCACAGCCGGGTCAAGGCCGATAATAGCAGCCACTTCGTCGGGATAGCGCTGGGCCCAGTGGACGGCTTCCAGGGCGCTCATCGAGTGGGGCAGCAGGATATAGGGCGGGCTTTCCCCGGCGGACGTCAACACCTGACGGCTTTCGTCGAGCACCGTCTCGATATCGCGGGAGGTGCCACCGTCCTCGCTCCAGCCGTACCCGGCCCGCTCCACGACGACCGTGCGGTAATCGTCGGAGAGGAGACGATAGAGCCCCCTGAAGTCCAGCGCAGGGGCGGTGGTGCCGCTGCCCGAAAGGAAAACGAGCGTCGGATCACCTCTCCCTTCCGCGTAGACGTGGAGCCGGTGCCCATTCACCGGCACCAGCTGCCCGGGCGGTGGATGGGCAGCCTCTTCACCCGGTATTCGCAATCGGTGATTGATGGTGCTGCCGATCAGCAGGAGTAAGAGCAACCCTGCCAGTAGAGCCACAAGCCATTTGACGACGGTTAGCAGTGTCTGCATAACAAGCCCCTCGTAAGAAAACTCTAAAGTGTCGTGACAAGTACCGGCTCTACCGGAGAGAACTCTATTTCACCACGGAGGACACAGAGAATACCGAGAAAACCATGGAGATTATTCTGAAAGTTGAATCGAAAGTTCTATTTTATAAAGTTTAACTTCAAAAATCTCCGTGCTCTCCCTGGTAAGAGATCTTTTTCAGCGGAGTCAGTACTATAATAACACGTATATGCGGGCTTATGCTCCATCGGTTGGGGGGAGATTCTATCGTCCGAAAGGCGAGTCTCGACCTGGTCAGGCGGGTAGTTGGGGTGCGCTCATGGACGTGATCTTCCTCGTGCCGACGCTCTCCATGCCGCGGTGATGCGGAGCCTAATTGTGGTTGCAATTTGGCGCGGCTGTGCTATAATTGCCCGTGGGTGAGTAGCTCAGTTGGCTAGAGCGCACGGTTCACATCCGTGAGGTCCAGAGTTCGAGTCTCTGCTCGCCCACTCGTACCTACGAATAGTGGCC
>DAOTVC010000081.1:0-45785 GCA_034437215.1 Anaerolineae bacterium | reverse complement strand
GGTCACTTCTCAAGCTCCGAGATGGCTGCGAGCA
The DNA here is from genome assembly GCA_034437215.1 of Anaerolineae bacterium. Lineage (GTDB taxonomy): Bacteria > Chloroflexota > Anaerolineae > B4-G1 > SLSP01 > DAOTVC01. Next base: position 45,751 of record DAOTVC010000081.1, on the reverse strand, counting down.
GGCGAGGGTCGGCCCGCGGGTCCTCGCCCTCGAAGAAGTCCGGTCCGGGGTAACCCAGGGTTACGTGGAAGGCGTTCTCGCCGCCGGGTAACCAGGGCTCGATGACCACGCCGTCAAAGGAGAGAGAGGAGAGCGGGGTCCAGAAGGCGCCGGCGTAGATGGGTTCCTCGCCTACGTAGAGGACGAAGGGGAGTCCCGAGACGGGGATCTCTGCGAGGCTCAGGTCGGCGGCGACCTCCGGGCGCAGGGTGAAGGTGTGGGAGGTCACGTCGTAGGCGAGGATGTCGTCTTGGGTGATGAGGGGGTAGGGGGCGTGGGGGAGGGCGGCCAGGTCGACCTCTCCCAGCAGGTCCGCGGGTGCGACCTCCTCCGTTGTGAGGTAGATGGCGAGCTCGCCGGTCCCGTCCTCGCTCTTCGGTGCGAGTTCCTCCTCAACCACCTCGAGAAGCGACGGCTCGAGGGTCTCCTCACCCGACGCGAGCAGCCAGTGCTCGACGCTCCGCCCGGGGTCGGAGAGCCAGCGCTCCCCAACGCGCTCCTTGAGGCGGACGACACCGTTAAAGGCGCGCAGGTAAGGCTCGCCCGCGGGCTCCAGGTGGAGGGCGAAGCCCCGGTAGCCGAGCTGCTGGGGCTCGGGGTGGGGGACATCTTCCGGCAGCGACTCCAAGAGGCTCTCGAGTTCCGCGAGCTGCTCCGCGTTCAGCCTCCACTCGGGATCGGGCCTCCCGCTGAAGATATGCAGGACAGCGGTAGCGTCGCGCTCTGCCGTGGGATGGCTCGGGTCGCCGCACGCGGAAAGGCCGCAGACACCGAGCAGAGCGATCAAGAAGCAGATCTGTAGGGATTTGTGCATATCAATACCTCCGTTGTGTAGTCAGGTAGTCAGGTAGTCGGGTAGTCTGATAGTAATGACTCTGCTGAAAAAAGCCTTTTTACCACAGAGGGCACGGAGATTTTTTAAATTGGACTTCATAAAATCAGGCACAAGAGCGCTTTTTATAAAGATATTTCACTATCTCCTTGGTTTTCTCGGTGTTCTCCGTGTTGGAAGAAGTTTTTTCAGGGCAGTCAGTAATGTTTCTCTTTGGCGAAGTCACCACTCGGCTAAGCGACTACCTATGAGTGTACCGGGAGAATATGGCAGGCGTGTGACAGCCGCAGGATAGCTCTTCGATCTTTGGGAGATCTACCCTGGTGCGTAACCTCAAGATTTTGTCAGAGGAGGGAGCATGACCGAGGCTTTCGAATCTCTGGCGGGTCTCGATAAGATCGTCCACGAACCGGCCCGTTTGGCCCTGCTGACTGCGCTCTCTGCCTGCAACAGCGCCGACTTTCTGGCCCTCCAGCGGTTGACGGGGCTGACGAAGGGCAATCTCTCCACCCATCTCTCTCGATTGGAGGAGGCCGGGCTGGTGGAGATCGAAAAGCAGTTCATCGACAAGAAGCCCAACACCCGGGTGCGTCTCACCCAACAGGGGCGCGCGGCCATCGAGAACCACTGGCAACGGCTGAAGAATCTGCACGATAGCGCCCAGCAGTGGCGCCCCGAGGAGTGACGGGTCGGAGGGAATGGCGAGAGGTTATACTTTTACGAACGCGTCGCTGACTCGAGCACCTAAATGACAAAGGGGGCGATGAGCGCGCCTGTGACTCGGGCCAGGGACACCTTCAGACGTCCGGCCTCGTGGGGCGCGTAGTACTCGCAGCGTGGATCGGTCCAGCCTCGCTCCTTCCAGTAGGTAGCGTCGAGGGAGTCATCGCCGTTCTCGTTCTTGATCCAGTACTGCTGTTGGATACGGAAGGTCATCAGCGAGAGGAAGGAGGGGCGTGCCGGTCGTTGCTCGCGAACGCTGCGGAAGAGCGCTTCTGCGACCTGTTCGGCTTGCTCTGCGTGGCGCTCCACCAGCGTCTCTTGGGCCATGAAAGCGCCCGTCTTGAAGGTGGCCTGCCCGGCGACGTAGGCGCCCCAGGTGCGCAGGGCGGTGCTCATGGTCTGCCGGGAGTGGCGCGACGACCCGACGCCCGATGTGGTCAGGACGTAGGCGCACTTCGAGAAGAGCTCGGGGCGGTGGCAGATGTAGGCCAGCCGATCGACGAGCGTCTTCATCACCCCGTTGACGTCCTCCACGTAGACGGGGCTGGCGAGGATGACGCCATCGGCTGCGTCGATCCGAGCCTTGATGGTCGGCAGGTCGTCCTTCAAGGGACAGCGCTCCTCTCCCAGGTCGAAGCAGGCCCGGCAGCCGCGACAGGGCTCGAGGTGCAGGTGGGCCAGGTTGACGCTCTCCGCCTCAAGGGGCTCACCCTCTGCGGCTGCGAGTCTCTCCATTCGGTCCAGAACCAGCTGCACGATCCGTGCGGTGTTACCCTTCTTGCGGTAGCTGCTCGTCAGTGCCAGGATCTTCATCTCGTCCTCAGGTCTCCTCGTCCGCCATGACGGCGTGCAAGCGTCTGTAAGAAAACAACTTCCCGACGGTGGGTGCTTGGGGAGCGTAACGAACTTCTGGAAGTGCTGGAGGCGCACAGCCCTCAAACGAGTCAGGAGGAGTTGTCTCATCCTAACTCCAGAGATGTCGGGAAGTTATACTTTTACGAACCCTAAGCTGCCCTGGGCAGCGTGAAGTACGCGCCGGTCCCCTTGCCCTCGCGGCTCTCGAGCCAGAGGCGCCCGCCGTGGGCCTCCACGAGAGCCGCGGCGATGGCGAGTCCCAGCCCGCTGCCGCCGTGAGCCCGCGAGCGCGCCCTGTCGGCCCGGTAGAAGCGCTCTCCGACGTGGGGCAGCGCCTCCGGCGGAATGCCGATCCCTTCGTCGTGCACCTCCACCAGGACGCCCTCCTCGTGGGGGCCGGCGGTCACCGTCACCTGCCCGCCCACCCGGGAGTACTTGAGGGCGTTGTCCACGAGATTGACGAGCACCTGCGCGACCCGGTCGGGGTCCGCGGAGACGAGGGGCAGGTCCGGCGCGATCTCGACCTCCAGGGTCAGGCCCAGGTCCCGGGCCCGCGACCGCAGTGCCTCCACCGCCGCGCGCAGCAGGGCCCCCGGGTCCACGACGTCGCGTCGCAGGTTCAGCGCCTCCGAATCGGCCCGCGAGAGGGTCAACAGGTCGTTCACCAGCCGGATGAGGCGATCGGTCTCGCTCTCCACCGTCTCCAGGAAGCGGTCGCGCACCTCGGGATCGTCGACGGCGCCGTCGCGCAGGGTCTCCACCATCCCCTTGACGGAGGTGAGGGGGGTGCGCAGTTCGTGGGAGACGTTGGCGACGAAGTCGGTCTGCATCTGCCGGGCGGCGCGCAGCCGGCCCGTCATGTCGTTGAAGGCGTGGCTCAGCTGCCCCAGCTCGTCACGGGAGCGTACGGGGACGCGGGTCTCAAAGTCGCCCCGGGCCACGTCCTGTGCGGCCGTCGTCAGGCGGCGCAGGGGCTGGGTGATGGCCCCCGAGAGGACGAGGCCCACCCCCGCCGAGAGGAGCAGGGCGACGCCGGTGGAGAGCACCCAGCGGGTGCGCAGATCGCTCAGCACCGCCGCGACGTCGGTGAGGGGCTGGGAGAGATAGACGACGCTCACCAGCTCCTCCTCGAGGAAGACGGGCGCGGCGACGGAGACCACGCCCTCCGCGACGCGGCTGTCGTACTGCCCCAGAAGGGCCTGAGCGACGAGGGGATCCTCGCTCAGCGAGCGCCCCGTCACGCTTCCCTCCGAGTCGTAGACCGCCAGTCCGTGGGGATCGAGGATGCGGATGCGAGTGTCGAGCTGTGCGCCCAACTGCAGCGAGGAGTCGGAGAGGTAGGTGAGATCGAGGTCGCCCGTCGGCGGGACGGCGACGTTCTCCGCCTGCAGGGAGAGGTTGCTCGTCCGCTGCTGCTGGACGGCGTTGTAGACGGGCGGGGCGGCCGCGACCTCGGGGCCCGCCGTCATCGTGCCGGGCAGGAGGGTCTGGGCGGTGAGGCGCGCCTGGGCCGTCAGGCTGGCCTCGGCGGCCTGCACGAAGTAGCGCTCCAGGGAGGAGAGGAGCAGGAAGCCCGCCAGGAGCGTCGCCAGGAGGATGACCGCCAGGTGGCTCAGGAGCAGGCGCCAGCGCAGGCTCGCCATCTCAGCCTCCCGGTACCAGCTTGTAGCCTATGCCGCGCACCGTCTCGATGCACTCGGCGTCCTCATCCACCTCCCGCAGCTTCGCCCGCAGCCGCTTGATCACGGCATCGACGACGCGCAGGTCGCCGGTATAGTCGTAGCCCCAGACCTCTTCCAGAAGCTGCTCGCGGGTCAGCACCCGCCCGGCCCGCGCCGCGAGGGCGTGGAGGACCTGGAACTCGAGGGTGGTGAGGTCGAGGGCGCTTCTGCCCAGGTAGGCCTCGTAACGTGCGGGGTCGACGATGAGCCGTCCGGTGCGCAGCGGCCGGGGTCCCTCCGTGGGGAGGGGCGCCAACCGGCGCAGGACGTTCTTCACCCGCGCCAGGAGCTCGCGGACGCTGAAGGGCTTGACCACGTAGTCGTCGGCGCCCAGCTCCAGCCCCACGATGCGGTCCACCTCGCCGTCGCGGGCGGTGAGCATGATCACGGGTACGTCCCTCTCGCGGCGCAGGATGCGGAAGACCTCCGCCCCGTCCAGCTTGGGCAGCATCAGGTCGAGGATGATGAGGTCGGGCTGCTCCTGCCGGGCTTGGGTGAGGGCCTCCTGCCCATCCCGGGCGATCACCACCTCGTAGTCGGCCCGTCGGAGGTTGTAGTTCAGCACCTCGATGATGGGGGGCTCGTCGTCGACGATCAGAATCTTGGTCATTGCTTCACCTGCCCCGATTGTAGCAGAAAGAGGGGGAGGGGTAAAGGCGCTCTGTGACAAGGGTATGACAAGCGACGCATATCTCCGGTACAAGGCGACGAATACCTCGATCATATTCACGCTAGGGACAAATCTGTATGCTATTTTGAGAGGCGAATTTTCCTATTGCGTGTACAATCGGCCTCCTGGAGGCATAACTCCAATTGCCGGAGGAGAAGTGTAGGACGTCTTCGAATCCCACCGGCGTAATTTCAAACTCATTAAGGAGGTCGCTTACTATGAAACATTCTGTTTGCCCGCCCGGCCGGGCTATCTTGGCTTTGTTGCTCTTGTGTGTATCGCTGCCGGGGTTATTTGCCCTGCCACCGCAGCCCGTTCAAGCCGGCGCTTCCGGCGCGCCCGTCGCCGAAGAGGGAGACGGCTTCCGTCTGAGATTTCTGCCCGCCCAGATGCGCCAGCTCTGTCAGGGCGACTCAACCACCTTTACCCTCTGGTCGTACTACTACGAGGCGCCGGTTGATCCCAACGAGCCCCTGACCCCCCTGGAACCGCCGGCGGGGCCGCCGGCAGTGGCGCCGCTCATCCGCTACGTGAGGATCAGCGCGCTGAACGGGCAGGTCAGTCCCAGTGAGTTTTTGATGACCGGCCCCAGCCAGTACATGCGCTTCACCTACACCGCAGCCGGCGCAGGTGAGGATACGATCACGGCGGTCATCGATGACGGCTCGGCCAGCGTCGAGAAGCGCATCAGCGTCTTGCCCGCCTGTGAGTATGACCTCTCGTTCATGGTGTTGTCGTCCAAGGAGATCGATACCGGCGGGTTCCACGTGGTCTTCAGGGGCGACGGCGACTTTTCCGTCGACCGCACGGACGAATCCGCCGGTGTGTTGACGGGTAGCGGGCGGGACGATTTGGCCTTCCTGATGTGGGCCTCCGCTCCCGATGCCTTTGCCTGTGCGATGGATAAAATCACGGCGGACAGCACCTTCCAGGTGGAGGGGATGCTCAACGCCGAACCGTACAACTTCTTGCACGTCAACCTCCGTTTCACGGAGCCGTTGGCGCTCCCCAGCACGATGGTGTGGCGCTGCTCGGGGGTGGGTCTGGGGGCCGGGGCGATTGAGGTCCCCCTGGATGGCGCGACCACCGACCCGGCAACGATGGATCAGGTCGGTCTCATCTTCCCTCTGGAGGGAGGTGTGGCAGATCTTGAAGTTCCCGATGGCTTCGGCTACGTTGTGGTGACCCGGAGGTAGATGATGATTCGCCAACGCGTTCTCTCATGTCTCATACTTGCCTGGTTCGTGCTCTTGACGCTGGTCGCGTGCGGGGGCGGGGACCCTGTCAACCCTGTCGCTCTTCCCGATCCTACGCTCACCGGTTCCCCCGCGACCTCGGACGATCCTGCCCCCACGGCGGAAGTCGCCGAGCCCACCGTCGTGGCGGTCGGCGGACCGGGCGCTTTCAATCTGCCCCAGCCCGGCGCGCACCTGGATCTCCTCGACCGTTACCAGGCGGAGCTGCTGACGCACTTCCGCGGTGAGCAGGACGGCCAATCTATCGAACGCAGCACGCACCTGGCGCTGACTTACGCCGGCCCCGACGCGCAGGTGACGCGCCTCGAGGGCAGTGCCACGGACGAACCCCCGCTCTTCCTGCTGGCCGGTCAGGTGGCGGGCACGCACTTCGTGCAGTCGGCCGGTGACGCGCCTTGCACTTCGTTGGTAGACGAGCAGGACCCCGAGACCCCCACCTTTGGCGATCCGTGGCGCGAACTACCCGCCGTCTATGGGGCGGAGCCGGTGGGGTCCGAAACGGTCAACGACTTCGAGACCGAACACTACACCTTCGACCAGCGCGCGATTCGCTGGGCTGCCGGTTCCACGGCTCAAGGCGAGCTGTGGGTCGCAAAAGAGGGCGGCTTCCTCGTCCGTTATCGCCTGGTTATGCAGGCGCCGCCCGGCGTGCTGAGCGCGACCGGCGGCGAGCAGACTTGGGAGTTCGATCTCACGCCGTTGCCCGAGGACGCCCAGCTCTTGCCGGAAGGCTGCGCCCCGGTGCTGACCGACTTCGCCCTGCTCCCCGACGCCGCTGCCACGCTGCGCCTTCCCGGGTACCTCAGCTACCGCACCGGCAGCGAGGCGGCTGCGGCGATCGAGTTCTACCGCCAGGAGCTGGCTGCTGCCGGTTGGGAGGAACAGGACGCTTTCAACGCCACCCCCGAGCGCACGGTCCTCTTCTTCGTCCGGCCCGTCATGGAAGATGAGGCGGTGACGGCTCAAGAGGTTGCGGCTATCACCCTGCAGACCGGGGATGACGATCTCAAGGTCGAAGTGCAGTTACTCCGTATCGACTGATGGAGGAGGTCGGTAAAACCGTGACTCCTCCTACCACGCGCCTTACCCTATCGCCCTGGATTGGTGGGGGTGAGGCGCGTTCTTGCTTGACAGCGGCTCCCTTCACGACTACCATGCATCTATGAACGTATACTGTGGGACCAAAGTACGCAAGATCTCTCTCTCGTTGTTGTTCTGTCTGGCGCTCTCGTTGGCCATCCTGGCGGGCTGTCAAGCCACCCTGACCGCTTCGCCCGCGCCTGCGGAGACCGTCACCATCACGCCTACGGCGCTGCCGACAGCGACGCCCACGTCTCTGCCCACGGCGACGCCTACCCCGGCGCCGACCGCGACCCCGGCTCCGACGCCCACGCCCCTCCATCCCCTGGCGATCGCCAGCCTGCGCCGGGGCGCCTATCCGGGCAGCGAGCTGGTGGTCGAGGAGACGCTGGCACCCGGTGCCAACTACGATCGCTCCATCGTCTCCTACCGCTCGGAGGGGCTGAAGATCTACGCTCTGCTCACCGTCCCCCAGGGCGAGCCGCCGGCGACGGGCTGGCCTGCCATCGTCTTCAACCACGGCTACATCCCTCCGGAGCAGTACCGCACCACCGAGCGCTACGTGGCCTACGTCGACGGCTTCGCCCGCAACGGCTACATCGTTCTCCGCCCCGACTACCGCGGGCACGGCAGCTCGGAGGGGGAGGCGCAGGGTGCTTACGGCGCGCCCGACTACACGGTGGATGTGCTCAACGCCGTGGCGAGCGTCAAGGCCTATCCCGCCACCGACCCCGAGCGGATCGGGATGTGGGGCCACTCGATGGGGGGCTCCATCACCCTGCAGGTGATGGTCGCCACGGAGGACGTCAAGGCCGGGGTGATCTGGGCGGGGATGGTAGGGAGCTACCCGGAGATCCTGGAGTGGTGGCAGCGGCGCTGGGGCACCGATAGTCTGCCGACGCCCGACCCCGAGACGGGCACGCGCCCCGGCGTCGGCGAGTTGGTGGAGGCGTATGGCTGGCCCGACGAGGCGCCCGAGTTCTGGAGCGCCATCTCGGCGACCGCTTTCCTGAGCGATCTCTCCGGACCGCTGCAGCTCCACCACGGCACGGCGGACACCTCCGTGCCGCACGTCTGGTCGGAGGCCCTGGAGGAGCGCATGGCGGTGGCGGGGCAGAGGGTGGAGTTCTACAGCTATCCCGGTGACAACCACAACCTCTCCAACAACTTCAGCCTGGCGATGGAGCGCTCGGTCAACTTCTTCGATACCTACGTCAAGGGTGTGCGAGAGTAGGGGAAAACGCAACAGCGGTCGGGTACCCGACCGCTGTTGCTCTTCGTCCCTGGCGGAGAGGGTGGGATTCGAACCCACGGTGGCCTTGCGGCCACAGCGGTTTTCGAGACCGCCCCGTTCGTCCACTCCGGCACCTCTCCGTACCGACCGTTATTATATCACGAAGGCAGCTCGTTGCAACGATCGATGGCTTGAAGGCCTCAAAAGGGCGCCCAGGCGACGCTCTCCATGATCCCCGCTGCCAGCGTGCGGTGCTCCTCCTCCAGTGCGGCGGGGAACCAGAAGAGCCGCCCCTGGTAGAGGGCGTCGTCCAGCAGGAGAAGAAAGCCGCTTCCGTCAGGCGCCCAGGCCAACGCCTGCCACCGGGGCTCGGGGTAGGGAAAGATGTGGCGCAGCACGACCCCCGTGGCGGGGGTGAACTCCCAGAGTCCGGTCCCCAGGACGAGGGTGATGCGCTCTCCGTCGGGCGCCCAGGCGAGCTCGAGGCTCGCCTCGGCGTCCACGCTCTCCCAGCGGTTGATCTCCTTCCAGACGGGGACGTCGCCTTCCAACTGCGCGACGTGCAGGACCAGGTCCGCGCTCGCTTCGTCCGTCTCCAGGGTGAGAGCCGCAAGCCGGTCCCCATCGGGCGCCCAGGCCAGCCGGGCCTCGACCGCCTCTCGCCCGGCGAAGGGCTCGACGAGGGAGGCGCTGCTCACCGGCTCCTCCGGGTCTGCCGCAACGACCCCCACCCAGGTCCCGCTGACGTTTTCCAGCAGGAGGGCGACGTGCTCTCCGTCAGGCGCCCAGAGGGGAGCGCTGACGCCCGGTATCACGTCCCCCGCGCCCTCGGGTGCGGCGACGAGGGGACGGGCCTCCCCAGTCTCCAGCTCGTAACGATGGAGTTCCAGCCCCTCTTCGTAGAGCAGGCGCCCCCCGGTGGGTGACCAGGGGCCGGGGGCGGGGAGATCGAGAAGAGCATACACGCCCGTCGCGGCTTCGACGAGGAGTGCGGGCCCCTCGGGCAGCGTGAGGAGGAGCTGTTCCGGGGTCGCCCACTGCAGGTCGGTCGGCAGCGTCCCCAGGACGAAGTAAGTCGTCTCGCCTGACCTCCGATCGTGGACACCGAGGCGCGGTGGATCAGCGTAGGCGGCGCTGACCCAGGCGAGACGGCGCCCCTCCGGCGACCAGGCGATCTCTGCTGCGCCCGTCGAGCTCAGGGGACGAGCCGCTGCCTCCTGCCAGATCTGGGGCTCTTCCAGTGCAGCGACGGCGAAGGGCAGGGTCGGCCCGCCGGGGGCGTAGGGGACGAAGCGCGCGCCGTTCCAGCGAAAGCTGCGCTCCGCCTGCTCCTCTCCCACGGGCGAGGCCTCCTCGGGCACGTAGCCGTCCTCGCCGGGCAGGAAGAAGGCCACCTCTTCCTGCAGCCGGATCTCATCGAGACCGTCCTCGTCGAGATCGATCCACTCCCAGGTCGCGTCGTACTCCTGGCGGTAGGGCTGGAGGGCGTCGTTCGGCCCCGCTGCTTTATTGTCGAGGGCCGTTCTCACGCTCCAGATGGGCGCCAACGCTCTTCCGTCCCAGCGGTAGAGGGTATCGGCGCCCGTCAGCCACCCGCCGCGCAGATTGAAGTAGGAGCTGCGGATCTCCTGCTGCCCATCCTCGTCGAAGTCGATGCGTTCGGGCGGAAGATAGGAGGGGGGCGGGGCCTCGAAACCGGTCGCCAGGGGGGGCGAGCTCCCCTGCACCGCCCACTCACCCTCCACCTCTCCCACCACGACCCAGCGCACTTCATCGTCCTCACCGATCATGCCCACCATCGCCAACTGTTCGTCGGCGTCGGGAGCGGTGAAGCTCCCCCGCGTGCGGTAGGCGGCCCAGTGGGCTGTGGGGGCGCGGTCGAGCACGGCGTCGACGATGGTCTCTGCATCGGGAAGGGCGGGCGGGCTCTCCGCCTCAGCCGGTAGGATGGGGAGGGTGAGGGGGGTTGGGCTGGCAGTCGGCGTAGGCGTGGGGGTGTCTTCGGCGACCGTGGTGGGGGACGCAGAGGGGATCACCGTTGACGTGGGCACCGGCAACGTCACGTCGGTGCAGCCCACGAGGAGCAGCAGTGCGAGGAGCAGGCTCCCGACGTAGAGGTTCAGACGATCTCTTCTCTTCTTGGTCATTCTACTCTACCTCCCGCGTGTAGACACATCGATAGTGGAGTGCAGGGTGATTCTAGAAGGAGGGCCCCGGGCTCGTACTGCCGGGGTTTACTCGTAGCGGAGAGCGTCGATGGGGTTGAGGGCGGCGGCGCGCTGGGCGGGGTAGATGCCGAAGAAGAGGCCCACCGCCGCCGAGAAGAGGGTCGCCAGGGTGATGGAGCTCAGGGTGATGACGGCGCTGAAGCCTTGATCGCGCATGACCGCCGAGATGACCGTCGAGCCGACGGTGCCCAGCAGGATGCCGATGGCCCCACCTACCAGGGAGAGGAGCATCGCTTCAATCAGGAATTGCCAGAGGATGTCCCGGCGCCGGGCGCCCACCGCCTTGCGCAACCCGATCTCGCGGGTGCGCTCGGTCACGGAGACGAGCATGATGTTCATGATGCCGATCCCGCCCACCAGCAGGCTGATGCCCGCGATGGCCCCCAGGAAGACGGTGATGACGCTGGTGACCTGCTCGAAGGTGCCGATGAGATCCTGCTGGCTGATGATGGAGAAGTCGTCGGGCTCCCCGGGCTCGATCTGGTGGCGCTGGCGCAGGATCTGCGAGGCCTCGGTGATGGCGGCGTCCATGCGGTCCCCGTTGACCGCCTGGACGTAGAGCAGGGAGAGGCGGGGCTCGCCGCGGGGCGTGCGCCGGGGAAAGAGGCGGCTGAGGGCCGTCTGCAGGGGGACGAAGACGGTGTCGTCCTCGCTGCCGAAACTGGAGCCCCCCCGCTCCTCCATCACGCCGATGACCCGGAAGGGTACCCCGTTGATCCGGACCAGCTCCCCGATCGGGGCGGGGTTGTTGGGGAAGAGGGCGTCGGCGACGATCTTGCCCAGTACGACCACCCGGGCCTGGGTCTCGTTGTCCACGTCGGTCAGGAAGGTGCCCGCGACGGGGAACCAGTCGCGAACGGCTGTGTACTCTGCGGTCACCCCCACGACCTCGGTGTTCTTCTCTTGACCGGGAAGGGTCACCTGCCCCCCGCCGGTGATCGCTGGAGCCACCCGCAGGATGTCGGGCGCCTGGGCGGCATCGCGCAGCGCCCCGGCGTCCTTGAGGGTGAGGTAGGCGGGCTTGTTCAGCTCCACCTCGAAGGAGCCGGGGATGACGAAGAAGAGATTGGTTCCGATGGCCTGAAACTGCGCCGTGATGTAGGACTGCACCCCCTGGCCTACCGAGAGGAGGGTGATGACGGCCCCGACCCCGATGATGATCCCCAGCATGGTGAGGATGGCACGTAGTTTGTTCGCAATCAGCGCGCGCAGAGCGAGGCGCAGGCTCTCCAGGAGTTTCATCGCAGCTCCCGGACCGACTCGAGAAGGGGCGTTGTCTCGCCGACGATCTCCTCACGCTCGATCCGCCCGTCGAAGAGGTGCAGCACGCGCTCGGCGTAGTCGGTGAGCCGCGGGTCGTGAGTGACGAGGAGGAGCGTGAGGCCCTCCTCACGGTTGAGCCGTTGGAGGATCTGCATGACCTCGGCCCCCGACTTGCTGTCGAGATTGCCCGTCGGCTCGTCGGCCAGAATGATGGCGGGCCGGTTGACCAGCGCGCGGGCGATGGCGACCCGCTGCTGTTGCCCTCCGGAGAGCTCGTTGGGCATGTGGTCCAACCGCTCACCCAGCCCGACGGCCTCCAGGACCTCCTGCGCCCGCGCCTTGCGCTCCCGCAGCGTGGTCCCCGCGTAGATGAGGGGCAGCTGCACGTTCTCCCAGGCCGTCGTCCGCGCCAGGAGATTGAAGCTCTGGAAGACGAAGCCCACGCGGCGATTGCGCACGTCGGCCAGTTCGTCCTCGGACATGCGGCTCACGTCCTCACCATCGAGGAGGTAGTCGCCGGCCGTCGGCTGATCCAGACAGCCCAGGATGTTCATCAGCGTGGACTTACCCGACCCCGAGGGGCCCATGATCGCCAGGGCTTCCCCCCGTTGGACGTCCAGCGAGACCCCGCGCAGGGCGTGCACCTCCTGGGTGCCCATTTGGTAGATCTTCGTCACGTCCCGGATCTCAATGACTGCGCCGTCGTTGTTCATCATCAGTTCCTCGAGGGCGGGCCCCCGCCGAGTTCGAAGAGGTTGCTGCGCTCTTCGGTCACCAGCGCCACGACGTCCCCTGCCTCCAGACCATCGAGGATCTGGGTGAACTGCTCGTTGCGGGCGCCGATGGTGACCTCCCGCCGCACCGGCTGCCCGGCCTCCACACAGTAGCAGTAGGTGTAGGTTCCCTGGCTGTCTTGGTCGGTGCGGACGGCCCAGTTGGGGACGAGGAGCACGTCCTCCAGGCGCCGGGTGCGGATGAGCACGCTGGCGGTCATGCCGTCGCGCACCTGCACCTCCTCGGCGGGCTCCAGGCGGATGCGCACCGGGTAGGAGACGATGCCGACGTTGCCGCCGGTCGTGGCGGGGGCCGGGGCGATGGTCACGACGGTGCCCGCCAGAGTCTCACCGGGGTAGGCGTCGACGATGACCTCGACCGCCTGCCCGATTTCCAGCTTCCCGATGTCGGTCTCGTCCACCGTCACCTCCACGAAGAAGAGGGTGTCGTCCACCAGGGTGAGGGCGGGCAGGGTGGTGGGCGCCTGCACCCCTGCCTGCAGGTTGACGTCCGCGACCAAGCCGTCGAAGGGGGCGGTGAGCAGGGCGGCTTCGAGGTTGTCCTGTGCACGCTCCAGGGAGAGTTCCGCCGCTCTGATGTCCAGGTTGCGGCTCTCAATTTCAAGGGGGTCTGCGTTCTTCTCAAGCGTTTCCAGACGGTCTCGAGCCTCTTGATAGGCATTCCAAGCCTGAGTAACTTCGTTCTGGGCACGCTCTTGCTCCAGTTGTGCCTGCTGTTCTAAGCGAATCATTTCCCAATAGGCGTTTTCAGCACGTTCACGAGCCCGATCTCGGGTCCAATCACTGACTTCTCCCTGTTCGAACTCCATCTGACGCATCCCATACTGGGTCTCCAGGTCGTTGAAGCGATCGCGCGCGCTTTGCAAATCTTCGTTAAGAAGACTGCTGCTGAGGACTTGCGTCTGGTTGAGCTGTGCAACTTGGAGATTGTTGGCTGCTTGATTGACCTGATTCTGCGCACGACGAAGATCCTCCTCGTCGGTAGGCTCTTCGAGTTGTTCTTTACGTAACTCGACCTGTGCTAAGCTCACCTCAGCTTGAGTAACAGCGCGTTCTAGATCCGTGGTGTCCAGGCGCGCCAGTACGTCACCCTCCTCAGCGTACTCTCCTACTTCAACGTTGATAGCAACGACCTCAGCCCTACTGTCGAAATTGAGATCCACTTTTCTGTTGGCAATAATATTACCGCTCGCCGATACGGTGATCTCCAGGTCGTCCCGCACCACTTCGGCGGTCCGCAGTACCTCCTGCCCGGTATTGCGATCACCCCGATTGCGAAACCAGAGGAACCCCCCCACGACGCCGATAACCACCACGCCTACAATAACCCAGCGCCACATTCCTTTCATCCTGCCCTCCCGCTATGACTGACTCCGGTCAAACATGACCGCGGTCATTTTACCACAACCCATTTGGTTAGCAACGTCTGCCGGCAGTGTGATGAGGGCTAGCGCATTTGACCTCTGATCGCAGAAATACGGCCTAAAGGGCGGGGATAAAAGAGCCGCTTCAGCGGCGTACCAGGTAACGCGCTGGAGAAAGTGTGCTAAGAGCGATAGCCCTGGCGGTGTGATAACCTGTTGTTAACGGATTTACCCCTATGAATACGCCAGACGTTTGTGGGAAGGGGCAGCGACCTCTCTACAGCCGCCGCTCGGGTATCAGGCCCTTACAAGAGAAAACGCGTGACCGTGACCCAGTTGCGCGTTTGGGAGACCTCCTGAAAGGCCGTGGGTCTTTTGAGTTTCGCCGGGGGGTGGGGTGAGAGGCTCTAAAACTAGCCAGAATGGCTGCTGCGGTGGGACGTACCAGACCTTTCCTGCGTTGTGGCAGGCAACGCGTGGCAAACGGCCCTGTTGTACCCGGCGAAATCCTGGAGAGCCAAGGCCGTTATATCTCGCTGAGGGTGCGCTGGAGGATGGGCAGGATGGCGTGGGCCTTTCCGGCCCCCACGGCGACGCAGGCCATCGGCGCGTCGGCGACGTAGACGGGGACGCCGGTCTCCTGGGTGAGGAGCTGGTCCACGTTGCGGAGCAGGGAGCCGCCGCCGATCATCGTCATACCCCGATCGATGATGTCGGAAGCGAGCTCGGGAGGGGTACGCTCCAGCACGGAGCGCACCATGCCGATGATCAGCCCCAGGGGCTCTTCCAGTGCCTCCACGATGTCGTCGGTCGTGATCTCCACGCTGCGCGGCAGCCCCGAGACCTGGTCGCGTCCCTGGACCTCCATGCGCAGGGGTTCGTCCTCCAGGGGGAGGGCCGAACCGACGCGGATCTTGGCGTTCTCGGCGGTGGGTAAGCCGATCATGAGGTTGTACTTGCGGCGCACGTAAGCCGCGATGGCCTCGTCCATGCGTACCCCGCCCACGCGCACGGCTGCCGAGGTCACCACGCCGTAGACGGAGAGGACGGCAGCCTCGCTGGTGCCCCCCCCGAGGTCGACGATCATGTGCCCGCCGGGGGTGTTGATAGGCAGGCCCGCCCCGATGGCGCCCGCGAGCGGTTCAGGAATTCGATAGGCTTTGCCGGCCCCCGCTTCCAGGGTCGCCTGGTGTACGGCGCGGCTCTCCACCTGGGTCACGCCGAAGGGCACGGTGACCATCACCGAGGGCTTGAAGAGGCGCGTGCGCTTCCCGATGGCCCTCTCGATAAAGCGGGCGATCATGTCCCGGGTGACCCGGTAGTCGGCGATGACGCCGTCGCGGAGGGGGCGGCGCACCTGCATCGTCTCCGGCGAGCGCCCCATCATGGCCCGCGCCTCGTCGCCCACAGCAACCACACGTCCGGTGCTTAACTCCTGAGCGACGACCGAGGGCTCTTGCAAGACGATGCCCCGTCCACGGACGTAGACGAGCACGTTGACCGTTCCCAGGTCGATTCCTAACTCGGCTTTCAGTGGCATCTTTTTCTGCCTTATCTCTGTCTCATGTCTTGGTTATCCAAATGATGATGATACACGAAGTTAGAGAATTGTCCAACCTGCGCTTTCTACAGGGCGACGGGGTACGCCTCAAGGCCACGCAAAAAGCGAGACTTTGACGCCTCCCCCGGCTTTATGGAGATTTGCATCTTCTTTTCAAGCTAGTATACTGGGTGCGGTAACCGTGGCTAGAGTTCTTCTGAGGAGTCAATCGTTTGGACATCACCGGAACCGTCGTGCGTGTCGTGGGCGTCGTGGTCGACGCCGAGTTCCCCACCGGAGATCTGCCCAGCATCAACAACGCTCTGGTCGTCGAGCGTGACCGGGACCCCGAGTTGGTGGTGGAGGTGCAGGAGCACGTCGACCCGCGCACCGTGCGGGGGATCGCCATGGGCGGGACCGCCGGGCTGCGCCGCGGGCTTCTCGTGCGCGACACCGGATATCCCATCCGCGTGCCCGTCGGGCCCCAGACCCTGGGCCGGATGTTCAACGTGCTGGGCGCTCCTATCGATGAGAAACCGGCTCCTGAGGACGCACCGCAACACCCCATTCACGTTGAATCTCCGCCCCTGCGGGAGCAGCTTGTGGTGTCGGAGCCCTTCGTGACGGGTCTCAAGGCCATCGACCTGCTGACCCCCTATCCGCAGGGGGGAAAGGTGGGGCTCTTCGGCGGCGCGGGTGTGGGCAAGACGCTGCTGATGATCGAGCTGATGCGCCACACGATCAAGGAGCACGAGGGTATCGCGCTCTTTGCCGGGGTGGGGGAGCGCACCCGCGAGGGGAACGACCTGTGGCTCGACATGCAGGAGAGCGGTGTGCTGGAGAGTACGGTGCTGGTCTTCGGGCAGATGAACGAGCCGCCGGGCGCGCGTCTGCGCGTGCCCCTGACCGCCATGACGATGGCGGAATTCTTCCGGGACAAGGAACGGCGCAATGCCCTCGTCTTCATCGACAACATCTTCCGCTACATCCAGGCGGGGATGGAGGTCTCGGCGCTGTTGGGACGCCTGCCCAGTGAGGTGGGCTACCAGCCGACCCTGCAGACGGAGATGGGAGAGCTGCAGGAGCGGATCACGACGACGAACCAGGGGAGCAGCACCTCCATCCAGGCCGTCTACGTCCCCGCCGACGATATGACCGATCCCGCCGTCGTAGCGACCTTTGCCCATCTGGACGCCGCAACCATCCTCTCGCGCCGGCAGGCCAGCCGGGGCTTCTACCCTGCCATCGATCCCCTGGACTCCAGCAGCACCCTGCTGGCGCCCGAGTACGTGGGCGAGGAGCACTACGAGATCGCCACAGAGGTGCGGGCCATCCTCGCCCGGTACGAGGAGCTGCAGGACGTCATCGCCATTCTGGGGATCGATGAGCTGAACGAGCAGGATCGGACGACGGTGGCGCGCGCCCGGCGCATTCAGCGCTTCCTCACACAGCCCTTCTTCGTCGCCGAGCGCTTCACGGGCATGCCCGGAAAGTTCGTGCGGCTGGAGGAGACTCTGCGCGGTTTCAGGGAGATCCTGGAGGGCCGGCACGACGACCTGCCCGAACAGGCTTTCTACATGACCGGGACGATCGATGATGTCCTTGAGCAGGCCGCGGACCTCGAGTCCGAGGAAGAGCAGGTGCCGGCGTGAGCGAGCGGCTGGCGCTGACCGTCCTCACGCCCGTCGAGACCCTGCTCGAGGCCTCGGACGTGCAGCGGATCAGGGTCGAGTTGGCCGACAACCTGCCTCTGGTGATCTATCCGGGGCACGCCCCCCTGGTCGCTGAGACGATCGCCGGGCCCCTCGAGTACGCCAACGAGGCGGGCGTCCTCAAGATCCTGTCGGGCGAGGTGACCCTCTTCACCCCCGGTTCAGGCGCTCTGCAATTACCGGAGGTCGAGGAGGAAGTGGAGGAGGCCGAGCGTTTCGATCGGTTGGCCCGCGCGCTCATGGAGTCCCTGAGCGCCGACCCCGAAGAGGTGGTGGCGGGAGCCGATGACGAAGAGGCAGGATAATCCCAGCTGGGTGCGCCTGTTGGCCCAGGAGGCGGCGCGAGCCAGCAGCTTGGGCTGGGAGCTCGCCCTGCCCATCTTCCTGGGCGTGCTGCTCGGTCACTTTCTCGACCGCTGGCTGGGGACACGCTACGTCTTCACCCTGGGCCTGTTGGTCTTCGGGATCTTTGCCGGTTTTTACAGCATCTTGCGCTTCAACCGGTGGCTGGCGACCCGCGAGCGCCGGCCGAAGGCCGTCCTGGAGATCGAGGATGCTGAGACTGAGAGGGACGTCGAGGTCGTGAAGTGGCGTGGAGTACCTCCTCTGGTTGGTCGCCGGGGTCTTTGTGGGGTGGCTCACGATGGTGAGCCACGTCTGGACGGCGAGCCGGCTCTCCTCCACGAGGGGGCTGCTGCTCGTGGGGTGTCCGGTCTCTTTCGCCTGTTGGCCATCGCCGGACTCTTCATCCTGGCCCTGCGGGCGAGCGCCGTCGGCGGCCTGGTTGCTTTCGCCGGACTCATGTTGACCCGGTGGGTGCTTATCTATCGAGTGCATCGCGGCAGAGCCTTTCAGGGGTGGATGGATGTGCCGGTGCGTCGGAGCTGGCGACGGTGCGGGCTATTCCGGTGACCGCTCTTATTCCCTTCTCCCTCGCCTACGAGCTCACCCAGCAGTGGCTGCGCCGCTTCGAGAGAGAGGATCTCGACGCGGTGGATCTCGTCTACAACGCCTACCGGGGCCCTGGCGACTACCAGCCCCAGGTAGAGCGGCTCATCCCCCCCGAGATCCCTGAGGGACGGGGGGCCACCCAGCTCCCCGAGTACACCATTGTGGAGACCGATCCCCTCTCGCTCTACACCCGGGTGATCGAACAGTGGACGGCGATTCGTCTCTATACCCTCCTGCTCGACGCGGCGGCTGCCGAACACGCTGCGCGCTACCAGCTGATGGAAGGGGCCGCCGATAACGCCGAGCGGCTCATGGAGGAGCTGACCCAGGATCTCCAGCGGCTGCGCCGGCAGGCCATCACCCAGGAGCTGCAGGGGCTGGCCGTGGGTGCCGGGCTGTTGGACAGGTAACGGGATATGAAGCAACTCTGGGCCCCGTGGCGGATGTCCTATCTACAGGGAGAGGGGAGGGATGAGGTGGAAGGCTGTCTCTTCTGTGCCAAGCTCGAGCAACCTGATGAGGGGGAGCACATCCTCTATCGCGGCCTGCGCTCCTACGTCACCCTCAATCGTTATCCTTACAACAACGGGCACCTTATGGTGGTGCCCTGCGAGCACGTCCCGGGATTGGAGGATCTCGATGCCGGGACTCTGTTGGAGACGCTGCGATTGGTGCAGGAGAGCCTGCGGATTCTGCGCGAGGTTTTCGCTCCGGAGGGCTTCAACGTGGGGATCAACGAGGGGGTCGCGGCCGGTGCCGGGGTCGCGGAGCACCTCCACGTGCACGTCGTGCCCCGCTGGAGCCACGATGCGAACTACATGACCACCATCGGTCAGACCCGGGTCATCCCCGAGATGCTGGACGAGACCTACACGGCCCTTCGACCTCACTTCGCGCGCCTCGGAGAAGCGGATAGCAACGGGCTCTAGTGCCTCTTCTCTCACGCCTCGCTTTAACTCAACTGAAACCCACCCATAGCAGGCGGAACCCTCGATCAGCTCTCCGACCGGGATTCGTAGTAGGCTTTCGTCTCCGCCTCACGACCGCGGACGACGCGCCGCCCCTCCAGCGGACCGCTCATCTCGGTGACCACCGTGGCTTGATTTTTGGGCTGTCCCTCCCGATCGTAGTAGATGACCACCCAGTCGTGGGTCTTCCCCAGCTCGTGGGCTTGAGCCGTGTTGGAGTAGAGGGCCGTGAAGTCCCAGCCCTTCCGCTCGGTGTTCAGGATGGGAAGCCAGGCCTCGTTCTCGGGATTGAAGCGTTTGGGCGCGATCTGCTTCAATTTGCCCGCTTCGGCCTTCCGGCGGTACTCCTCGTCGATCTCGAGGAGCAGCCCCAGGTCGGGTCGCTCCTGAGATTGATCTCTTGGGCTCACGCGCGCCATGCGGCTCTGTGCGGCCCCGCTCAGCAGCCCCGCCAGACTCAAGCGCACCGCCCGCACCCGATCGTCGCCGAAGCCCCGCACCTCTGCCAGCCGCCCGTTGTGGGCCGCCTGCTCCAGCGCCTCCAGGTTCCGCACGTCGAGCTCCTCGATGACGCGGCGGGCCAGCTCGTCTCCGATGCCCGGCACCTGCTTCAGGATCTCCTCTGGCGCAACTTCGCCGACCAGCCGCTGCAGAAGGTCGGAGCGTCCCGTCCGTACGTACTCGGCGAGCAGACCGGCGATCCCCTCGCCGACATTGGGGATCTGTTGCAGCTGCTCCTCATCCCCCTGCCTCACCAATTCCGCTACGTCTCTATCTGTACCCCGTAGATTTGCCGCCGCCTGGCGATAGGCGCGGATGCGGAAGGGGTTCTCGTCCTGGACTTCGAGCAGATCCGCGATCCGCTCGAGCACGTTTGCCAGCTCCTCGTTTGAAGGTCCCCCGTTGCTCATCTTTCCTCCTTTTTCTGCCGTGTGATGGCCCCTCAACCTTTAGGGTTCGTAAAAGTATAACTTCCCGATGTCGCTGGAGTTGGGAAGAAAGGGCTCCTCCTGACGCGTTTGAGGGCTGTGCGTCTCCAGCCCTTCCAGCAATTCGTTGCGTTCCTCGAGCACTCGGCGTCGGGAAGTTATTGGGGTGTGTTTCAATCCAGTTGTGAGCTATCCATGGCTGAAACGTGAAGCCCTCACGTTTTACGTTTCACGTTTCACGCCTCGGTTTAACTCAAGTGAAACACACCCAACTTATTTTCTTACAGACGCTTACCGTGTCTCAGTACCATCAACGTGATATCGTCGAACTGCGGCGCACTCCCTACAAACACACGTAGCGCTTCCAAAATACCCTGCTGCATCTCCTCCGGCGGTTGCTCCCTACGTCTGAGCACACTCCGGCGCAGACGCTCACTGCCGAAGAAGTTGCGCTCCTCGTTCTCAGCATCGATGATGCCGTCGGTGTAGAGCACGAGGGTGTCACCCTCATCGAGTACCACCTCGTTCTGTTCCCACTCCTGCCCCTCCAGGATACCCAGGGGCATACCCGTACGCAGCAGCTCCTGCACCCCCGTCGCCGCGTCGGCTCCCAGGAGATAGGGGGGATTGTGGCCCGCGTTGGCGTAGGTGAGCGTTCCGCTGACGGGGTCTAGAATGCCGTAGAAGACGGTGACGAAGAGATCGCTGGCCGTATCCATGAGAATGCGCCGGTTGGCGGCCTTGAGGACGTAGTCGGGACGCTGGTAGTATTGCAGGGCGTAGGTGCGAATGAGGGTGCGGCTCAGCGCCATGTAGAGGGCGGCGCCCGTCCCCTTATCCGACACATCGGCGATGACGATGCCCCAACGCCCGTTGGAGAGCGGGATAAGGTCGTAGAAGTCTCCCGAGGTCTCGCGGGCAGGGAGAATCGTGGCGAGGAGCTGCCAGCCGGGGATCTCGGGCAGGTCGTGGGGCAGGAAGCTGGCTTGGATCTGCCCGGCGAGCGCCAGCTCCTGTTCGACCTTCTGGTAGGCCAGCGTCTGGCGATAGACCTTGGCGCTGTGCAGCGCCGAGGCGACCTGGGCCGCCAGCGATTGGACGGTGGGCAGCAGATTGGCAATGGGTTCCAGCGTCTCGGGCATGCTCCTACGGATCAGATAGATGCCTCCGATGGGGCTTTCGCTGTCGGCATCGAGGATGGGGGCCACGACACAGGCGTGGGCGTGGGTCTCTCGGTGCGCCTCCCTCTCTGACCAGGGGAGGGGGGTACCTGATTCAAAGGCCGCTGCTTCAGGATGAGTCCGCAGCCACTCCCACACAGCGGGCGCTGCTAACCGACCCTCCTCCGGGTAGTGGAGCAGCGTTCCTCTATCGAAGATGCGAATCTCGATGTCGGTGAAGGGAAAGAGGCGGGCGATGTGGGTCTCCAGCACCTCGGGTAGAGCGGAGGCATCGGGTGGTGCGGTCAGCAAAGCACGTCCCAGCCCCTCCAGTTTCGCGACCTCCCGGGAGCGCTGTTGGCTGCGGCTGACGGCCTCGCTCAACCGGTGGGCCAGATAACTCGCCAGCACCATCACCGCCAGAAAGAGCAGGTAAGCGTCCAGCCCCCCCAGCCAGTGGTGGAGTGCGGCCAGGATGCTGAAGGGGCCCAGGAAGAGGTTGAAGGCCGAGATACTACCCCAGAAGAGGAGGACGTTTTTTGTGGAGCGCCGCGCCGACTGGCGGGTCTCGCTGGTCCAGGCGATAGTCTGTGCTGCAAAGAGGAAGTAGGGCAACCAGAACAGAACCGAGAGCAGATCGCGGGCCAAGGTGGCGATGAAGAGGGGCAGTAGTGTGGGAAGATCGAAGCTCGCCGGCGGGAGGAGCCCCTCTAACCGGCTGTAGAGGGCCAACGCCGCCAGAGGCGAGACGAGTAGCTGTGCCAAGCTGATGGTAAAGTTGCGCAGGACAACCCAGGTTTTGAAGGGTGTGCGTTGCCAGAGTCCGACGTAGTAGAAGCAGAGGTAGAGCACCGCGACCCAGAGCACGCCGGGCCCCAGAATCAACGTCGCCGACCAGATGACAATGGAGCCCAGGGACTCCTGCCAGTCGGAGAACTGCCCCTCGCGGATCTCGACGTGGACGAAGAAGGAGAGCCGATCGAGGAGGAAGAGGAAGGCGAGGATCGCGAGGAGGAGGGGCCAGTGAGTCCGGTAGAGGTCCAGATCGGTAGCCGTGGCCAGCCAGACAAGGCCCAGGAGTGCCGGGGGTAGTGAGTAGAGGACGCCGAAGACGTCGCTGGCGGTGCGGCGCCGCTGCCGGAGAGGGAGGCTTTCGACGCCGGGTGTCAACAGAGCGCCGAGGCGCACCAGCCAGTCCATCATCTAACCCTGGTCCTCCCGGCCCTCCCGGACCAGCACCATGAGGGTGATGTCGTCGAGCTGTGGCGCGTAGCCTACAAACTCCTGCACCTCCCCCAGCAGGCGCTCCTCCACGAAGGTGGCGCCGTGCCCCGCGAGCGCGCGGGCGTTCTTCAGGAGCCGCCGGCTGCCGAAGTAGTCCCCCTCGTCGTTCTCGGCGTCGACCAGGCCGTCGGTGTAGAGCACGAGGGTATCCCCTGCCGCTACCTGAATCTCGTCCTGCTCCCACTCCTGCCCCTCGAAGATCCCCAGGGGCATGCCTGTGCGGCAGAGGAGCTTGGCCTGCCGGTCACCCTCTGCCTTGAGCAGAAAGGGAGGGTTGTGGCCGGCGTTGGCGTAGCTCAGGGTCCCGCTGCCCGGATCGATCACCCCATAGAAGACGGTGACGAAGAGGTCGCTGGCCGTGTCCATGAGGATGCGCTTGTTGGCGGCCTTGAGGACGTAGTCGGGCCGGCGGTAGTATTGGAGGGCGTAGGTGCGGATGAGGGTGCGGCTCAGCGCCATGTAGAGGGCAGCTCCCATACCTTTGTCCGCCACGTCGGCGACGACGATGCCCCAGCGCCCGTTGGAGAGGGGAATGACGTCGTAAAAGTCCCCCGAGGTCTCCAGCGCCGGCATCAGGGCTGCGGTCACCTGCCACCCGGGGATCTCGGGAAGGTCGTGGGGCAGGAAGCTGGCCTGAATCTGCCCGGCGAGCGCCAGCTCGTTCTCTACCTTCTGCAGGGCCAGGCTCTGCCGGTAGACGCGTGTGCTGTGCAGCGCCGATGCGATCTGGGCAGCCAGGGCCTGCACCGCCGGTAGAAGGCGGGCGATCTCGTCGGTGTCGCGATAGCGCTCCAGGTAGACGCCGCCGATGGCCTGCAGCTTCTGGACGTCGATGATGGGGGCGGCGACGACGGCGCGATCGTACAGGACGCCTCCCCACGGGAGGGCATCGCCGGGACGGTAGTACTCCGCTTCGCGGGCCGCCGCGATCCACTGCCACACCGGTTCCTCCACGAGAGTCCAATCGTCGGGGTGGTGGAGCACGGTCTGATTGGGGAAGAAGCGAATCTCGATGTGGCAGTAGGGAAACATGTTGGCGACGTGCTCGTTGAGGATCTCCTCGAGACCGGCTGCGTCGGGAGGCATGTTGATGATGGCACGCCCCAATCGTTCCAACTTCTCCAGCTCCCGCGAGCGCAGCTGGCTGCGCTCCACCGCCTGGCTCAACCGGTGTGCCAGGTAGCCGGAGATGGCCAACCCTGCGACGAAGAAGAGGTAGCCGACCAGACCGTGTTCTACGTAGAGCCCGGCGGCCAGGACCGCAAAGGGGTCGACGAGAAGACGCCAGCCCATGGTGATGCCGAGAAAGCGGGTGAAGGTGATAAAGGGGCGGCGGGTCCAGGCAAACTCCTGCGCACTGGCGAAGTAGGCCAGGATAGGAACCCAGGCGACGGAGGAGAGGAGGAGCCAGACGAGCGTGGCTGCGAAGCCTCGCAGCACGTGGCTGAAGTCCAGACCGGGCAGGGGGTAGGTCCCGCCCCAACGTTCGTAGAAGGTCAAGGCCACCAGTCCGCAGAAGACGACGGTGGTGAAGTAGAGCATCAGGTGCCGGAGGAGGTTCCAGCGCCAGTCGGGCGTATTCGCGCGCCGCCACTTCCGCACGAAGAAGATCAGACGCCACACGATGGTGATCCAGAGGGCGTTGGGACCGAAGAGGAAGGCGGAGCTCCAGGTGATCACGCTCCAGAGGGACCAGACCCACTCGGCGTAGGTACCCGGGGTGACCTCGACGAAGATGAAGAAGTCCAGCCGCTCGAAGAGGTAGAGCAGGACGAAGATGAGCAGCATAGCGGGCCAATTGGCGCGCAGCACGGTGAGGTCGGTGGCGGTGATCAGCCAGACCACACCGACAAGCGCCACGGGGGTCGAATAGAGGAAGCCGATCACGTCCGCTACCCCGAAGGTGCGCTCGCGACGGCTCATCGTCCCCAGTCCCGGCAGGAACTTGGTGGCGATCCGCAGCAGCAGCGCGCTCAAGCTCCCCCTTTCGCGAAAACCCGCACTCATGGGGCGCTACGTTTTACCATTGTCAGGACGTTGGTGGTCCCGGCCTCGCACTCGAAGTGTACCTCATCCATAAGCTGGCGGATGAAGAAGACCCCGAGACCGCCTGCCTGGCGCTCCTCGACGGGGGAACAGAGGTCAGGATCGGACACGGTGGCGGGGTCAAAGGCTCGCCCTTCGTCCTTGAGGATGAGGGTCAACTCCTTCTGCCTGACCACGCAGGTGAACTCGATCTCCGCTCCGGCGGGGACCTCTTCGCCGTAGGCGTGCTGGATGATGTTGGCGCTCGCCTCCTCTACCGCCATCTGAACGGCATAGACGGCTCGGTCATCGAGGCCTGCCTCTTCGGCGGCACGGGTGACGAAGGCGTTGATCGCACTCAAGCTCTCGAGCTGAGCGGCAAAGACGGCACTCATGATCTTATTCATGTTCGCTCACCCACGAGGAGCGCCTCATCGCTCCGGAAGTGGATCTCTGGAACAATGAGGCGCGCTCACGAAATTCCTTCGTGAAAGTTGGGCTCCTTAGCAACTGCCTACAGCGTGCAAAACGTCTTCCTTGACGGGGAAGAGAGGCAGCAGTCCGGCGAGATCCAGGGTCTCGTAGATGCGTTCGGGGACCCCGGCGAGAATGATCTCACCCCGGTTGAACTGCCGGCAGGTCTTCTGAGCGTTGATGAGCACCCGCAGCCCCGCACTGGAGATGAACTCTACGTCATTCATATCCATGACGATCTTGTACCGCCCGTCTTCGAAGCGCTCGTTGATGGCCTCGGCCAACTGTGGGGAGGTCTGACTGTCAACCCGTCCCTTGATCTTGATAAGATCGCAGTGCTTGAAACTCTCCACGCTTAATTCCATAGTCGCTCTCCTTATGGTTGGTAGTCTGCTCTAATTATAGCTGGAACTTCTACTTTGTCTATCGCTGCGCTACCCCCTCCTCCCGCTCTGCGCCTCCCCACGCCGGCGGACGATCCCTCCCTCCCGCCAGAGCACCGGTTCGACCTGTGTTGTGTACCCCACAAGGGCGTCGAGGCCGGCAGCAAGCGCTGTTGGGTCGCCACTGGTGTAGAAGGTGTGGTGAACGCTCTCCGATCCCGGGGTTAGCAGCCCTCGTCGTGCCAGCACGCGCTCCACCTGCCGGGCGACCGCGGGCGCCGGATCGATCAGGGTGACGCTCGGCCCCGTTACCCGCTGGAAAGCCTTGCTGAGGAAGGGATAGTGGGTACATCCTAACACCAGGTGGTCGATGCCGGCTGCCAGCATGGGGGTCAAGTACTTGCGTATCAGCGCTTCGGTCTCCGGCGTATCCAGGGCGCCCTCTTCCACAGCTTCGACCAGACCCGGGCAGGTCTGCGTCTTCAGCGTCACGTCGCCGGCAAAGCGCTCGACCAATCCCTGAAAGAGCTCTCCCTGAAAGGTAGCGGGGGTGGCGATGACGCCAATGACCCCCGTCCGGGTGCGTTCTGCGGCAGGCTTGATCGCCGGCTCCATCCCGACGAAGGGGACGTCGGGGAAGGTCTCACGCAGCCCGTGCAGGGCGGGGCCCGAGGCGCTGTTGCAGGCCACGACGATGAGCTTGGCACCTTGTGCCACCAGAAAGCGGGTGATCTCCTCTGCGTAGCGTCGTACCTCCTCGCGGGGACGCGGTCCGTAGGGGAGGTGGCTCTGGTCGGCAAAGTAGAGGGTGGGCTCCTGGGGCAGCCGTTGGACGAGGTATCGCCAGACGGAGAGCCCGCCGACTCCCGAATCGAAGACGCCGATGGGCGCGCTCTGCAAGAGCCGCTTCATCTGCTGACCCCCATCGGCTGTCTGCACTTGAGCCTCCCGCTCTTACCGCAGGGTGAAGTTGTAGGGGGCCACCTCCGTGGTCACTGGGGCCAGGGCAGAGATGACGATGAAGGCCCGTTGGGCCTCTTCCCCCAACGGAATCTCCCACTCGCCGCTGGTAGCATCCGCCATCAGCAGCCGGGTCACCCGGGGCTCAGCGCCCACCATGACCAGCTGCACGATCCACTCCTGGGGCAGCACGTTGGCGTGGCGCACGAAGCCCTCGGCGATCCACTCACCCTCTCCGCCCTCCACGTCGTCCTCGAGGAGGACTTCACCGTCGACGGTGATCGTCACATCGTCGACCGCAAAGCCCGGTTGGTTGACCGCCGCGTCGGTGATGTACTCGAAGCGGAGGGCGATCTCCTGCCCGGTGTAGGAGGTCAGATCGGCGCTGCGCTGCTCCCAGCCGTTGCTGGAACCCGTGAAGCCGCACCCGAAGGAGTTGCCGTTGGGGTTGGTGGTGGTGCAGTCGAGGGCGTTGTCGTCCAAAATGGTCCACTCGATCTCCGGTGAGGCGAGGTCGTCCGGGAGGGTGCCCGCCTCGGTCGTTCCCACGACGAGGTAGGCGTAGTCCCAGTCCTCCTCGATGTGGTACCAGGTCCAGAAGTCGACGCCGGCTTCACCGGCTCCGGTCAGGTCCACGATCCGCGTGAGCTTAGTGTCGGACTCGTCGGCACGATTCGACCACCAGAGGTAGTCGCCGCCGTGGGCGTCGGTGGCGATCAGCTGCGTCTGAGTACTGCCCGTGAAGGAGAAGGAGAGGGGTTCCTCGCCGTTGATCTCGATATAGTCCACCCCGTACTGGTGCACGGTGCTCTGCCGGGAGAGGGGATAGTCATCCTCCTCGAGCGAGCTGTCGAGCTGGGGGCTGTAGGGGTCGATGTCCTTGTAGCCGTACTGTCCCGTATCGACGGTGGGTTCGTCGATGAGATTGCTGATGGTCCAGTCGGCGAAGATATCCTTGTGGGTCAGGTCCAGCCCGAGGTTCTCCTGCAGCACCTGGTCGACGCTCTCCATCCCGTTCTCCTCGTGAGCCACGAGCGCCTTCGTCGCTTCGTCCCCGAAGCGGTCCAGGAAGTAGCTCATGAAGAGGTAGGAGCCGCCGTAGTTGGCGGAAGCATCACCGGCTGTACCCTCGGGCCAGGAGGTGAGCTGCGTGTCGGTGGAGTAGAGGTAGGCGATGTCGCTGCCGCCCACGTCGTAGTTCCCCGGACTGCCTCGCTCGTTGAGGGCCATGGCGAGCTCGGAGCAGCCCTCGTTGAGCCAGGTCTCCTCGTTGCGATCGTTGTACCAGTGGATCATGTGCTGGAACTCGTGGGCCAGGACACCGTTGTAGAAGTCACTCGCCACCCGTACGTTATCGATATTGATGTAGAACATCTCCATCTCGTTGGAGTCCTCGCGCACGGCGCGCACGTAGGAGTCGGGGCTGGAGAAGTAACCGGCGACGGTGAAGCCGAGGTTGCCCGCGTGCAAGATGCTCAGGTGGGGGTCGCCGTCGACACCCGGTGTCCACTCGCTGCCGAAGAACTCCCGGGTAGTGGGATAGGTCTGCTCCTCGAAGAGGTCGGCCGCTCTGCGTAAGGCGTCCTCGTCGACCTGCTTGCCCTCCTCGACCCACATGTAGACGTGTTCGGTCTTGTAGAGCAGCTCGGCGTCGATCTCGAACTGCTCGTCGTTATCGACGTTGGAAACCCAGAAGCGGCGGGTGGTCCCGATAGGATAATCGGCGCTGGAGTTCGAGCTGACCCGGGGCGTATCCGCGGGCACACCGAGAAAGCGTATGCCCAGCTCGTGCAGGTCCGAATCCGGTACCTCTGCGGCTTCCAGGGCACTCAGGGTTTCGGTCGCCGTCTCCGGCAGGGGTTCGGTTGTCACCGTGAGAGGCTCCGGGGTTTCCAGGGTGGAGCCCCGTGGCGACTCCGGCGTTTCGTCGGGGAAGATGAGGACGGGGTCAGTGGGCTCCGCGAAGAAACCGAGCACGGTCATTCCCCCGATACAGAGGGTACAGACGCAGAAGAGCAGGATGACGACGGCGATACAGCCGAAGATCCAATATCTCTCATTGCTTTCCATGGTTCACCGTTCCTTGTCTAGCGCCTCCGGCGCTTCTTGAGTCGACGTTGTTAGAGAATGGGTCTGTTTTCATCCCAATTGAAAGTTATTCAGGGTCGAAATGTCAAATGTGAGACGTTCACGTTTTACGTTTCACGCGGCAGGCCTTGAACAACTCAAGTGAAATACATCCTAAAGAATTATACCTGAAGACGGGCGGAGGCCAATTGGATCCTCCCCCGGATGGCTGCTTTGCCGTCGAGCGAAATCGGCTATAATGGCCCTTTAGGGTTCGCAAACGTATAACTTTCCGCAATCCCTGGAGTCAGAAGGAAAGGCTTCTCTTGGCGAGTTTGAGCTCTGCGTGCCCCCAGCGCTCCCAGAGAGCCACGTCGGTACATATGTACCCAACGTCGGAAAGTTGTTTTTTACAGACGCAGGCACTGAGACACGAGATGGAAAGGAAGGATCTGGCCTATGGAAGGGGTCCTGTTACCCTGGGTCATCGCAGAGACCATTCTGCTTTTTGTTGCAGCTTACTGGATCTACACGCTGGAAAAGCGTCAGAAGAACCTCGAGATGCGGTACAAGAATCTGTTGGCGTTGACGGAGGAGAGCGAAGAGCAGTCGGTGATCAGCCTCTCCCAACGGGTCGACGAGCAGGGTACGCAGTTGCGTCAGATGGGAGGAGGGGTGCGCCGCCTGGAGAAGATCATGCCGCACACCATCCAGGGGCACAGCATCGTGCGCTACCAGGCCTTCTCGAATGTGGGCGGGGATCAGAGCTTCTCCCTGGCGTTGGTCGACGCTGTGGGCAATGGCCTGCTGCTCTCCTGTCTACACGGTCACGATATGCGCGTCTACGGCAAGCCCGTCAAGCAGTGGCGCTCCGTTCACAGCCTCAGCGCCGAGGAGCAGCAGGTCTTAGGGGAGGCCCGCCAGATGGTGGAGTCCTCCTAGCGTTCCGGAGTTGACATTCACCCTACTATCGGTATCATTGGTTTAGAGATGGTTTGATTCTGAGCCCGTAATCACTCCCAAGGAGGAAGACTATGTGGGGAAGAGAGAAATCGAAGCCCGAAGCGCAGCCGCAGGCCCAGCCCAGCACCGCTCGTCCGACGACGAACAGCAAGCCCATCGAGACGACCATCGGACCCAACACCTATATCAAGGGTCAGGTACAGGGGGATGGCGGTCTACGCGTCGAAGGTGTGGTCGAGGGCAACATCGAGACGACGGGAAACATGGTGATCACGGAGAGCGCCAAGGTGCTCGCCGAAGTCAAAGCGAACAATCTTTCGATTGCCGGAGCCGTGAAGGGCAACGTGCATGCGAACCGGGTTGAAATCCTCGCCACGGGACGCGTCTGGGGTGACCTGGATGTCAAATCCATTCTGACCAACGAAGGCGCCTACGTCAGCGGGAAGATCGAGATGCCCCAGGATCTCGAGCCCCCCGATATCGAACCGCCCCGCGCCTCCAGACCCGGCAGCCCTCCCAAGCCTGCTCCTAAACCCGAGGAGGAGGAGAAGAAGTAGGTCAATTCTGCACCCATCGCTGGCTCCGCTGAAAAAGGTCTCTTACCACGGAGAGCACGGAGATTTTGGATGTTAAATTTCACAAAGGAGAACTTCAGGCTTAACTTTCACAAAGATCTTCGTGATTTTCTCAGTGCTCTTTGTGTCCTCCGTGGTGAGACATAGTTCTTTCAGGGGAGCCATCGCTGCTTTTGAGAGACGTGGGTTTAAAAGAGACGAGGCCCCTGCCTCGTCTCTTTTGTAGCTGCCGGACGTGTCGGGCTCTCGTTAGGGCGAGGTCGTCCGGGGGCCCTCCGTCCCGGGAGCAGCCGCCCAGTGTTGGAGCAGGCTGGTACTTGCCATCAGGAGCTCCCCCCCTGCAAAGGTGAGGATGACGGGGAGGAGGTCATGGTGGTTAAGTCGCAGAGCGGCCCAGAGCCCCAGCAGAGCGTAGAGCGCCAGCGCCAGCTCTCCCCAGAGGGTGCGGTCGAGGGCCGGCCGATACCACGCACCCTTCCAGACCCCCCTCCGCGCTTGCAGCCGGTACTTGGGTGTGCGCCGGAACTCCCCTCCCCAGTGCAGCAGCCCATCGACGAAGGCCAGCGTGTTGGTCCAGGCGAGCCCCATTCCCAGCAGCATGAGAAGCGGATAGATCAGCATACGCCGGGGCCAGTCACGGTAGAGGGCCATCTGGCCCAGCAGGTAGAGGAGGGGGGGGACGGCGATGACGCTGCCCAAGAAGGCCGTGGGGGAGGGCAGGGGCGGCGCCGCCAGCACGAGGGGGACCGCCAGGAGCAGCGTGAGCAGGAAGAGGGGTTGGGTGACGTAGCCGCTGAGGTGGAGCAACGCCATCCCCTTCTGCACCGTCGTGAGGTGGGGGGAGCGGAGGAGGGGGCCTGCCAACTTCCTCAAAGACTGTGCCGCTCCCTTGGCCCAGCGGTACTGCTGCTGCTTGAAGGCGGTCACCAGAGGGGGCAGCTCCGCCGGGGCTACGACCTCGGGCAGGTAGAGGATCTGCCAGCCGCGGATCTGCGCCCGATAACTCAGGTCGAGATCCTCGGCTACGGTGTCGCTCTGCCAGCCTCCCGCGTCCACGATGGCCGCACGCCGCCAGACCCCCGCCGTGCCGTTGAAGTTCATGAGGAGCCCGGAGCGGTTGCGAGCCAGGTGTTCGACGGTGAAGTGAGCGTCCAGAAGCAGCGCCTGGACGCGGGTGAGCAGTGAGTATTGAGCGTTGAGATGGCCCCAGCGTGCCTGGACCATCCCTAATTCCGGTCGTGCCACCAGATGGGGGACGGTACGCCTGAGAAAGTCGTGCGGGGGGCAGAAGTCGGCGTCGAAGAGAGCGATGAAGGCTCCCCGTGCCTTCCGCAACCCCGCTGCGAGGGCCCCGGCTTTGTGTCCTTCTGGTTGGCTGCGGTGGTAGACTCGGACCTCCAATCCGGCGGCCCGTAACCGGCGCGCCTCGCGCTTAGCGATCGCGGTCGTGTCGTCGTCCGAGTCATCGAGAATCTGGACGGTCAACTTCTCTTTGGGCCAGTCTAGCGCTGCAACCGCCTGCAGAATGCGCTCTACCACGTACCGCTCGTTGCGTAAGGGAATCTGCACGGTCACCTCAGGTAGGCTATCTGCCGGGAGGACGGGCGCAGGAGAGCTCCTCTCCCCTCGGTGGCGCAGGTAGAGCAGGATGAGTACCATCAGGTGCAGGGCGTAGATGGCCAGCCCCGCCAGTGTTGCTGTGTAGCTGTACGCCAGTGCTTTCAAAATCACGTCTCCCCCTTCGTCTCTCTATCTCGTCTGTTACCCTTCACGGAGCCATTATAACCCGGTGTGTGGAATTGCAGGGGCGGCGGTTGAGGTTTGTCGCTTGACAGGGTGGAGAACTGTCGGAGAATAGAGAGGGATGGTTGCTCCACTTGCACTGTGTAAAGGTTCAGTTAAAATAGGTGCACAACGAAGCCCGATGTTAGCCGATCAGCGAACTCAAGGAATGGCATGGCTATGATCAACCCTAGGCATCGTAGTTGCGCCTTCACCGATATTGTGGAAGGTAGTTTGTGAATATTCTGGTTGAACTGGGGGGCATTTCTCGGGTCCTCACTGGCGTGCGTGAAGTCCCGCTCGAGGTCGCAGACGACACCACATTCAGAGATATCCTCGCCATCCTCGGTACCCGATACCCCGTACTCATTGGTCAAGTCATTCAGCCCGAGGGTCCTGCTCTCTTCGCCTCAAATATGCTCAACCTCAATGGGCGCCACATGCTGCGTGAGGATCAGCTGGACGAGAGCCCCCAGGATGGCGATCTTATTCTCTTGATGTCCGTGTTAGCCGGTGGATAACGCATGTTCCTGTTCCTGTTCCTGTTCCTGTTTTCTGTTCCTGTTCTGTGGAGGAGAATGATCTATGTACGGATACAGCGGTAAGATTCTGCACATCGACCTGACCGAGCGGAAGCATTGGGTTGAGGAGAAGCCCGAGGTCTGGTACCAGACCTACATCGGGGGCGTCTCCATGGCGACCCGCCTCTGTTGGGAGAACATCGAGCCGGGTTGTGACCCTCTCTCGCCTGCCAACCCTATCTGCTTCGCCAACGGCATCTTTGCCGGCACCCCGGTCCCCGTCGGCGGAAAGTTCGGTCTGGCTTCCAAATCCCCTCTGACCGGCTTCATCGGTGACAGCCTCTCAGGCAGCTGGTTCTCCGTCGCTCTCAAGCGGGCCGGGTGGGATGGGGTGGTCATCCACGGATCGAGTGATGAGTGGGTCACCCTCTTCATCGACGACGATCGGGTGCAGTTCCGCGATGCCTCCCACCTCCTGGGGTTGAACACTTTCGAGACCGAGGAGGCCATCCGCGAGGATCTGGGCGATGATCAGGTGCGCTCCGCGACCTTGGGGCCGGCCGGTGAGAACCTGGTGCGCTTTGCGAACGTTACCAACGACGGGCGGCAGGCGGGCCGTACGGGCCATGGCGCCGTCTGGGGCTCCAAGAAGCTCAAGGCGGTCTCCGTCCGCGGGACGAAAGGGGTGCGAGTCGCCGATCCGGAGACGCTGATGAAGATGTCCTTCGACATCACCGAGGCCTCCCAGGGCCCCCACACCTCCAAGTATCGTGTGTTGGGTACCGTCACCAACGTCCTCAACATGAACAAGTTCGGGCTGCTGCCCACCCGCAACTACCAGGAGGGGGTCTTCGAGGACGCCGAGATGGTCAGCGGCGAGTACCTCGAGGAGCACCACAAGGTGAAGAAGATCGCCTGTGCGCAGTGCCCCATCGCCTGTGAGCAGATGTCGGTGGCGAAGACGGGCCCCTGGAAGGGCGCCATGACGGGCATCGAGTACGAGTGCCTCTTCGCCAACGGCCCGAACCTGGGCATCAACGACATGAACGCCGTCATCAAGCTCATCGACATCGCCGACGAGGGGGGGATGGACGCCATGAGCAGCGGCGTCACCCTCAGCTGGACCATGGAGTCCTTCGAGCGCGGCGTCCTTACCAAGGAGGACTTCAAGTGCGCCCGGTTCCCCGAGGGCTTCGAGCCCACCTTCGGCAATGCCGAAGCCGCCGTGGCGCTGGCGGAGATGATCCGCGACCGCGAGGGCCTCGGCGACCTGCTCGCCGAGGGCACCCGCATCGCCAGCCGGCGCATCGACGAGGAGCGGGGGACGGAGAGCTACAAGTGGGCCATGAACACCAAGGGGCTTGAGGCGCCGGGATACGACCCCCGGGGTCTCAAGACCTTCGCCGTGGGGCTGGCCGTCGGCACCCGGGGCGGCTGCCACAACCGCACCGCGGCCTACGACCCCGACATCAAGGGCTGGGTCGATCGCTTCTCCGTCGACGAGACGCGGGGTGAGCTTGCCAAGAGCACCGAGGAGTACGCCGCCGTCTACGACACGCTCCCCCTCTGCAAGTTCATCCGCCGCTGCTTCACCGGCAAGGCCGATCGGGAGGGCGCCTGGCCCGCCATCGCGGCCCTCATCAACGCCACCACCGGCTGGGAGTTCGACTACGATGACGTCGATCTCATCGGCGAGCGGGCCCACACCATCAAGAAGGCCTTCAACATCCGCGAGGGCTGGACGCGCGAAGACGACGACCTGCCCTATCGCTGGAAGCACGATCCCATGACCAAGGGGCCCTCGGCGGGATACGTGGTCACCGACGAGGAGCTGGAGTACCTGAAGGCCCTCTACTACGAGGCCAAGGGCTGGACGAAGGAAGGTCTGATCCCCAAGGAGAAGCTGATCGAGCTGGGGATGGACGACGTGGCCGAGGAAATCGGAGTCTGAGGAGAGGAACATGCCGACATCAACGTCAAAGTATCAGTACGTGACCTGCGATCCCGAGAAGTGCGTGGGTTGCCAGCTCTGCGAGTATATCTGCTCCTTCACCAAAACGGGGGAGTACAACACCTACCGCAGCCGCATCCGCACCGTGCGCGTCGACGAGGTCCTCGTGACCGCCATCGCCTGCCGCACCTGCGAGGACGCGCCCTGCGTCATCGCCTGTACCCGTGACGCCCTGGAGCAGGACCCCGTGACCGGCCTCATCAGCATCGACGCCGAGCGCTGCGACGGCTGCGCCTGGTGCATCGAGGCCTGTGATTTCGGCGCCATCTCCATCAACCCCGCGACGAAGATGGCCGAGATCTGTGATCAGTGCCAGGACGAGGAGGAGCCCCAGTGCATCCTCTGGTGCCCCAAGGACGCCCTGGAACTCACGACGCCCGACCGCCGCGCCCAACGCTCGCGCCGCGCGCGGGTCACCGAGGAGACGGCGGGGAAGTAGGCTGAAGAACAGGAGATTCGTGATCAAGACCGGGGACCAGGGAAGAGGAGTCATAGTGTGGTAAAAAACAAAGGTAACGGCCAGGGAGAGAACCGGGGGCCGCGCATCGGCGTCTACGTCTGCCACTGCGGCTCCAACATCGCCAGTGTGGTGACGCCGTCGGAGGTCGTGGAGTACGCCAAGACGCTGCCCAACGTCGTGATCGCCAAGGAGCACCGCTACATGTGCTCCGATCCCGGGCAGGGGCTGATTCAGCAGGACATCCAGGAGCACGACCTCGACCGGGTGGTGGTGGCGGCGTGCAGCGTCGCCATGCACGAGCCCACCTTCCAGTCCTGCATCGCCGACGCGGGTCTCAACCCCTTCATGTTCCAGATGGCGAACATCCGCGAGCACGACTCCTGGGTTCACTCCCACGAGAAGGAGGCCGCCATCGAGAAGGCCAAGGAGATCGTGGCGGCGGCGGTGGCGAAGGTCTCCTACGTCGAGCCCCTCCAGCACCTCGAGGTCCCCGTCACCAAGCAGGCCCTGATCATCGGCGGGGGTATCGCCGGGATCAGCGCCGCGCTGGATCTGGCGGACATGGGAATCGAGACCTACCTGGTGGAGAAGACGCCCACCATCGGCGGGCGAATGGCGCAGCTGGACAAGACCTTCCCCACGATGGACTGCTCCATCTGTATCGAGGCGCCGAAGATGGTGGACGTGGGCAAGAACCCGCACATTCATCTCCTGACCTACTCCGAGGTCCAGGAGGTCAACGGCTACATCGGCAACTTCACCGTGAAGGTGGAGCGCAAGGCCCGTTACGTCGACCTCGACAGGTGCACCGGCTGCGGCCTCTGCGCCGAGGTCTGCCCCATCGACATCCCCAACGAGTTCGAGGAGGGGTTGGGGCCCCGAAAGGCCATCTACGTCCCCATGGACCAGGCCGTCCCCTCCATCTACACCATCGACCGCGACGCCTGCATCGAGTGCTACAAGTGCGTCGAGGCCTGCGGGGAGCTGAACGCCATCAACTTCGCCGAGGAGCCGGAACTTATCGAGCTGGAGATCGGAACCATCATCGTGGCGACGGGCTACGACACCTGGGATCCTACCGACATCGAGGAGTACGGCTTCGGTCTCTACGACAACGTCACGACGATGATGGAGATCGAGCGCCTGCACTGTGCAGGAGGTCCCACAGTCGGCGAGTTCGTCCGGCCCTCCGACGGCAAGGTGCCCGAGAGTCTGGGCCTCATCCAGTGCGTCGGCTCCCGGGACAAGCGCTACAACGAGTACTGCTCCGGCTTCTGTTGCATGTACACCATCAAGAACGCGCTCCTCCTCAAGTGGCTCTACCCGGAGATGGACATCACCATCTTCCGTATCGACATCCGCGCGCCGGGCAAGACCTACGAGGAGTTCTACGAGCGCGCGCGCCAGGCGGGCGTCCACTTCGTCCAGGGCCGACCCTCGGAGATTTACGAGGATCCCGAGACGAAGAACCTCATCGTCCGCTCGGAGAACATCGGGCTCGGCAAGCCGGTAGAGCTGGAGTTCGAGATGGTGGGGCTGGCGACGGCTGCCGTCTCCAGCGACGGCGCCTTCGAGCTGGGGCGTACCCTCACCGTGCCCAACGACGTCCACGGCTGGTTCCTGGAGTCCCATCCCAAGCTCAAGCCGCTCGATACCCCCACCGAGGGGATCTACCTGGCGGGCTCCGCTCAGGGACCCAAGGACATCCCCCAGAGCGTGGGGCAGGGGAGCGGCGCGGCGGGACGTGCCGCCCGGGTCCTCACCCAGGACAAGTGGAAGATCGATCCCATCGTCGCCTACGTCTGGCCCGAGCGCTGCCTCAACTCCACGGGCGGGAAGTGCACCATCTGCGCCAACACCTGCCCCTACGGCGCCATCATCAACAAGCCGGGCTCCGGCGAGGCGACGACCATCGTGCCCGCTAAGTGCCACGGCTGCGGCACCTGTGTGGCGGAGTGTCCGGGCAACGCTATCTCCCAGCACCACTTTACCGACGCCCAGATTCTTGCGCAGGTCCACGCCCTCCTCGCCGACCGGCCCGAGGAAAAGGTCCTCGCCTTCACCTGTCGCTGGTGTAGCGGCATGGGCGCCGACAACGCCGGTACGAGCCACTTCGAGTACCCGGCGAACACCCGTAACATCATGGTGATGTGCGCCGGGCGCGTCGACGCCGACTTCGTGATGGAGGCCTTCCGGCTGGGCGCAGGGGCCGTCCTCGTCTCCGGTTGCCATCCCCAGGACTGCCACTACATCGAGGGGCGCGTCCACGCCGGAGAGCGCATGGACAAGGTGGCGAAGCAGCTGGAGCGCCTGGGGATCACGCCCGAGCGCTTCCGCGTGGAGTCCGTCTCTGCCACGGAGGGCGCGAAGTGGTCCCGCATCATGAAGGAGATGAGCACCACCGTCCGCGAGCTCGGCGTGGAGCAGATCCGCGAGGAGAACGAGAACGCCCGGCCCAAGCTGGGCAAACGCCTCCAGCGGATGCAGCAGGTGCCGGACGTCGGGCGGGTGCTGGAGTCTGCCGCGGAGTTCCGCTTGCAGCTGATGAAGGAGCAGGAGGGCGTATAGATGGCCAACGAGATGAATCCCTTCCTCGTCGAGGTGCTGCAGACGCCGGGCGGCGCGCAGGTCCTGCAGTGTTACCAGTGCGGCACCTGTGCCGGCTCCTGTCCCGTTATTGAGGAGATGGAGCACGGGCCGCGGCGGATCATGCACATGATCCAGGCGGGCTTGAAGGACGAGGTGCTGAACAGCCACGACATGTGGTACTGCGTCTCCTGCTACTCCTGTGCCAGCCGCTGCCCGCGGGGCATCGAGATCACCGACCTGATGGCCGATCTGCGGGCCATGGCCCTGGAGCAGGGCTACGCTCAGGACCGGGAGGCGGAGTTCGGGCAGGCCTTCGCCGATACGGTGAAGATGTACGGACGGATGTTCGAGCCCGGGTTGATGTTGCGCTACTACGCCCGGACCTGGGACGTCATGGGGCTCATCAGCATGGTTCCCCTGGGTATCCAGATGCTGCTCAAGGGCAAGCTCCCCTTCCTGCCCGAGAGGATCGAGAAGCCCGAGCAGGTTCGCCGGCTGGCAGGACGCCAGGGAGGCGAGCCGGTGAAGCGGCGGGCGGGAGGGAAGGAGGCCGCACCCGAGCAGTGGCGCCCCTGGCTCATCGGCGGTCTGCTCACCTTCCTGGGTGCGCTGTTGAGCAGTCTCGTCTGGTTGGGTGGCAAGAAGGAGGGACGACGATGAAGTACGGGTACTATCCGGGATGCAGTCTGCTCTCCGGCGCCAAGGAGTACGACCGCTCCCTCCGCGCCGTCTTCGAGGCGCTGGGGATTGAGATGCAGGAGCTGGACGACTGGAGCTGCTGCGGCGCGGTGCACGCCAACGTCGAGAACCGTGAGGCGACGGTCACCCTCCCGGCGCGCAACCTGGCCCTCGCCGAGGCGCAGGGCTTCGAGGTCGTCATCGCCCCCTGCAGCGGCTGCTACAAGAATCTGCGGCTGGCGGGCAAGGCCATCGCCGGGAACCGGGCGGCGCGCAAGCAGGTCAACGAGAGCCTGGGGGACGACCTGCAGATCGAGGGCGACGTCGAGGTGCTCCATCCCCTCTACGTCATCCTCAACGAGGTGGGCATCGAGGGCGTGAAGGAGCGGGTGACCCGGCCCCTCACCGGCTTGAAGGTAGGCAGCTACTACGGCTGCATGCTGACCCGGCCCAAGGACGAGTTCGACAGCCCCGAGCGACCGCGGGGGATGGACCGGCTCATGGAGGCCCTCGGCGCAGAGCTGGTCGACTATCCGCTGAAGGCGAAGTGCTGCGGCGGTGCGCTGGCCCTCTCCCACGCCCACGTCACGGCGAAGCTGACGGGCAACGTCCTCGTCTCCGCGCGGGACGCGGGCGCCGACGTCGTCTCGCTGGCCTGTCCCATGTGCCATACCGCCCTCGACGCCTATCAGGCCAAGGCCGAGCGGGCTATGGGCCGCACCCTCGACCTGCCGGTGCTCTACTTCACCCAGTTGATGGGGCTGGCGCTGGGGCTCGACGAGCGCTCCCTGGGCCTCAACCGGCACATCGTCCCGACGGACAAGATCGTACTGCGTGTCGCGTAGTTTGGAACCTGGCTTTCGACCTTTGACTTTGAACTTTCGACCTGTTTGCAGAGGAGACCTGCGTGAGACGAGGAACGACGCTTAAGCAGAAGACCGACGACCGGCTCGTGTTGGAGCGCAAGATGGTGACCCACCACGACGTGATCACGTGGGATCTGGAGCGCTGTGTGGGTTGCCAGATCGGGCCGCTGGTCTGCCCCAAGGAGGCCATCAGCCACGTCGAGGCGCGCCTGGAGGACGGGCGGGTGGAGCGCAAAACGGTGGTGGACGTCGACCCCGAGAAGTGCGTGATGTGCGGCATGTGCGCCGTCATGTGCCCCACAAACGCCATCACCATGACGCTCAACGGCGAGCGCAACGTTCCGGTGCTGCGCTTCGAGGCCTTCCCCGAGCTTCGAGAATCCACCACCTTCGATCGTTCGACCTTCGACTGGGAGCGCAAGGAATTCGTCATCGACAACTGCCCCACCGACGTCATCAGCTACGACGAGGAGCAGGAGACGCTGGTAGTGGACGACGAGCACTGCATCCGCTGCCGCCAGTGTGAGGTCGCCGGCGACGGCGCCTTCCAGGTCGAACAGCCCTGGCAGGGGAGCGTCGTCCTGCGGCGCGAGAAATGCGTCGAGGGCTGCTTCGCCTGCGCCGATGTCTGCCCCACGCGCGCCCTCCACATCGACGACGATGGCGTGCTTGTCCTCGCCGACTACTACTGCATCAAGTGCGGCGCCTGCGTGGAGATCTGCCCCATCGAGGCTGAGACTGAGGAGTACGAGGTCACCTTCGAGTCGCAGGGCGTGATCCAGACCCGGGTGCACGAACGCGTCACCAACGCCGCCGAGCTGCCCGTCTGGGTGGAGCGCTGGCGAGTGGGTCACACCGAGGTGCAGAGCGGCGCCTGGGTGGAGGCGCTCATGAAGCTGGCGGACGACAAGGCGGGGCTGACGGAGCTCGACCGCAAGCGGGCCCTCAAGCGTCGCGACCTGCTCGTGGCCCTCAAAGGGGGTCGCGTCCGGGCCGGCGAAGATGGTGACGAGTCCGCCGACTGACATACTCTAACACGTACAATTCGAAGCCCCCGCAATGTGCGGGGGCTTTTTCTTCTCCTGATAAGCCTCTTTTTGCCTCCCGCGAAACCCGAACGGCTCTTCTGCGTAT
Organism: Anaerolineae bacterium; assembly: GCA_034437215.1. Classification (GTDB taxonomy): domain Bacteria; phylum Chloroflexota; class Anaerolineae; order B4-G1; family SLSP01; genus DAOTVC01. The sequence goes on along the minus strand of DAOTVC010000081.1, from coordinate 5,660 downwards.
ACAGGGTAGGTTTCTCGGTCTTTGACCATCAATCATCTGTCTCCATTGCACGGAGGATGAAAAGGAGGGCCATGCAACTGCGAATCGAATCTTTGGGCAAGCGATATCAGAAGGGCTTCTGGGCCTTACGTGAGTTTACGTTGGAGTGCGGACTTGTTGCGGCTGCTCGGCAGCTGTATAATCCGCTCTGGTAACACCGGAGGTTTGATGTGTCTGACCAGTACGGCTTTATCCGACTCCTCTTCGCGGTGGTTGCGCTCTTCGCCACCGCGCCGTTACTTCTGGTTGCTTCTACCTTCCTCAAGGAGGCGCCACAGGAGCTGGGAGATCTATGACTATCCAACAGATCGCCTTCTTGGGCGCCGCGGTTCTGACCCTTGGCGGGGGAATCACAATGGTCGTCGCCCAGCAGGTCTTCCGCTCCATCCTGTGGATGAGCCTCTCCTTCCTGGGTGTGGGGGTCTTCTACGTGCTCCTGGGCTCCACCTTCATGGCGGGCCTGCAGCTCTTCATCTACGTCGGCGCCATCTCCGCCCTCACGGTCATCGCCCTTACGGTGACCCGAGGGACGATGTACCACCACCGTCACTCCTTCAAGGACCCCTTCATGGCTGCCCTGACCGCTCTCGTCTCCTTCGGGACGCTGACTTACCTGATCCTGCAGGTTCCGTGGCCTACCCGCCCGCTGACGGAGGTCCCGGCGGATGACTTGGCCTTCCTGGGGAGCGCTCTCATCGACCCCGGTCACTACCTGCTCCTCTTCGGGGTGGCCTCACTCCTCCTGCTCGTCGCCCTCACCAGCGCGCTCTATCTGCTCAGGGAGAAGTAGCGTGGTCCCGCTCTCCTGGTATCTCATCGTTGCCGCGGCGCTCTTCGCCATCGGGATCTACGGCATCCTCTCACGCCGCAACCTCGTCGTGATCCTGATGTCGTTGGAGCTGCTGCTCAATGCCGTCACCATCAACCTCATCGCCTTCTCCCGCTACGTCGAACCGGCGCTGGTCAACGGACGCGCCTTCGCCCTCTTCGTCTACCCCGTGGCGGTGGCGGAGGCGGCCCTGGGCCTCGCGCTCGTCGTCACCGTCTGGCGCAACCGACACACCGTCAATGTCGATCACCTCGACTCCCTCAAGGGCTGAGGCGCCGTGACCCTCTTCGATCTCGCCTGGCTGATACCGACCTTTCCCTTCCTGGCCTTCTTGTCCATCGCGCTGGGCGCCCACCGCAACCGCCGGCTGAGCCATCGCCTGGCGATCGGCGGGATGGGCCTCTCCTTCCTGCTGGCCCAGGTCGTCTTCTGGACAGCGGCCCTGTGCCCCGCGGGGGTGGGCCAGGAGGCCTACCACTCGGCAGGGGTACCCTGGCTGCCGGCAGGGGAGGAGCTCTTCTACCTGGGGATCTACGTCGATGCCGCGACGGCGGTGATGCTCTTCATGGTACCCCTCGTCTGCCTCCTGATCTTCATCTACAGCGTGGGCTACATGCGCGGCGACCCGGAGTACGGCCGTTTCTTCGCCTACATCTCTCTCCTCGCCACCGGTATGTTGGGCCTGGTCGTCTTCGACAACCTGCTGACCTTCTTCATCTTCTGGGAGATCATGGGCATCTGCTCCTATCTCCTGATCGGCTTCTGGCGCGAGAAGCCCGCGGCCTACACCGCCGGCTTGAAGGCCTTCCTGGTCTCCAGGGTGGGGGATGTCCTCTTCCTTTTGGGGCTGGTCTTTCTCTACGCCCGTGTCGGCTCCCTGCACTACGACGTCATCTTCTCGGAGGGGACCTTGGCCGCGTTGGCGAGCCCCGGCTTCCTCGGCACCCCTCTGGCACCTGCGACGCTCATCGCTCTCCTGTTCTTCGGCGGCACGGTGGGGAAGAGCGCTCAGTTCCCGCTGCACGTCTGGCTGCCCGACGCGGTAGAGGGCCCCACGCCCGTCTCGGCCCTCCTTCAAGCGGCGACGACGGTCCCGGCCGGCGTCTTCCTGATCATCCGGGCCTTCCCCCTCTTCGCCGCGACCGCGCAGCTCTCGTTGCCCCCCCTCTGGATTATCGGCGCCTTCACGGCCCTCTTCGCCTCCCTCATCGCCGTGGCCCAGGACGATATCCGGCGTGTGCTGGCCTTCTCCACCATCAGCCAACTGGGCTACATGGTGGCGGCGCTGGGGATCGGGGCCTACGTCGCAGCGACCTTTCACCTGATTACCCACGCCTTCTTCAAGGCGCTGCTCTTGCTGGCCTCGGGCTCGGTGATGCGTGCCCTGGAGCACGTCCACCACGAGCTGCACGCAGGGCCCGGCGGCGATCCCGTCGCCCCCTTCGACCCCCACGACATGTTCAACATGGGCGGGCTGGCGAAGCGCATGCCCCGCACGGCGGCGACCTTCCTCATCGGCGGGCTCTCCCTCTCGGGCTTCCCGCTCCTCACGGCGGGCTTCTGGTCGAAGGACGAGATTCTCGCCCGGGCCTGGCCCACCAATCCCCTCGTCTTCTGGGTGCTGGCGATCTCTGCGGGGCTTACCGCCTTCTATACTGCCCGCCAGTTGAGCCTGATCTTCCTGGGGCAGCCCCGCACGGCTGCCGCTGCCCACGTCGAGGAGAACGTCCCCTCCATGACCGTGCCCCTCCTGCTGCTGGCGGCCTGCGCCGTCGTGCTCGGCTGGGTGGGCATCACCGAGCCCTTCCCCGTTATTGGAGGGGTGATTCCCAACTGGTTCGAGCACTTTATCGCCGGCGCGCAGATGGAGGCGGCCTCCGAAGCCCAGTTGGCCGTTAGGCTGGAGGGCTTCGCCTGGCAGCCCCTCGTGCTCAGCGTGGCCTTCGTCCTGGGCGGGCTCGGGCTGGGCTGGTTGGTCTACGGTTGGCGCCCTCTGGAGGCCGGACGGATGGACCGCGTTGCGGGAGCGCTGCAGCGCCTGCGAATGGGCCGGCTCTACCGGGCGGCGCAGCGGCGCTTTTACGTCGACGAGCTCTACCAGGCGACGGTGGTCCGTGCCGGTCTCGCGCTCGCCGCTCTGAGCGCCGGGGCCGATCGCACCCTCGTCGACGGTGGGGTGCGCCAGGTGGCAGCGGGGGCGCGGGCTCTCTCCCGTGGGGCGGCCCGGGCGGATGAGCGGGTGATCGACGGGGTGGTGGACCTCAGCGCCCGCTTCACGCGCACCGTCTCCGGCGTCTTCGCCCGGTTCGACGCCCAGGTTATCGACGGCATCGTCAATATGAGTGGGGGAGGCAGCCGGCACATTGCACAGGTCGTAGACTGGATCGACACGCACGCCATTGACGGATTGGCCAATCTGGTCGGCGGAATTTCCGAGGGGGTCACGACGCTCGGCGGTCGCTTCGATGATGAGGCGCAGGACACGTCTGCAGCAAGTCTCGGAAATCTCGTGGGGTCCTGGGGCAGACTCCTGCGTCCCGTACAGACGGGGCGAGTGCGAGACTACCTCTGGCTGGCACTGCTCTCCCTGCTGGCCCTGGTCATCACCTTCTCGTTGTGAGCAGGCGGACTTAAGAGAGAAAGAGGGATTTATGAACTTTCCGATTCTCACCGTCATTCTTTTCACCCCCATCGTGGGCGTCCTGTTGCTGCTGGTCATCCCCCGGGAGGATGAGAAGACGCTGCGCCGTCTGGGGACGGCCTTGGCCTTCATCACCCTGATCCTGGCGACCCTCATCTGGATCAGCGTCGCCCGCTCGGGCGCGGGGGAGATGCGGTTCGTGGAGCGCTACCCCTGGATTCCCCAGTTCGACATCCACTACTACCTGGGGGTCGACGGTCTCAGCGCCCCTCTCCTCTGGCTCACCGGGCTCTTGAGCACCCTCTCCCTCTTTTACTCGGCGCGGGTCATCCACGAGCGGGTGAAGGAGTACTACATCATGTTCCTCCTGCTGGAGACGGGCCTCATCGGCGTCTTCATCTCCCTGGATCTGGTCCTCTACTACGTCTTCTGGGAGGTGGGGCTGGTGCCCATGTTCCTCATCATCGGGATCTGGGGTGGGGAGCGACGGGAGTATGCGGCTATCAAGTTCTTCATCTACACCCTGGTGGGGAGTGTCTTCACGCTGCTCTCCATCCTCGCCGTCTACTTTCAGACGGGGACCTTCGGCATCCTCGAGGCGGTGGCGGCTCGCCCCTTTGCCGATAACTTTCTCTGGGCCAACATCGCTTTCTGGGGCTTCCTCATCGCCTTCGCCATCAAGGTGCCGGCCTTCCCCCTCCACACCTGGCTTCCCGATGCTCACACCGAGGCCCCGACGGCGGGCAGCGTCATGTTAGCCGGTGTGCTGCTGAAGATGGGGGCTTACGGTCTCATCCGAATCGCCTTCCCCCTCTTTCCGCAGATCTTCCGCTACTACGTCGTCGAGGTGCCCGTGCTCCCTATCATGGCGGTGATGGGGCTTGTCTACGGCGCGCTCGTCTGTATGGCCCAATGGGATCTCAAGAAGCTCATCGCCTACTCCTCCGTGGCCCACATGGCCTACGTGATTCTGGGGGTCTCGGCCGCTGCGGCCGCCTACGGCTGGCTCGGGCAGCCTGAAAACCTGAACGCTGCAGCCTCTGCCCTCAACGGCGCCGCCTGGCAGATCTTTGCCCACGGGATCATCACCGGCGGGATGTTCTTCCTCGTGGGGATCCTCGACGAGCGAACCCATACCCGGAACCTCAAGGCCTTTGGAGGACTAGCGCAGCAGATGCCCCACTACTACGCGCTGACCATGGTGGCGAGCCTGGCCTTGCTGGGTCTTCCCGGGTTGGCCGGTTTCTGGAGCGTGCTCTTCGTCTTCCGTGGGACGGTGCGCTTCTTGCCCGTCGTCGCCTACGTCGCCGTTCTGGGGATGATCTTCACGGCGGTCTATATCCTGTGGAAGATCGTCCAACATCTCTTCCTCGGACGATTGGACGAAGAGCGGTGGGGTGCCCTGCCGGACATGCTCTGGTGGGAGAAGGTCACGCTGTGGCCGCTCATCGTTATCATGGTCGTTATCGGACTCTACCCGACGCCGCTTATGGAGATGTTCAACGCGGCGATGGTCGCTCTGTTACAACTGCTCATCTAGAGGGGAGTGTAGACAACCTCGTGGTGCCCCCCTTCAACCAGATCCTCTGGCTGCTTTCGCCGGAGCTGCTCCTGCTGCTCACGGCGCTGCTGATCCTCGCCCTGGAGCTGCTTCCCGGCATCGAGAGGGGGGATTGGCTGCTCCGGGTCACCTTCGGGGGCCTTTTGCTGGCGCTCGTGGCTACTGTCTCCCTCTGGGGCGTTGAGGTCCAGGTGCTCTCTCTCCTCGCCGCTGATGCCTTCTCCCTCGCCGTCAAAGCCCTCGGGTTGATCGCGACTGCCGTCGTGCTCTGCATTTCGGATGACTACCTCCAGCATCATAACTTCTCCCGGGGCCCTTACTACGCGCTCCTCATCTTCTCTGCGCTGGCCCTGGGCCTTCTGGCGGCAGCCACCGATCTCATCCTCATCTTCCTGGCCTTCGACCTGCTCAGCCTGACGGGCTATGCGCTCGCCGGCTACGCTCGTAAGGACCCCCAGGGCTCGGAGGCAGCGCTCAAGTATTTCATCTACGGCACGGTGCTCTCGGCGATGATGCTCTTTGGGCTCTCGTGGATCTACGGGGTCACGGGCACCACCGATCTGCAGCAGGTGGCCGGCATCTTGCGCGGC
>DAOTVC010000080.1:0-11575 GCA_034437215.1 Anaerolineae bacterium | reverse complement strand
TTCGTGACGTGGGGCGACACCTGGAACGGTACCACCGTCGCCATCTCCGACACCCTCGTGACCGATGCAGATCCGCTGGCGCTACCCTGCCAGGAGGGTACCAATCACCTGCTTCAGATGGACTCCAACGTCGTCAGTTGGGGCGGCCTGACGCACGCCTTCGAGAACGCCGCGGTCGACACCTGGGTCACCCAGGATTGGAGCAGCTACGAAGGCGTCAGTTTCTGGTTGTACGGCACAGGTACGGGGGTGGATCTCTTCTTCGACATCAGCGACAACCGCAACCCTGGCTCCACCACCGACGACGCCGAGCGCTTCACTTACGCCATCACCGACGACTTCACCGGCTGGCAGCAGTTCTCCATCCCCTTTGCCGATTTCACGCGCAAAGACATCGGCAACGGCGCGCCCGACGACGGTCTCACATTGACTGAGGTCCACGGCTGGTCCTTCGGCTCCCTCGCTAGTGGTGGCGCGCAGACACACTACCTCGACTACGTCCTGCTCTACGGTGACGCGCGCCAGCCCCCGCTGGAGGTGGCCTTCGACGCAGCCGACTACACCGTCACGGAAGGGGGCACCGCCACCCTCACCGTCACCCTCAGCTACTCCGTCACGACGCCCGTCACCGTCACCTACGCCACCGCCGAGAGCCTCGCCACACCGCATCGGGATTTCACCCCCGTCAGCGGCACGCTGGTCATCCCGGCAGGCGCGCTGAGCCGGAGCTTCACCGTGCCCACCTTTGAGGACGGCAAACACGAGGGCGTTGAGCGCGTCGTGGCGCTGCTCTTCGAGCCCGAAGGGGCGGAGCTGGGCTTCCAACGTCGGGCTGTCGTGGCTATTGTGGATAACGACGCCGTCGACCCCAATTTACTGGATGACTTCGAGGGCTTCCACCGCTACGCCATCACGGGTACCGCAACGCTCTCCATTACGGAGATTATGGCGGGCGGACCCATGGCCTTACCCGGTCAGCAATACTACGAACACGTGCTCGCCATCGACTACGACACCACCGGTGGCCCCGCGGAACTCGTTCGCACCTTCCCCGAGAGCCGGGACTGGAGCGCCCACGACGGGCTGAGCTTCTGGTTCTACGGCACGGGCAGCGGTGAGGAGGTCACGATCCAGCTGCTGGACAATCAGGCAGCGAGTACTGCCGAGGTCGATCCCGGAGAATGGGTGCTGGCCTGGAGTCAGGAGTTCAACGACGCCGCGGGCACAGCGCCCGATAGCATCGTCTGGACGCACGAGATCGGAGACGGCGCCCTCAACGACATCATCGGTTGGGGCAACAGCGAGCTGCAGTACTACACCGACAGCACCGACAACGCCGCCACCGATGGCGCGGGCAACCTCAAGATCACCATCCGCGAGGTGAACACTGCGACGACCGATCTGGTCTGCCACTACGGGCCGTGCGAGTACACCTCCGCCCGGCTGATCACCGCCGACAAGGTCGAGTTCGCCTACGGCAAGATCGAGGCGCGCGTCAAGGTGCCCTCGGGCGCCGGTCTCTGGCCCGCCTTCTGGATGCTGGGCACGAACATCGACGAGGTCGGCTGGCCCACCTGCGGCGAGATCGACATCATGGAGTACGTGGGCAAGGCGCCCAACGAGGTCTTCGGCACCCTGCACGGCCCCGGCTACTCCGGCGGCCAAGGCTTTGGCGGCATCTACGACTTCGGCTATCCCGTCGCCGACGACTACCACACCTTCACCATCGAGTGGGCGCCCGACGAGATCCACTGGTACGTCGACGGCATCAACTTCCACAACGCCACCCCCGCCGACGTCGCCCCCAACGAGTGGGTCTACAACCACCCCTTCTTCATCATCCTCAACCTGGCCATCGGCGGGAACTTCGGCGGCCCCGTCGATCCAGATCTCACCTTCCCGCGCGAGATGCTGGTGGACTACGTCCGCGTCTACGAAGCCGAGGACACCGCCGAGCGCTTCGAGGCCACCTTCACCGACGACTTCACCGGTTGGCGCAAAATCTTCATCCCCTTCACCGACTTCGCTCGCAGCGCCGATCAACCGGCCGGCGCGCCCGACGACGGTCTGGGATTGACCGAGGTCTGGGGCTACGGGTGGGCGATGCCCGAAGACGACAGTGGCACGCTGTACATCGATTACGTCAGCCTCTATCGAGTGACCTACCTGCCCCTCATTCTCAAGAACTAGGTACCACATTCAGTTGATCGGAGACTGGGGTAGACGGCCGTGGACTATCCACCGCCGTCTGCCCCTCGTCTCCGGTGGGCAACACGTCAAGATCTAGGCTATTATATGTGTAGATCAACACCACACCTTCAAGCAGCACCTTTGGAGATGTCTATGGAACCTTTCTACTTCGACCGGCAGCAGCGCTTTGTGATTGAGGATTTCGCCAACCGGCAACCCTTTGCCAGTTTCTTGCCCGGCATCGCCGGTCCGCTGGGCGTTCCCCTGTGGGTCTTCTACACCAATCGCGGGCAGGCCATCGCCGGCTTTGGCGTCGAGGATCGGGATAACCCCATCATGGAGTTCCAACCCGCCAACAAAGCCTATCAGACCACGCCCCTCACCGGTTTCCGTACCTTCATTAAGTTGCTGGGAGAGGCGCCGGTGCTCTATGAGCCCTTCGCTCCGTGGGAGGCGGCCACCCGCTCACGTATGGCCATCGGCATGAACGAGTTGGAATTGCAGACTGAGAGCGCTGTGCACGGCGTGCAGACGACCGTGACCTACTTTACCCTCAGCGGTGAACCCTTCGCCGGACTGGCGCGACGCCTACAGGTGACCAACGTGAGCGATGGTCCGCTGAATCTCGAGATCCTTGACGGGCTACCTTGGGTGCAACCCTACGGCGTGGACGAACAAGGTCTAAAGATGATGGGACGGACGCTGGAAGCCTGGAAAGGTGTCTTCAACGTCACGCCGACCAAAGAGGGACTCTCCGGCGTACCTTTCTACCACTTTCAGGCCAGCGCCGGAGATACCGCTGAAGTCGCTGCGGTTCAAGCGGGGCACTTCTACCTCGCTTTCTGTGAAGAGGAGGAGGTACCACTCCTCCCCCTGGTCGATCCTGACGTGGTCTTCGATTCCGATACGTCCCTGCATACCCCGCTGGGCTTTGTGAAGCAACCGTTGGCAGAGCTCCAGGCGTGTCGTCAGATCACCACCGGCAAGACGCCGTGCGGCTTCTTCGGCACGGCGCGCACGTTGACACCCGGGGAGAGCGTCACCCTCCAGGCCATTATCGGGCACGTGGGCACCGTCGCGCACTTGCATCAGCATCAGACGCGCATCGCTCGTACTGCTTACCTGGAAGACCAGCGCGAACGTGCGACCGAATTGGCCCACGAGATCACGAACGTGATCGAGACGCAGACGTCGGAGCCGCGTTTCGATGCCTACTGCCGCCAGACCTTCCTGGACAACGTGTTGCGCGGCGGTTGGCCCCTACTGCTGGGTCCCGAGGATCACCCCTTCGTCTACCACGTCTACTCCCGTAAGCACGGTGATATGGAGCGCGACTACAACGCTTTCTACCTGGCAGCGGAACCCTACTCCCAGGGCAACGGCAACTACCGCGACGTGGCGCAGAATCGCCGCTCGGACGTCTTCTTTGAACCGCAGATAGACGATTTCAACGTGCTGAGCTTCCTCAGTCTCATCCAGGCCGACGGCTACAATCCGCTGGTCGTGCGGGGAGTGCGCTTCACGCTGGCGCCCGAGCACCACACTCGGCTACTGGCCCTGGTGGAGCACCCGGAGCCGCTCGCCGCGGCGCTGGCACAGCCCTTCACGCCCGGGGGGCTGCTGCGCGTGATTCTCGACCGGCAGTTGGGCCTCACGGTCGCCCCCACGGACTTCGTCACGGCAGCGCTGGATCACGCCGACGCCCACTTCGAGGCCGAGCTCGGCGAGGGCTACTGGATCGACCACTGGTTCTACAACCTGGACCTCATCGACAGCTACCTGGCGATCTATCCCGAACGCAAGCGCACGCTGCTCTTTGAAAGGCGCGTGCCCTACTTCGCTAGCCCTGCCGCCGTGCAGCCGCGTGCTCGCCAGTACGTGCTGACCGAACGTGGCGTCCGGCGTTACCATGCGCTGCACGAGGACGAGGAGAGCGCTGATAACGGGCCCGCTGCTTGGGTGCATACGGAGGAGGGCGAGATCTACCGGGCCACCGTCTTCGAGAAGTTGTGTGCGCTCGCGTTGCTCAAGTTCGCCACACTCGATCCCTGGGGTATGGGCATCGAGATGGAGGCGGGGCGACCGGGTTGGTATGACGCCCTCAACGGTCTACCTGGACTGATCGGTTCGTCACTCTGCGAGAGCTACGAACTTCTCCGCCTGCTGGACTTCCTGCTCGCAGTCCTGTCGGAGATGCCCGCGCTTACCCTGGTCCTACCAGTGGAGCAGGGCGCGCTGCTGGAGACGGTGCGCCGGGCCCTCGCCACCTGGACCGCAGCTAACGATGCAGACCGCGATTTCGTCTACTGGGACACCGTCGCCACGGCCCGCGAAGGGTATCGGGCACAGATCCGCCGGGGCTTCGAGGGCGCGACCGTTGTCCTGGACGCGGAGACGCTGGATGCGGCACTGCACGCCTTCCGCACCAGAGTAGACGCCGGACTCGAACGCGCCGTCGAGCTCAACGAGGGGACGCCCCCGACCTATATTGCCTACACGGTGACCAAATACGAGACCTTGCCCGAGAGAGACGAGCAGGATCGCCCCTATGTGCGCCCGCTGCAATTCAGCCCGCACCTCCTCCCCCTCTTCCTGGAGGGGCCGGTGCACGCGCTCAAGGTCGCACCGGACGCGGCTCGCGCCCGCGAGATCCATGCCCGCGTCCGTGAGAGCCCGCTCTACGACCGCCAGCTGGGCATGTACAAGGTCAATGCCCCACTGGCGGGCGAATCCCACGAGCTGGGTCGTTGTCGCGCCTTCACGCCGGGCTGGCTGGAGAACGAGTCCATCTGGCTGCACATGGAGTACAAATACCTGCTGGAGCTGCTCAAGGCCGGCCTCCACGACGCTTTCTTCGCCGATTTCGAAGAGGTCCTGGTTCCCTTCCTGGATCCGGCGCGCTACGGGCGCAGTCCGCTGGAGAACTCCTCCTTCATCGTCAGCAGCGCCCACCCCGATGCCAGCCTGCACGGGCGCGGCTTTGTCGCCCGGCTCAGCGGCTCTACCGCAGAGTTCTTGAGCATCTGGCACACCATGATGGCCGGGCAGCAGCCCTTCCAGGTCAGAGAGGGGGAGCTCTGCCTGGTGCTGCAACCCGTACTGCCGGGCCGGTTGTTCCGCTCCGATGGCACGTTGACCTTCACCTTCCTCGGTCACTGCACGGTCACCTATCACAATCCCGCGCGGGAGGACACCTTCCGTCCGGAGATGGAAATCAGCCGCGTGGAGTTTGAGTTGGATGGAAAACGCATTATCCTTGATGGATCGGTGATCGGCGCGCCTTACGCCGGGATGGTGAGGAGCGGTGAAGTATCAAGTATCGATGTAGTTCTTAAATCGGAAGGAGTCCGTGCAACATGATGACACACTCTCTGGAAAAGCGTACGTTGGGCAAGAGCGGCATTGAGGTCACTGAACTCGGCGTCGGCCTGTGGGCCATCGGCGGTGATGCCTGGGGAGCGACCGATGATCAGACCTCCTTGAGCATGATCGACGCGGCGCTGGATGCAGGTGTCAACTTCTTCGATACCGCCGACGTCTACGGCGACGGTCACAGCGAGGAGTTACTGGGACGCGCGATGCAGGGACGGCGTGATAGGTTCGTAGTCGGCACCAAGATCGGATGGCGCAACTACGACGGTGAGCACGAGCACTCAGCCTACACGACCGTCGATAAATTGATCGCCGGCGTGGAGGGCAACCTCAGACGCCTGCAGACGGAGACCATCGACGTCATGCAGTGTCACATCCACTACCGTGATCCCACAATGGAGATCTTTGTGGAAGGCTTTCAGAAGTTACAGCAGCAAGGCAAGATCCGGACCTACGGTGTCAGCACCAGCGACTTCGAATACCTGAAGGCCTTCAATGCCGACGGTGGCTGCGGCACATTGCAGATCGACTACAGCATCCTCAATCGCACCCCAGAGGCGGAGATCTTTCCCTACTGCCAGGAACACGACATCGGGGTCATCGTGCGTGGCGCGCTTGCCATGGGCATTCTGACGGGGAAGTTCAGCCCGGATACCGAGTTCGATGAGGACGACTGGCGCCGGCGCTGGCAGAAGAACCCCGACGAGCGCGAGATCTTCCTGCAGGATCTGGAAAAGGTCGATAGCTTGCGTCCCCTGGCCCAGGAGCGCACTTTGGCGCAGCTGGCGCTGAAGTTCGTGCTGGCCCACCCCGCCGTCAGCGTGGGCATACCCGGCGCCAAGACGCCCGAACAGCTGGCAGAGAACGTGCAAGCTGCATCGCTGCCCGACCTGACCGACGAAGAGCTGGCGCGTATTGCTGAGATCACACCGCCGGGCGGGGGTCGCAAAATCTGGCCGGCGTAGAAGGACCACGCTGTTGAACGACAGGCCGACAAGGAGATGACCATGAGTCGCGAGAGAGATCCGCAGGGCTGGCACTTTATCGATGAACGGGGCACCTTTACGTTGGGCGCCCCTCACAGAACCAGCTACCTCTACTTCCCGCTGGTCAATGAGGCTGGGATGATCTCCGTGGTCACGCCCACCCTCCACGGCGATGCCAAGACGGGCCAGAACAGCTTTCTGCTGCCGCCCGTCTCCGTGGAGGACCTGCACCTTTCCCGAGCGGCGCGCAACTTCTGGTTGCGCACCGCCGGGGGAGAGACCTGGTCGGCGACGGGCAACAGCGCCGCACAGATCGCCGGCACGCTGGGGGAGGAGAGCGTCGAACTTGAAGCCGGTATGCTGTGGCAGAGAGTGACGCGTACCAACCCGGCGTTGGGCCTGCAGGCCCGGATCACCAACGTCGTCCCGGCGAGCGATGATCACGTCGAGCTGATGCAGGTCACGCTGACCAACGTCGGCGCGCAGCCGTGCGAGCTCATCCCGATCGCAGCGCTGCCCATCTACGGGCGCTCCGCCGACAACCTGCGCGATCACCGCCACGTCACCTCGCTGCTACACCGGATCCGTACGGAGAAACATGGCGTGCTGGTCACCCCCACACTCTCCTTCGACGAGCGAGGGCACATGCCCAACACCGTCACCTACGCCGTGCTGGGTGTCGAGGAGGACGGCGCCGCGCCCGTGGCTCTCTTCCCCGTTGTGGAGGACTTCGTCGGTGAAGGCGGTACCCTGGACTGGCCCGAGGCCGTCGTCCGAGATCAGCCCGGCGTCCCAGCAGGGACTACCATCGACGGCTACGAGGCCCTGGGCGGGCTGCGCTTTGCCGAGATCACTCTGGCACCGGGCGAAAGCCGCACCTATCTCTTGATCCTCGCTATCGTTGAGGGCATGGACTCCGCGACCCTGGTGGAGCGCTATGGCAGCAGGGAAAAGACCGCGCTCTGGCTGAAGCGAACCCAGGAAGATTGGCGACGACGGCTGGACACCTTCGCTATCTCCACCGGTGAGAAGCGTTTCGACGCCTGGATGCAGTGGGTCGCCCTCCAGCCGACGCTGCGCCGCTGGTGCGGCAACTCCTTCCTGCCCTATCACGACTACGGGCGCGGCGGGCGGGGCTGGCGTGACCTCTGGCAAGATCTCCTCTCGCTCCTGCTCATGGCCCGGGAGGACGTGCGCCCGCTGTTGCTCGGCAACTTCGCCGGTGTGCGCATGGACGGCAGCAACGCGACCATCATCGGAACCGCGCCGGGCGAATTCAAGGCCGATCGCAACGACATCCCCCGCGTCTGGATGGACCACGGCGCGTGGCCGCTCTTGACCACCCGACTCTACATCCACCGCACCGGCGATCTGGCGTTCCTGCTGGAGGAGCAGCCCTACTTCAAGGACGCCTTCACCCACCGCGCGCAGCAGGTGGATGCGTCGTGGCAGCCGGAAGAGGGTACCGCGCTCCAGACCGCCGACGGCAGCCCCTACCGGGGCAGCGTCCTGGAACACCTGCTCGTCCAACACCTCACCGCCTTCTTCAATGTGGGTAAGCACAACGTCATTCGGCTGGAAGGGGCGGACTGGAACGATGGGCTCGATATGGCCCCTGAGCGGGGTGAGAGCGCCGCCTTCACGGCGCTCTACGCCGGAAATTTGCGCCGGCTGGCGGAGTTGAGCCGGCGTCTGGCCCAGGAGGAGGTGACCGGGGTCGCGCTGGCGGTCGAGTTGCAGCCGCTGTTGGACACCCTGACGACGCCGGTGAACTATGACCTCGTAGCAGCCAAGCGCGAGAGGCTGCAGGCCTATTTCGACGAGGTGCAGCGTACGGTTTCCGGCAAGCAGATCACCGTCCCGCCGGACGATCTGGCGCGCGACCTCGACGCCAAGGCCGATTGGCTCACCAATCAGCTGCGCCAGCAGGAGTGGATCGAGGACGCCGCCGGTTACGGGTGGTTCAACGGCTACTACGATAACGACGGGCGGCGCGTCGAAGGGGATCATCCCAACGGCGTCCGGATGACGCTCACGGGCCAGGTCTTCGCGCTGATGACAGGCGTCGCAACCGATGAACAGGCCGCGGAGATGGTGCGGACGGTCAACCACTACCTCTACGACACCAGCGTGGGGGGTCCGCGCCTTAACACCGATTTCGGAGAGGTGCTGCTCAACCTGGGGCGCTGCTTCGGATTCGCCTTCGGACACAAAGAGAACGGCGCGATGTTCACCCACATGGCCGTGATGTACGCCAACGCCCTCTACCGGCGCGACTTTGTGCGCGAAGGATATCATGTGCTCAACGGCATCTACCAGCAGAGCCAGGACTTCGCCGGCAGCCGCATCTATCCCGGTCTGCCGGAGTACATCACCCCCCGCGGGCGCGGGGTCTATCCTTACCTCACCGGCTCTGCCAGCTGGTACCTGCTCACGCTGATCACGGAGGCCTTCGGTGTGCAAGGAGCGATGGGTGATCTACAGCTGACCCCGCGACTGGTTCAGGAGCAGTTCGACGCGACAGGGCAGGCCGGCGTTCAGACCCTCTTCGCCGACCGGATTCTGAGGATCATCTACCGGAACCCCGAGGCACTGGATTATGGGGAGTACACCATCACCGGCGCCACGCTCAACGACGTGTCGCTGCCTATGACAGCACCGGGCGATAGCCTGCGCATCGAGCGCGCACGGCTCACGACGCTGGATCCGGCGTCCGCCCACCGCATCGAGGTCACCCTGAACACTCGAAGGTAGTCCCTTGAAAAGAATCGTGGGGGCATCCCAGCTGCCGCGACCTCATTAGCTTACAAAGATGTCCCAGATCCTGCCGCTCCGAGAGAAGAGGGTTGACTTCAAAAAGTGAATGCAGTATAATTTCAAAAAGTGCATTCAGGTGGGAGGCGTAATGATGAAGCAACTTACCGTACGTGGTGTGGACGAAAAGCTGCACACGACCCTCAAGCGGGAAGCCGAGCGGCGCGGGATCAGCATGAATCGTTACGTGGTTCGTCTGCTAGAACAGGCCGTGGGGCAAAGAAGGCCACAAGAGCCGCGCATCTCACACGATCTGGATCATCTGGCAGGCACCTGGACCCAGGAGCAAGCCCGCGAGTTCAGCAGGATCCTGGAAGAACAGCGAGACATCGATGCGGGGCTGTGGCGGTGAGCCCCCTCATGCTTGACACCTCAGCCTATACAGCATTCAAATTAGGGGATGGGTTCACCCTCGAGGTAATTCAGCGGGCGGATAAGATCTTGATCCCGCTGGTTGTTTATGGAGAGCTATTAGCCGGCTTCGCGGCTGGGAGCCGCACAGCACACAATCGTCAGGAACTGGGAGCCTTTCTGGAATCGCCTCGCGTGGGGCTCGTTCCCATGGTCGCAGACACAGCCGAGCGCTACGCCGTGATTTACGCCTACCTGCGAGAACAAGGTCGTCCCATTCCCACCAACGATCTGTGGATTGCCGCTTCAGCGATGGAGCACAGTGCCCTGTTGCTCACCGCCGACGGGCACTTCACGCAGGTGCCGCAGATCATGGTCAAACATCTGAATCGCCCGGCATGATCCATATCGGGTAGGAGGGGGCCTCACGGCCCCCGTCCTCCCACACCACCAGGCATACGGGTCCGTACCTGGCGGTTTCTTCTACGGTTGTAACCTCACATATCTCTGGAAAAGAATGCCGAGTCCAAGAGCCTCGAACCACGCCTTGTTCATCGCTTGATGAGCCTGGGGACACCGCGACTTTCGCCACCAGCTCCTTACCGTTCCCGCCAGCTCACGTGCGCTCCACTTGGAGACGCCGAGCTGACGTAGGAAGTTGAAGATGGCTTGGGGGCGTTTGCATTGTTTGAGCCGGAAGCAGCGCAGTTTGCGCCGTATCCACTCGTCCAGGCGGCGGAGCCAGGTGCGGCATTCCGCATAGCGGAAGTACGTCACTTACCCAGCGTCAACTGGCTCTCACGCCTGCTCTTGGAGTGGTTTCAACCCTTATCCGACCCGAAGGCCGGATGTGACCGGTCGTAGCCATAGGGCCGCCAGGTCTTGGTGTTGTTTCAACCCTCATCCGACCCGAAGGCCGGATGCGACTATGTCCGAACCCCGTCTGATAGAGAAAGAATACAAGTTTCAACCCTCATCCGACCCGAAGGCCGGATGCGACCCGCCACGTCCGATTCCGTCCACGCCCCGCTGATGTCGTTTCAACCCTCATCCGACCCGAAGGCCGGATGCGACGTCCAGGCCCGATGGAGTTCATTCCCGACTATATTGTTTCAACCCTCATCCGACCCGAAGGCCGGATGCGACCCAGGAGCGCAGCCCGAGCCCTCCTGCACTACTGGTTTCAACCCTCATCCGACCCGAAGGCCGGATGCGACCGACGAGCCGCGGCTACGCTCCACGTTCAGTATCGAGTTTCAACCCTCATCCGACCCGAAGGCCGGATGCGACGCGCCCCGGTACGTAATTCTTGGAGTGAGATACCGTTTCAACCCTCATCCGACCCGAAGGCCGGATGCGACCAAAGTCCAGCTCCAACACCTCTGCGGCTTTCTCGTTTCAACCCTCATCCGACCCGAAGGCCGGATGCGACCTGGGGGTTTCGCCCCGCACCGTGAGCAATCACATGTTTCAACCCTCATCCGACCCGAAGGCCGGATGCGATCAGAATCCCGCCCGGGCGCGCCCCGTTGCCGTAGTTTCAACCCTCATCCGACCCGAAGGCTGGATGCGACATCCTGGCAAGGTGGAGATCCGGGACGGGGACGGGTTTCAACCCTCATCAGACCCGAAGGTCGGATGCGACCCCGCGCTCGTACGCGTGCGTCGCGCACGAATGCCGGTTTCAACCCTCATCCGACCCGAAGGCCGGATGCGACCTGGGGGTTTCGCCCCGCACCGTGAGCAATCACATGTTTCAACCCTCATCCGACCCGAAGGCCGGATGCGATCAGAATCCCGCCCGGGCGCGCCCCGTTGCCGTAGTTTCAACCCTCATCCGACCCGAAGGCTGGATGCGACAT
>DAOTVC010000079.1:0-94728 GCA_034437215.1 Anaerolineae bacterium | reverse complement strand
CATCGGCGTCGGTAACGTAATCATAGTTGTGGTTTCAACCCTCATCCGACCCGAAGGCCGGATGCGACATCTGCTGACTCGACTCGTGGTATTGTCTCACGACAGTTTCAACCCTCATCCGACCCGAAGGCCGGATGCGACATGCCAGCACCGGCCATCTGTGTGTATCTGTCCTCCATGTTTCAACCCTCATCCGACCCGAAGGCCGGATGCGACACCAGCCGCCCAGGAGCGTGATCGTGTTCTCAGCGTTTCAACCCTCATCCGACCCGAAGGCCGGATGCGACTACCTCCCTGCTTGGCCTCCACGGCCACGTAATCGTTTCAACCCTCATCCGACCCGAAGGCCGGATGCGACTCGGCGCGCAGTATACAGCCCGCCACCGTCGCCAGTTTCAACCCTCATCCGACCCGAAGGCCGGATGCGACAGCCCTCACGCGCAGATGCGGCTACGGCACTATCTGTTTCAACCCTCATCCGACCCGAAGGCCGGATGCGACCCGCTTCCCAAGCCAAACGACCGCCGGGATCATTTGTTTCAACCCTCATCCGACCCGAAGGCCGGATGCGACGTGCGAGAACGTCATGGCGACGTGGCGGGAATTAAATTGTTTCAACCCTCATCCGACCCGAAGGCCGGATGCGACGATACTGAGGACGACGGCGCTACCTACAGGTTCAGGGGTTTCAACCCTCATCCGACCCGAAGGCCGGATGCGACCTGGGGATGTTCACGTTCTCGGTCGCGTCGCTGGAATACGGTTTCAACCCTCATCCGACCCGAAGGCCGGATGCGACCCGGAGGAGCGCTGGCAGAGAGCCCTTGAGATCAGCGGTTTCAACCCTCATCCGACCCGAAGGCCGGATGCGACATGCCGCAGTCGTATTCGACGGCGACTTTGTTGAGGTTTCAACCCTCATCCGACCCGAAGGCCGGATGCGACGCCCAATTTTATAGTACCAGTCAAAGTTTTCCTGGTGTTTCAACCCTCATCCGACCCGAAGGCCGGATGCGACCTGTATCGGGCCACAGTTTCCCTAGTGCCTGAAAGGTTTCAACCCTCATCCGACCCGAAGGCCGGATGCGACACGGCCTCGCATCCACGTACGGACGGATGTTTGGGCGTTTCAACCCTCATCCGACCCGAAGGCCGGATGCGACTCGTCCTACTCCTACGTCGGCACTGTCAAGGAGACGTTTCAACCCTCATCCGACCCGAAGGCCGGATGCGACGCTTCTCCCCGCCGAGTACCGCTGGGGTCTATCTCATGTTTCAACCCTCATCCGACCCGAAGGCCGGATGCGACGTTTGTCCAGCGCCTCCGTCGGGTCGATGTTGTTGTTTCAACCCTCATCCGACCCGAAGGCCGGATGCGACGCCCCTTAGCACCATGGAGGTACCGGCATGGATTTAGTTTCAACCCTCATCCGACCCGAAGGCCGGATGCGACACGAGTTGGCGGCGCAATGCTACGACCGCTGCGAGTTTCAACCCTCATCCGACCCGAAGGCCGGATGCGACGAGCGCAAGATGCCTTCGGACTTACTGAAATACAAGAAGTTTCAACCCTCATCCGACCCGAAGGCCGGATGCGACCAGTTTCTCGGGACGCTCTCGGGGGCCATAGACGGTTTCAACCCTCATCCGACCCGAAGGCCGGATGCGACAATGAGGTTCCCGTCGCGCACCCCACCGGGCTACAGGTTTCAACCCTCATCCGACCCGAAGGCCGGATGCGACTGTCGTTGGTTTCGTAGTAGACCCGCGCCTGGAAGGGGTTTCAACCCTCATCCGACCCGAAGGCCGGATGCGACGCGCTACTCGCCCTCACGCCCGCCGACCTGGATGCCGTTTCAACCCTCATCCGACCCGAAGGCCGGATGCGACGGCACTTCACGTGCCAAATCCAGCCAAAATCGCCTGTTTCACCTCCTTTCTGGAGTACTTTCCAGTTCTGATATTCTCTCTCATACCGAAAACTCCACAAAGTCCCTGGTTTTACCGGATTTCATGCGCGAAACCCCCTGGGTTGTGTGGGGAGCGAATGGTTCGCGCTCACAGAACAAGAGGCTCTCGAACATCGAAATCGAGTGATTTTCCCATGACCGTGACGTACTGAGCACGTGGTTGTCGTAAACGATAGATGCGTAAGCTATCCTGTTCAGTGTCTATCGCCTTCTCCAGACGGTGTACGAGTTGCTCAAACTGAGCCTCATTCAAAGCACACTCGAATACGGAATTTTGGACTCGTTGTCCAAACCCCTCACAGATTTTCGCTACACGTCGCAGCCGTCGTGCGCCCGCTGCATCGGTTGTCGATACATCGTACGTGACCAGTACTTCCATCGCGTTGAATCTCCTAGCGGTAGATGAACGGTGGATAGTGCTCCAGATCTCCGCGCAAATGCCGCGCCAGCAGTTGCGCCTGGATGTGAGGTACGAGACCGAAGGGGATTTTTCTCTCAAGAACACGGTGCTTGATTTCTGTCTCTTTGCGCTTCTGGTACGCTACCAGTACCGTGCGGCGTCCTTCTTCGTTGAGGTAGACCGCGCCTCCGTCTTTCTCTTCGAAATGCTTGGCTTGTAGTTGGCGGCGATTGATCAACGTGAGCGCCAGACGGTCTGCCAGGGGCGCGCGCAGTTCTTCCATCAGGTCCAACGCCAGCGCAGGGCGACCCGGCCGGAGCGCATGTAAATAGCCGACCTGTGGGTCAAGTCCTACACTCTCCAGGGCTGAAGCACATTCAGCACAGAGCAGTGCGTAAAGGAAAGACAATACCGAGTTGATTGGATCGCGTGGCGGTCGACGAGTGCGCTTTTTGAACTTGAATGTCTCTTCATCAACCCGGATCATCTGGTTGAAAACACCGAAATAGGCACGGGCTGCTTCTCCTTCGGCTCCCCGAACTTTGTTGAGATGCCGGGTCTCGTTCAAACGATGCAGAACGTCAGCCAAGTGTTCGGTCGCTTCGACGAGTGGCGCTTTTTCGGTCGGAACTTTGGTATCCCGCGCCGATCGCATTATTTGAATGCGACTGTTCTGGATTTTACCGGCGACAACCTGACGCGCAATGCGCCATACAGACTCATCGTCTGATAATGCCCGGTGTTGCGCCCGCCGGAGGAGCACATTCCCTTGCGTCGGGCCAATCAGTCGTCCTCGAAAGCGACCATGTTGAGTCATCCAGACGAGCGCCCGTCCATCTTCGGCGCAACGTTGGATCAAATAGGGTGTGAGCATCACCCGCCCAAAAACCACAATGCCACTCAACCGAAGTAGCGGCACGCGCAACTTGGTCTCGCTTTCTATCTTGATACTTACGGTGTCGTTTCTTAGATGTAGAAATGCGCCCTGTGTTTGTACATAGAGCACATTCAGCAGCTCCGGCATAGCCAGACTCCTCTGGTCACTCGTCTAACTCCAGTGTTCCCCATGGTTGGAATAAGACGCTTTGCATACCCCGAAGACGGGCCGGCTCGCCCACAACATGCGGCATACAGGCGTCTCTCAATGAACAGTGACGACAACGAGCGTCGTTTAGCACCGGTGGCAGATGTTCTGTTTTAAGGAGCAGGCGAATTTCCTCAATCACTGCACAGGTTCGTTGACGCAGATCGACGTCGATCTCGATTTCGTGGCGACGACGCTCGCGATGCGCATAGATAGCACCGCGGGGCACAACGCTATCAAGCATTTCCTCCAGACAGAGTGCTTGGGCACAAAGCTGCAGTTGTGCATGAGTACCTCTGTGCTTGCCAACTTTATACTCAACTGGGTAAGGGCCGTCTGGTCGAAACTCGACCAGATCAGCCCTCCCTCGTATTCGCAAGCGATCAGACCACACTGGCACGTTGCGCTTAACCCGAATGTCCCCGCGTGTCGTATCAACGCCTCCGTGGACCCGTTCGTGGGCTAGGTTGCCGCGAACGGTGTACACGTTTTCATCATACGTTTGCTCAACGTGGATCAGCGCGCACTGGCGCGGGCAGTAGCTGTAATGCTCGATAGCCGAGATCAAAACCTCGGTGTCTTCATCCATGTCCACTGCTCGTGGAGCGTCATCCATGGCTCATTCTGCCAGCCGTGAGAGGTTGACCTTCTCTGGTAAATCCTTACCATCGATGTGGATCTCGTAGTCGCTAAAACTACGTGGTACATCCACGCCATCGCGCATGCTTACGTGGATGCGATCAAAGAGCTGGTGGGCCGGCGCATTTCCCAGCTTACTCTCGTGAGAGAAGACATAGAGGCCCCGGCACGCCATCATCCCCCGCGCCGCCGAACGGTCAAGATCCCACATGTACTGGAGTGCTTGCCAGAAAAGCTTTAGGTCTTCTTGCGCAAACCCGGTCTGTTGTGCAAAGTGAGGATTGTAGAAGCCGTGCGCGCGGTAGAGACCGTAGGGCACAATGGCTTTGCGGCCCATTTCGGTCTGCTTACCGCTGACCTTACCCTCTTCACCAACGACGACCTCTGCATCCTCTTCGCGTGTGACGGCGACCCGCGTTATGGTGACATCTATCGGTACGACGGGATCGATGGAGCGGGCAAAGGTAAGCTGGACGGGACCCCGTACCTGACCACAATTCACACCGGTGGTCATGACAGCGCCGAAGGTGCGGATGTCGTAGAAATTCTGGCACATCCACGCGCGGGCTTTGTCCACGGTTTCGATATCTTGCTTGGAGCCGGTCGACTCAAGCTCCAGCGCCTCATACGCGCGCATATGCTTGGTATTGAGCGCCTCGCCGCTCTGAACGTAGATCTTGTAGGCTCCCTCATTGCCGTGCAGGGCGTCCACCCAGTCACGGACCTTGCGCTTGATGCAGACGTCGGTGACCAGCCCCTGCATCGTCTCTGGGTCAACGCGCGGCAGGTTGCCGGCGTCGGGGTCGCCGTTCGGGTTGCCGTCTTTCACATCGAAAAAGAGCACCAAGTCGTGGCGTCGCTCTGTATCAAGATACACTGAATTGGTCATCATACTCTCCTTGTTTGTCTACGTGGGATTTGTAAATAAGCTGTTGGGTCGATCTGCGGTTTCTATGAATCGGCGATCTCATTAGCCGCTGCAACTTTGGTAGCGCGGGCCTGGGCGCGGTCATACGCACGCTGATGGTAGTAGCCCAGAGCGAAGAGGCCTTGTTCCTTCAGGTTGAGTGTGTGAGGGAATGCCGGCAGCGCGGCCATGATCTCCTCCATGCGCTCCTGGAGCGCATAGGCGGCACCCGGCCGGTCCCGTTGCAGCTTCGAGAGGTGCGGTTGCGCACCACGCAGTAACCGTCCGAAGACGGAAGCGGGCGCCGTCGAGGCGGTGCCGTAGAAACGGTCTACGATGGTGGCGCTGATGTTGCTACCAATGGCCGTGCGTTGGATCTGTTCCAGAACGGCCAAAAGCCGACCACAATGATAGGCCGGTTCGGGGTGCTCCGGGTGTAACTGAACCATGTCATTCTCCTTTTCTCTATGTTGTCCTGTAAGTACAAGTTTGATAAGCGCTGCACGGGCGCGGGTAACATCGCGCTCTGCGTGGTTGCGTCGTACAGCCTGCTCCAAGAGATTCCACGGCAGCGGGGTGTCAATGAGGGCGGCTCGGAGCAGGACTCGAATGGTAGAGGGTGATAAGTCCTCGAGCTCGCGCACGGTCGCCCCAGCTAATGCATAGACACCCAAAGGCCGAGGATCATCGCCCCAGACATCAACAATCTGTTGGTCCTGGAACCAGTTTACCAGCGATCTCTTCACCTGACCCACAGTCGTGTCGATCCAGTCCCGCACCACCGCCCGTCCTCCACTACCGGAGAGCGAAACTGCATAGAAAGTGGTGACGTCCACCTCTGTTGCGGTCCGACCGGTGCGTACAGCATTGATCAGTTCCTGAACGTCCTGTGGCTCTGGGGCTTTGAGCCAATTAGCGACATTGAAGCCCACCTCCTCTCGCGTCCAGAAAGCAAAGATCAGATTGCTGAACCAGACGTGACTGCTATCGTCGCGCAGCAGATGGTTGATGGCCTTGGTGAACTGCTCGCTACACTCCAGGCAAATCGGCGCGATGTGCGAAGCTTTCAAGCCGTAGGATTCGAAGGCGGGCTTATTGGCGGAGATCAGCGCCGTGCCGGACGTTTGACCGCCGGGGATGCCCTTGATCTTGCCCCGCAAGCGCTTGACGACTGGTTTATTCTCTCCGCATACGATACATTGCATCTCCCTGGTGGCTTTCTTGCCCGTAGTTTGGGGCGCATTGTGCCGTGCCCAGAAGCGCTGAACAACCGATCGGCGGTGGGGGAAGATGTCGTGGATGCGGAAGATGATTGTGGCGCCCCGGTCAAATTCCTCGGATAGATCTAGTTGAGAGACCGGATCCCCACGCAGGAAACTGAGCACAGCTGCGGCGAAGGGATCCGCGGTCGTCGTCACACACTCTTCCAGCAGGGCCATGTACGCCGTGTGGCACTTTTCGACTCGTTCTGGACGCGATTTCTCGCGGGCTAAGCCGAAAGTATACTCGGCGTTATCCGCCAGCAAGAGCGGCTTGACGGCCACTGTACGTTGCACGTTAGGGACCGGTCGCCGCTGTCCGCGCTTGCTGCCTTGTTCCGACAGATCAATCGGCTTAGGGTTGAGGATTTCGCCATTTTTGTCGAGCTCAATGACGTAGCGCACCCATGCCTTCGTATACAGGGGAGGCGCCAGGTCGTCCTGACGGTCGGCGTATTCGACGAGACGTTGGAGTAACATCTAGGCCTCCTTCCACGGCGGGGGCGGCACGTGTATGACCCCATTCTTCAAACTGGTCCGAAAGAAATACGGTGTGCCTCGGCCATCCTCACGATAATCGAGATCGTAGAGCATACGGCCGATGTCGTCGGTCCGCTGGATAGGTTGCTCGTCACCGGATGGTTCCGCAAACCGGGCCGCAAACTCGCGACATCCCAGATAGGGTCGTGAGAAACAGCGTCCATCACGCACGCGGCGGCGGAACTGGTCGCGGTACTTGGCAGGATGATCGTCAACTCCCGGCTGCAGATCTACGTGAGCGCGTATCACGTAGTCGACATCACGGAGCGCCAACGTATGACGCTGGGCACGATCTTCCGACGCGACAAAGTTACCGCCGTGCTTCTTCCAGCTCGACGCGGACCGGCGGCTGGCTTTCGAGTTTACCTCGTTGCGCAGGATAGAGAAGTATCTGATGGGATTCAACACCCAGATCTCCTCGATGCGCCATTTGAACTGCGGCCTCCAGAAGATAGCCTCCAGGATACCGCGCGCGGCGGAAGGAGTCGGCGCAGGATAGCTCACGCGCTCCACTTTCATCTCGGGGCGAGTGAAGCACGCGAAATCACCCCATATCCGAACTTCAACGGGTGGATATCTCTCTTTCATGAACACCTCCTTATATCTACTTGATGCATACCAACCGACGGTCCCCGTTGTTTTGAGGATTGCTAGAATACAAACTGGTCAGCGTCAATGTCGCTCGCGGATAAACCCCGCACATGGTCGTATCTTCCCAGCCATTCCCAGAGGTCGGGCGCGACTTCATCAGTGGAGAGAAAGCCTTGTTTCTGATGTTCAAGTGCTTTCCCGCGCCAGAGCGAGACCGTGTATGGCTGAAGTTGCCTTAGTCTTTCACGTGTCGGTGGAGCACCGGCGCGGAGTGCCGAGAGGATCGATCGCACATAATGACGTTCTTCTTCTGTGCCGTACTCGGTGATAACAACGTTCACCGTATCGTCATCGATCATACGAAAGCGGCGCGCGACCTCAGGATAGTCCAGCTCCCGACGCTTCTTCTGAATATCTTTCTGGTCTGTATCTTCCAACTGATAGAGGCTTATGAAGTAGTCGTGGATGCTGGTCGGATCGTTCATATCTAGAGCGCCGGTGTTCATCTGGGTACGAGTGGTTTCTGTCGCTCTCTGATAGGTGCCGGGTGGCAGGCTCCCTTCCGCCGGCTCGAAGACAACAACATGACCAACGTCCAATTTTCCCTCGCGGTTGGCGCGGCCCGCAGCCTGAATGATGCTGTCCAGCGGCCCAAGGGCCCGCAATACCAGCGGGAAATCGAGATCGACCCCGGCTTCGACAACCTGCGTGGCTACAAGCCGACAGGGTTCGCCTTCGGCCAGACGGCGCGTTACGTCTTCTATGACACGAGCGCGATGGGCACCACAGAGCAACGTGGATAAGTGAAGGGCATCTGGATCATCCAGCGCGTCGAGAAGTGCGAGCGCATCTTTCTTGGTATTGAGAATGGCAAGGGCCTGAGACTCCTGCCGCATGAGGCCGGCGGCTTCCTCCCAAGCCGCCGGCTCATCGAGACGCCAGGTATAGGCTACTCGCTTGAGCGCTTGAAAGTGTTGCTCTGGCTCCGGCACGATCTCGTGCGCGTCCAACTCTGTGAAGATGGGGATGGCATCAAAAGCGGGTTGAGTTGCGGTTGAGAGCACAACTGTGCTTCCGTAATTTGTACAGAGCTCTCGCAATCCATCCAGAATGGGGTCGAGCAGCTGGGCCGGCAGGGACTGAGCCTCGTCCAGGATGATGATGCTTTCTGCGAGACGGTGAAGTTTGCGACAGTGGCTCGTGTTATTGGCGAAAAGGCTTTCAAAAAGTTGCACCGTAGTTGTAACGATAATGGGTGCATCCCAGTTTTCAGCGTTGAGTCGCGCCCAGTCTGCCTTTGGCGAATACGCCTCGGGCTCCTCCCTGGATTCAGGAGTTCCACTGTGGTGTTCCAGTACGGCAGGTACAGTGTCATTGGGAGCACTAAAAATCTCACGGTAGACGCTGGCGGTCTGCTGCGTGATGGTGATAAATGGAACCGCGACCACGATGCGCCGTTGACCGTGCTCCAGAGCGTGGCGTAGTGCAAAGCCCATGCCGGATCGGGTCTTGCCCCCGCCGGTGGGTACCGTCAGACGGAAGAGGCCCGGTGGCAGCGTCGCGGCCTCAACACAGGCCTTATAAATCTGTCGCCGATGGCGATTAACCAAAGTGTCCGGCACTTCATCGAATTGACGCTGGTTTTCCTGGAATCGCGTCCATAGGTCATTCAATGTGATGCCACTCCCACGGTATCCGCTCTGATCTGCGCTGAAGTGTCGTTCCGTATCCAGAAAATCGGCATCCACTAGCGCTGAGAAAAGCATACGCAGAAAGAATTCCATCTCTGATTCTGAGGCAATGTATTTTGGAAACCCAAGAGGTGAATCGGGTAAAAGGATGAACTCTTCGGCCAAGCCGAGCGCGGTGCTGGTTGCAGCGGCATGCTTTTTGAGCCACCGTTTTAGATCCTGCCTATTTTTCAGGCCGCCGTGGTGTCCCTGAAGCAGCAGGGCAAGGGGGCCAAGATTCTGCCCAAGGGCAATTTGCACACCAGCCGCTTTGTGATCGGGGCCTCGTCTACGCCTGCCAGCTTCAGCCTCCAACAGGTAGTTCTGGAAGCCGGGATCAAACTTGCCGGTATCATGCCATAGTCCCAGGTAGTAAGCTAATCTTGAGGCACCGAACGGCGCGGCAGATCGTGAGCAAAGCTTTGCCACATCCAGGAGATGTTCAACCAAATCATGACGCTTTCCTTGGTCATTGCGTGTATGTGCGTAAGCCACATTTCCTCCGGGTATGGAATTTGCATGATCATCTGGATTTCGCTGCACAAAATTACTCCTTGAACCAAGCATCAGTGAAAACATGAACGCACAGAAGATGAAATCTGATCAAAGACAGATCGCCCAAGGCATACACCCACCGACCAGTGGATTGCCTCCTCTGCGAGGTCGCCTGCAGCGACTGGCAGGGCAATACCATCAAGTTGACACCGGTGGGCGAGGGATTACACTAGGGGTGCTAGGCCGCGCTACCGGTCTGGCCGTTGCCCCAGGTGCGGCTACACCGTGGGGCTATTTTCTTGTCACCCTAAGTATATGGAGTTTGCAAAAATGGTCAAACATTCAATCCGACGGTTCGCGCGCCGCTCAACATCTTATGGCTCTGACCTCATGCCTTTGATGACACAAGAGGTATGTATGCCGCTGGCAGTGTGAGTACTTGGTACACCAGCAAGCCGCCCTCGGGTTTTCCCGAGGGCGGCTCTTTTGGCTGGGGCGGGAGGATTCGAACCCCCGATACACGGATTCAAAGTCCGTTGCCTTACCGCTTGGCCACGCCCCACCACAGCACCATTATAGCATAAACTGGAAATTTGGTCAGACGTCCTAAGCCAGGAGAAAGGTTCGTACCCGCTCCCAGATCGTATCCAACTGATCGTGCAAACGGTGGTCCGAGTCCACCTCGACGAGCTCTACCCGCCCCTCGTACTTCGCAGCGTACTCCCGGCTCTTCTCGATAGAGATCACCGCATCATCACGCCCGTGGATGATCATCAGCGGCGCCGGTGGCTCGACCTGCTCCCGGTACTCCAACCCATCACGGTGAAAGGCGTAGCGCAGCGGCACGCGCTCCGCAAAGGCATAGTGCTCCATCTTGATCCGGCCTTGCTTGCGCCACCACTCCAGGACCTCCTCGCTCATGCCCAACGAGCGATAGGCGAGGAGTGGCGCCAGGAGCAGCAACCGCTCCGCCCCGTAACGCCGTGCATAGCGCAGCGCCACCAGCCCCCCCAGGGAGCTGCCGATGAGATAGGGCTGCTCTACCTCGTGGTCGAGGAGGTACTGCCGCAACCGGTCAATCATCCCCGTCACCGTGAGATACTCGAAGTCCTTGCGGGTGGGATTGAAGTCGAAGGCCGTGAAGGAGACCTCCGACAGCGACTCGAACTTGTGTCGCAGATAGCGGGCCTTGGCTGACTTTCCGGAGGACGTAAATCCGTGCAGGAGCACCACATGCTTCTCGGTCACTGATCTTCCCCTTTCTCATCTCTCGTCTTGAGTACGTCGCATGCACTTCACAACGCCACTGGCAGGAGCAGAGCCAGGCGAGCTACTTCTCCCTCTGGGGCTCGCCGCGCAGACCATCGAGCAGGTGAAGAAGCGCCAGGACGGGATGCCGGTAGAGCATCCGTGGGCCCGCGTAACGCATCACGGTGCGCACCCGCTCCCGCATCTCGGGCCGGTAGCAGTGTACGGGGCACTTAGCGCAGGTGGTCTTCCCCTCCTGAAAGGGACAGTGCTCCAGACGCGCCAGGGAGTAATCGAGCAGCGCCCGGCACTCGAGGCAGAGGCCTTTGGATCTACCATGTTCGCCCTGGCAGTAAAGGCGTATCATGGCTTCAACCGTCCTCTTCTCACGCGTCATGCGGAACTCTGTAGACAGCAAAGATCCCCTCTTTCTTCGTGACAATCTGGCGCGGTGATGGTATCATCTTCGTGCTGCGAAAACTCGGACAGGAGACAGGAGCTCTAACATGGAAAACATCTTGAACTGGGGCATCGAGATCGTGCTCTGGCTCCAACAGTTCAACCCAACCTTGGATCTACCCTTCTCCTTCTTCACCTTTCTGGGCGAGGAGATCTTCCTTTTGTTACTCCTCCCCGGTATCTACTGGTGCCTCGATCGTACACTGGGCGTCCGAGTGACGATCCTCTTTCTTCTTTCTCTCTATCTGAACAACGCAGCCAAGGTTCTGGCTAACCAGCCCCGGCCCTTCGAATACGATACCCGGGTTCGCATGCTCTTTGCTACGGAGGGCAGAGGATTTCCCAGCGGACACACTCAGAGTGCCGTCGTCATCTGGGGCTATCTGGCAACACAGTTGAAGCGCCGGTGGGCCACCGCGCTGGCGGCCCTGCTCATGGGGCTCATCCCCCTCTCCCGCATCTACCTGGGCGTGCACTTCCCCACCGACCTGCTGGGAGGCTACCTGCTGGGGGCGGCGGCGTTGCTCCTCTACCTCTGGCTGGAACCCGCTGTAGAGGCCCGGTTGGCCGAGATGCGCTTTGAGGCGCTGCTGAGCACCGCCATACTGCTCCCCTTTGCCCTCCTGCTCCTCTATCCGAGCATGGATAAGGGAGGCATTATGGTTGCAGCTATCTTCTTGGGCACGGGTCTCGGCCTTCTGCTGGAGCGCCGCCGGGTAGGTTTCACAGCGGAGGGGCTCTGGTGGAAACGCGCTCTCCGTTTCATCGTAGGGGTGATGGGTCTCCTGGTGCTCTGGGGAGGGCTGCGTGCGCTCTTCGAGGGTCTGGAACCCTTCTACCTTCTACGCTTTATCCGTTACCTCCTCGTAGGGCTCTGGGTGACCTGGGGAGCTCCGTGGCTCTTTGTGAAGTCCCGATTGGCCCAGCGCGCCCCCGCCCCTCAAGCCTGGTAGGGCAAGGCTCCAGCATCCGCGGATCCTGGAGCCCTCAAGCACGGAGATTCATTCGACGACTTCGTAGCCGGCCTCGGCGACAGCGTCGCGGAACTGCTCGAAGTTCACCCGGTTGGGATCGTACCGGACGTGTGCCGTCTCCTCATCCAGGCTCACCTGCGCCTTCTGCACGCCGTTGATGCCCTCCAGGGCCTCCGTCACGTGCTTGACGCACATCTTGCAGCTCATCCCCTTGACATGCAGGGTCGTCTCTTCCATCGCTACTCTCCTTTACAAAGTATGGTTACTTACGTGAGCCACCACTCTCATTCTCAACGGACGACGAGGGCTGACAGACGCGGCAGAAGTAGGTGCTCCTCTGCCCCTGGACGATACGCTCCACGGTGTATCCGCAACGCGGACAGCGCTCACCCTCTCGATCATAGACCACGAGCCGCTCCTGGTGTCGCCCCAGCGCGCCGTCGGGATAGACGTACTGGCGGTCCTGCAGGCTCGTCCCTCCATTGCAGATACCCGCCCTCAGCGCCTCTGTGATGGCCCTGTGCAGGCGACGGATCTCCTCCTCGGTCAGAGTGTCTGCCGTCCTCTCGGGATGGATGCCCGCCTCCCAAAGCGCCTCGCTGACATAGATGTTCCCCAATCCGGCGATAAAGTGCTGGTTGAGTAACAGCCGTTTGATCTCGCCCCGCCTGCCCACCAGACGTTCCGCAAAGGTCTCCGCCGTGAAACTCTCCCCCAACGGCTCGGGGCCCAGCGCGCCCACCACCTCCTCCGGATCATCCACGAGGTAGAAACGCCCGAACTTACGGGTATCGACGTAGACCAACCCGGTGCCGTCGTCCATTCTGAAGAGGGCGCGAGTGTGGACGTCATCTTCGGGCTCCTCACCGGGTGGGTGGACCAGAAACTTGCCCGTCATCCGCAGGTGAATGAGCAGATGCGCTCCGCTCTCCAGAGTGAAGATCAAGAACTTGCCCCGCCGCCCGAGTGCTACGATCTTGGCCCCCACCGTCTGCTCGCACAAGGACACAGCGTCGGGGCGATCCACCACGCCCTCCCAGAGCAGCTCGACCTCCGTGAAGACGCGCCCCTCCAGGTGAGGTCGCAGTTTGCGCACAATCGTTTCGACTTCGGGTAGCTCGGGCATGCTCAGTCCAGAAACTCCCGCACTTCACCTCCGGGCATCTGGCGCCAACGATGGGTGTTGACGTCGTGGACCCGCCCCGGTTGGATCTGCGCGTCGTCGGGATAGCCCCTCACCTCCCAATATCCGGGCAGCGCACGATCCAAGAGCTCCACACCGACGACGCTCTTGGCAGACTTGTACCCCCAGAGATAGGGGACGAAGGCCCGGATAGGCCCGCCGTAGTCGGAGGATAGAGGCTCGCCGTCGAACTCGTAGGCCAGCAACGTTCGCTCTCGCAGCGCGACCTCCAGCGGGATGGCGGTCGTGTAGATCTGGCGATAGGAGATGAAGTTGACGTGGGAGGCCTCCGGCTTCAGCCCCACGCGGTCGAAGATCTCTCGCAGGTGGACACCGCCCCAGTTCCCCCGCACCGACCAACGGGTGACCGAGGTCAAACGTGCGTCGGCGACCGACCTGGACAAGGAGAGAAGCTCGTCAAAGGTAAAGGTAGTAGGTTCCTCCACCAGGCCGGTGATCTGAACCTGCCATCCCTCCCGGGAGAGGGGTCCCGGATGACCCTCTGCCCAAAAAATCGGCGTATGCATCTCCTTCAGCTTGCTCACGATCTCTCCTCTCCTGACGGGAGGCTGAGCTAGCCCCCCGGGGGGCTAGCTCAGCCTCTTATGCACCGGTAGCTAGGCCTAAAACTAGGTCTTCCAGGTCGTCCAGACCTTACCGACGAGCTCCTCACCCGGCTTGAGAGTCTGCTGACCCGGCTGCCAGCAAGCGGGCAGAGCCTCATCGCGGCGCGAATAGACGTACTGCGCGCCCCGAATCAACCGTAACATCTCGCTCACATCCCGCCCCATGGACTCGTTCAGCACCTCGGCGACCTGCAGAATTCCATCGGGATCAATAATGAAGAACCCGCGCAGATCAATACCCGCCTCAGGATCGTACACCAGGTACATCTCCCCCACCTCGCCCCCCTTATCGGAGAGCATCGGATAGGGAATTCCACCCTCGACCATCTTCGAGAGCTCGTGCTCCTGCCAGGCCTTGTGAACGTGCGGGGAGTCGACGCTGAAGCCCAAGACCTCGACACCCACATTCTGGAACTCCTGATACCGCTCGGCGAGGGCGACCAGCTCGGTGGGGCAGACAAAGGTGAAGTCGCCCGGATAGAAGAAGAGCACGACCCACTTGCCCTCGTAGTCATCGAGGCTGACGTCCTGGATCTTTTCACCGACGAGGCCCTTGACGGTGAAGTTGGGGGCCGGCTGTCCTACCTGTGCATAGTAGAACTCGTTCTCCATGCTTTCCTCCTTTACTTGGAATGGCGTTCGAACAGTCTGAATCGAGGTTTATCCTAACGAGGATAACCGAAGAATGATTCATAGCGCTGCATAACCGTGGAAAAGTGTCCCATCTCCGCAGCAGAGAGCTTTCTGAAAAGCTCCTTGGCCTGCGGGTCCTGGACCTTATCGGCACTCTCCTGGTAGAGCTTGATACTCTTGTCCTCCGCGTCGAGAGCAAAGATGAGAACATTTTCTAGCGTGGCGTCCTCCCCCAGCGCTTCGGAGAGATCCTTCTCAGGAAAGATGGGCTGCTCGACGTCCACGGGCTCTACACCCTCCAACTCAGGGATAACACACCAACGCTCATCGCAGAGGAGCGAGGCATACTCACGCTGCAGGTAGTTATAGTGATTGAGCTCGTCGTCGGCTAAACGGCGGAACATCTCCTGCGCCTCCGCATCATCGCTCATCTGTGCAGCCTGAAGGTAAAATCTCCGTCCGTCCTGCTCTAACTTCATCGCCTTGTTAAGTGTGTCCAGCCAATCCATGAACGTACCTCCTTGTGAATAGTGATTGTATGTGGTGCGCAGGACTCGTCCTCTGTCAAATCACTCCAAGATTCGGGAGAGGACAAGATGGCCTAGAACCTCAGCCGACCGTGCAACGATCACCCTATTAAATATATGTTTATCTACATTATAATCAAGGTGACCGGCTTGTCAATCGTGGCGCATGGACCCGGGAACAAACACGTGGGCCGGAGCGCGCCGACCCACGTGTTCCCATCCACAACTACCCTAGGACGCAGATGGCGTTCGGACGCCGAATACGCAGGGTGAGGCTTTCGGAGATCGTCATCTCGATTCGCGGACCGACGGGACCGATGAAGCCTACCGTCATATCCTGCCCCAGGATAATCGTCGCAGAGAGGCGATCGGTAGCGACCAGGACACCCCCGTCGTCGAGGATGGGAGCCTTATAGACGCCATCCGTCACCATCATCCGAATGTGCTCCAACTCACTCCGATTCTGCTGCCCGTAGAGGCGGAAGAGCGCGTTGTAGCGTCCGGGCGCCAGCGCCAGAGTGTACGGGCCGTGGAAACCGGCTTCGTCCAGGGTGGTAATGGCCCCGATGATGTCATCGGCAGCGGTACCCACCTCCTCCCAGCCCGAGAGGTTGACGTGGTTCGCACCCTCAACCGTCATCAGCCCATCCATCCCCTGCGCTCCCCGGAAGATCAGCTCATCCTCCAGGCGTGCTACCTCGACGGCGGCCTCAGCGACGCGGCTGGTGCTCAGAACGACCTGATCCCGTTCGTAGGCGGCCAGGTCCCGCACCCCCAACGTGAAAACCCTCTCGATCCAGGCCAGGGGCAACATCCCCCCAATGGTGATACCTGAGTCGCCTTCAATCTCAGGGTCGGGCAGCGGTATGGCCTTCAACCCCAAGCCATAAGGCCCTTCCACATCCAGCAGCCGGCGGCCTACGAGCTGCGCCTTGGCCGCATCCTTCATCACCTTATCCAGCTGATTCCACAGTTCCGATCCAAAAGGCGCATCCTCGCGCGCCAAGTACTTGTTTGGCATGGATTATCTCCTTTCCAGAAGTTACAGTCCGTTAAGAGCGCAGTGAACCGATCGTGGGCTCTTCTCCAGCGCCACCTTCAGGGGAGCTCTCCCCCTCACCCGCAAGCATCTCGTGGACCTCCTCACGACCGCTGGCTAACCACTCGGCTTCCTCACCGTCGGTCAGGATATCCAGCAGCACCATGAACTCGCCGATGTGCTCCCGCTCCTCGTTGGCGATGTCGATGAGGATCTTCCTCGCGACCGCGTTATCGGTAGCATCGGCGTGGGCCATATACAGGTGAACTGCCTCGTGTTCTGCAGCAATGTTCAGGCGAATGGCGCGGATCAATTCGGATTTAGTCAGTTTGCGCTCGGGTATCTTGCCACTAAAAGGGTTAGCAAATTCGGGCATCTTTTCGCTCCTTTACTGTAAGGGGTGAACTGCGTCGCAACAGTGCCAAAGGAGGGGAGGCGGACAGCGCTCCGTCCCCTCCCCCCCCTCTCCTCGGATAGACATAGACATAGACGTAGATCCGTCAGCTCAGCCGAACCTCTGTCGTGCTCTCCCAAACACCGTGAATGTTGCAGAACTCCAGGGCAATGAGCGTACCGGGCTCCTTGATGGTCATATCCAGGACCACGTGGGGATTGCAGAGCACCGGTCCCTCGTTTGGCCCCTGAACCGAGGCGGCGTGGGCGACGAAATCGAAGTGCCCTACCTGGTGGATGAATTTGCCACTCTCGGGCTTGAAGTAGACGTCGATCCACTCGATGTGGTGTTCCGTAGTGTTGGGATGAGGGATCTCCTTCCCTACTACCACCGTAACCTTGAAGGGCTCTCCGGCCCTGATCTGTTCGGGCAGCTCGATCACCGGTACGTGCTTCTCGTTCTTCCAGTCATCATGTTGGATGTTGTCAGCGAAACTCATCAATTACCTCCTCTATACAATGGTATGTTGGGTAGACAGAATGGAGAAGCTCTTAATCCCCAGAAGGAACACAGAGCTCTTCGCCCGCAGCGATAAAATTGAGGTTGCGAATGCAGTTGCAACGCGCCAACGTCCACAGATTGACCCCGTAGGAGACGGCAATGGACGTGAGAGTCTCTCCATAGAGCACGTTGTGCTCGGCGGCGCACGCACAGCCACCACATTGCAGCGCATCCGGGATAGGAGTGGGCGTTACGGTTCCCTCACACTGACGGACGCAGATGGGACCCGGCGGCAACTGTGCCGGCATGTTGGGGATGCGCAAGGTCAAGCCCGGATAGATGAGATTGGGCGAGAGTAGAGCATTTTCCTGGACGATAGCGTAGGGAGCGACACCATAAGCGCGCGCGATACAGAAGACGGTCTCGCCTGGGCGCACGATGTGCGCACACAAGATCCCTTGGGAAGGAGCGCGAGTTTGGGCTGTGCTTACAGGCGCTAGAGCTAACAACAGCAGGGATACCACTACGACTAAAAACACCCGTTTCATCATGACCTCCTCTCATACGACCACGGGGTGAAGGGGGCTTCCTATTTAGGATACAGCTATTTTACAAAAATGACAACTTTTGGAGGAGCAGGGGGTGTAGTGCAAACTATGGGCAGAGGCAACCCACCCAAGGAGGCATAAGAGAGACAGAAAAGGGCTCACGACAGTCTCGTTGACTGTCGTGAGCCCTGCAAATCGATTCTAGCTAGAGTGCATCGCCGATGAGGATGCCCACCAAGCCGACGATGACCCCCAGGTGTAGGAAAAGGTCCGTATCCGCCAACCAACCGATGAGAGGCCAGGACGGCAGCAGCTGAAAGAACAGACTGAGCACTACCATCCCCACGCCAACCAGCACAGGGAGCCCCTTGTGTCTTGCCAGGAACTCGCTCGCACGCTTGAGCCACTCAATCATCGACGCTGCCTCCTTCGTCTTCGGGTCGGCGTACAGGTGAATGGGAGTTCACCTCTTTGCGGCGTTGCGATCCTCTAGAAGGTTGTACAACGCTCAATACCCCAGAGCATTGTACCACAGGCAAACCAGGCGTAAAGCTTGATTTTATAAGATGGGTATATTATAATATATCTGGATCATGACCGTCCGAACCCGCCGAGTACAGCAATCTTTCTCTTTTTGGAAACGTGACTTCCCTGAAAGAAGGGGGATGAACCGCAAAGGACGCAGATGTCGCAAAGACAACTTAATATTTCTAAAGTTTACGCCTCGATGAGTTAATAATCTGTATCTCAATTTTGCGTTCTTGGCGCTCTCTGCGGTTAGCTAGCCTTGCTTCAGTAGAGTCAAACTTACTATCCGAAGGAGCTACTCATGATTGAACAGCGCAATCCCGCACCTGAGTTCACCCTCACCTCGGATCGGGGGGAGGAGGTCTCCCTCTCCGACTTCCGGGGTCAGAAGGTCATTATCTACTTCTATCCCAAAGCCGACACTCCAGGCTGCACCCAACAGGCCTGCAGTGTCCGCGACAACTACGCAACCATCACCGCTCAGGACGCCGTTGTGATCGGCATCAGCCCTGACGAACCTGAAGATCTGCGCAGGTTTCGTGAGAAGTACGATCTCCCCTTCATCCTCCTCTCCGACCCGGACCACGAGGTCGCAGAGGCCTACGGAGTGGCGGACGAAGGGATCATCCGCAGCCACTTTGCCGTTGACGCCGAGGGGCAGATCATTGAAGCGGAACGGGGTGTAAAGCCCGTCACTACGGCTGATCTGGCCCTCAAGATCATCGAGATCTAGTGTTCCTTCACACGTCAAGTGAGGTGCTCATTTACGGCCGGAGGGTTAGCAACACCCCAAATCGGCCAGGCTAGGGCAATTGAATACCCAGTGGATCGAGCAAGGTCTCCCAAAAGGCGATGGGAGCGAACCACAGGTAGACACCCAGCAGGAGAAAGAGGCAGATAAGCAGGGCCATACCAATGATGAGGACGTAGAGCCAGCGCGGCGACTTGGTCTGCGGTACCGGCGTAGATGTGTCCTCCTCCAAGGGCTCTTCCACTTCCGGAAGAGCGGAGGCCGGAGGTGGTTGCGGTGAAGGGGACACCGTCTGGGGAGCAATGAGCCGGAAGCGCGCCACGTCCGCCAGCGAGAAGGATTGGTCAGGGTAGAGACGCACAGTCCCGCTGACCGGCTCGCCCTCGATGAAGGTACCGTTCGTACTGTTGAGGTCCTTCAAGACGACGGTACCCAGGGGAGAGACCCCGACCTCCGCATGGTGGCGGGAGATCTCGGCGTGGTCGAGAACGACGTCGTTGTCCACCCCGCGCCCCAGGGTGATCGTCCCCGCTTCCAAATCGAGGAGGGCGCCCGCGTCGGGCCCCGCCTCCATCAGCAGCATCAGCCTGCGTCCTTGTTCCGCCACGCCCCACCTCCATCTCAGACTATGCAGAGTATACCCGCTAGCCGCGGAGCTTGTCAACCGCCCCCTAAGGGCTATACTCCGCCCTACACCGTAAGGGAGGCAACGCAGAGATGATCATTGTAGATGGGCATCTGGATCTGGCTTACAACGCCGTCGTATTAGGGAGAGATGTACGCCGTCCTGTGGCGGAGATCCGAGCCGCCGAACGCCGTAATCCGCCCCCCGGCAACTACACGGGCACCTGTCTCGCCAGCATCCCTACCCTGCTCGAAGGGGAGGTTGCCGTCATCGGTGGCACCCTCTTCGTGGCACCCGCCTGGAAGAGCTGGAAGAGCGAACCCCAGGTCTATCACAACCGTGAGCAAGCTCACGAGCAAGCACAGGCCCAGATAGACTTCTACCGTCGCCTGGAGGACGAAGATGAACGGGTACGGATCGTCCGAGCTCTCTCGGACCTCGATGCGGTCCTTCGCTCCTGGGAGACGGACTCCCCGATCTTGGGCATCTTCATCGTGATGGAGGGTGCGGCTCCCCTCCGCCAGCCCGATGAAGTTGGCACCTGGGCCGAGATGGGGTTGCGCGGTGTGGGCCCCACCTGGGCTGCCGGAACCATCTACGCCGGAGGGAATGCCAACCCCGGTCCCCTCACCGACGCAGGACGGACGCTGCTGCACGCGATGGCGGATCTGAACCTGCTGCTGGACCTCAGCCACATGTGGGAGGAGGCTGCCTACGAGGCCCTCGACCGCTATCCGGGTCCCGTCGTAGCCTCCCACGCGAATCCCCGGGCCTTCGTCGACACTCCCCGGCAGCTGCCCGACCCGCTCATCCGCGTCCTGGCCGAGCGCGGCGGGCTCGTCGGCATCGTCCCCTTCAATCCGATGCTGGAACCGGGCTGGAAGAAGAGTGAGCCCCGTCTGCCCCTGAACCGGGTCGTCGAAGCCATCGACTACGTCTGCCAGCTGGTGGGAAGTGCGGCCCATGTGGGCCTGGGCTCGGACTTCGATGGAGGATTGGGTGTCGAATCCGTCCCCGCTTCCCTTGACAGTAGTGCCGACCTGGGTAAAATAGCAGGGCTCCTGAAGGAGCGCGGATACGCCGCCGAGGATATCGAGGCGATCCTGAACAGAAACTGGCTCCGCCTGATGCGGGAAGCCTTGACGGTCTTTTGAAGCTGCATTTGTCATCTGCTACAGATATGGTATCATACTGACGTGACACCCTACTGTGTGCGTGATGCCGAGATGGGGTTTTGAGCCAACACCTTGATATAAGGGAGCCGCGTCCTGGTGGTGAGGCGATAGCCTTCGGGCAAGGCCAATCCATAGGTAGGCTACCCACCTGCGATTGCAGGGTCAAAACCAACGGCGCACGGCACAGTGGGGATGTCTCATTTTTAGCCGCAACCTTCGGGGTGGCGGCTTTTTTGTTCCCCTGAACCGCTGTGGTTATGTCAAGCCGCCTTGACTTTCCCTCTCGGGTATGTTATTCTGCAGGTGGTACAAACTAAAATGCGCACGCCTGCGGGCGTGCGCGTCATGCGCAGAGGACACCGAATGTATTGGGAACGCGTTACCGAAGAGATCTTCGTCTTTACGAGTGAGCGCTACGCACTCGTCAACTCCTCGGCAGTCTTGACCAAAGAGGGCACCGTCGTGATCGACGCCCTACCCTTCCCCGATGAGGCCCGCCAGATTGCCCGCTTTCTTGATACCCGGGGGCATGGGCGCTTCCACTCTCTCATGCTTACCCACTACCACATGGATCACGTCTACGGTCTTTCCGCCTTCCCCGAGCACCTCGATGTGATTGCCAACGAGATGACGCGCCAGCAGCTCCTGGAGGTAGGCGAGGCCTCCCTCGCCGAGGCCCGGGAGAGTGACCCGACCTTTGACGAGGTCGTTCTGCGCTATCCAACCATCACCTTTGCGGAAGAGAACCTCTTCGTGAGCGCGGGTAATCGGACCTTCCGCTTCGTCCACCTCCCCGGACACAGCGCCGACAACACCGGTGTCCTCCTCGAGGAGGAAGGGGTGCTCTTCAGTGGAGATGCCACCATGGCTATCCCGATCATCGCCGGCGGTGATTGGCGCACCCAGATCCAGACCCTCGAGAAGATCAAGGATCTGGAGCCGGAGACCATCGTACAAGGACACGGAGAGGTCATCCTGCGGGGAGAGGTGGACACGGTCATGGATCTCTACATTGAGTACATCACCTGTGTCGAGGAACAAGCCCGCCAGGTTCTCAAAGCGGGCGACCCGCGGGATCTCATCTGGGACATTCCCCTGGAGACCTGCGGCCTGCAGCGCGTCCCGCTGGGTGTGGCCAGCCACCAACTCCACGTTGCCAACATCATGCGGGTCTACGACCAACTCCAGGAGGAGATGGAGGCCTGACCTCTACCCTCCTACTTAGGGTCTGTCAAGAAAGATGACCACGCTCAGAGGATGGTTGCAGCGCTACCTGGAGCACCTCGAACGCGAAAACGCCTCCTACTACACCGTCAAGAACTACAACACCGACATCGAGCAGTTCCTCGACTACTGCGCAGAGCAGGGAATCACCCACCTCCACGAATTGGAACGGGGCCTGGTCCGTGAGCACCTCGCGGCCCTCGACGATGAGGGGTACGTACGGGCCAGCGTTGCCCGGCGTGTCTTTGAGCTGCGTGCTTTCGGCGACTTTCTGGTCCGCGCTAGAGCGTGGGAGCAAAATCTCTTTCGCCGGATCTACGCACCCCGCATCCCTCGCAAGCTGCCCCGCTACCTGACCCACGAGGAGGTCGATCGCCTCTTGGCGGCCCCGGACACGAGCACAGCCCAGGGCCTCAGGGATCGGGCCATCCTCGAGACCCTCTACGCTTCGGGTGTGCGCGTGAGTGAGCTCGGTGGCCTCGATCTTCGCGATCTAGATCTCGATCATGGTGAGATGCGGGTGCTCGGCAAGGGTGACAAGGAGCGCTTGGTGATGATCGGGCGCCCTGCCGTAGGAGCCCTACGGGCTTACCTGCAGGTGGGACGTCCGGAACTGGCGAGCACGAAAACGACCCGCGCTCTCTTTCTCAACCGCTTCGGAGGACGCCTGTCGGTGCGCTCCATCAGCACCAGAGTCCGCAAGGCGGGCATCGCAGCAGGGATCGAGGAGACGGTCACCCCCCACCTGCTGCGCCACACCTTCGCCACCCACCTCCTCGAGGGCGGTGCTGATCTGCGCGTGGTCCAGGAGCTTCTGGGACACACGAACCTCCAGACGACCCAGATCTACGCCCACGTCACCCAGCGCCGGGCACAGGAGATCTATCACCAGACGCATCCGCGGGCGCGCCTGGGGGAAGAAGAGGGATGACCCCTGCCCAACGCTTCTACGGCGTCTCAGGCGACGCCGCGCGCATCAACCCGGCACTGATCACCATCACCGATGGGCTCGTCGCCCACCGACCCGCTCAGGTGCTCCAGGAGCGGGTCTGGCAGGAGGTCGCCGAGCTGCTGGAACACGGCGTGCGAACCTTCCACGTCGACGTGAACTTCCCCGACTACGGCGGCTTCGTACACCGGCGACCGGATCTCAACGTGTCCCTCTTCACCCCCGCCTTTCTCGAGCGCCTCAACACCTTCGTGCGCGAGCGCGATGCCTTTCTCAATCTCCACCTGCTGACCGACGCCCCACGGGCGCGCCTCCGGGACTACGCGGGGGTGGGAGCCGGTGCCGTCTGCTTCCAGCTGGAGGCGGTAGCGGCTCCGGCTCTCGAGGCCCTCGTTGAGGAGATCCGAGCCACAGGCGCCGTCGCCAGCCCCGTCATCGAGACCGTGGGCAGCGTGAATCGCCCGGCCGAGCCGGTGGACGCTGTGCTGGCGAAGTTGGAGCCCGTCCTTCGAAGGGTGGGCATGCTCACCCTCCAAGCGGTAGGCACAGGAGCGCGCTCCAGTTGGTCCAGCCCGGAAGCAGGGCAGGCCCGTCTCCGGAGCTATGCAACGTGGATCCGCTCCAACTTCGAGGGAACGTTGCAGATCCAGGGGGGGATCACCACCGCTACCGTGGGGAAGATGGTAGAGTTGGGCGCTGACTTCCTCGTCTGTGGTACCCAGATCTTTCGCAATCCCGGTGGACTGCCGGCCCACGAGGTCGTTGCCGCCCTGATAGCAGAAGCCGGCCGGGCATTGTAGACCCGCTTGAAAAGCAAAGAGGACGGTGCGCTTGCACCGCCCTCTGAAATGTACCGCCAGAACAACTACGAAGCGATGGGTTCGGGTTCTTCCTCGGCCTGGCGGATGACCAGACCGCTCTCGTCGGCGTCCACGACCACCAGATCGCCCGAGGTAAAGTCGCCGGTAAGCAGGGCGTCGGAGAGGGGCGTCTCCACCTCCTCCTGAATGAGACGGCGCAGCGGTCGCGCGCCATACTCCTCGTTATAGCCCTCCTCGGCAAGCCAGTCCCGACCTGCATCGGTGAGCTCCAAATCCAGCCCGTTCTCCCGCAACCGCACCCGCACCTTGTCAATCTCCAGTTCCACAATCTGCCGGATGGCCTCCATATTCAGAGCGCGGAAGATCACGATGGAGTCGACCCGGTTCAAGAACTCGGGCCGGAAGAGACGGCGCAGCTCTGCCTGGAGCTTGCGGCTCATATCGTCGTACTCGTGCTGTCCGTCCTCGGCGCTCTGAGCCTCGATCTGGAAGCCGAGCCCGCTCTGACGCCGGATCTCCTGAGCGCCGACGTTCGAGGTCATGATGATGATGGCGTTGCGGAAGTCGACCTTGCGCCCGCGGGCGTCGGAGAGCACACCCTCTTCCATGATCTGCAAGAGCATGTTGAAGGCATCCGGATGGGCCTTTTCGATCTCGTCAAAGACGATAATGGAGTAGGGGCGGCGCCGAATGGCTTCGGTCAGCTGCCCGGCGTCATCATACCCGACGTACCCCGGAGGCGCACCGACCAGACGGGCTACCGAGTGGCGCTCCATGAACTCCGACATATCGAGTTGGACGAGCGCCTCCTCGCTGCCGAAGAGAAACTCCGCCAGTGCCTTGGAGAGCTCCGTCTTGCCCACCCCCGTCGGGCCCAAGAAGATGAAGGAGCCGATGGGACGTTGGGGATCCTTGAGCCCGGCCCGGGCGCGGCGCACCGCCTTCGCGATGCGGACGATGGCCTCATCCTGACCGACGACCCGCTTGCCGATCTCCAGTTCCATGTCCATAAGACGCTGGCTCTCTTCCTGCGCCAGCTGGCTGACGGGGATACCCGTCCACATGGCGACGATCTCCTCGATGTCCTCGGGCTCCACGAGCAGATCCTCGTCCTGAGACTGCTCTACGCGCAGGTTCTCCATCCGCTCTTCGAGGGAATCGACCTGGGCATCGAGCGCGTTGCGCTCCACAATCCCGGTCTCCAGGGTCAAACGCGCCCGCTTGATGCGCACCGCCTGCAGCTCCTCGAAGATGTCGCGCAGCTGCAAGGAGCTGGGCGATTTGTACATGCGCACCCGGGAAGCCGCTTCATCCATGAGATCGATGGCCTTGTCAGGCAGATGACGCTCGGTGACGTAACGTGCGGAGAGCCGCACCGACTCCTGTAACGCCTCGTCGCTGATGCGCAGCCCATGGTGCTGCTCGTAGGCGTGCTTGATCCCCCGTAGAATCTCCAGCGTCTCCTCCCCCGTCGGCTCTTCCACCATCACCGGCTGGAAGCGGCGTTCGAGGGCCGCGTCAGACTCCACGTGCTTACGATACTCGTCCAACGTCGTCGCGCCGATGCACTGAAGTTCGCCACGTGCCAGGGCAGGCTTGAGGATGTTTGCAGCATCGATGGAGGAGCCTGCCGAGCCGGCGCCGACCAGCATGTGCACCTCGTCGATAAAGACGATAGTGTTGGAGCCCTGCAGCTCTTCCAAGACCTTCTTCAGGCGCTCCTCGAACTGGCCGCGGTACATCGTGCCGGCAACCAAAGAGCCGATGTCCAGCTGGATGACCCGCTTCCCCAGAATGGGACCGGGAACCCCACCGGCGACCACACGCTGGGCCAGACCCTCGACAATCGCCGTCTTGCCCACGCCGGGCTCCCCGATAAGAGCCGGATTGTTCTTGGTGCGGCGGGCGAGAATCTGGATGACCCGTTCGATCTCCTTCTGACGGCCGATCACAGGATCGAGGATGCCCTCTTCGGCGCGTGCCGTCAGGTCGATAGCCATCTGCTCCAACAGCGAATCATCAGGTCCGCGCTGTTTACGGCGGCGACTCGGGCGCGATGCACTCGTGGAAGCCTGCATCTCCGTTGGATGGACAGGCATCACCTGGGTGACCCGTCGACGAACCAGATCGACGGTCAGGCCAAACTGGGCCAGGACCGCCAGAATGAGCCCTTCCTGCTGCCTCAGGAGGGCCAACAGGAGGTGCTGAGTGTCGACGATGGGGGCATTACGGCGTTTCGCCTCATCGATAGCAATCGTAAGGAGCACTTCAGTGCTGTGACGCAGGTTCGGCGTGTCGCCCCGCAGCGGCGTCGCTCCTGAAAGCCGTTCGACGGTGCGTTGTACCTGCTGCGGACGCAATCCCATGTCCCGCAGCACGCGCCCCGCAATCCCCTCACTCTCCAGAAGCAGACCCAAGAGGATGTGTTCTGGGCCGATCGTAGCGTGCCGCATGCGAATCGCCTCCGCCTGAGCGAAGTGCAGCACCTCTCGTGATCCTGATGTAAATCGTTCTAAGTTGTCTGCCATATTAGGTTCCTTCTTAATTCCCACAATAGTCCGGGGACCTTTCCAAATCTTCAGGTTCCAACCTCTCCACTATTCCATCGGAACCGGACCTCAAACTACAGCGTTTACC
Organism: Anaerolineae bacterium; assembly: GCA_034437215.1. Taxonomy (GTDB): domain Bacteria; phylum Chloroflexota; class Anaerolineae; order B4-G1; family SLSP01; genus DAOTVC01. The sequence goes on along the minus strand of DAOTVC010000079.1, from coordinate 68,271 downwards.
CTCCAATTAGTTTTCAAACAGACTACATATTTTCCGATCTCGGGTTGTCAAATCCAAGCTTCTCAAACAGAACAAAGTCGCCGGCAACACCGTTACTTTACCTTGGCCCCCGAATATCCCTATTATAGCACATTTCCCACCCAATTAGGGAAAAGCGCGGAAGGGTACCCTCCCGCGCTTCGTTCCCCAGATACGGTGTCGGATTCTCTTAGCGGATCACCTGCGTCATGAGATCCGTGAACTCCTCCCACTCCTCCGGAAAGAAGTGGAGGGTGACGTTCCCCAGCTCGAGGTGGTAAGTAGTCTCACCCTCCTCGCCACGGATCTTCAACACCTCATACACGTCGGTTTCGGCCAAAGTCTCGACCTTCGGTTCGGCCATGTTGCCCTCCTATATCTGATGTCTATGGATTGTGAGCGGAAGCGCAGCGGCTCGGCCACCACGCTTCCGAATTTATGAGAAAGGGAGGGGTCAGCTGCGGCGCCGACCGCGACCACGACCGCCTGAAGAGCGCTGGGGGCGATCGTTGGCCTTGGCCTCCTCCAGCGTCCACCCCTCAAGCACGGCCTGACGTGAGAGCCGAATCTTGCCTTCAGGGGAGATGCCGGTGACCATGACCAGGATCTCATCGCCGACGTTGACGACGTCTTGGACGCTGTCCACACGCCGGTCGGCCAGCTGCGAGATATGCACCATCCCGTCGGTGCCCGGCAGAACCTCGACGAAGGCACCGAAGTCGGTGGTGCGAACCACCTTGCCGGTGTAGATCTTGCCCTCCTTCGCCTCCTCCATCATCTTGTCGATGTAGGCCAGGGCTTCTTCGGCCCGTCCCTCCTTCCCTTCGGAAGCCACGTAGACGGTGCCGTTTTCCTCGACGTCGACGTTGACCTTGTAGTCGGCCTGGATGGCGCGGATGTTCTTGCCGCCGGGGCCGATCAAGGTACCGATCTTGTCGGGATCGATCTGGGTCGTCAGCATGCGCGGCGCGCTGGGCGAGAGCTCCGCCCGGGGTTCGGGCAGGGTCTGCTCGATGACGTCGATGATCTGCAAGCGGGCATCGCGGGCCTGGTCCAATGCCTGGCTGAGGATCTCGCGCGTCACCCCCTTGATCTTGATGTCCATCTGCAGGGCCGTGATCCCCTCGCGGGTCCCCGTGACCTTGAAGTCCATGTCGCCCAGGTGATCCTCCATCCCCTGGATGTCGGTGAGGACGCGATAGCGCTCGCCGTCGCTCACCAACCCCATAGCGATACCGCCCACGGGGGCCGTGATGGGCACACCGGCGTCCATGAGAGCCAGAGTACTGGCGCAGGCCGAGGCCATCGAGGTGCTGCCGTTGGAGGACATGACCTCACTGACGACGCGGATGGTGTAGGGGAACTGCTCCTCGGTGGGGAGGACGGGCTCCAGGGCCCGCTCCGCCAGCGCACCGTGCCCGATCTCGCGGCGTTTTGGACCGCGCAGGAACCAGGTCTCACCCGTGGAGTAGGGCGGGAAGTTGTAGTGGTGAATGTAGCGCTTCGTCTCCTCCGGGAAGAGATCGTCCAGCTGCTGCTCCTCACTGGGCATCCCCAGGGTGACGAGGCTCAGCACCTGCGTCTCCCCGCGGGTGAAGAGGCCCGAACCATGGGGACGGGGCACAAGGCTGACCTCAGCCGCCAGAGAGCGAATCTCGTGGGGCGAACGCCCATCGGGACGCAGGCCCTCGCTGAGGATGCGCTCGCGGACGACCGACTTCTGCACTTCGTGAAAAGCCTTGCCGACCTCACGCTTGCTCCAATCCCGCTCCTCCATCTCGGCGGCCAGGGTCTCCTGGAGCTCCTCCTCGAGAGCGTTGAGGGCCTCGTTCCGCTCCCCTTTGATGGTGGTCTCGGCGACGACCTGCTTGAGACGCTCCTCGACCAGGCTGCGCACCCGTTCCTGTAACCCCTCGGGAGTGCCGAAGAAGGGATAGTCCCGCTTGGGCTTCCCGACCTGTTCGCGCATCTCTTTCTGCGTCTGGATGGCCCCCTGGATGGACTTGTGAGCCAGCTCCAGGGCATCGAGCATGAGCGACTCCTCGACCTCCTGGGCCCCGGCCTCCACCATGATGATGGCGTCCTCGCTGCCGGCGATGACCAGATCCAGGCTACTCTCCTCCATCTCAGAGATGGTGGGGTTCACCTGCAGCTCCCCATCGATGTAGCCGATGCGCACGGCAGCGATCGGCCCGTCGAAGGAGATGTCGGAGATGGTCAGAGCCGCGGAGGCGCCGAGCAACCCGAGGATGTCGGAGTGCTGCTCCTCACCCTGCGAGAGGGCCACGATAATGATCTGAACCTCGTTGCGCATATTCTTGGGGAAGAGCGGACGAATGGACCGATCGATCAAGCGCATGGTGAGAATGGCCTTCTCCGAGGGACGTCCCTCGCGGCGGAAGAAGGAACCGGGAATGCGCCCGGCAGCGTAGAGCCGCCCCTCGAAGTCCACGGTGAGAGGGAAGAAGTCGATCCCCTCCCGGGGGCTGCGAGACATGGTGGCCGTGGCCAACAGGACCGTATCGCCGGAGCGCACGGTAACGGCGCCGCCGGCCTGTCCGGCGAGCTTGCCGGTGGCGAGTTCCACCTCGTGCTCCCCTAGCTGAACCGTAAACGAATGTTCTTCTAACATGTACACTTTCCTCCTGTGTCGGTTCTACCGTGCCAGAAGATAGAAACTGGGAACTGCTGTGCAGCAGGTGCACCCCACTCCCCAATTCCCACTTCCGTCAGGCGTCAGACCGACCTAACTAAATAACGTTTCTATTATAAATATAGCACAAACGAGTGGATGGGACAAGTCCGCACCCACTCGTCTGTACGAGAACGCTCAAAATGTTGCTATCTACGTAGGCCAAGTCGCTGGATCAACCGCCGGTATCGCTCGGGGCTTACCTTCTGCAGGTAAGCCAGATGACGACGACGCTGGCCTACTAACTTGAGCAGACCACGCCGAGAGTGTTCATCATGCTTGTGGACCTTCAGGTGTTCCGTTAACATCTTGATACGGTTGGTCAGTATCGCCACCTGAACTTCCGGCGAACCGGTGTCGTCCGGCGTGCGACCGTACTCTTCAACGATTGTAGCCTTTTCTTCCTTAGTCAGCACCGCCAGAAACTCCTTTCAAAGACTGCCGAATTCGTCAGAAACCAAAATACCATCTCTAACGAGGCGAGTATACCACACAGGGCTATTTTCGCAAGTTTTTCTCACCCGGGCTATAATGGAGGGGGAACTCCCACTTCTCAGTATATGACAGCCGCATGAAAGGAGAACTATGACCATGGGGGAAACCTTTGAACTGCAGCCCTTCGCCCTCTCCCACGGGGGGGAGGCTATCGGACGTCACGCAGGGAAGGTGGTCTTCGTACCTTACGCCATTCCCGGAGAGAGAATTCGTGTCGAGGTGGTGGAGGACGAGAAGCGCTACGCTCGCGCCCGCCTCCTGGAGGTGGTGGAGCCCTCGCCCTCACGCGTAGACCCACCCTGCCCCTACTTCGGACCCGATAAGTGCGGGGGCTGCCAATTACAGCATATCGCCTACGGCGTGCAGGCCCGGCTGAAGGGGCTCGTCGTCGTAGATCAGTTTCAGCGTATCGGCAAGTTTGAGGAACCTCCGGTCCTGGAGCCCCTGCCCGACGAGACGGGCTGGGAGTACCGCAACCACTCCCGCTACCGCACCACCGACGAAGGCCATCCGGGCTTCCTCGCGGCCAACAGCCACCGGGTCGTCCCCATCGACTTCTGCCTCATCAGCCATCCTCTACAGAGCCAACTCTACCAAGCCCTCGACATGCACCAACCCGACGTGGAACAGATGGAGCTCCGGGTGGGCACGCGTACCGGCGACATGATGGTCGTGATGCAGACCTACGACGAAGAGCCGTCCTCCCTCGAGGCGGACTTCCCCCTCTCGGTGGTCCAGGTCACGCACGATACCGCCAGCTCCCCCCTCATCGGGCTCGACTACATCCAGGAGGTCTTCAAGGAGCGGAGCTTCCGCATCTCCGCGACGAGCTTCTACCAGGTGAACACGGCCCAGGCCGAAGTCCTCGTCGACGTCGTCCTGGAGGCGCTGGATCTGAAGGGCTACGAGAAGGTGGTGGATCTTTACAGCGGCATCGGCCTCTTCACCGCCTTCCTCGCCGAGGAGGCAGGTTACGTCACCGGCATCGAACTCAACCCCGACGCCGTCGACGACGCGGAACACAATCTGGCGGAGGCCGACAACGTCACCTTCATCGCCGACCTCGTCGAAGAGGCGCTCGACGAGGTCGAACACGACGTGGACGCCGCCGTCCTCGATCCCCCACGCGGAGGGCTGGAGAAGGAGGCCCTGGACGCTCTCGCCGCCATGAAGCCCAGGCGCATCGCCTACGTCTCCTGCGACCCGGCGACCCTGGCCCGCGACGCCCGCCGATTGGTGCGCTACGGCTACACACTGGAGTGGGTCCAACCGGTGGACATGTTCCCCCAGACCTACCACATCGAGAACGTGGCACTCTTCAGTCGTTGAGAAGAGGAGGGGCATTAATCACGAATCAGGAATTACGAATCAGGAATCACGAATCAGGAATCAGGGAAAGTTGTGCTGCTTGTGCCCATAATCCAGCCCGAAAGCTAAAACTAACTTTCCCCTTTCAACGTTCAAACCTTTAACTTGCCTTTAGAGGAGGAATATGAGCCATCGAACCCTTCCCCTATACCAAGTAGACGCTTTCACCAGCGAGCCCTTCAGGGGCAATCCGGCGGCCGTCTGCCTCCTGGAGAGCCCCCTCCCCGGGGAGACGCTGCGGGCCATCGCCGCGGAGATGAATCTCTCCGAGACGGCCTTCGTCCACCCCCTCCAGCAAGAGACGTGGCAGGACGCGAACACCTTCGCCCTCCGCTGGTTCACCCCCCAGGTCGAGGTGCGCCTCTGCGGCCACGGCACCTTGGCGACGGCGGCGGTCCTTTTCCGCGAGGTGGGTGTGGCGACGGACACCCTCCACTTCGAGACGTTGAGCGGCACCCTCACCGCCCGCCGCAGTGAGACGGGGATCGCTCTGAACTTTCCCGCCGATCCACCCCACCCCTACAAGTCGCCCGATCGCATTCGGGACCTGCTGCAGGACTACGAGGTGGAGGCGGTGTACTACGCGCCGCAGACGAACAATCTCCTCATCCACCTGGAGAGCGCCGACGATGTACAAGCCTTGGAGCCCGACTTCGCTCGCGTTCTGGCGCTGACCGACCAGACCGAGATCCACGGCGCCATCGTCACCGCTCGCAGCGAGCCACCCTACGACTTCATCTCCCGCTACTTCGCCCCTTGGGTGGGCATCGAGGAGGACCCCGTCACGGGCTCCGCCCACACCGTCCTCGGTCCGTACTGGGGACAGCTGCTCGGTCGGCAGGAAATGTTGGCCTACCAGGCCTCGGCACGGGGCGGAGAGCTCCACGTCGCGCTTCTGGACGGGGGGCGCGTGTCCATCGGCGGCAAAGCGGTGGTCGTCGTGCGCGGTGAGCTGCAGCTGCCCGAGTGAAGGGAGTAGGCCGAACGTAGCCGGTCAAGGATGGAGAGCAGAACGCCCCCGGGGGGCTCCCGGGGGCGTCTGTCGACCAAAAGGTGCTTCGCTACGCGGCGGGCGCCTCCACCAGCTCCGATGTGCAGTTGGGGCAGCGATGCGCCTTGATGGGGATGACGGTGAAGCAGACGGGACACTCCTTCGTCGTGGGCTCTGCGGGGGCCTCCTCCTCACCGCGGCGCACCCGATTGACCCAGGTGACGAGCAGGTAGACGACCAAGGCTATGATCAGGAAATTCAGCACGTTGTTGATGAAGATGCCGTAGTTGATGGTTGCCGCGCCTGCCTCGCGCGCCGCCGCCAGCGTCCCGTACCCCTCCCCCGAGAGATCGATAAAGAGGTTGGTGAAATCCACCCCCTGCAGCAGCAGCCCGATGGGCGGCATGATGATGTCCTCGACGAGGGAGTTGACGATGCTGTTGAAGGCCGCACCGATGATGATACCCACGGCGAGATCGACGACGTTGCCCTTCATGGCAAACTCTTTGAAGTCCTTCCACATGGCTACCTCCTCAAATGATCGCTTGGTCATCAGGCGCCTAGTCGGATAGTCATCTTCGCCCGCCGGGAGGGTGAACCACCCAAGAACGGTTTTGCGCCTCAGCCGAAGACGCTCAGATCACCGCTACCTGCGACCCCAGATCGTTCTTGGTGACCTGGATGCGCACAGGGAAGGCGTCCTGAAGCTCTTCAATGTGAGTGATGACGAGGATCAGGTTGAAGTCGTCCTGCACGGCCTTCACGGCCTCCACCAGACGGCGCCGACCGTCAGCGTCCAGGGTGCCGAAGCCCTCATCGACGAAGAGGGAGCGCAGCTGCACCCCTGCTCGCCGGGCCAGAAGGCGCGAGAGGGCCACCCGGATGGCGAAGTTGACGCGAAATTGCTCGCCACCCGAGAAGTTCTCGTAAGGCCGGGTCCCCTGTTCGTCGCTGATAATGATGTCCAGCGTCTCTCGAACGTCCCCGGCCTTGGTCTCCTTCTGGGTCTCGAAGCGGACGTGCATCCGCCCGTTGGTGAGCTGCTCGAGGATGCGGTTGGCCTCCCGCTCCAGCTCGGGCAACGTGTGCTCGATGATCATGGCCGGGATACCGTTGACGCCGAAGGCCTCCTTGAGGTCACCGTAGAGAGTGATCTTGTCGGCGAGCCCCTTCCGCTCCTCGCGGAAGCGCTTGAGCCGCCGCTCCTGGGTGTCGAGCGCCGCCAGTGTCTGGCGCGCAGCTCCCACCCGGTGACGGGCTTCAGCCTCCCGGGTCCGTGCCGCCTGAAGCGACCGCGCCAGCTCTGCCGCCTCCGCCAGACGAGGCTGCAGAGCCTCCAGGGCCTCCTCCTGCTCCTCCTGCTGCCGCGCGAGCTGGGAGATGCGCGTCTCCTGGGCCGTGACCTCCAGGGCCACCCGCTTGAGGGCCTCGATCTCCCCCTGCACGCCGACCCGGGCCTTCTCCAACTCCCGGTAGTCGGCCTCCGCCGGGGCCAGCGCCCGCACCCGCGCCTTCAAAGCCTCGTGGGCCGCGGCGTCGTAACCCAGCTCCCGCAACTCCTCCAACACGACGTCCAGGGCAGCTCGCGCGTCGGCGGCGAAGTCCTGCCTCTCGAGCTGCGCCTGCAACGCGACGAGCTCCTTACGCAATTGGATAAGCTGCGCTCGCTCTTCGGCACCGTAGGTCTCCTGCGCCAACCGCTCCTGCAGCGCAGCGACCTCCTCCTGCAGAGCCGTGATGCGCTCCGAGGCCTCCTCCGCCTGCTCCTGCTGTTGGCGCAGACGTGCGATCTTGGCCTCGACGATGGGGCGCTCGAGCAAGAGGCGCTCCTGCTCCCGGATCTGACCGGTGAGGGAGCCGTCCAGCTCCTGCAGATCCCGCAGGCGGAGCTGGTTAGCGCGAAATTCGTCCCCCATCGCCCGCCCCTCGCTCTCGATCTCCTCCAGAAGACGTTCATGGTGCTCCGGGGAGAGGGGCTGACGACAGAGAGGGCAGCTGGCCTCGGACTCCGCCAAGTCGTCGAGGTTCTTCTTCGTGTCGTCCATGAGCGCCTTCAGCTGCCGGTTGCGCTCCCGGAGACGACTGCGCTCGACGCTGTTCTCCTGCAGGTCGCTGCGAGCCTGCTCCAGCACCTCCTCCATCTGTCCCAGGTAGGCCAACCGCCCCTCGACCTCCTCCAGCTCGGCGCTGCGTTCCTTGCCCAAGAGACGCTCCTGCAACGTCTGGATACGCCCCTGCAGATCACCCACCTGCTGCTCGATCTGAGCGCGCAGGCCATCGAGCGCCCGCTCCAGGCGCTGCGCCCCCTGCTCGCGCTTGCGGAGCGTCTCCCGGAGAGCCTCGGCGGCCCCAGCGATGGTTCGCTCCCACTTGGCCTTCTCCTCCTGCAGGCGAGCGGCCTGTCCCAGCTTCTCGCCCCAGCTGCGCTCCTCCTGGAGCGCCTGCTGATAGGCCCGGTAGCGCGTCTCGATCTCCTCCGCGGCCCCGATGCGCGCCCGGTAGTCGTCCCGCCGCTGCCGGTGCTCCACCTCCTCGCGTTGCAGCGCCGCAAGGCGCTCCTCCTCCTCACCCACCCGCCTCTCGAAGTCCTCAATCTGGCGTTGGATGGAGCGCGCCTGTTCCTGCAGCCGGGTCAGGTCGTTGACCCGCGCCTGGATCTTCTCCAGAGCGAGGGCCGCCGCGGCAGACTCATCCTCGGCACTCTTCAGGGTCGCTTGGTACGCCGCGCGCCGCGCCAACTCAGCCTCGATCTCCTCCAGCCGGCGGTCCAGGCCGTCCAACTCCCCCTGGGTCTCCGCCAGCCGCTGCTTCACCCGGTCGAGGTACTCATCCCAGCGCTCCAGACCGAGAATGGCGCTGAGCACCCGCTTGCGCTCGGTGGGCGTCTGCACGGTGAATTCGTCGGCATGCCCCTGCCGGAGGTAGGCAGAGTTGACGAAGGTATCGTAGTCGAGGCCGATGTACTCGCTGATGCGATTCTGCGTCTCGCGCATCGTGTTGCCGTTGAGCGAACGCCAACCACCGTCCCCCTGGATCTGGAAGTCGAGCACGGAGGTGGTAGAACGCCGGCCCCGCAGCTCCCGGCGTCGCAGAATGCGGAAGCGGCGCTCCTGACCCCCCTGGTAGGGCATGCGGAAGACGTACTCCACCTCCAGCTCCCGTTCACCGTGGTAGATGAGGTCCTCGTCGTGACCGTAGGAGGCTCGGGAGCGCCCCCAGGCTACCCAGGTGATGGCATCGAGCAGAGAGGACTTCCCCGCTCCGTTCGCGCCGACGAGACAAGCCAGGTGCACGCCCCGCAGATCGAGATCGGTGGAGACGTGCGAAAGAAAGTTCCGTAGGTGTAGCGCTTCAGGAATCACGGCGCGCGTGTCTCATGGACTGTTGGCAGAGATGGAATGCGATGAGCGAGCATGCGCTCGCCTCCAATCTAGCTAATTATCTGTTTCCCTTGTAGCCGCGGGCGACGATGAACTGCTCCCAACTCTCCTTGCGGCTGGCGGAGGGCTTGTGCACCTTCACGGGATGGAAGGCCATCTTCACGTCGTGGATGACGCCCGGGAGATCCTCGCCCTCGAAGAGCTTGACGACGAAGCTGCCGCCGTGGCGCAGGAGCTCCTGTGCCACGACCAGCGCGGCACGCGCCAGCTCCATGGAGAGGACATGATCGCGCAGTTTGACACCGGTGGTGAAAGGCGCTGCATCGCTGAGGACGACGTCGGCCCGCCCGCCGACACTTTCGATGATCGCGTCCTGCACCGCGAGCTCGGTCATATCACCTTGAAGGATGGTGACGCCCGGGATGGGCTCCAGGGGCTGGAGGTCGAGGGCGACCACCCGCCCCTTCTTCCCCACGAGACGGGCCGCCACCTGCGACCACGAACCGGGTGCCGCGCCGAGGTCCACGACGACGTCCCCCTTGTGGATGAGGTTGAACTTGTCCTGGATCTGGAGCAGCTTGTAAGCCGAGCGGGCCCGGTAGCCCTCCGCCTTGGCCTGTTTGAAATACTTATCCTGGTGCTGCTGTTGCCGCCAATGTGACATACCGCTTCCTACTCAGGCTGTGCGCCCGGGCGCGCCACCTCGAACTCGGCGAAGTGAGGCTCCAGCTCGTAGGGCAGCCGCCCCCGAATCTGCGTACCTTGGGCGTTGTGCTCCTCGCTGTCGATGAGCCCCCGTTCGTGGAAGAGGCTGACCAGATCACCGCGCTCGAAGGGCACCAGCACCTCAACCGACACCATCTCCTCCTCCAACACCTCCTCGATCTGGGCGAGGAGCTCCGGCAACCCGTTGCGAGTCCGGGCCGAGATGGCGACGCTATCCGGCAGATCACAGAGAGAGCCACAAGCCGCGACGGGGTCGTTGAGGCGATCGATCTTGTTCAGCACGGTAACGATGGGCAGGTCCCCGGCGCCGATGTCCTGCAGGGCCTCGTAGACCGCTCGGGCCTGCTCCAGAGCGCGGGGATGGCTGATGTCAATGACGTGCAGGAGTAGATCGGCCTCGGTGACCTCCTCGAGGGTAGCGCGAAAGGCCGCAACGAGCTCGGTGGGCAGCTTCTGAATGAAGCCCACCGTATCGGTCACCAGAATGACCGTGCCGCCGGGCAGCTCCACGCGGCGAGTCGTGGGATCGAGAGTCGCGAAGAGCTGGTTGGCCACGTAGATGTCGGAATCGCTCAGAGCGTTGAGCAACGTCGACTTCCCGGCATTGGTGTAACCGACGAGAGCCACGGTGGGCAGGCCGCTGCGGCGGCGCTGCGCGCGGTGGCGCGCTCGATGGGCGCTGACGTTTTCCAGCTCCCGCCGGATCTGCGCGATGCGCTTGCGGATGATCTGGCGGTCCATCTCCAGACGCGTCTCACCGGGACCGCGCAAGCCGACGCCGCCCGTCGCGCCCCCCGCCCGCCCACCGGCCTGGCGGGTCAGGGCCCGGTCTGTCCACGTCTGCGTGAGGCGGGGCAGGCGGTACTGGTACTGGGCCAGCTCCACCTGCAGCGTGCCCTCCCGGGTCTCGGCGTGCTGGGCGAAGATATCCAGGATCAAGCCCGTGCGATCCATCACCTTTGTCTGACCCCCGAAGATGGCTTCCAGATCACGCTGGTGACGGGGGTTGAGCTCATCGTCAAAGATCACGACGTCGGCGTCCAACCGGCGGACCTCGTCGGCAATCTCCTCGGCCTTGCCCCGTCCGATAAAGGTACCGGCCCGGGGGCGATCCAAGGATTGAATCGCTCGCCCTACGACCTCCAGGCCGGCGGTATCGGCCAGCCGCGCTAACTCCCGCAACGACTCCTCGGCCGCCCAGGCTTCAGGCATGAAGTTGCCCTGGGGCGTGTCCTTCCAGTCAACTCCCACCAGAAAAGCCTTCTCGGCCGGCTCGAGGTTGGATTTAAGAATATCTCGCGTCATTTAACCTTCCTTCACAACGATGCGTGTCCGTTCATCACTCAATCCATACCATCATATCGTGAAACCGGTGTGGAGCAAGTGTGGCGCTGACTCTGAGCTCTCCTCACACTAGCACCCGACCGGGTGAAGGACCGCCACAGAACCGCCCGCAGACCTGCTGCCGCACCTCTCCCTCCACAACATCGTGTCAATTTGTTGAGCTATGTTAAAATGTTAGTGTGAAGATGAGATATAAGATCGATAGTGCAACGGAGTGGGACAGCACCCTCCTGTCACTTCCCACGCCCCACATTCTACAGACGTGGACCTGGGGCGCGTTCAAGGAGCGCTATGGTTGGCGTGCGCTGCACTTCCTGTGGAAGGAGGAGAAGACTGACCCTCGAATCGCGGCGCAGGTCCTGACCCAGGAGCGAGGTCGCTTCAGCGTGGGTTACGTACCCAAGGGGCCGCTGGTCGACTGGACGAAGCCCCTGCTCGTCGAGTCCGCGCTGGAGGGACTGGAGCAGGTGGCCCGGCAGGAGTCGCTGCTGATGTTGAAGATCGACCCTGACGTGCGAGCCGACACGGTCGAGGGACAGCGCATCCAAAAGATCCTCAAACGACGTGGTTGGCGCCCCTCCTTCGAGCAGATTCAGTTCCGCAACACCATGTTCCTCGATCTGCGACCGTCCCTGGATGAGATCCTGGCGGAGATGAAATCGAAATGGCGCTACAACATCCGCCTCGCCAAACGTCGGGGGGTGGAGGTCCGGCAGGCAGGGCGCGACGAGCTGCCGGAGGTCTACGCCATCTACCAGGAGACGGCTGAGCGGGACGAGTTTATCATCCGCGAGGAGAAATACTACCTCGACGCCTGGTTGGAGTTCATGGACGCGGGCCTGGGCGATTCCTTTGTGGCGGAGGTGGAGGGGGAGATGGTGGCCATGCTCATCCTGCTCCATTTCGGCGAACGCGCATGGTACATGTATGGGGCGTCACGGGACGTACACCGCAGCCTCATGCCGAACCACCTGCTGCAGTGGGAGGCCATTCGCCGAGCGAAGGCACTGGGATGTACCACCTACGATCTCTGGGGAGCACCGGACATTCTTCAGGAGAGCGATCCGATGTGGGGGGTCTACCGCTTCAAGTTAGGATTCGGGGCCGAGTTCGTCCCCCATATCGGGGCCTACGACTACCCGCCTCACCCCCTCCTCTACCGTCTCTATGCCTTCCTCCGACCCCGCTTCGTCGCCCTGGCGGAGCGGCGCTACTGGCTGGGACAGCGGTAAGGAGAGGGGGACATCCCTATCCTTCAAATCCAGCGGCAGAGTGTCCGGCAGTTGCAGACCAACGATCAAACATGTAGCGGTGCTTCCGCAGCACCCCCATTGATGCTGGAGGCCTAATTGCGCACACTTATCACGGGCGGGGCCGGTTTTATCGGCAGCACCCTGGCAAATAACCTTTACCGTCAAGGTCACGAGGTACTCGTGCTCGACGATCTCAGCGCGGGTGATCCGCAACGCCTGGAGAAGGGGGTCCTCTTCCACCGAGGTCGGGTCGAGGACCGGCCCAAGCTCTGGACCCTCTTACAGGGGGTGGACTGCGTCTATCACCTAGCTGCACGCGTGCTCGTCGCCGAGTCCGTCCTCTATCCCGCCGAATACAATGCCGTCAACGTGGGGGGTACGGTCGCTCTCCTGGAAGCGGCGCGCGACGTGGGGATCCGGCGGCTCATTCTGACTTCCTCCGGGGCCCTCTACGGAGAGCAGCGTGAACAACCCATCAACGAGCAGGCCCGCCCTCACCCTCGTTCCCCCTACGCGGTGAGCAAGCTCGCCGCCGAGTACTACCTCCACACCATCGGCGCCCTGTGGGAGATCGAAACGGTTGCCCTGCGCATCTTCAACGCCTACGGTCCACACCAGCCCCTCCCCCCCTCTCACGCCCCCGTGGTTCCGCAGATGCTACAGCAGGCTACGGGCGGCGGCTCGCTGGTCGTCTTTGGTGACGGGACACAGACCCGGGACTTCGTCTACATCGACGATGTGGTCTCCGCCCTTCTGGCGGCGGGGCTGGTGGAGAACGTCAGCGGCGACACCTTCAACATCGGCAGCGGCGTCGAGACCTCCATCAACCAGCTGGCCCGCATTGTCTTGAAGATTGCCGGCTCTGATAGCAACGTCATCTACAGCCCCGTCGAGACCGGCGGCGTAAGCCGGCTGTGCGCTGACCTGACCCATGCCAAGAGATATCTGGGCTACCAGCCCAAAGTAGCCCTCCAAGAGGGTCTGCAGCGCGTTCTGGCCCGCGACCCCCGTTTCGTCCGGGAGAAACCACGATGACCCCCTTCGGAAATCTTGCGAAGAAACCCGTCATTCATTTCGTGTGGCAGATTGTGAATCGGAGCGGTCGCCACCGGATCGCCACCCACTCCGCAGCCCTGGCCTATTTCACCCTGCTTTCCACGGTCCCCATTCTGTTCTTTATTCTCTCCGTGGGCAGCCTCTTTGTGAACGTCCAGGAAGTACGTGCTTTTTCCCTGGACACGCTGGAGTCCCTGCTGCCGGTAACGACGGAGGTCACACGGAACAACATCGACAGCCTCCTGAATTTACGAAGCACGTTGGGAGTAGTCTCGGGGCTCTGGGCGCTCTGGTCCTGCTCGGGGATGTTCACCGCACTAGAGCACGCCATCAACGTCGTGTGGGGGCAGCCCCACGCACGCGGCTTTTGGAAACGCCGCCTCATCGGCATTCTCTCGCTGCTCAGCCTCACCATGTGGGTGCTCTTCACCTTCGTCGCGCGCACCATGTGGAAATTGCTGCCGGCGTGGCTGCCCATCTTTACAGAGATCACCTACCCCAAATGGACGGAGCGCGGGCTCTCTTTTCTCTCCATCGTACTGCTCTCTCTGGCCCTCTATCGCTTCTTTCCCGCCCGTCCCGTGGATGGGCGATGGGCGGTGGGCATTTCCCTGAGCGTCAGCCTGATCTGGGTTATCAGCCGGGAGGCTTTCGCCTGGGCGCTTACGGCGGGTGTGCTCAGCTATCCCATCGTCTACGGCTCACTCTGGGGATTGGTGGTGCCCATCGTCTGGGCTTATTGGAGCTATCGTATTCTGCTTACCGGCGCCGAAGTGCAGGCCTACGTCGAAGAGGTGCGCTTCGGCTCCCCTACCCGATAACTGGAGGTTACCATGTTAATCACCCACGCTCGCATCGCCACACTGGGGGACGATGCTCAACTGATCGAAGAGGGCGCCCTTCTCATCCGAGATGGCAAGATTGTGAAAGTCGGGACGACGGTGGCCCTGACGACGGCGTATCCTGACGAAGAGCGCCTGGACGCAAGGGGACAGCTGGTACTGCCCGCCACCCTCTGTGGTCACACTCACTTCTACGGGGCCTTTGCTCGCGGCTGGGGCTACCCCGGCCCTCCGGCAACCCGCTTTGGCGAGATCCTCGAACGGCTCTGGTGGCGGCTGGACAAGAGCCTCACCCTGGAGGACGTGCGCTACTCCACGAAGGTCTGTCTGGCCGACGCCATCCGCCACGGAACCACGACGCTGATCGATCACCACGCCAGCCCCCACGCCATCGAGGGCTCGCTGGACGTCATCGCGGAAGAGGTCGTCAACGCCGGTCTGCGGGCCTCCCTCTGCTACGAGGTCACGGACAGGGACGGAGAGGAGCGCGCCCAGGCCGGCATCGAGGAGAACGTGCGCTTTCTGCAGCGGATGCAAGAGGCACCTCACCCGCAACTGGCGGCCTCTTTTGGCCTCCACGCCTCCCTCACCCTCAGCGCCGAGACCCTCGAGGCAGCCGTCGCCGCGGCCGCGCCCTTCGACACGGGCTTCCACATCCACGCAGCGGAGGGGCAGGAGGACGTCGAGGACAGCCTGGAGAAGTCGGGGAAACGGGTCATCCACCGCCTGCACGAGGCCGGCATTCTGGGCCCCCGGAGCATCGTCGCCCACGCCGTTCACGTGGATGGGAGCGAGATGGAGGTGTTGGCGGAGACGGAGAGCTGGATCACCCATCAGCCGCGCTCCAACATGAACAACGCCGTCGGCATTACCCCCGTGGAGGCCATGCTGCAGCGGAACGTACGGGTAGCGCTGGGGAACGACGGTTTCAGCAACAACATGTTCGCCGAAATGAAGATGACCTATCTGGCCCACAAGCTCGTGCAGAGGGACCCGCAGACCATGCCTGCCGACCGGGTCTTCCGGCTGGCCTTCGCCGCCAACGCCCACCTCGCCCGCATCTTCTGGCCCGACCAGACCTTGGCACACCTCACACCGGGCGCCACGGCCGACATCATCCTCGTCGACTACCACCCCACCACCCCACTGACCGTAGGGAATCTACCCTGGCACCTTATCTTCGGCTACGAGGCCTCGATGATCACGACGACGATCAGCGCGGGACGGGTGCTGATGCGCGACCGACGCCTTCTGACGCTGGATGAGGAGGAGATCACGGCACGCTCTCAGGAGCTGGCCGCTGCCCTCTGGCAGCGCGCTGCCGAATAAGAGATCGTACGCCCAGAAAGGTGCCATTCATCCCTTGCGATGGGGCGCCGAGGAGCTAAGATAGAAATAATGCGTTTTGATGTCGTGACCCTGTTCCCCGAAATGTTTCTGAGCCCACTTCAGGAGAGCATCCTGGGGCGGGCTCAGCAGCGTGGCCTGGTCACCATCTACCTCCACCAGCTGCGTGATTACGCCTTTGACCGCCACCAGATGACCGACGACGTGCCCTATGGAGGGGGTGTGGGCATGGTGATGAAGCCGGAGCCGGTCTTCCGAGCTGTTGAGAGGCTGTCGCCGGCTGCGTCCACGCCCATCATCCTCCTCAGTCCTCAAGGTCGCCCTCTGGATCAAGAGGGGGTACGGGCAATCGGTAGCCATCCCCGGCTGATTCTGATCTGCGGTCACTACGAGGGCTTCGACGAGCGCATTCGCGAGCACCTGGTCACCGACGAGATCTCCATCGGGGACTACGTCCTCACAGGAGGGGAGCTGGCGGCGATGGTGGTCATCGATGCCGTGGTCCGCTGGCTGCCCGGCGTGTTGGGCGACGAGGAGAGTGCCCGTCAAGACTCTCACGCGCGGGGCCTGCTCGAGGGGCCCCAATACACGCGACCCGCCGGCTTTCGGGACTGGGAGGTTCCGGAGGTCCTCCGCTCGGGGAATCACGCCGCCATCGCCCGGTGGAAGCGCCGGCAAGCCCTCCAACGCACCCGGCAGCGTCGCCCAGACCTGCTGGATGGAGCGACACTGACAGAGGCCGAACGGGCGCTTCTGGAACAAAGTAATCTTGACGATGAACCTTACGACGGGTAGAATAGTATCTATTGTTAGAGCGGTCCGGCGCCTGCGCGTCCTCTACCTGCCCCGCCCCGAGGAACGCCTTAGGCCCTTGTCTGCTCGCAGGTGGAAGGAAGATGAAACTATGGAGGACAGTCTACTGGTTAAGCGGCTCCAGAATGGTGATCTGGAGGCTCTTGGTGAGCTTTACACCCAGTATAAGGACTTAGTGTACCGCACCGCTCTCGCCATCACGCGAAACGTACACGCCGCCGAGGACATCCTGCAAGAGTGTTTCGTGCGGCTCAATACCTACGCGGCCACGATCGACGGCGAGCGTCCTCTGAAGCCCTGGCTCTATCGGGTCACGCTCAACCTGGCCTACGATTGGTCCTCTCAGCGCCGCTGGACCCAGCCCGTCGACGATGTGCTGGAGTGGCTTGCGGGCCTGCCGACCCCCTTTACCTCCCCGGATCGCAAGACGGAGGAGCGCGAGACGGCCCGCCTCGTCCGCGAGGTCATCGACACCCTACCCCCTGCCCACCGTTCTGTCGTCGTCCTCTTCTATCTCGAAAATCTCCCGATGGAAGAGATCGGACGCATATTGGAGCTGCCCGTGGGCACCGTGAAGTCACGCCTCTACTATGCGCGCGAGCGCTTACGGAAGGCGTTGACGCAGCGGCAACGCCCGGTTCCCGAGATGAGCTATGAGTTTACATAAGAATGATTTCGAGCTAGATACGCTTTTCCAGGAGGCCTTGGAGCCCTACAGGGACGCCACGTCCTCTGAGGAGCTCTTCCCGCGCATCGTTGCAGAGTTGGAGTCCTCGCCGTCTCCGCTGAAGAAGGTCTACGAACGGCTCTGGGCTCTCCATCTGCCGCGCTTGGCTTCGTGGGCGATCAGTGTTCAGGGCCAACAGGAGTTCTCCTGGCAGATGGAACTCCTGCCCCAGATCAACCCTCTGCCGCAGCAGATCCTCGCCATGCGGCTGATCACAGCCTGAGCTGAGCCTGCATCCTCCGACAGAGGAAGCACATTCTATCGCTGCTCCGGCTGAGGAGAGGGGCCGGCTCCTCAGCCCTGCTGCTTGATCGCCTACTCGATGCAGTGCCCTACTCACAGTTCATTTGACTTTCCTCTGCCTCTTCGTACAATACACGTCGTTGTAACCTCTCACCCACCTCGCAGGTGAAACCACCGTTCCCCGTCTGTGGTGACGTTGAAAGCTCGGGAGGTGAGAGCACTGAACCTTCATCAACGGAAGTGGAGAGAATAGTGATGGTATTAAGAAGAAAATTGGCGCTCGCTCTTATCCTGTTCCTGTTCCTGTGCCTGTTGGCCAGTGCCGCCTGTGCCCCCCCGCCCACTGCCCCTCCGCTCACCTCCCCTCCTCCTACCGCGACGGCTGAACCCGAGACGTCCCCTACGACCCCCACAGAGCCTACGCCGAGGCCGACCCCGGCCGGCCCCAAGACCCTTGTGGTCTGCCAGGGTGAAGAACCTCGAACCCTCTTCTGGTTGGGCACTCCTGATAGGGCAGCCCGTCACATCCAAGAGGCCATCTATGATGGCCCCATCGACCACCGGGGTTACGACTACCAGCCCATCATCCTGGAGAAGTTGCCGAGCCTTCCCGACGGGGACGCTATCGTCGATACGGTAATCGTCCAGGAGGGAGACGAGATCGTCGATGCCAACAACAATCCTGTGGAACTCACCGAGGGTGTCATCCTCCGCCCCACCGGCTGCCACTCACCGGAGTGCGCCATCGAGTTCACCGGTGAACCTGTCGAGATGGACCAGATGGAGGTGACCTTCACCCTGCTGGAGGGAATCCGCTGGTCCGATGGAGAGCCTGTCACCGCCGATGATTCCGTCTACGGCTTCGAGATGCACAGCCATCCCGACACCCCGGCTGCCAAGTACACGACACTGCGTACGGCGTCCTACGAGGCGCTGGATGAGCAGAGCACCCTCTGGATGGGCCTTCCCGGGTATCTGGATCACAACTACGCACTCAACTTCTTCCACCCCTTACCGCGCCACCTCTGGGAGGAGGAGCTGGGCTACACAGCGGGGGATTTGGTCACAGCGGAGGAGTCCACCCGCAGGCCCCTGGGCTGGGGCCCCTTCACCATCAAGGAGTGGATCGCCGGGGATCACATCACTGTGGTGCGCAATCCCCTCTACTTCCGCTCGGACGAGGACTTGCCCAAGCTGGACGCCGTTATCTACCGCTTCGTCGCCGATCCGAACGTCGCCCTCACGCAGCTGCTCGCCGGCGAGTGCGATATCGTCACCCAGGACGGGGGGTTGGACAGCCAGACCGATCTGCTGATTGAGCTCGACGAGCACGGTGTGCTCCACGCCGAGTTCGCCACCGACACCCTCTGGGAGCATCTGGACTTCGGCATCAATACCGCGCGCTCTTACAACCGGCCCGACTTCTTTGGGGACGTCCGCATGCGTCGGGCGGTGGCCTACTGCCTGGACCGGGTGGGAGCAGTCGAGCAGCTCCTCTACGGGCGCTCCCAAGTGCTAGACAGCTACCTCCCGCCGGGACACCCCCTCTTCGACGCGGAGCTCGTCCGACGTTACAGACATGACCCGGATGCGGGCATGACCCTGCTGGAGGAGCTGGGCTGGACGGACGAGGACGGCGACGGGATACGCGAGGCCCACGGTGTCGAGGGTATCCGGGAGAACACCCCGCTGGAATTCACCTGGCAGTCGACCAACCAAGATCTCCACGTCCGTTACATGGAGATCTTCCAGGAGGATCTGGCGGAGTGCGGCATCCAGGTCTTCCCTCAGAGCCTGCCCTCTCTGGAGTTCTTCGCGCAAGGGCCTGAAGGCCCCCTCTACGGCCGCGCCTTTGACGTGGCCTCCTTTGCCTGGTCCTCGAGCGTCACGCCGCCACCCTGCGATCTCTATCTCACGAGCGAGATACCCGACGAGGATAACGACTGGTCCAGCTCCAACTTCTCCGGATTCAGCAACGAGACCTACGACGTGATCTGCACGGCGGCCCTGCAGGCGCTGCCCGGTATGGAGTCCTACGTGCAGCGCCATTTGGAAGCCCAACGCATCTTCTCCGAGCAGCTGCCCGCACTGCCGCTCTTCCTGCGGCTCAAGACGGCGGCCACGAGGATCAACGTCCTGGGCTTCGAGATGGACGCAACGGAGACCTCCGAGATGTGGAACATCGAGGCCTTCGACCTCGAGCGCTGACCCTGAGGCCACAACGCACAGGAGGCCGGCTTGCGTATTGCAGCCGGCCTCCGGCACTTGAGAGGATAACGCCTAACGCGCTCGTAGACGCGGATCGGCCACCCGGTGCAGAGCACGCGCGATCAGGTAGAATCCCGCGGCGAAGATGGAGAGGGCCAGCGCAGGGGGCAGAAGCACGTGCCACTGAACGCCCGTACCCAACGTGGAAGAGTAGACCAAACTGTTGTAGATCATCGTTCCCCAGTTGAGATAGGTGCGCGAGAAGCCGAAGAACGCGATGAAGGCGTCGGCCACCACCGCCCCGGTTACAGCGAGCATCATGTAGAGAGCGGTCAAGGGCAGCATGTGGGGCACGACGTGTACGAACATGATGTGACGGCTGCCCCCGCCTGCTATCCGCGCGGCCTGGATGAAGGGTTTGGCTATCACCGCCAGAGCCTGAGAGCGGAGGACAATAGCAGCACCACCGGTGCCGGCGATAACACCATAGATCAATCCCAGGGGGACAGGCCCCAGATCCGTGAAGCGCATACCCACGATGACCATGAACAGCGGTGCGGGAAGCAGCAGGAAAGCATCGGCAATGTGCAGGAGGACCATGTCAACGAGGCCCTTGTAGAAGGCCGCCACCACTCCAACGGTCATCCCCAGGATCGCCGTGGTGAGGGCTGCGGTAATCCCGACCTTGAACGCCGGTGTGGTCGCCGCCAGCAAGACGCTCAGCACGTCGTGCCCCAGGGAGTCGGTACCCAGCAGGTGGCGCCCCGAAGGAGGTGCCGGATGGTTAAGGATCTGGAAGTCATACCCGGTGAGGGGATCGAAGATCCGCGGCTCCCAGACGGTCGCCATCAGGAGGGGATGCAACATCGCCAGGATTCCGAAGAAGATCACGATGGCTACCCCGACAATGCCCATAGGATTCTGGGCATAGAGACGCCAGTTGCCCTTGAGCTGTCGCCAGCCGGCCGCCAGACGTTCCTTCCGCCGCTCCCACGGTGTCCGTTGAAGGCTGGTGCCCTCGTTTGCAAAGTCTGCGCTTGTCATCAGAGCCTCCAGGAATGAGCCGCATCGAAGCGGATGCGGGGGTCGAGGTACGCAGCGACCACGTCGAGGGCAAGGCGAGCTACGGCAGAGAGCACCCCCACCAGCAACAGAGCCCCCATCACGACGGGCATATCCTGCTGATAGAGGGCGTCGAAGAGGGCCTTGCTGATCCCGGGCCAATCCAGGGTATCCTCAATGATCACCAGACCGGTAAGCATGTAGGGGAAACTGACCACAAAGCGACTCAGAACGGGCAGGAGCGCATTGCGAGCCGCGTGCCTGTTGCGCACCACCCGATCCGGCAACCCCTTCGCCTGGGCGGTGAGCACGTACTCCTCCTTCAACGTGTCTATCATGCTCGTACGCATGATCAACATCGTCTCACCGAAGGAGAGCAAGACGTAGGTGATGATGGGGATGCCAGCAACAATCATGATATCCAGAGCGAGAGGCGCAAACCCAAAAGCGTGCCAGCTACCGACCACCCCTCCAAGGAAGAGCACCAGGGCCAGCGGCACGGGTAGACGCCGTTTCCACTGCCGCTGCATCAGGGAGTCGATCAAAAAGAGCAGAGCCGCCACCGCTATGAAACTCACCACCGCCCGCAGCGCAACTTGCTGCGGTGAGAGGGGCGCATTATACCAGACTCCTAACTCCCAATGCGTCGCTCCACCTAAGCGCTTGCCGTAGCTGAAGGGATCGCGGGCCATATTCAACCGCCGGGCAAAGAAGTAGGTCACCAGAAAAGCCAGCCAGGGAGGGAAAGCGGTGTAGAGGGAGATAGCAGTCGTAACCGTCGCTCCCGTCAAAATTCCCGAGCCCTGCCAGGCGACCACCTTACCCAACCACAGACCCAGGAGAAAGGCGAGTAGCGTTCCGGTTAAAAAGACGAGCAGCGTATAGGGGATGACGTTCTTCAGCTGTTGAACGACCGGAAAGCCGTACAGAGAACGGCCCAAGTCTCCCCGCACCAGGTGCCCCATCCAGCGCACATATTGGGTGAAAAGAGGTTGATCGATACCCAGTTCCGACCGCAGCTCCTCCCGCTCTTCAGCGGTTAACGCCTGAGAGAACTGCGTGGTGAAGTCGCCGGGAATCATCGCTTGCACGACAAAGAACATGAAGGTGAGAAAGACGAAGAGTGCTATCAAGCTTGAGAACACTCTGCGAAGCAGATAACGTACCATGAGATAGCCTCCTGCTAAAGGGACCCCACAGAATGGCCCGCACCAGCCGCACTCTGGTCTGGACGGCCGGCGAGGATCATCCTCCTCGCTCCCTAAGGATTGTCGACGCAAGCAAAGCTCTCTCGATGAAAAGTACCGAGATGCAGACCCCATCCTCGTGATACACCACCCTTCCCCGATGGTCCTTCGAATGGAGCTTCCGTTGGCCACCTCCTTCCCTCTGTACCCACCGACACACAGGAGTGCCCTCAGTAACCAATCGCATAGACGAGATTGGAGAGCACCCAGTCGATGATGACAACGGTGCCAAAGACACGCACCAGATCAAACTCCCTATCGCGACGGATAAAGAGGAGTCGCACCAGCACCAGCGCCACAAACAAGATCGCCAGCGGCAGACCATGGACCAACGCCCCTGCCCAGCCAGGCGAGAGCCAATAGAGGCCCGGTATGTAGGTCAGCACTACCGACCCCAGGTAGTACTTGGAGCTCCAGTAGATCAAGAGGCCCACAAGAAATGCAACCCGCGCTCGGTTGCCGTAGGCGCTGCCCGTGGCCAGGGAGAAGATCAACCAAGGCAGAGGGACCATCAGCCAGATCGTCAAGAACGTCCCAATAAAGACACCTCCCGCGATCCGATTCAGCCAGTCCCCCAGGATCACCAACAGGTCCTGCTCCACCAGCTGATCCCACGTAGCCTGTAATGACGGGTTGGTCGTCGCTAAGTAGAGAGGGTAGCGATAACTCCCCCCTACCGCATCCACCCACGCCAGATAGAGGTTCTGATCCTCATCGGCCCGCACAACAGGATTGAGCGAGAGTTGGGAGGTCCAAACGGCCGGCTCATAGCCCAGAACCTCGCCATCCCGGAGATAGATGAGCGTGGGTTGGAACTCCTCGCGGCTGCGGGTACGGTAGAGAGCGGAGACTGCCACGACCGCTTCAGCATGTTGCCCCCGGAGAGCGTGAGGTGCACGTCCCACGGAGGTCGAGCGCATCACGTTCTCCTCGGTGTTCGCCAGAGCTCGATAAGGAAAGGGGCCCTCAAGGGGCTGCAGCGGGGGCGGAAAACGTGGTGAGAGGCCAACGAAGAGAGGAGGAGAGGGCTCGCCGGCCTCGCCCCAAGCGGGGAGGACGACGGTGAAGAGCTGCTGCTGGGACTGGTTCCCCATCATGGCGAGCTGGGTCCAGCTGACGTAGATCTCGCCCTCCTCGAGGATCAGTGTTGGCCCCCCCACAGACTCCAGGGAGGGGTTGCGCCCGCCGAAGACCTGGGCCATCACCTCGCGGGGCTCCGAAAGGGACCCGGTCTCGGTGTCGAGGAAGGCCTGATAGATAGCTCCCCGGGCACCTTCAAGGCGCGTCGACCAGGCGACGTGCCCCAGCCCGGCAGCGTCCAGTTGGAAATCCAGGGCGAGCACCTGATCGAGGAGCAGCACGGACTCGTCTCCTCTCCAGAGCAGTAGCTCACCCCGCGCATCCTGCCAGAGCACGACGAGCCCCCGGTCGGGATGCCACGCCGCTTCGTAACCCGCCACAGAGCGCTCGGCAGGCGTGATCTCTACCGGTTGTAGCGCCTCCAGAGCTGCCGCATCCAGGCCCAGGACATCGGGCAGTTGGAGGTGCCAGAGGGCGCGCTCGCCCTTCCTACCCGACGTCCAAAGCAGGTGGAGAGTGTCCCCGTCACCGACGAGCAGGCTGACATCCGCACCCGGAAGCGCGACCGGGGCGACGAATTCATCCACCACGACCTCGCCCCCTGCCTCGAGAATCAGGAGGTGGAGGGCCTCCTCGGCGCTCTCCTCCAGACGCTCGATCCAGGCCACCGCCACATGCTCGCCGTCGGGAAAGGGACCCAACCCCACCGCCGTGGCCCCGGAGGCCCTACCCAGAAGACGCCCCCGGCCCCAGACATCGGAGATCCGGTCCGTGTGCACGCGAGCGTCGCACCCGCTGAGCAGCAAGAGCGCCGCCAGCAGTAAGACGTACTTCAACCTAACGCCCCATAAGTTCCGCATTCTCAACTCCCGGCTACACCTGAACGATGACCCACCCCTTTCCCGGGCGGGTCTCTCTATACAAAGCGGATGGAAACACGTCTGTGTTTCCATCCGCTGCTTGAGCACGCACAAGTGTCGCAAGCCGTGCCTCTCGCGGCTTCCAGGGAGGTATCAGACGTGATAGCAGGCGACGTAGTGCCCCCCCCCCTTATCCTCCAGAGGCGGGTGAGGCTGATTGGCACAGACCTCATCGCCCAAAGGACAGCGTTCGTAGAAACGACAGAGGGACGGGGGGTTAATGGGTGCACTGACCCCGCCCTTGATGTCGATGGTCTGGCGCTTGGTTCGGGGATCGGGAATGGGTACCGCCGAGATGAGCGCCCGCGTGTAGGGGTGCAGCGGATGGGAGAGCAGCTCCTCCGTCGGGGCCAGCTCCACGAGCTTGCCCAGGTACATGACGGCGATACGCTGGCACATGTAGCGGGCGACCGCCAGGTCGTGGGTGATATAGAGATAGCTCACCCCCAACTCATCGGCCAACTCCATCATCAGATTCATCACACCGGTACGAATGGAGACGTCGAGCATCGATGTCGGCTCGTCGGCGGCGATGAAGACGGGATCGACGACCAGGGCGCGCGCGATGGCGACCCGCTGGCGCTGACCACCGGAGAGCTCGTGGGGAAAGCGGAACATGAAGCTCGTGGCAGGCGTCAGGCCCACCCGCTCCAAAAGAGAAGCCACGCGCTCCTCACGCTCCGGCACCGTGCCCATGCCCTGAACCGCCAAAGGCTCCGCTACCGTGTCGTAGATGGTACGCCGCGGGTTAAGGGATTCATAAGGGTCCTGGAAGATCATCTGCACCTGCTTACGGAAGGCCTTGAGTCCGCTGCCCTGCCGGTACGCGATATCCTCGAGCTCTCCCGACCCATCCTGAATCAGGATGTGACCACCGGTGGGCTCGTAGAGGCGGACGAGCAACTTGCCCGTCGTCGTCTTCCCACAGCCCGATTCGCCTACCAATCCCAAAGAGTCACCGGGCATGATGTCAAAAGAGACACCATCCACGGCGTGAATGAAGTCGGTGCTGCGCTTGAAGAAGCCCCCCCCCACGGGGAAGTACTTCTGTAGCTCCTCAACGCGCACCAGGGGTTTGTTCTTGTCCACCATTTATTTCACCTCCGGCTTATCTCGTAGACTGCCCTTCGCTCCCGCAGACACAGGATTCCAGCAGGCCACGAAGTGACCCGGCTCTTTCTCCTCGAAGGGGGGCTGCTGCTCGCGACAGATCTCCGTCGCATTGGGGCAGCGGGGATGGAAACGGCAGCCGGAAGGGGGATAGAGCAGATCCGGCGGCTCACCCGGCAGCGTGACCAGCTCGTGCTTCTCACCGATGATGCTGGGGAAGGCCCGCATCAGCGCATAGGTGTAGGGATGCAGCGGACGCTCGAAGATGTCCACAGCATCAGCCAGCTCCGCCATACGTCCCGCGTACATCACCCCGATGTGGTCGCTCACCTCGGCGATCACCGCGATATCGTGGGAAATGTAGATCATGCTCATCCCGAGCTGCTTCTGGATCCCCTTCAGCTCCTTCAGGATCCGATCCTGAACGATAACGTCCAGCGCCGTCGTCGGCTCATCGGCGATGATGATGTCGGGATTGCAGGAGAGAGCCATGGCGATGATCGCGCGCTGGCGCATGCCGCCGCTGAACTCGTGCGGATAACGATCCATGAGCTCCGGGTCCAACCCCACCAGTTCAAAGAGCTGCGCCACTCGCTCCCGGGCCTGCGCCTTCGACATCACCCCCACGTGCAGGTCGAGCGCCTCGATGATCTGCTCCCCGACCCGGTAGACGGGGTTCATGGCGTTCATCGCCGCCTGGAAGACCATCGCGATGCGGTTCCAGCGGACGTTGAGTAGCTGCTCCTTGTTCATCGAGACGATATCCTGACCATCAATGAAGATGGCCCCGTCCTTGATACGGGCGTTTTCGGGCAACAATCGCATGAGAGAGAAGGCCACCGAGGTCTTGCCGCAACCGGACTCTCCGACCAACCCCAGCGAGTGTCCCTGCTGCAGGGCGAAACTCACGCCGTCGACGGCAGAGACGTCGCCCTTGCGCGTCGAGTAGTGCATCACTAGATTTTCTACTGAAAGGATGTTTTTTTCTGCCATTGTCTTCCTCATCGTTTTCGTAGCCGCGGGTTGACCACCTCATCCATGGCCCGGCCCACGAGATAGAAGGCCGAACAGAGCAACGAGATAGCCAAGCCGGCGGGGAACATCAGATACCAGTACTTCCACGAGGAGAGCAGGTATCCGGCTGCCTGGGCCGTCTGAATCATGATGCCCCAGCTCATACGGATGTTGAGCAGGCCGAAGAAGGAGAGGACCGCCTCGGAGAAGATAGCATTGGTCACCGTGAACATCATGTACAGGAAGGAGAGGGGCAGCAGATTGGGCACCAGGTGGGTGAAGAGGATGTGCCAGTCGTTCCCCCCCGCGATGCGTGCCGCCTCGATGTAGGTCTTCACCTTGATGGAGAGCGCCTGGGATTTGATGACGATGGTGTTGCCGCCAAAGCCTGCCAGCAGGCCGTAGACCACCGCCAGGTGGATCATCTGGAAGTCGAACATGGAGCTCAAGACGATCAAGATGGCGATAAAGGGCAGCATCAGGATAACGTCGGCCAGGCGCATCAGAACGACGTCGACCACCCCCCCGAAGTAGGCAGCCACGGCTCCGGCGGTGGTAGCGATGAGCACCGTGACCAGCGCGGCCATAATACCCAGCGCAAACTCCGATTGGGTGCTGAACATCAGCTGGCTCAAGACGTCCCGTCCCAAGGGATCCGTTCCTAGAACGTGACGCAACGAGGGAGTATGCATGGGGTTATCGGGCTGCGGCAGCCAGCTGGGTGGTGAGGGATGGACGAGGATCTCGAAGTCATAGCCGATGATGGGATCGTAGATACGCTGCTCCCAGACGGTCCCCATGAGAACGGGATGCATAATGGCCATCAGGCCAAAGAAGACGATAATCCCCAGTCCAATGAGACCAATGGGGTTCTCTTTGAACATGGCCCACCCGCGCTTGAAGGAGCGCCAGGCGAGCTTCAAGCGTATCTGCCAGAGAGAGGGGGTTGCTTCCGGGCCAGAGTAAACCGTTTCACTCATAATTCACCTCAGTCCTAGCTGTACCGGATCCGGGGATCCAGGAAGGCATAGGCAACGTCGGCCACCAGGTGAGCCGATAACGAAAGTACACCGATGAAACTGAGCGCGCCCATGACCAGCGGGACATCCTCGGCCACGGTGGCCTCCAATAACAACAAACCCATGCCGGGCCAGGAGAAGATGGTCTCGGTGATGATACCCCCGCTCAACGTAAAGGGCAGGCTGATGATGAGGCTGGTGAAGACGGGGAGCACGGCGTTGCGCGCAGCGTGCTTATCCCGTACCACCCGCTCGGACAAACCCTTGGCTCGCGCGGTCTGGACATAATCCTCCCGCAGGGTCTCCAACATCGTCTGGCGGGTCAACAGCATGGTACCGGCGAAACCCACCATCGTTACGGTCCCGATGGGGAGAATCATGTGGGTAAGAATATTTCCGGCCAACACCCCCAGGTCAGAGAGCGCCCAGTAACCGATACCGCCCGCAAGGAGCAGAATCGTCCCCACAAGCTGCGTCTGCCGGCGCCGCACCGCGTTCAAGTTGCGCGTGAAGATCATCAGCAGGATCCAAAGCACGAGCACTATCGAGGCGGTCAGGATCATGCGACCAAAGACGAAGTTCGCTTTCGAGGCGTTGTCCGCCAGACCGACGATAGTAAAGCGACTCCACAGGCCCGGGTCGAGAAACTTGCCCAGGGGCAGCCACCTGAGGCGCGCCCCGAAGATGAAGATCATCATCAACCCGAACCAGGGGGTGAAGACGGTGTAGAGGAGCACACCCACCAGCGTCGTCCCGTACTCGAAGGCGCCCCCACGCCGCCATGCCAGCACCCGCCCCATGGCAAAGCCGAGGGTGAACTGGACCAGCGTTGCGGTGAAAAAGAGTGTCAGGGTGCGGGGAATCCGCTGCAAGAGAACATCCACGACCGGAGTCGGGTACAGGGAATAAGAGACACCCAGATCTCCGGTGAAGAGTCCTCTTAACCATCTGGCATACTGCACCAGGGGAGGCTGATCCAGCCCTAAAGCCTGCCGGGTGCGCTCCCGCACCTCAGGGGGGATATCCGGATTGGTCAACAGCCGGTTGGTAATATCGCCCGGTAACGCCGTTAGAATCAGAAAGAGCAATGTTTGAAAGATCAAGAGTGTGAGCAGGATCTGAGCACTCCGCTTAAGGATATATTTGCCCATCCTAGTACACCTACCTTTTTCCTTTTTGCATAAAGTGTGGGGGGGAAGAGGAAAATCCTCCGAGCCCCCCCACGGATTGTCTCACTGCGTCAAAACTGACGCGTTAACCTATTACTGAACCGCCTGCACGAAGCTCTTCAGGCCGTAGGCACCGGCGCCGATGCCGTCGGGAACGTCGAGGAAGGGGTACAGGACGTTGTCAGAACGCCAGGCATCGTAGATGGGGGTGGTGAAGAGGTAGATGTAGGGCAGTTCGGTCGCCAGGACCTCCTGAATGGCGTAGCTCTGTTCCTGAGCGGTATCCAGATCGGTCTCGGCGTAGAACTCGTCGCACATGGCGTCGAAATCGGGGTTGTTGAATTTACCCGTGTTGAAACCCGCACCGCTGTAGAAGAAGTCGCAGGCGTAGTCAGGGTAAGCCGTCACGCCCCAACCCAGGATGTACATATCCCACTCACCGCCACCAAAGACGATGTCCAGGATGTTGTTGAAGTTAGTCAGGTTGGCCTCGGTGGGAATACCCAGCTGGTTGATCCACTGCTCGATGTAGACACCGGCGGTGGCGCGCAGGGGGTCGTACCCGGCACTGGGGGCCAACAGCTCCACGGCGGCAACGGGGGTGCCGTCAGGCATCCTCATGCCCTCGCCCCACTCCGCGGAACCACCGCGATCCTCGATCCAGGTGGGCTCTACGTCCCAGGTGTAGCCGGCTTCGCTGAGAAGGCGCACGGCCTCCTCGAGGCGCTCCTGCGAATTCATGCCATCGCAGAAGAGGGGGACATCGGCGTTGTACCAGTAGGCGTTGCTCTCGGGAACGA
The DNA here is from genome assembly GCA_034437215.1 of Anaerolineae bacterium. Classification (GTDB taxonomy): domain Bacteria; phylum Chloroflexota; class Anaerolineae; order B4-G1; family SLSP01; genus DAOTVC01. Next base: position 39,347 of record DAOTVC010000079.1, on the reverse strand, counting down.
TGGTGTTCACGGGGAGGGCCGCACCCTGCATCAGGTTCTGGGTCAGGAACTCCTTGTCGATCTGGCAGGCGATGGCCTGGCGGACCGCAATATCGGCCATGAGAGGCACGTCGAAGTTGAAGCCCAGGTAGCGGAAGCCGTTGGCGGGGTTGGAGGTGAAGTCGATATTCTCGGCGCCGGCAACCTGGTCGACCTGACCACGGCTGAGACCGTTGGGGTTCAGGATGAAGTCCACCTCACCGGCCTCAAGGGCCAGCAGAGCGGCATCCGCGTTGTAGATGGAGAAGAGAGTGCTGTCGAACCAGGGACCCTCGACGTACTCGTAGGCTACCTCACCGTCGGCCTCACCGTAGGCCACCCACTCCTCACCATCGGCGCTGGTAATCTTGAGGGCGCCGTTCTCGTACTCGGTGTAGGTCGCACCTTCGTCGAAGTAGTTATCGTTCTTGACGACCTCCGAGAAGGCACCGGGCTCCCACTGATCGAGGATCCACGCACCACCGGAGGGCTCGCCCGCAGCGTCGAGCTGGTAGAGCGCCTGAATGATCTCCTCGCGCTGAGCCAGGAACTCTTCACTCTCGGGGTCCATGTCGGCGATCTCAGCGTACTGATCCAACAGAGGCGTGACCATCCCTTCCCAGAAAGCCTTGGAAAGGATCGGGGACTGGAGAACGCCGTACTCGTGGCGGGCCAGACCGGGCTTGGTGTGGTAGTAGAGCTTGGCCGTGTAGGGATCAACGGCCTCGATGCGGTCGAGGTAAGCGCCGTCGTAGCTCTGCCAGTTACCGCTCAGACCCAGCGTGAGGGCCACATTGGCCGTCCAGGCCCAGTCCTCGGCGGTGATCTCGGCACCGTCACTCCACATGGCGCCCTGCTTCAGCGGCACCGTGCTGACCCAGAAATCACCTTCCTCTTCCAGGTCGGTGGGCAAGTCCGCGGCCAACGCGGGCACAAACTGCCAGCGGTGAGTCGTCAGGCCGTAGGCCGAGGGGTACTTGCTGATGTAGACGGCGTAGTTCCAGATGCTGGCATCGGGATCGTAGGCCTTCCAGATGTTGGTCGTGGTCATGTCGGAGAGCGCGGCGATGCGATAGACATCACCAGAACCACCAACGACGGGACCCTCCATCGGCTCCTCGCCCTCTTCCCCTTCCCCTTCCTCAGCATCGGGGTCGGGGGTAGCGGTGACTACCACCGTCTCACCCTCCTGGGTGACGACCACCGTCTCGACGATGGTCTCCGGCTGGCAGGCCGAGATCAGGATGCCTACCACCAGCAGAAGGGTGGTAAGTACTAACAGTTTTTTGTTCAACATGTTGTTCTTCCTCCAAAGTTGGGTTTTTAGGGTTACGAAATGGGACACTTGATCATCTTCTCCTTACGCATCACCTCCTTCTGTCAAGGGCTTGAAGCCTATTATACCAGGTAAGAGACGTATTTCCACATTTGAAAAGCTCTCAGTCAAAGAACGTGAAGAGGTGAGGTGAGAAGATAGTATCCGCTCAGGATGGATTGCGAAGGAAGCTGCCATGTGGGACGGGCGTAATCGTATCGGCGAGCGCGCTGTTGTGACCGAACCTTGCTAACGATGCGCCTCCATAGATGTGTAGAAGGCCCTCTTGCAGAGGTCCCCTCACGCAGAACATTGCGAATCAACAGCTCCAAACTATCGTCAGGCATATCCTGAGAGAATATCTGCTGCGAGCCCACAGCTACCTCCATCTCGCCTCAGCTGCGTGGTTCTACCAGCACCTTCCAGTTGACTATCCGAAACTACTACCTTCTTCACTGACTGTACCCAGACCTCGCAGCCGCCGCAGGTGGCGATACCAATATATCGAACCAAAATAGCCCGCCTGCAGACAGACGAGATTATTGTAATACAACATATATACCTTGGCAAGTCATCGTGGGTTCAACCGAAGCCGGAGCACTTTAGCTCCCCTAAATTCACAATTCTAAAAAACGCTGTATACTTTTTCCAGATGAGGAGAATTATGGCACAACCCCGAGTGATGATCGTTGATGACAATCCAGAAGTCATCCGTCTCGTCCGCGATATCCTGGCTACCGTTCCCTGTGAGGTCCTGGTGGCCGAGAGCGGTGAGGAGGCCCTGGCAGAGCTCCGTCGAGAAGCGGAAGCCGCCCGTTGTTTTGACGCCGTCCTGCTGGACGTGAAACTTCCGGGGGTCGATGGCTTCTACGTGCTGAAGCAGATGAAGAGCGATGCCGAGTTGCAGCAGATTCCCGTGATCCTCCTCACGGCGGTAGGGCACATTCAAGATAAGACGCGGGGGCTCCAGCTGGGAGCCGACGACTATATCACCAAGCCCTTCGATGCCCAAGAGCTCCTCGCCCGAGTGAAGGTCGTCCTGCGCATTCGCCACACGGAACGGATGCTACGCCGGCGCAATCAGGATCTAGCGGCGCTCAATCGTATCAACAACCACATGACCTCCAGTCTGGAACTCGACCGCGTGCTGAAAGCGGCGCTGGAAGGGCTGAATGACCTATTGACCGTCCAAGCTTTGGCCATCGTGCTCAATGATGAAGAGACCGACACCTGGATGGTGCGCAATGCACGCTCACCGGAGGGCTCCTGGCTGGAAGGGCGTGTGATCAGCGTGGACGGAGCGGCCAAGGAGGCCCTTGCAACCCGGCGACCCGTCCTACAGAGAGCCGTGGTGGAGAGCTTCTGGTCGGAAGCTCTGGACAGCAGCCCCCTCGACCTGCTCTTTACCCCTCTGCTGACTTACGATGAACCGGTCGGGTTGCTCGTGGTCATCGGTGAAGCCCACACCCTCTCTGGCGACCAGCTCCCACTGCTCGAGAACGTGGCAGCTAACCTCTCCACGGCCGTGGAGAACGCCCGGCTTTACGGGGAGTTGACCGCCTTTGCCGAGGCACTGGAACGCTCCCAGAACCAGCTCATCCAGGCGGAGAAGATGGCTGCGGTGGGGCGTTTGGCAGCCTCCATTGCCCACGAGATCAACAACCCGCTCCAAGCCATCCAGAATACGATGCACCTGGCAGCCCATCCGAATGTGAACGAGAAGCGACGACAGCACTACCTGGAGATGGCTCAACAGGAGGTCGAGCGCCTCGTCCACATCGTTCGTCGTATGCTCGACTTCTACCGTCCTGCCTCCGGCCTGCTCAAGTCCCTCTCCATCAACGAAGCCATCCGCGACGCACTCAATATCGCCAACAAGCGCTTTCAGCAGGCCCACATCTCCCACGTCACCCGCTTCGAGGCCGAGATCCCCGCAGTCTGGGGCTCCAAGAACCAGCTAACTCAGGTCTTTCTCAACATCATCATCAATGCCATCGAGGCCATGGAGAAGGGTGGACAGTTCTGGGTAGGGACCGCCTACCACGCCGAAGATGATCGCGTCATCGCCGCTTTCCGCGACAACGGGCCGGGCATCGCCCCGGAGGCCCGGGAGCATCTCTTCGAACCCTTCAACACGACCAAGCCTACGGGTACGGGACTGGGACTGGCGATCAGTTACGGAATCATCGAGCGTCATGGTGGCACGATTACAGTAGAGAGCCCTCCCAACGGTGGCGCCACCTTCATCGTTCAACTGCCGGCATACCATCAGGAGCGCACATGACAGAGACAAGTATCCTCGTTGTCGATGACGAAGCTGCAGAACGTATCACGCTGGGGGAGGTTCTTCGCCTGGAAGGGTATCGGGTAGCCCTGGCAGCCTCGGGAGAGGCGGCTTTGGATCTGATGGAGGAAGAGGATCCCTTCGATATGCTGATCCTCGATCTGCGCTTGCCCGGCATGGACGGACTCCAGGTTCTGGAATCCGTCCACGAAGAGCACCCCCACACGATCATCATCTTGATTACCGGATACGCCACCCTCGAGACGGCCATCCAGGCTCTGCGGCACGGGGCCTACGATTACTTACTCAAACCCTGTCCGGTGGAAGATATCCTCGAGACCGTCCGTCAGGGCCTGGGAGAGGTCGAAAAGGAACGGCATCGCCAGACCTTGGTGGAGCGACTGCAGGATACCGTCCGGGAGTTGGTCGAGAGTGAGAACACGCCCCTGGCTCCCGAACGTCCCGCAGATGACGATGTCCTCCAGGTCGCCGGCGTTCTAATCGACAGGGCCAAGCATATCGTGGCGCGTGGGGAGGAGCGGATCGATCTCACCCCGACAGAGTTTCGGCTTCTCGAGTGCATGATGCGGCAGCCTGATGAGGTCGCTACCCCTCAGGAGTTAGTGCGCTGTGCCCAGGGTTACGAGGCCGATCCCTGGGGAGCGCGCTCGATCATCAGGGTTCACATCCGGCGCCTGCGCAGCAAACTGGAACCCGTACCCTCCCATCCCCGCTACATCCTCAATGTACGGGGCGTGGGCTACGTCTTCGCGTCGACAGAGGTACCTGAAGAGACCTAGTCCGTAGGTGTGAGAGAGAACCTTCAAGGCTCAGGGGTAGCACTCCAAGACCACAGTTCAGATTTCATCCTCCCACTCCGATTTGTTCTGGTGTGGAAGTTGAGGTACGATCTCTGGGTGACCCGGATTTTTAAGGAGACAGTCTATGACCAAGCAAGAGACATCAGGAAAAGAGAGTCAAGTTGCGCGTATGCAGCGTCTCCGCCGTGCAGTGGGACGACTGCGCAATCTGCGAGGGGAGAAACCCCGCGTACAGCGCAAGTCCTGGCTCGAACGCCTCAAGGCGCGCCTCGGCCTCTCCGAGGAATCGGCGGAGTAAGCAGAGGGCTCGAAGTCGTGTGCGCCGGGAATGTTCGGAAGGACTCTCCCTACGGACTCCACCAGAGAGCCCTGTCCAACCCGGTTACCAGATCAGGAAGACACTCTCGTCCGTCGCTTGTAATCCACTGAAAGAGACGTTCGCCCTCACCACCACCTGCTCCCCGGTCTGAGCACCGGCGACAGGGACAGCAACACGAGCAAAACCGCGCGCATCGGTCAAGGTCGTCACCGTGTTGAGAACTTCTCCGGTATCCTCCTGGAGCTGAATCAATACCTGGGCGTTCTCCACCGGCTCCCCACCGTTATCGGTTACCAAGACCGAGACAATCTGGCTCTCCTCACGCCCTACCAAGAGTACGGAGAAACGCACGGAGACAACAACACGCAGGGAGGTGACCGCAGAGACGGGATTAGGATTGGGTCGAGCCACCTGCGGCACCGGCTCAAACGCCGCCATGGGGAAGCGGTCGCGATAGGCGTTGACGTAGATCTCACCCAGATTGCCGACGTGGACGGGGGAGAGGGTATCCTCCGGATGCCACTCCAGCTTCAGGCGCTGGAAGTACTGGACGATATGCCCATCTTCGAAGTGCATCTCGGTGATGGGAAAGCCGAAGACGTCGACCCCCCCCCGCTGTTTGAAGTAGTCGAGGAAAGCGTAGGAGACTATGTGACCTGTCTCGGGGAAGTAGTGCCGGCGCCTCGAGGGAAAGGTGGGGCGCGGGATAGGAGGCTGGCGGTAGTTGAGTTGATCCCCCAGCAGGCCCAGCTGTACCACGTAGGGCTCGGGATTGAGGGGGTGTTCTTCCATACGCGCCTTCTGGAAATACTGGACGCGGATTCCGCCATCCAGAAAGGGCTCGCTGATAGGGTAACCAAAGACCTCAACCCCACCATGCTCTTCGAAGTATTCAAGGAAGATGCCCTCGAGTGTATGTTGCGTCTCCTCGAAGTATATTGGCCCCCCTCCTTGAGCTGCAGCCTCAAAGACAGGAAGCCCTGCTATTAGACACAGTAGCAGCAAAGTGAATAGTCGTGGGATAGAACGTCTCACTCTCATCGCTTTCAGCCTGTCACGGAACCCCCGCGTCACAACTAAGTTCTAGAGGATGGATATGCGAGTTCGTTTTTTGTGACAAGACAAATCCACGCTGTGCTGATCCACACAGCGTGTTTTCTTACCTTTATTTTACAGTAAAAGAGCGGTTTCCGCAATTAGAACATTCGTGCTTTGATATAACGCTTCAGTACTACACACCCTTGAAGGACGTCATATGAGGAAGGTCACCCGCGAGCCCATGCCCCCCGACGCCCTCCAGGTAAAGACCGACAGCGTTGACAAGCCTCCTGGATCTTCTATAATCGGTGAGTAAGGTCTACGGTGAAGGTACCAACCACTGCCTGGAGCTAGGTAGTGAGGCATCTTCGCCAGGCCAACCCGGCGTTGCCCGGCAACTCAACAGTTCTCAGAGAAAGGAGCTATGACATGCAGAAGTGGGAGTGCACTGTGTGTGGGTACATCTACGATCCGGCGGTCGGCGACCCCGATGGCGGTGTCGAACCGGGGACCTCATTTGAGGATATTCCCGATGACTGGGTCTGCCCCGAGTGCGGCGTGACCAAGGACATGTTTGAACCCTACGAGGAGTAATTCGTCGGCCTGTCCCCCTCACAGCCCGTCTTCCTGTAGAGCCGAGGAAGACGGGCTGTCCGCTTACACGGGTACGACCGGTATCCTTGAGATTTTGTGATAGATCCGCTGCGGAGGTAAGGATGCGAAGGGACCTGTTGGATAAAGTAGAGGGAGTCGTCAGCACCCCCCACACGACAGAGCAGAAGCTGCTAGAGATTTGCCGCCTGCTCGTGGACGAAGTTGAACACTACGATTGGGTCGGCTTCTACCTCGTCGACCCCGCCGTAGATCATGAGCTTGTCCTGGGCCCTTACGTGGGTGAGCCTACCGAGCACACGCGTATCGCCTTCGGAGCGGGGATCTGCGGTCAAGCCGCAGCCAACGAGGCTACCTTCATCATTCAAGATGTAACCCAGGAGAGCAACTATCTCTCCTGCAGCCCCGCGGTTCAGTCAGAGATTGTGGTTCCAATCTTCGCGGCGGGTAAGGTTATAGGGGAGCTGGACATTGACTCTCACGCTCTTGCTCCCTTTACCGAGGACGACCACCTCCTTTTGGAGGCAATCGCAGAGAGGGTGTCCCAGCTGCTTGCCCCTGCAGCAGGGAGATCGACGTAGGCGGGGTCAAGATTCGGGGTCTTTTGGGTTTCGCCGGGTGGTGGGGTGAGAAGCTCTAAAACTAGCCCACATGGCTGCTGCGGTGGGGCGTACCAGACCTTTCCTGCGTTGTGGCAGGCAACGTGTGGCAAATGACCCTGTTGTACCCTGCGAAATCCTGGAGAGCCCAGATTCGGAAAGCGCCTGAGGCTCGCAGATCTCCAACGCGAACCGTTTACTCCCTGTAAACCTGACCCTGGCGACGGCGGAAAGTGATACCCTCAGGAGACTTAGGGTTCGTAAAAGTATAACTTCCCGACATCTCTGGAGTTAGGATGAAACAACTCCTCCTGACTCGTTTGAGGGCTGTGCGCCTCCAGCACTTCCAGAAGTTCGTTACGCTCCCCAAGCATCCACCGTCGGAAAGTTGTTTTCTTACAGACGCTTAGGGTTTGGTCTCCTCGGGTGCCGGCTGCTTGCCAAACCGCGATCCAAGCAGGTGATCCAGGAAGACGAGGCTGCGCTCCAAAGCGTCGGGATCGGAGATCTCCACCACCAGGGCGGGCTCCCGTTCAAAGGCCAACAGGCGGGGCACTAGAGCGGTGTAGTCGATGGCCCCCTGGGGCACGTCAAGGGCCAGGTGCTGATCCAGGACACCCTGGGTGTTGTTGATGTGGATGTGAACGACGTAGGGCTCCAGAACGTCGAACCACTCCTCCATCAGCGCCTCACCATTCTGGTAGAGGCAAATGTGGCTTACGTCCAAGCAAGCCGCAATGCGCGGATGCTGCACTCGAAGGACGAGGTCTCGTAGCACGTAGGGATCGGGGTCCCACATATTCTCGATGGCAATCGAAAGCCCTCGCACCTCTGCCTCCTCGGCCATCCCTCGCCAGAACTCCGTCTGATTCTCGGTCCAGTGACGGCGGTAAGCGGTGCTGCGGATCATCGGGAAGAAGTTAGTGTGAAAGATAACGAGAGAGGCCCCCAGCTCGGCAGCGATGTCGAGGCTGAGCATGTAACGCTGCTCCGTGAGTGCGACCACCCGGCGGTCCATGCTCGCCGGCGTCAGATCGAAGAAGGCACCGTGCAGTGTCAGAGGATGGGGAAAGTCGCGTAACAGTGGGCGATAGGCGCGCAACAACTCCTCCCAACCCTCATCCAGGAGATCGGGATTGGCAAAAGCTTGGAGTTCAAGCCCGCACCCATACTCGAGGGCCAAGCGCAGATGTTTACGGATCTCGCGATGTGAAGACGCAACCAGTATCTTGCCCATTTGCCTACCATTGTACGAGACGAGTAAGAAAAGAGCAAGTATCGCTCCACAAAAGCGCGCAGTTCGACCCTTCCAGGGCAACTTGATCATTCAGTCGATTCTGGTATAATGCGTGTGGGGATGATCGGTTTCGACGGGGAAGGTTGGCTGTGAACTGCGAGTCGGGATGCTCCGTTCCCGTGACCCCAGGAGCAAACATTTAACTGCCAACACTATGGCAAACACTTGGGCCCCGGTGGCCGTCGCTGCGTAAGCAGCCGCCATCTAGCCTGAGAACCTGACCGGGATACCGGTCACGCCCCTCCGGCATCTCGCTGGTGTGTTGGAGATGGGTGACATACAGTCAGCGTGCAGTCTATCCGACGCCGATAGGATAGATTAAGATCCTTCGGCTGGTCTGGAAAGGCGCGGTTGGCTACGACCTCCCAGACGAGACCTAAAGTGCCGACTATGCTCGTAGATGTTCACAGAGGAATTCTTCGGACGCGGGTTCGATTCCCGCCATCTCCACTCGAGGGCCGGCATGACCGGCCCTCTTTTCTTTAGAGTCGACATGTTCCTACGGGACACCACCGTAGGACGAAAACGGGGTTCGTAGTAGGCGATTTATCGCCGTGAACGTACGGCGCTGAAGCGCCTACTACAAACCTACTTATTTTCCAGGGAGACCAGCGCAGGATGAGCGGATGCCCATGCAGAGATCAGAGATCATACTCATCACCGGTGAACGCCAGCGAGGAAAGAGCACGCTCTGTCGCCGCCTCGTTCAGGATCTGCAGGAACGAGGGCGTCAGGTTACGGGGCTGCTCACCCAAACGGTCGGTCCCCATGCCCTCGAGGCTGAGGAGCTGCCCAACGGTAGGCTCTATCGCTTGACCTACCCCTTTGACAGCGAGGCGGGCATCCCGTTGACGCACTTTCGGATGAATCCGGAGGCCATGGTGCAGAGCAGTCACGCCCTCGAAGCCGCCTTTCCCACAGAGATCTTCGTGCTCGATGAATTGGGGCCCCTCGAGCTCACGTTGGGACAGGGATGGGTGAAGATCTTGACTCTCCTCCAGGAGCCCACCTTCTGTGTGGCCTTCATCGTGGTTCGTCCCACCCTGCTCCTGGAGGCCCTCCGCCAGCTCCCCGCTTCGATCTATACCGTGGTGGAGGTTACGGAGGAGAATCGAGACACCTTGCCCCAACCACTGATCAGCAGGGCGCTAGCGTTCTGCTCCTAGGCGCTGAATCCCTCGCTTTTTATAGGCCACCAACGTAGAAGGAGGAACGCGGTGCAGCACTGGTCTATTATCGGGCACACAACCATCGTTCGACAGCTGGAGAGAGCCGTTATGCAGGCTGAGGTTCCTCATGCCCTGCTCATCACGGGGCCGGAGAACGTGGGTAAGAGCACTCTGGCCCTCACCCTGGCACAGGCCCTGCTCTGTTCCCATGCCGAGCAACGACCCTGTGGTCGCTGCTCGGTCTGCCGCCGGGTAGCGTCGGGCAACCATCCCGACCTCCTGGTCGTAGCACCTGAGGAAGAGGGGCAAGCGGTCAAAATCGATCAGATCCGAGAGGTGGAACACTATTTGCGCCTCACGCCCGCCGAGACGCGCTACAAAATCGCCATTATCTTCAATTTCGACGAGGCAACTGTCGGTGCAGCCAATGCGCTCCTGAAGACCCTGGAGGAGCCACCGCCTTACGCCCACCTCATTCTCCTCGCTCGCGATGCCGACAATCTGCTCCCCACCATCGTCTCGCGCACCCGGCTCCTACCCCTGCGCCCTTTGGATATCGACACCATCGCTCGAGGACTCCAAGAGCGCTGGAACGTGCCGGAGGAGCGTGCCCGCCAGTTGGCGCGGCTTTCCGGCGGGCGGCTCGGATGGGCCGTCACCGCGACAACGCAGCCCCAGCAGATGGAACAGATGGAGAGAGCGATCGAACTCCTCTTCGAAGTTCTACGTAGCGACCTGCCCACACGGTTTGCTCTTGCCCAGGAACTGGCCAAGGATGACACCCTCCTGGCCCAGACCCTCGAGTACTGGCGTCGCGCCTGGCGCGACGTGCTCCTGCTGCAAAGCGGTAGCGCGCAGCACATAATTCACCGGGAACAGGAGCAGGCTCTGCAACGCATTGCAGAGCAGGGAGATGTTCCCACAACCGATCGCCTCTTACGCGCTCTCGAGGGGAGCCTGGACTCCTTGCGGCGCCACGCCAACACCCGGCTGCTCGTCGAATCGCTCTTTCTGGAACTCCCCTACCTTTAAGAACACGAAAATGCCCCACGACAACGTGGGGCATTCTACTGATGAAGGTTAGGCATCCAATCTACCTAGCCTCAGACTGTCCTCTCTTGCTCCTCTGGCTCCTCCGAGGACTCGAGCCTCTTGACATCGATAACCTTCAAACGCACCGCTGTGCGTTCCTTTCCCTCGATCAAAACCTCGGAAAAGGTGGGAATGCAAACAATATCGATATCATCCAGGTCGAGATATCCCCGGGCAATCGCCACAGCTTTAACAGCCTGGTTAACTGCGCCCGCACCGATAGCCTGTACGTCGACGTGCCTCTGCTCCCGAATAATACCAGCAATCGCGCCTGCGACGGCGGTAGAACGGGAACTGGCAGCCACTTTGATGATGTTCATTGGTCCCTCCTACCACTACATCGATAAGTGACTATCCTGATTATATATGAAAGTTTGAGTAAATGCAAGTGCGACTAACTAATTATTAACCTTTGCAGACCTCGCGGTCGGTACCGCGCGCGGTTCTCACGCTGAGCCGCCGTACAACTGGACTTTACCGCCTACACCCTGCTCGACGAGCTCACCGCCTGGGATCTGCAACCACCCGAAAGAACGGCCTGACCTCCTCCTTCCGGTACGTGATTGTCTATAAGCCCTTTGGCGTGCTCTCCACCACACGCGATCGCCTGGGGAGAGAGACGCTGACCACGCTGGGGATCTCTCCCGCCTTGAAGTCCGCCGGCCGTCTGGATCGTGACAGCGAGGGGCTCGTCCTGAGCACCGACGACGGGCAGCTTATCCACCGCCTGACCCACCCTCGCTACCATCACCCCAAAACCTATCTCGCTCTGGTCCTGGGAGAGCCCCAGGTGCAGGCCCTCCAGAATTTGCGGAAGGGCGTGGAGATCAAACCGGGAGTAACCCGACCCGCCGACGTGGAGATGTTGACAGCGCATCCTCCGCTGCCTGCCTGCCCGCGCCCGCTACCTGCTCCGGAGAAGACGAGTTGGCTGCGCATCGTGCTCTTCGAAGGCATGAATCGGCAGATCAAACGCATGACGGCTGCCGTTGGGCACCCAACCGTACGTCTGGTAAGGGTGGCCGTCGGCCCCCTGGGCCTGCCCGCCGACCTCCAGCCGGGGGAGTGGCGCGACTTGACGGATGTCGAGCAACAGATACTATTGGAGTGGATATGGCCTCGTGGACGAGGTGCAACTTGAATGACTAGCAAAGTGTAGGAGTGCCCTTGAAACTGTCGATCATTATGCCCGTGTATAACGAGATGGAGACCATCGCGGAGATCGTCGCCCGCGTGCGCGCCGTGCCCCTCAGGGTGACCATCTGGACCGGCGAGGCTCAGGAAGAGGTGGTGAGCCTGGACCGCGAGGTCGTCATCGTCGATGATGGGTCGACGGACGGCACGCGTGACTACCTCCAGACTCTCCGCAATGAACCGGACGTAGAAGTCATCTTCCATGAGATCAACCAGGGTAAGGGCGCGGCGGTATGGACGGGACTCCAGCAGGCCACAGGCGATGTGCTCCTGATCCAGGATGCGGACCTGGAGTACGATCCACGAGACTACCTCCAGCTTCTACAGCCTATCTTCGAAAAGCAGAGTCAGGTGGTCTACGGCTCCCGCTTTCGGGGTGGGCCAACGCGGGCGATGTTCTTCTGGCACATGTTGGGCAATCGCTTCCTCACCTTTACCACGAATCTGCTCTACAACACCATCCTCACCGACATGGAAACCTGCTACAAGGTCTTTACCCGGGAGGTGGCAGACCAACTGAGGCTGAAGGCCAAAGGTTGGGGCTTTGATCCCGAGATCACGGCCCAGATCCTGCTCCGCGGCTACCGCATCTACGAGGTCCCCATCTCCTATGCCGGACGTGAGTTTCACGAGGGGAAGAAGATCTCGTGGCGCGATGGCTTTACGGTACTCAGCACTCTGGTGAGATACCGGATCAAGGGGTTCTAACCTGGCATAAAAAGTGTTATAATAATTAAGGTATCCCATCGCTATTCCTACAAGTATGCACAGGAGGTAGTAACCATGCTTAAGGAACAACTGGAACGCACCTTTCTCATCGGTATCGGACTCCTCTCCCTCACCCGGGAAAAGGCGCATGCCGTGGTGGAGGACATGGTCAAGCAGGGGAGCGCTGCGCGTGAAGAGGTTCAGGAGCTGACGGAGAAATTGGTCGAGCGTGGAGAAGAGGAGCGCCAAGCCTTCCGCAAGATGACCCGCGAGGAAGTGAACCGCGCCCTGCACGAGATGAATCTGGCCACGGCTGAGGATGTCGAGCGTCTGGAAGCCGAGGTCGCCACCCTGAAGGCCCAACTTCAGACCGAAATCTACAAGGACGAAGCAGAGGAAGAGAGTGCATGACACCAGGGTGGAAGGAAACCCTCATCAACCAATATCTCCGTAGCAGCGAACCGGAGGAGCTGTTGGAAAGGATGAACAACCTCCTCCCTACCGTGATCAGCTCCATGCCCCCCCAACAACGTGCGTCCTTCTTTCAGTCCCTCATCTGCGAGCACCTCTCGCAGATCCTAGAGGGCGTCAACCAAGAGGAGCGAGCAGCTCTCGTTCGCACGCTGCGTCCCACGCTGTTAAAAGAGTTTCCCCTGGAAAGCATCGATCTACGTGAACCGTATACTGGTAAGTGAAAGGGAGAACTATGCAAAAGAACCACGATGAAGCCTTTAACGAATCCTATCCGTTGAGCGCCATGCTCTGGCGCGGCTTGCTCTTTGTCTCGCTGCTCATCCTATTGTTCTACATCGGGATCCACTGGCCGGGTTAGAGCCCCGACGTTCATACGCTGTCCAGCGATCTCCGCCCGCCTGCACGGGCGGAGATCGCTTATCCTTATCAGAACCGAGTAGATGAAGACGTGTCCAACTTTGCCGTAGTCCGCCACATTCGTCACCTGCGCCGCTACCAGCACATCCTCAACGTCTTTGTGCGTCACGGATTTGGCTTTGCACTGACCCAGCTGCCGATGCAGCGCAAGTGGGTCCACCTGCTGCGCGGTGGCCCCAGCGTGGAGGCTCAGACGCTGCCGAGTCACTTCCGGCAGGCGTTGGAGGACCTAGGACCGACCTTCATCAAGTTAGGCCAGGTGTTGAGCACCCGCCCCGATCTCCTCCCCCCCGCCTATATCGCCGAGTTGAGTCGCCTGCAGGACACGGTACCGCCCGTCGCCTGGGAAAAGATCCAAGGTGTTATCAAAGAGGAACTGGACGCCTCCCCGAGAACCCTCTTCCGGCACATCGCCCCACAGCCGATGGCTGCTGCCTCCTTGGGACAGGTACATGCTGCGATCCTCCCCGATGGCACCGAGGTCGTCATTAAAGTACAACGCCCCAATATCCGCAAGACTATCGAGATGGATCTGGAGATCCTTCACGACCTGGCCCAGTACGTGGAGCGTCACACCGCCTTGGGCAAGGTCTACGAACTCGAGGGGATCGCGCGTGAGTTCGCCGACACCCTGCACGCCGAGATGAACTACCGGCAGGAGGCCACCAACGCGGAACGCTTCCGTGAGAACTTCGCCGGGGAACACACCCTCTATATCCCCAGGGTCTACTGGGAGTATACGACCCAGAAGGTGCTGGTGCTGGAACGACTTGAGGGCATCAAGATCGACAATATCGGTGCCCTCGAGGCGGCAGGGTACGACCGCCATCAGATCGCCAAGCACGCAGCCCAACTGACCGTCAAGGAGATCCTCGAAGACGGCTTCTTCCACGCCGACCCCCATCCGGGTAACTTCGTCGTGCTGGAGGATGAGGTCATTGGGGCGATGGACTTCGGCATGGTCGGCTATCTGAGTGATGAGGATCGCATCAATCTCACCCGCCTCTATATCGTGAGCGTACAGATGGATGCCCACGGAGTCGTCGACGAGCTCGTGCACATCGGGGCTGCGCCAGCGGACGTCGATCGTTCGGAACTCGCCCAGGAGATAAGCAGCCTTCTCCGGCGGTATGAGGGCCTGCCCCTCAAGGAGGTCAGCGCCGCGCGGGTCATGAACGAGATCCGCCCCATCGTCTTCCGCCACCACCTGCACCTCCCCTCCAACTACTGGCTGCTCGGCAAGACACTGGCGATGATGGAGGGGATCGGGCGCAAGCTCGACCCCGGCTTCGACATCTTCGCCTTTTCCAAACCCTATGTCCGCAAACTGCTCTTCGAGATCGTCCTTCCAAACCGGCGTTGGTTGGAACGTACGTTGCGACGCAGTCTGCTGTGGGGCGATCTTCTCGACGAGGTACCTCGTACCGGCATGCTCCTCTTGCAACGCCTGCAGAATCGCGACCCCATCCCCTTGACCCTCGAGAAGTCGGTCCTCGACCGTCTCGACAATCTCTTCTCCCGGCTGGCGCTGAGCCTGCTCGTCACGGGCATCACTATCGGCGTTGCCCTGGTCATCCCGGCTACCATCGATATCACCTGGGTCCGAGCCGTGCTCTATGTCTCCTTTGGAGTCGCCTTGATCCTCGGTGTGTGGGTCTTGGTCTCCATCCTGCGCCAATCGTGATGTGGCGCTGCGAGGAGCAGCCCCACCGCGCCTCCCTCAGTGCAGGTAACCTCAGAGATTTGACAATTCGGCGCGGTCGGGGCAGAATCTTCCGCGTACCTATCCCACAAAGGCTTGAGGAGTTACATGCAACGTGATCTAGATCGGCTGATGGAGAGGCGTAACCTGGATGCCCTACTCGTCCGCGGTGCCGTCCACGGCAACCCACCCCTCCACTATCTGACCAACGGGGCGTCCCTCATGGACGCTATCGTGCTCAAACGTCGCGGAGCCACGCCTCTGCTCGTGGTACGCGCCATGGAACGAGAGGTCGCCCAGTCCGCAGGTCTCCCTATCGTTCTCGACACCCATTATGACTACAGAGGACTTCTGCAACGTTACGAGGGCGACGTCCTCAAGGCAGAGGTGGCCTTCCTCCAACGGATCCTCGCTGAGGAGGGGGTCGCGGGGCGGGTAGCCTTTTACGGCATGCAGGATCAGGGCCAGGCCTACGTCCTGCTGCGGGCTCTTCAGGAGGCCACGCCCGGAATCGAGGTGGTGGGTGAGATCGGAGACGATCTTATCACGGAGGCCCGAGCGACCAAGTCCGTGGAGGAGGTGGAGCGTATCGCGGAGGTAGGACGGCGCACCGTCGAAGTTGTTCAGGAGCTGCTGATCTATCTTCGCCGGCACAACGTCAGCCGGGACGAGATCCTGCTGCGGGCGGACGGCAGCGAGCTGCTGGTGGGGCACGTCCACGCTCACATCCACCGCCTCGTGGCCCTGCAGGGGTTAGAGGTACCCGAAGGCTTCATCTTTGCGACGGGACGGGACGCCGGCATTCCCCACAGCCAGGGGACGCTCTCCAAGGCCGTGCGTCTGGGTGAGAGCATTGTCTTCGACATCTTCCCCTGCGAAGCGGGGGGAGGCTACTTCTTCGATCTGACCCGCACCTTCTGTCTGGGCTACGCCCCGGAGGAGGTCGTCCGTCTCCACAGCGAGACCCGCGACTGTCTCCAGATGCTGATCGCTGAGGTGATGCCCGGTAGGGAGACGGGAGATTATCAACGCCGGACCTGCTCCTTCTACGAGCAGCGGGGCCACCCCACCATCTGTGATGACCCCAGGACCCTCGAAGGGTACGTGCACGGCGTGGGCCATGGGTTGGGTCTCAAGTTGCACGAGGCCCCCAGCTTTCGCGATACTCCCGATAACCGCTACCGACTGCAGCCCGGACATGTCTTCACCCTCGAGCCGGGCCTCTACTACCCGGAAGCGGGGATGGGATGCCGGCTGGAGGACGTTATCTGGATCGACAACGAAGGTGAGGTGCACAACCTGACCGCCTGCCCCTACGATCTTGTCATCCCGGTGTCCTAGTGAGGGAAGTTAAAAAGGAAGGACCATGAGTCTGCGCGTTCTGGGAATTGAGACCTCTTGTGATGAGACAGCGGCAGCCGTCGTGGAAGACGGCCGCATCATTCTTTCGAACGTGATTGCCTCGCAGGTGGAGCTCCACGCCCAATACGGCGGCGTCTATCCGGAGATGGCCTCCCGCGCCCACGTCAAGGCCATCGTCCCCGTCGTGCAGCAGGCCCTCCAGCGAGCGCACGTCGCATGGCAGGATCTGGATGCCATCGCCGTGACCTACGGACCGGGCCTGCCCGGCTCCCTGCTCGTAGGGCTGAACTTTGCCAAGGGCGCCGCGTTAGGACGCGCTCTTCCCCTCGTCCCCGTCAATCACCTCGAAGGTCACCTCTACGCTCACTGGCTGGAAACCGGCGCCGAGGGGGCCGCCAATGGCAATCTGGAGTTCCCGCTCCTCGTCCTCATCGTCTCCGGCGGGCACACGCAGCTCGTCCTCATGCGCTCCCACGCCGACTACGAGTATCTCGGAGGAACCCTGGACGACGCCGCCGGTGAGGCCTTCGATAAGGTCGCGCGCATGCTCGATCTGGGCTATCCCGGTGGTCCCGCCGTCGAAGAGGCAGCCCGCAACGGTAACCCCCGGGCTTTCAATCTGCCCCGGGCTTGGCTTCCCGGCACCTACGACTTCAGCTTCAGCGGGCTGAAGACGGCCGTGCTGCGCGCCTTGAAGCACTATGGTACAGCCCGCCCTCCCCGTCTCGTCGCGGACATGTCCGCCTCCTTCCAGGCCTCGGTCGCCGAGGTTCTGGCAGAGAAGAGCGTCGAGGCGGCCCGCGAGTATGGCGTCAAGGCCATCCTCCTCTCCGGGGGTGTCTCCGCCAATCTGGCCCTGCGCATGGCGGTTCGGGCGCGGGTCACCCTCCCCGTCTACACCGCGCCCTTGGAACTCTGCACGGATAATGGAGCGATGATCGCCGCGGCAGGCACCTATCGCCACCAAGCCGGCGTGCGCGCCGCGTGGGATCTGGACATCGAGCCGGACCTGCAGCTGGTGTAGACTCACCTTCGCCCCCACCTTTCACAGAGGCCTTGTCAACCACCGGAAAGTGAGTAGAATTCCGACGGAGCTGCAGGTCGGCTCCGCTACTTATCGCTGAGATGGGAAGAGCAGGATGGAATATCACGACGCCTTACGCTATCTGTACAGTCTCGTCGACTACGAGAAACGCCGTATCGAACGGTACACACCCGAAGAGTTCCGGCTCGAGCGGGTCATTGACTTTCTGGCACAGTTGGGGAACCCGCAGGAGCAGTATCCCAAGATTCACGTTGCAGGCACGAAAGGCAAGGGTTCCGTATCGGCCATGCTGGCGGCGGTGGTCCAGGCCGCCGGTCTCAAGGTGGGGCTCTACACCTCACCGCACCTTCACACCTATCGTGAACGTCTGCAGGTCGACGGAGAGCCCATCCCCCGCGAGGTGATGGCCCGTCTTGTCGAGGAGCTGCAGCCCGCGATCGAAACGGTGCCCGGTCTGACCATCTTCGAGGTCACCACATCGTTGGCCTTTCTCTACTTCGCCCGGCAGGAGGTAGATCTGGCGGTCATCGAAGTGGGGCTAGGGGGACGACTGGATGCCACCAACGTGATCACCCCCCTGGTCAGCGTCATCACCTCCCTCAGCCTCGATCACACCTATCTCCTGGGTGACACCCTCGAGGAGATCGCGGGGGAGAAGGGGGGCATCATCAAAGCGGGTATCCCCGTCGTCTCTGCTCCCCAACGCCCCGCAGCCGTCGCCGTGCTGGAGCAGATCGCCGACCAGCGCGATGCCCCTTTCGTCCTGGTAGGACGAGAGTGGACGTGGAAGTCTGGGGAGCGCTCCTTTGCGGGGCAGACGTTGACTCTCACTACCACCTCCGAAGCCTCTCCCCTGGCGGGGCAGTATCACATCCCGCTCTTGGGCGACTTCCAACAGGAAAACGCTGCGACCGCTATCGCCACCCTTGACGTGCTGCGCGAGCAGGGACAGACCTGGATTACGGAGGAGGTAGTGACGCAGGGCCTCGATGGGACCCGCTGGCCCGGACGCATGGAGGTCCTCAATCGCGAGCCGTTACTGGTCGTCGACAGCGCCCACAACCCCTACTCCGCTCAGACCCTGGTCGACTCCCTACGGAGCTGGTTCCCCGAGACCCGCTGGGTCCTCATCTACGGCGCCTCCAACGACAAGGACATCGAAGGCATGCTCCAGGCCCTGCTGCCGGCCACCGAGCACGTCATCGTGACCCGCTCCTACCATCCCCGAGCCGCGGCGCCCTACGCTCTGGCCGATCAGTGCGCCGATCTGGGCTTCGGCGCCGAGATCGCTGTCAATCCCGAACGGGCGCTGGAACAGGCTTGCAGGCGCCTGGAACCGAAGATGGGTATCGTAGCCACGGGCTCTATCTTTCTGGTCGCAGAGATCCGTGAGGTTTGGGCGCGCCGCCAACCCTTCCCGCTGCCCCAGAGAGATTGGGACGACGAACCCTGGGAAAAGTGAAGAGACATGGATTGGGATAGACTACCTCTGATGCCTGAAGATATGTACGGTGACGAGTATGGGATGGCCCACGACGACGGCCCCTTCGAAGCGATTCTGATACCGCTACCCGAGCTCGTCGTCTACCCGCAGATGGTGACACCGCTCTACGTGGCACGTCCCCCTTCCATCCGCGCTCTCGAGACTGCCATCAACGAGAACCGCCCCTTGGTTGTCGTGGCAGAAAGGCCCGGGGAGGAGGAGCTCGACTATCCGGAGCCCGAAGACCTCTTCAGGGTGGGCACCGAAGTGCTCATTCTCCGCTCCATCCGCCTACCCGACGGCACGACGAGCGCCATCTCTCAGGGCGTCGAGCGCGTGCGAATCCTGGAGGTCTACGAGGACGAACCCTATATGACGGCGCTCGTGGAGCCCCTCGTGGAGGAGCAGAACGAGAGCGGATCGCTCGTGGAGGCCCTGATGCGGGCGGTGCTGAAGATGTTCGAGCAGGTGGTCCATCTGAACAACAGCCTGCCCGACGAGGCTTACATCTACGCCATGAACGTCGATACCCCGGGGCCGTTGGCCGATCTCGTGGCCCAGATGCTCAGCCTCACCCTCGACGAGCACCAGGAGCTCCTGGAGACCGCCGACACTGTCGAGCGCTTGCAGAAGATCAGCGGCCAGCTGGCACGCGAGCTGGACGTCCTCGAGCTCGAGGACAAGATCCAGACGGACGTGCAGCGGGAGGTAGATCGCACGCAGCGTGAGTACTTCCTGCGCGAGCAGCTTCGAGCCATCCAGCAGGAGCTGGGGGAGACCGACACCTTCACCCGGGACGTATCTCGTCTCCACGAGCAGCTCGAGGAAGCGGCGCTCCCCGAGCACGTCCAGCAGCGGGCACAGGAGGAGCTGGCCCGCCTGACGATGATGTCGCCCCTGGCCCCCGAGGTGGGTATCATCCGTACCTACCTGGACTGGCTGATCCACCTCCCTTGGACCCAGAGACGTGAGGACAACCTCGATCTGCAGCATGCCGAGAAGATTCTCGAATCGCGCCACTATGGGTTACCCAAGGCCAAGGAACGCATCCTGGAGTACATCGCCGTGCGAAAGTTCGCCCGCGAGAAAAACCAGAGCACGATTCTCTGCTTCGTAGGGCCTCCGGGCACGGGTAAGACCTCCTTGGGCCGCTCCATCGCGGAAGCTCTCGGCCGGGAGTTCGTGCGTATCTCTCTGGGCGGGGTGCGGGACGAGGCTGAGATCCGGGGGCACCGTCGCACCTATATCGGGGCCCTGCCGGGGCGCATCATCCAGACGGTGCGTCAGGCAGAGACCATCAATCCCGTATTTATGCTCGACGAGGTCGACAAGCTGGGCCTGGACTTCCGCGGCGATCCCTCCGCGGCTCTCCTGGAGGTGCTGGATCCCGAGCAGAATCACGCCTTCTCGGATCACTACCTGGAGATTCCCTATGACCTCTCCCACGTGCTCTTCATCGCCACCGCGAATGTGCTCGATCCTATCCCGCCGGCCCTCGAGGATCGCATGGAGGTGATCGAGTTCCCGGGCTACACCGAGGAGGAGAAGATCGAGATTGCCAAGCGCTTCCTCATCCCCCGCCAAGTGGAGATCAATGGGTTGACCGGTCACGCGCCGCACTTCTCCGAGAAGACGCTGCGCCTGCTCATCAGCGAGTACACCTACGAGGCCGGCGTGCGAAATCTGGAGCGCGAGATCGGCGGGCTCTGTAGAAAGGCGACGCGCCGTCTGGCGGAGAACAAGCGGCAGATGATGACGATCACGCCGAAGACCGTGGAAAGACACCTGGGCCCTCCCCGTTACATCCATGAGCGCCTGGAGCAGGAGAACGAGGTCGGGGTCGCCATGGGGATGGCGTGGACGCCCAATGGGGGCGATCTGCTCCCTGTGGAAGTGGCCTTGATGCCGGGGAAGGGCACCGTCACCCTGACCGGGCAGATGGGAGAGGTCATGCAGGAGTCGGCGCAGGCCGCCATCACCTATCTACGTTCCCAGGCCGAGGCCTGGGACATCGACCCCGAAGACTTCGATAAGGTCGATATCCACATCCACCTTCCGGAGGGCGCCATTCCCAAGGATGGGCCCTCGGGCGGGATCACCATGGCGACGGCCCTCTTCTCCGCCTTTACCGACTACGCCGTGCGTCGGGAGGTCACGATGACCGGAGAGGTTACCCTGCGGGGTCGCATCCTACCCGTGGGGGGGGTCAAGGAGAAGCTCCTGGCGGCTCACCGTGCCGACGCCAGGGTCGTCATCCTGCCCGAGCGCAACCGGGTCGACCTGCAGGAGATTCCGAAGCACATCCTCAAGAACCTGGAGATCGTCCTCGTCAACTCCATGGATGAAGTACTCGATGTGGTCCTGCTGGCCGAAGAGGAAGAACCAGAGCAGGAGAACGCGTCCACCGCGGAGTGAGGTCGGGCAAGAAGACGGCGCACCGGGTTACGGTGCGCCGTCTCTGTCAGCTGAGAGGTAGGGACTGAAAGCGAAATGACTTGGACATTGTAAGCGTCCTTCGAGAACGCTTGCAGTCTGCTGGGGCTCAAGTCATTTCATACGCGTTCCTAGAGGGAATCAGTAGATGGGTTTGAGCAATCCGTATTCGCCGTCCTCACGTTTGTAGACCACACTCAACATGCCATCGGTAGCGTCCAGAAAGACGTAGAAGAAGTGGCCCAACAGTTCCATCTGATCGGTCGCATCCTCGGGCAACATCGAACTCACTTCGAAGCGCTTCGTGCGCACGATCTCGCCACCAAGATCCTCGGCGGCCACCTCAGCTGCCGCCGCCAGTTCTTCGCCCGCGGGAGCTGCCGTCATCCGCCGGCGGCGTTTGCGCCCCTTGTAGCGCTGAATCTGACGCTCCATCTTATCAAGGACGACATCGAAGGCGGCGAAGATGTCAGCACCCCGCTCCTCGGCTCGTAGAATCGTGCCCGGAACATGGATGGTCAACTGCGCTACCATACGCCGCGAAGCATTGCGGATGTTGGTCTCTGCCAGATCCACCCGTATGCCCTCCACACTGGGAAGGTAGCGTTCGAACTTCTCCACCTTAGAATGAACGTAGTCACTCAGCCTATCCGTAAGTTCCAGGTTGCGATTGTAGATTTGGACGTCCATAGGCCCTCCTTGAGAAAAGATTGAATGTGGTTAAGGTGCTCGTGCCAAGGTAAAGGCGTTGACCCCCTTTACACCTTCCGCCCCTAGAGCGGCAGCACAAGCTTCCAACGTAGCGCCGGTGGTAGCAACGTCATCGACGAGCGTCACATATCTACCGGCGAGTTCAACATCCTTCTGTAAGACAAAAGCGCCGGAGACATTCGCACGGCGCTCTTCGCGGTTGAGCTGGGTCTGAGAGGCGGTATTGCGTATCCGAACCAACGCCCTCGTAGCCACAGGGAGTTCGAGATATCTACCCAGGGCCCGAGCCAACAGCGCTGCCTGGTTGTAACCCCGACGCGCCTCCCGCTCGGGATACAAGGGCACGGGGACCAACACCTCACTTCGAAGGGGCGCACCCTGCCAAGCTTCCGCCATGCGTGGTGCCAGAAGATCCACCACAGAGCGTCCACCTCGGTACTTCAAAGCGTGCACCACCTCACGCAGTAGCCCCTCAAAAAGAAACGCGGACCTTATCGGCACGACCGTGAGAGGCTTGTGCAGACAGACAGAGCAGACAACGGGCTCTTCTGTCGGGCGACCACAGTCAGGGCACATGGGGCCCCGAAAGAGGGAGAGCTGTTGGGCGCACGCTTCGCAAAGCCAGACACCTACCCTATCACAACCGCTGCAACGGGGCGGAAAGAGCAGGTCCCACAACCAACGGTAGGTCGCCCAGAGAGTTCGCTGCAATGCAGTCCCATCTACTGTAGAAGCTGATCCACTCCAGAGCCCTGCTGAGAACGGAGAGAGAGCTATACCGTCCTGCAGCGGTCCTCACGACGGCCGCAATTAGGATCTACCCACCAAAGAGACCGGAGTTTTTGACATGGATGACCGCGGGCCCCAGAAGCACGATAAGGATGGAAGGGAAGATGAAGAAGGCCAACGGAATCATGATCTTGACCGGCGCCTGTCGTGCCTTCTCCTCCGCCCGCTGCCGGCGCTTGATGCGCATCTGCTCCGACTGAATCCGCATGACCTTGGCCATGCTGACACCCAGCTGATCGGCCTGGATAATCGCCGCCACAAACGAGGTGACGTCCGAAACGTCGAGGCCGTTCGCCATGTCTCGCAAGGCCTCGCGCCGCAGCTTGCCCAGCTGCATCTCCTGGACCGCCCGGGCAAAGGCGATGCTGAGCTCGTTGTCCCACTTCTCGGCCACTTTGGCGATGGCAGCGTCAAAACCGAGGCCCGCCTCCACACAGATGGTGAGAAGATCCAGAGCATCGGGCAGCGCTTTGAGCACATCCTCCTGACGGCGACGGATCTTGGAGCTCAAGAGCATCACCGGCAAGTAGTATCCAAACAGAAAACCTCCGACGCCCGCTCCTATACGCTGGAGCGTCGGCCGGGTCTGGAAGATAGTCAGGGCCAATAGAATGCCCAGCACTCCGAGGGCGAGCGTAGCCCCCATGCGCAGAGCGTAGAACTGTGCCGGCTTGATCTTGTGCAGAACACCCGCCAGCTCCAACTTCTGACGCGCCTGCTCCAGGTTGTTCTTCGGGGTCATCTTCTGGATGCGCTCCCCGATACCCTGCAGGACAGGGACAATGACGCGCTCTCTGAAGGGGCGTGAGAGCTCCAGCTCCTCGAGCGTGACGGGTTGCCCCAACGCTGCCAGCTCGTTGAGGCGATCCTCCAGGCTCTGCGAAGAACGAGAGCCGCGCAGCAACATGAAGAGCAGCGCACCAACCACCGGAACAGCTAGCAATAACAGAAGGGGTGACATCCTCTCACCTCACACTTCTATGTCCACTATCTTATTGATGATAACGTAGCCGATAACGATGAGAAAGAGCCCCGAGCCTAACATAATCCACCCACAGGGATCTTCCAACATCGGCCCGAAGAACTCACGCCGGGCCAGGTACATAAAGGCGGAGAGGCCGAAGGGCAGAAAGGTGATGATGTAACCTGTCATGCGCCCCTGCGCCGTCAAGGTGTTGATGTCACCCTTGATCCGAATCCGTTCACGGATGGTGAAGCTGATGGAGTCGAGAACCTCGGCGAGGTTACCACCGACCTCCCGCTGCACACTCATGGCCGTGATAACGAGGTCCAGGTCCTCACTGGGCATGCGCCGCAGCATGTTCAGCATCGCCGTTTCGAAGTCGATGCCCAACTGCATCTCCAGGACGGCCCGCCCGAACTCGTTCGCGATGGGATCGGGCATCTCGTGGGAGATCACCTCCATGGCCTGGTTGGTGCTATAGCCGGCACGGAGGGAGTTGACCACCAGGTTGAGGGCGTCTGCCAGCTGGCTATCGAACTTCTTCGCACGCGCTTTCTGACGGAAACCGACCCACCAACGGGGCCCGAAGAATCCCAAGATCAGCGCCACGGGGATAAGCACAGGACGGTTGATCAGGTAGAAGAGCAGTGAAAGTCCGAGGGCAGCGGTGACGGACATGACGATAAACTCGCCCACGGTAAACTTGAGATCTGCCCGGGCGATCTGGGTAGCGAGGTTCTGAGCAAAACCCCTACCGGCAACGGCCCGATCGACCGCAGCACCGAGCGCTGAGGGTTGACCAGGCTTTTTCGTCTCCCGCTTCTTGCGTTTCTCTTTCTCTCGGCCACCAATGCGCTCCTCTACGAGATCCTGCCCCGCAGGACGTCCGGAGGTTAACCCCAGCACGAGCAACACGATGGCCAAAACGGCACCACCGATAAACAACCACTGCATCATCGGCATAGCTCTGATCCTATCCTATATTTGACTCACCAGACTATCCAATCGGAGACGAGGTGAGAAGCAGCAGAAGGGCGTGGATTAGTACCCTCGCAGCCGATCCGCAACACCAAAGATCGAAGCGGGCAGGTGAATACCGGCATTCTCGATCCGATCGATGAACTTGGGACGAATACCCGTCGGGCGCAGCCGGCCCACGATCTTCCCATTCTCGAAGCCCACCTGCTCGAACTTGAAGATATCCGCTGAGGTGACGACGTCACCCTCCATGCCCTGGATCTCGGTGATGGCAACCACCCGCCGCGAGCCATCGCGCATGCGCTCGAGCTGCACAATCAGGTCAATGGCGGCAGCGATCTGCTCTCGAATAGCACGGTGGGGCAGATCCATACCGGCCATCAGCACCAGGGTCTCCAGACGCGACAGCGACTCCCGGGTGTTGTTCGCGTGAATCGTCGTCATGCTCCCATCGTGACCTGTGTTCATGGCCTGCAACATGTCCAGCGCCTCACCACCACGGCACTCCCCGACTACGATACGATCGGGGCGCATCCGGAGGGAGTTGATGACCAGGTCGCGGATGGAGACCTCACCCCGCCCCTCGATGTTGGGCGGGCGAGATTCGAGAGTGACGACATGCTCCTGTCGTAGTTGCAACTCCGCGGCATTCTCGATAGTAACGATGCGATCATCTCCCGGAATAAAGCTCGAGAGAATGTTTAGAAGCGTGGTCTTGCCGGTCCCCGTACCGCCGGAGACGATAACGTTGAGCGCCGCGACCACGCACGCTCTCAAGAATTCAACCGACTCCTCGCTAATAGAGCCGTAGCGAATGAGATCCTCAATACTGAGGGGGATCTTGAAGAACTTACGGATGGTCAGGACAGGACCCACAAGGGAGATGGGCGGGATGACGGCATTCACACGCGAACCGTCCTTCAGGCGGGCGTCCACCGTGGGGCTGCTCTCGTCGATACGCCGTCCGAGAGGCGCCACAATCCGCTCGATGATCCGCATCAGATGCTCGTCCGATTCGAAGGTGACGTTCACGCGCTCCAGGCGTCCCCGCCGCTCGACGTAGATGCTCTTAGGACCGTTGATCATGATCTCGGTGATCGTATCATCGGAGAGCAGGGGCTCGATAGGCCCCAATCCCAGGATTTCGGCAACGATCTGCTCGAAGAGACGCTCGCGCTCCACACGGCTGAGGACGATACGCTCCTCTTCGAGGATCGACTCGTACATCTGGCGGATGGTCTCACGGACCTCATCCGTCTGGGAGACGTCCATACTGGGGTCCAGGTCGGCTACCAGCCGATTCTGAACCCGGGTCTTCAGATCCACATAAGCATCGCGCGGCGGTGAGACGGCACGACGGCGTACGCTCTCTTGCCCCTCGCCCGCTGAGGAAGTACCGGATGACCGTGAAGAACGGGATGAAGAGGATGGCTCCTTCTTTTCAATTCTACGTAATAGAGACAAGGCTAGCTCCTCCTAACTTTCCAAAACTATAAAAGGCGTCCTAACCCTACACGTCGCTGTTGCGCCTCCGCCGATTCCTCTGCCTCTTCAACCTCGGTCTCGAAATGTGCCAGGATGCCTTTGGACAACTCCAGCACTGCTTGGCTCAGGGCCGACTTGGAATCGTGAAGTACGAAAGGAACCCCGTAGTTGGCGGCGCGCAGAGCCACCCGTTCGTCCAAGGGAATGTGTGCCAGGGCCGGCATCATAGCCCGTTCGATGGCCTCCGGCTGGATACCCATCCGTTTGTTGTCCACACTATTGATGACGAGCGCCACTTTGTACATGTTGATATTCAGTTTCTGCAGCAGCTCCACAAACATCCGGGCTCCCCGGATCTCGGGGATGACAGGGCGCGTGACAATGGTCATCATGTCACTTATATCGAGCAAGGACAGCAAAACATTATCGACAGGATGAGCAGTATCGATGAAGATGTAGTCGAAGTGGTCGCGCATGAAGTCGAGAATCAAGCGTAAGAGACGGTTCCCGCCCATCTCATCCACCCCACCATCTTGGAAGGCCTCGGCTTCCTCGGGGGCGGGGGGCGCAGCCAACACCTTCAGGCCCGAAGGATGGGGCACCATGACCGTGTTGAGCAGCTCCAAATCCATCTCGTGGGCGCGGGGAGCCAGGTCACTGAGAGTGCGTGTCGGCTGGAGCTTCATAAAGACCGCCACATCCCCGAACTGCAGGTTGGCGTCGACCAGAGCCACCCTTCCCTCACCGCCCAACATATTCTGGAGGGCGATGGCGGTATTCACGGCTAGCGTCGTGCTGCCTGTCCCCCCCTTAGGGCTGTAGAAGGTAATGACCTTGGCTTGGTGGACAGGCGAGGCAGCGGTGCCTCCCGCCCCGGATGGCGCACCCGCTTTGGGCTGCACCATGTCCGTGGCAGACCGCGGCAGGAGCTTGGCCATCCGATGAATGGCATCCAGCAGCTCGTCCGCACTGGGGGGCTTGGTGAGGTAGTCGCGCGCGCCCGCCATCATGGCTCGCCGCATGTAGTCCGACTCGCCCTGCACCGAGAGCATGATGACCTGGGCTGTCGGCACGACCTCCAGGAGCTTGCTCGTGGCGGTGATGCCATCCATCTGCGGCAGGTTGATGTCCATGAGCACGACGTGGGGCATCACCTCCTCGCCAACCTGGACCGCTTCCTCGCCACTTCCTACCATAGCCACAACTTCGATATCGGGATCGAAGGAGAGGAGCTTGCGGAGCTGCTCACGCGTCTCCGCAATGTCATCAACAATCATAATCCGAATTTTATCGCTGGGCGCCATAAAGTTAATCCTTGACTAATCCCGAGCTTTCTGTTCGAAACGCTCGCCTACTCTTCGGGTGTTTCAGGAGCAAGCGGCGTCAACTGCAGCTGCTCATCTAGAGACTGCGGAGCCACAGGGAGCGACGGCGGCGCATCGGGGATCTGATAGCGATCCAGGATGTAGCTCAACCACACCGGTTCCGTGATCACCGGGGCGGTATCGCCCTTAGCCCGCAACGCGAGATCCAGGTCGGCCCCCATCTCCTGCAAGTACTTCAGAACCAGCGCATCCTGCGGCGTGACGAGCAGCGTCACCGGCTCGATCTCCACCCGCCTGACCGGCTGGGGAGCCGGGGTAGCCTGCTGCTGGGGAGCAGCTCCACCCTCGGGGATCAGCCCGCCGCCCTGTTCGGGCTCGCGCGCCACACCCGTGGGACGAGCCAGCTCCTCCTCTTCGGGCCAGACGCCGATGTGCCAGACGACCGCGTCCTGCACCGTCAGCTGCACGACGATGTGGGTGGGGTTGTCCCCTGAAGGGAAGATGAGCCCCGGCTGACCGTTCGGCAGCGTCTCGAACCGCCCGTAGACGCCACTCACCGTCGCCTGGCCGTCCTCCCCCCCGGTGGGCAGGGACAAGAAGAGGTTGGGGAGCGGGGTCTGGAACTCCTCATCGACGGGCACCAACTGAATGGCCGCCAGGACGTCCACGTGATCGCCCGGCTTGATGGCCCAGGCTACCGCTCCCTGAGTATCCATGGGGATCACGTAGGCGCGCTTCCCCTCATCTCCAAAGAGGGACGCTGAGGAACCGTAAACAGCAATCGAACCGCCCGGCTCACCCAACATACGCGGGAGGATGGGCATACCACGAGGGATCTCCATCCGCGCAAACTTCCCATCTACCTGATCCAGAGAATCGAAGTACTCCGGAGGGAGAGAGTCCTCGGGCCAGGGTTGTAGGCGAATGGCGCCATCCTCGGCGAAGAGCTGCTTACCGGGATCGACATTCTGAGCCGCGACGACAATCTGGGTCTCGGGCACCTCGACGGTCATATCACCCTCACCCGGGTCGGGATCCGTAGGCCCGGTCTGCATATTACGCCAGAAAAAGAAGCCCCCCACGACACAGACCAGGATCAGGACTCCCACGATGATGAGCACCGTTCGATTATTACGCATCTTTGGAACCTCCTTAAGCCGGGATAGAAGTCAGGCGTCGATGAAGGGAAGCATTGAGAAACCGTGACGGCACAAGTTAAAATCACATTAACCCAAGTGTAGCATGCCTCACCTGGATGTCAACAGGTACCCCCTCACGGTCAGCTCAATACTCCTCGGCATCGATTGGTAAGGTAAAGATCACACGCATCCCCTGTCCTACAGCACTGTCGAAGGAGATATCACCTCCGAGCATCTCAATCCGCTCTCGCAATGTTGTGAGGCCCAGCCGTTCAGCATCCGTGGAGTTCAGAGCCTCCCCAAAGTCAAACCCGGTACCGTTGTCCTCCAGGGTGACCCGCACCTGCTGGTCGCCCATATCCAGCGCGATTTTGATACTGCTGGCGTGTCCGTACTCACGCGCGATGTGCAGCAGCTCCTGAAGCACGCGGAAGATCGTGACCTCTTTGTAGGGTGCCAACCGCCGCTCCTTGCCGGACATGCTGAGCTTCACCCCGCTGAACCCCGTCTCCTCCAACCCCTCGACGTAGCGTTTCAGCGTGGGCATCAATCCCAGATCGTCCAACATCATGGGGCGGAGATCGAAGATGAAGGCCTTCACCTTCTGGAAGGTGTTGACGACATCCTGCTTGAGCTCCGCGAGCTCCGTCCGGGCGCGTTGGGGATCGATCTCGAAGAGCCGCTCACAGATCTCAGCCTGCAGGACCAGATTGGTCAGTGACTGCGCCGGTCCATCGTGCATCTGACGCGAGAGGCGCTGGCGCTCCCGCTCCTGGGTCTCGATGATGCGTACCACCAGCGCTTGGGGAGGAGTAGCGCCCCCCTCCGTCTCGGAGACCAGCAGCTCTTCATCGGGCGCAGCGCGCTGCAGGATCGTCTCGTAGAGCTCTCCAAGCCGTGCCATGTTCTTCTGATCGCTCTGTAACTTCTCCAGCTGTCCCCGCATGGTAAAGAGACGCTGCTGACTCTCCACCAGCTCGTTGTAGGTAGACTGGATGTCATCCCGCGGCACGGTGTCGAACTGCGCCTCAATCTGACGCAGCTTCGCAGCGGCACGCGCGTTCCTGCGCACCATCCGGTCGACCTCCGAAGAGGTCTGCTGGATGAGCATGTCCACCTCTTTAAGCTCCGTCTGCAGTCGTTCGTAGTTACGGCGACTGGATTCGATGAATTGTTCCCACGTGTTTTCGGCCATACTCTTCCTTTAAAATCGATGTTCAGCCGTAGTGCTGGATAACGACAGTGCAATCTCATAAGATCTTTAGACGCCCTACCCTCCCAGACGAGCTTCGGGGGGGAAGCGAACCCAGCCTCGCCGCAAGGCATAGATGGCTGCCTGAGTGCGATCGGATAGGTTCAATTTGGCGAGGATAGAGGTGACGTGGTTCTTGACGGTCTGTTGGCTGATCCCCAGCCGAAAAGCGATCTCCTTGTTGCTCAACCCCTCGATGATCAGCTCCAGAATCTCCATCTCTCGGGGGGTCAAGGGAGAGAAGGTAACGTCCTCAGGTTTCACTCCGAACTTACGATAGGACTCGAGTAACCACTCCTCGGCCTGAGCCGGTGTCATACGCTTACCCCCGATTACGTAGTACCCCTCAGCCACCGCACGAATGGTATCGACGAGCCGCTCAGGATCTACGTCCTTGGCAAAGTAGGCCGAAGCTCCAATGCGAATGGCGTGATAGATCTGCTCATCATCGTCATAGGCCGTCAAGATAATAAAGTTCACGTCAGGGCACTGGTTTTTGACCTGTTGGGTAACGCGCAAACCGTTGATGCCCGGGATGTTGACATCCATAAGGGTTACGGACGGCTTGACATCCGGGATCATCTCCAGGGCTGCATCGCCATCCTCGGCCTCCGCCACCACTTCTATGTCCGGCTCAGCTGCCAGCACGTCCCTGATACCCTGGCGGAAGAAGGGGTGATCGTCAACAACGGCGACCCGAATTTGCGCACCTCCCGTGGCCGCGACAGATGTCATAGCCTTCTCTCCTCTCACCTCAGTATACCACAATCCAACCCCCCGGAGAAACAACTACTCCGCAGTCATCACCCCGTGAAAGCTCAAGAGCCCTGCATCCTCTCCGGCCAGCATCGAGCCTACCAGGGCCTCCGCAGCGACACAGGCCCAACTCGTCCCCCAGGGACCCAGTCCACTGAGAGTCCAGAGGCCCGATCCTTCACCCCCCACCTCACCCACGAGGGGCAGACCGCGATGACTGCGCAGAACCCAACCCGCTTGACGCCTCAGAATCCGGGCGTCCCGGCAGAGGTAGTCAGCAGTCTCCGTCAACAGCGTCAACGGCTCCTCCTCCACACTCGCCGCCCAGGCGGTCATCTGCCACTCCGCACCGCGGTCATCCACCAGGACCTGCCCCCCAGACAAGACCAGGGGGCGGGGTAGCACATCCGTGGAGGCACAGACCACTCTCTGGAGGGGCAGCACCTCGGTCAGAGGTGCCAGCTGAGGGATCAGGGGTAGGACATAGGCCCCACCGGCAAGCACCAGCTCCTCGCAACGCAGGTAGTGCTTCTTGGCCCACACCTCGAAGCCTGCGGCGAAGCGCTTGATGCTCACGACCTCCGTGTGCGGGGCCACGACGATCTGGGGGTGACGCAGCAGAGCCCGGACCAGCTCCACCCCATCGAAACGGAGATCCGCTCTGGTCTGGAGGGCGACGGCTAACCCCAGGTCCGTGACGTCCTCAAGATCAACCTCGAATCCTGCCTCCCCCAACAAGCGGACGGCGTCCTCTAAATCTCGTGCTGCAGCCCTCTCACCGACGGCGCGTAGGCTGCCCACCCGTTCCACCCTGACCTTGAGACGCTGCGCCAGGCTCTCCAGCAGATCGAGATTTCGCCGGGTGTAGGACCAGACCTCCGCCGCCTTCTCGGCACCCAGACGTGTCAGCAGTTGGGTGTAAGGTTCGGGCGTCCCGAGGAGCGCCAGCACCTCCCCCACCTCGGCGCTGCTCCCCCCTACATCCCGAGCCTCGAGCACGGCAACCCGCTTGCCCGCCTCGGCAAGATGCCGGGCAGCCAGAGCGCCTGTCAAACCGGCGCCAACGATGACGACGTCGTAGAGTGCCGCTAGTGGTGGCATCGATCCTCCTTAGGAACGCGAACTAAATCCTTGAGCAAAAGTAAACCGAAAGCGCTCTTGAAAGTCGCTTACAATGCCCAAGTGGTTTCTCTACAGAGCGCAAATTGCCCCTGGCCCGCCCAAGGGTGCCTGCGTTAGCGAAACCGGCGAGCCTCAAACGCCTGTGACGGGCACCTGCCTTAGGATCCCGGTTGTGCAATCGGGCAGGTGTTTCTTGACAGACCCTAAGGGGGCGAGACGATGAGCTCCGCCTGATCGAAAAAGGCCGCGTTGCTCACGTCCGGGTAGTTGGGTTCTGCAAAGAGACAGACCGTGACAAACCCCTGCTCCCCGACGGTGACGCGCGGGGAGGTGATGGTAACAATACCGTCCTCCTGATTGATGTCGACCTCGCCCCAACGCGCGCGATCACACCCCTCACCATAGGAACTGATCCCTGCCCGCAGCACCAGGGAATCGATGGAGGAGTAGGCATTCGCCTTGACACGAAAGTAGGCGGTACTCCCCGTCGTCACGGTCACGGGCTGATAGACCCAGGTGCGGAACTTGAGCCAGCGAATGGTTTCGATCTTGAGCGTCGAACCGTTGATCCAGCGCGCCGGATCGTCAGCCGGCATGAATATCGGCTCGGCGTAGGAGCCGTGAGGATCGTAGGTGTCGCCCGGCCGGTAGTTGACGTAAGCATCCCACTCCCAGCCCGAGATGCGGTTGGGCATGATCATATCGAAGTCGGCATTCGTGATCTCAATCGGCCCCGGGGTCGGCGTAGGCTGCGGGGTCGAGGTCGGGAAGGGAGTCCGTGTGGCTCGTGGTGTACGGGTCGGGGCCGGCGGCAGGGTAGGCGTCGCCGTGGCGGCCGCCGTTGGGGTCCAGGTGGGAGGCAGCGTCGCCGCCGTCCTGGCCACCGAGGTCGGGAGCGGGGTGACCTCCGGGAGACTGCTTATGCTGGAGACAACGAAGATCGCCATCGCTCCGATAACGAGAATGTCCAGAACCGCAAGCACGATCAATATAATCTTCTGAATCCGGGTCACGACGACCTCCTACTCAAACACGGAAAGATCACAGTTGGGCAACAATCTGTCCCATCTCTGAGGGATCGTAGCCAGGGAGCCCCGCAACCGCTTCCTGGAAGACGGGATCGGCAAGCAGCGCGCGCAGGGGTGCCAGAAGCTCGTCCTCCCACAGGGGCTGAGGAACGACCAAGTCGTAACGCTCCCAAACTAAGGGTACAAACTCCAAGCTTAGGGCCTCGGCAGCCGCGCGTACCCCCATACCGGCGTCGGCCAGTCCCGTCTGAACATCAACGGCGACGGCGAGATGGGTCACCTCTTCACGATCGTACCCCTGCACCTCCTCGGGGGAGAGCCCCTCCCGCGCCAAGAGATAGTCAAGCAGCACACGGGTCCCCGCCCCCCGCTGACGATTGACGTAGGTGACGCCCTCCCGACCCAGGTCGGCAATCCCCTGAATGGCCTTAGGATTGCCTGTCTGCACGATCAGCCCCTGCTCGCGCCGGCTCAACGTCACCACGGTGACGGGGATATCAGGCAGATAGCGCCCAATATAGGGTAGATTATACTCCCCGCTTGCAGGATCGAGAAGATGAGTGCCGGCGAGGTGCGCCTCTCCACGTCGCAGCGCCAGCAAGCCTCCCAGACTGCCGGCATTGGCGCTCGCCAAACGGCGGCGTGGCTCCCGAGCGGCGAGAAACTGCGCCAAGAGATCGAGGGTTAGATCGTGGCTGCCGATCGCCAGGAGGGTGCGCGCAATCTCTTCGGGGGAGCGATAGAGCTCGACCGTCACCTCCTCCCCGACATCCACCCCCTCCAAGAAACGAGGGATGCGGACGATGCCGTCGGCGCGGACGAGGGAGGTGAGCACGCCGGCTCCGCGCGAGAGGGGTGCTGCCAATGTCCGCTCACCTACGCGCCCCACGACGACCCGCACGAACTCATCATCACCCGCCGGTGAGAGCAACCGACGCGTGATCTGGGCCTGCAGGACCGGACGTTGGGGAGGGGCAAGCCCCAACCAATCGTGTAGCAGTGGCTGGACGAAGATCTCGCCGGTGAGCGCGGCGGAAACGGGGTAGCCGGGCACGCCGATGATGGGCACGGCCCTCTCCCCGATGGTCCCCAGAACCACCGGATGGCCCGGACGGACGTTGATCCCGTGCACCAGCAACTGGCCCAGCTCGGTCACGACGCGGGCTGAAAAGTCGCCCCGTCCGGCAGACGAGCCGGCATTCAAGAGAATGAGGTCCGCTTCCTCGGCAGCCCGTTCTACAGCCTGACTGAGGGCCTCCAGGTCATCGGGGATGATGGGGTAACGCAGGGGCTGACCGCCCCAGGCCTCCACCTGGCCTCCCAACACGAGGCTGTTGTACTCGATGATTTCGCCTCTCTGCGGCCGCTCTGTCGGCGGGACCAGCTCATCTCCCGTGGGGATAACAGCAACCCGCGGGCGCCGGCGCACCTTGACGCTCTGATAGCCGGCCCCAGCAATGGCGCCCAGGTCAACGGGGCGGAGGCGATGATTCGCCGGCAGGAGGAGTTCGGTAGCCACGATATCCTCCCCCACCGAGCGGACGTTCTGCCAGCGCGCGAGAGGGGCGCGCAGCCGGAGCGTCTCCCCTTCGACCTCGGTATGCTCTACCATAACGACGGCATCGGCCCAGGGAGGAAGGGGGTCACCCGTATCGACCGGTTGGACCCCCTCTCCCAACTGCAAGGTCACGGGATGGAGTTCACTGGCCCCTGCGGAGTCGGCAGCGCGGAGGGCGTAGCCGTCCATAGCCGCGGCATGGTAGTGGGGTGAGGAGAGACGAGCCCAGATAGCATCCGCGGTGATGCGTCCCAGGGCATCCGCCAGGGAAACGACCTCACCCGGTAATGGTCCCTCACGCCCGGCAGCCCTCAACGCCTCCCGAAATCTGCTCCAGGCCTCGTCGAGCGACACTTCTTTAAGATAGACGTCGCGTGTGTGTAGCATACCTTCTCCTAACAGAACTATACCAATGATACTCCAAGGCAGACAACGTGACAAGCGAAAAGATTCACGGACACACGGTTCCATCAAGGGTACCTAGCAGCATGGATCGGGATATCTTCCACCCTTGAGCGGCTGCTCCAGGATTTGCACCCTGCAACCCGCCCCAGGCTCAAGGGGCTCTGGCAAGTCAAAAGATAACGTTACCGAACGGCCCCAGTTCCATCAACAGAGACTGTTACCCAAGCGGGGGCTTGTATCTCGTAAGGAGCGAACTATAATGGAAGCGTACAGCTCAAAGGAGGATAACCGATGTCCGGATTCAACACGAAAACCAGAGTCAGGGCCGCCACGCCCCTGGAGGCGGTTGACCGCCGTTTCCTCCCCTCGGTTCTGGTGACCACAGTGGCAGGACGCCTCGGACCCGCAGGCGCCCTGCAAGGTGTCCGTCTGCGTCCCATCTCCGTGGTCGAACAGGCACCTGAGGGGAACCGTTGGTATGCCATCCCTGACGTGACCCGCGACACGCTCAGCAAGATGACCGCCGCGGGGCTGGGGGTCATGCTGATCAGTATGCTGGCCCTCCTTCTGATTCACCTTCTGCGGGACTAGGCAGAGCTCCTTCGCCCCCACCACCGTAGTCAGTGTCTGTGAGAAGAGAATCCCCTGACGTCGGAGGGGCGTATACCGGATTGAGATCCGGAAGCGCTTGAGACCTACAGGCCTCAAACGTGTCAGGAGGCGCCGTGCCCTTCGCACTCCAGAGACGGCGGAGAGTTATACTTTTGCGAACCCTAAGAGTCACAGCTAGAACACGAAAGGCAGGTAAATCATGGAACAGATGCAGACGTTGATGGATAAGATCGTTGAGGCACCCGCGCAGGTCAGCGTTGATAAGGTCTTCGGTGCTGCGCAGCAGGTTGAGGGACGTACGCTCATCCCCGTGGCGGAGATCAGCTACGGTTACGGTGCGGGCTTCGGAATGGCGACGGATGAGGAAGAGCCTGTAACCGAGGGTGAGCAACCTAAAGGCAGCGGCGGTGGTGGTGGTGGTGGCGGTGTGGGGGCCAAGGCCCGGCCCCTGGCGTACATCGAGGTGGGACCGGAGGGCACCAGCGTCCAACCCATCATGGATGAGCAGAAGGTAGCGATGGCAGGCATCCTCCTCTCAGCGTGGGTCATCGGCTGGTTGGGGCTCGTCCTGAAGACGCTCTTCAAGGACTGATGCAGCGGCACCAACGGGAGGGGCTCACCTGGTACACCTTCGAGCAACCGGGAAGGGCCTTCCGGCACGCCCTCCTCACGCGCCACGGCGGCGTGAGCGAGGGCGTCTTCTCGTCCCTCAATCTCGGTCACACCGTGGGTGATGATCCGGAGGACGTTGCCGCAAACCACCGGCGCCTCTACCGCACCTGGGGCATCACGCCGGCACAGGTAGTCAGCCCTTGGCAGGTACACGGGCGCCACGTGGTCAGGGTCGGACGGGCAGACGGTGGGCAAGTCATTCCTGAAACGGACGCCCTGATCAGCGCCGAGCCGGGCGTGGTGCTCCTGCTGCGGTTTGCCGACTGTGTGCCGGTGCTCTTCTTCGACCCGGACGCAAGGGCCGTGGGCCTGGCCCATGCGGGCTGGCGCGGGGCGGCTGCGGGCGTGGTGCCGGCGACGGTCGAAGCCCTGGAAGAGGCCTTCGGCAGCCGACGGGAGACATTGTGGGCCGGTGTGGGACCGGGCATCGCGCCCGAGGACTATGAGGTTGGGGAGGAGGTGGTGGCGGCGATTGCGCGCACCCTCCCCCCCGGTACCTCGATAGCCCGGCAGCAGGGCGGGCGCCGGCACCTCGATCTCCCGGGCGCCGTCGCCGCTCAACTCCGTGAAGCGGGCGTCGGCAGGGTCGAGGTCAGCCGTCTACATACCAGCCGCAACCTCGACGAGTGGTACTCTCACCGCCGCGAGGAGGGGCGCACGGGGCGTTTTGGTGTGCTGGTAAGCACAACGGACGTCTGAAGTCGAGGTTTTCTGCCGTTAGGCAGCCTCGCCGCCCTGACCGGCACAGGTAAGCCCCCATACCAGGAGAATACATCCTCGCAAGTCACGGCGGGCGAAGCAAAAAAACGAGAGCTGTTAGGGTTTATTGCCCTGCCCCGGGGGCGGCACAGGCTTGTCCTGCCCCGGAGGAGTATCGGGCGGTCCAGGTTGGCCTGGAGTCGGATAAGCCCTGGGCGGAGTAATCGGTGGTCCGCCTCCATCGTCATCCTCGTCGCCGGGATTGGGCACATCCCCAGGACCAGATACCGGTATGGTAGGAACGGGCGAGGGTGTGAGGGTAGGCAGAGGTGTCACGGTCGCCGTGGGGGTGGCGGTAACCGTCGGGGTGGAGGTCGCGGTGGACGTGGCGGTCGGGGTGGAGGTCGGCGTGGCGGTCGGCGTAGGGGTGGCGGTAAAGAAGATGGCGGGCAGTCCCAGCCCGGCAGGGGCGCCTCCGAGCTGGCTGTAGGCCAGGGTCGAAGCCTGGAAGATGCTCACTAAGCGCGGGCTCTCCGCATCTGCTGCTACAGCCTGCAGGAGTGCCAACTGATCGAGCACGTGAGCCGCAGCGCCGGCCTGGGCCCAGACCTCCGGCTCCTCAGCGATAGCGGCGTAGGCCACTTCGATCTCCTCCACCAACGTAGTGGGCACCTCCTGCTCCCGCTCCACGAGCAGGACCAGCTCTGCCACCCGCCGGTCCAGATAGTCCAATTGTAACTCATCCTGCCGCTCTTCTGAGGTCAGGGAGAGACGAACGCTCTCCACCTGACGCTTCAGGGGGTAGAGTGTCTCCCCGGGGAGGGCATCCTGTGCCGCTAGGGTTACGGTCCCCAGCGAGAGAATAAGGACCATAATAAAGCCCGTGACGAGGGCCAGGCGGAAGGTCGGGAGACGCAACCAATCCAAGAAGGAAGAGTGGCGGGTCTCAGGCGGTGGTGTCGCCATGACGGCACCCCGCTGGGCTTTCTCCCAGATACGCTGACGCGCTTCAGGGGCGAGACGGCCTTGGCCCAGTGTCTGTAGATGGGAGCTGATTAACTCCAGGTCTGCCGAGTAATCCTTACTTACGTTTGCCATCTGCTCCTCTACTTAAGTTCCTGTTGAAAGCTTGCTTGCGTTCTAACACTTTCCGCAACTTCTTGAGCGCACGGTGCGTCATGCTCTTGACCGCGCTGGAGTTACTGTCTGTGACCTTCGCAATCTCACGGTTGCTCAACCCGCCCGCAAAACGCAAGAGGATGACCTCTTGTTCGGCGTCCGTCAGATATTGCAAGGCCTTGAGCAGTGCCTCGTGCTCAAAACGCAGCTCCGGTGAATCACCAACCAGGAACTCCTCCGCCTCGGGTGAAAAAGCCACCTCTTTCTCGGCCCGACGGTTGGATCTACGCCAGTGGTCCACAATCCGAGCTCGTGCGATTCGGAAGAGCCATGCCCCAAAGGGCAACCCACGATCCTCATAGCGCTCGATAGACGTGATCATGTTGGTGAAGACCTCCGCGGTGAGGTCTTCAGCCACTTGATGATCATGGGTGCGATACAGCATGTAACGATAGATCGCATCCACATGCTCTTCGTATAGCGCCCCGAGAGCAGTATTGTCACCCTGCTTTGCTCGGCGGATCGCTTCCTGTTCGTTGAACTCGGGACACATGCTTATTTTTTTAGCCTCCATGTGCCCTCACATTATAGATCGTTCCCGCCCATTATCCAGTAACGCCGACTTATATCTCCTAGTACCATAGTACTACTTTTCTCTTACCTAAACCTTACCATTTTCCGGGAAACTCAGCGTTACCTTATCCTATCCAAGAACGATTATAAAGATAGAAAAGGGTTTGACAAGTACATGCAGAGCTATACCTATTTCTCAAAAAAAGGCAGCGGGGTGGAAACCATGAAGACTAAAAAGAGATCGCGAGGACAGGGACTGGTCGAGTTCGCCCTCATCCTACCGCTTCTGCTCCTCATTCTTCTGGGCATCTTCGAGTTCGGACGGGCCTTCTTCATCTACAGCAATCTCTTCAACGCGGCGCGCGAGGGCACCCGCTACGGGATGACTAACCCGCGGGACTACATGGGGATCACGCGGCACACCGAGGAGGCCATCACGGCCGTCTCTTCTGATGAGGTGAATGTTTGGGTTTGGTATGATCGAGGCCCCGGTGACACCAGCCAGATCATCGACTCCAACCAGGTAGTCGTCGGCTACCGGGTCGTCGTCTTTATCCAGCACGATATCACCGCCCTCACCCCGCTCCTCGATCCCTTCTTCCAGGGGGTGCGCCTGGAATCCCGGGCCGTGCGCACCATCCAGACCCTGGGAACCATCGCCAGCACCCCCCCGCCCTCGATGCCGCCCCCCCCTGAACCGGGAACTCCGGTCCCCACCGCCACGCCCATGGTAGGGACGGCCACCGCCACCCCGCTGGTGACCAACACCCCCACGCCC
>DAOTVC010000078.1:0-88535 GCA_034437215.1 Anaerolineae bacterium | reverse complement strand
GCTCCTCCTCGCTCAGGGTCGCCCCGGACGCCCCTTCCTCGGAGAGGGGGATGCCGGCGGCGATCAGCGCCTGGCGTGAGCCGATCTCCTGGCCCTGAAAGTGCTCCGCCAGGGCGACGGCGGCGGCGAAGCCGGCCCCCGCCTCCTCCACAGAGATGATCTGGTCGGCGCTCATGGCATAGAACTCCTCCACGCTCTTGCCGTAGAGGGGAGCCAGGGCGGCGATGCCAGCTTCGGCTCCGGGGGTGCGCACCAACCCCGGCCCGACGGTAAAGGCGACGACGCCGCTCCCCTCGAGCTCGGCGGCGAGGGTGTGTCCCAGATGGACCTGGGCCGCCTTGAAGGTCTCGTAGGCGCCCATGTAGGCCTCGCCCACGGAGGAGACGCAGACGAAGACGCCGCTTCCCCGCTCCACCATGCCGGGTAGGAGGGCCTGCGCCAGGAGCACGGGACCGCGGAGGTTCACGCGGTAGCTGGCGTCCCATTTCCCGATGGGGACGTCGGGTACGGCGCCCATGGGGGTGAGGGTGGCGTTGTTCACGACCACGTCCACCCGCCCCTGCGATCCGAGCACCCGCCGGGCGAGGCGGTGGACGCTGCGCTCGCTGCCCACGTCGGTGCGGACGAAGGTCGCGCTGCCCGCACCGCACTCGGCGGCGATGCGCCGGGCGGCTTCCGGGCCCGTGCGGCGGTCGACCTCGGCGATGACGACGTGGGCGCCCAGCAGGGCGAGGGAACGGGCCGCCTCGAAGCCGATACCGCGCCCGGCGCCGGTCACGATGGCGACCCGGCCTGCGAGGGCGTCCGCTTCCAGGTTGCCGCTGTGGATTAAGGGGGAGCGTTGAGTCATGGTCTCTTTCCAGGTAAAGGGACAAGGGACTGGGGAACCGGGATCAGGAGCATCTCTTCAGGCCTGTCGTCCCAGATGGGCTGCGAGCCAGGGCTCGACGGCCCGACGGTAGTCGGCGGGGGCTTCGAAGAAGGGGAGGTGACCCACGCCCTCCACCTCCACCAGCGTGGCGTGGGGCACCCGCTCGGCGATGAGCGAGGCCTGGGCGGGGGGCACGATGGGATCCTTCTTGCCCACCACCACGAGGGTGGGGGCCTGGATGCGCTCGAGCAGAGGTGCAATGTCGATGTCGGGCATGGTGGCGAAGTAGTGGGTCATCGCGCGCAGGTCCAGGCGCTTGAAGGCGGGGTAGCAGTCGTTGAAGACCTCGTCGATGTGAGGATAGGCGAAGAGGCGCCGGGCGCTGGCGACGTAGACCCGCCAGGAGGCCAGCTGACCGCGCCGCGTTACCCGGTTCAGCTCGTAGAGGAGCCGGAAGAGCAGACCGCCGACGCCCGTGCGCGCGAGACGCTGGTTGAAGCCCAGGAGGCCCGTCCAGCGCCCGTGGGCGAAGCCCGAGATGCTGACGACCCGGTGGGCGCGCTCAGGAAAGTGAGCCGCGATGTCCAGCGCGGCGAAGCCGCCCGTGGAGTGGCCGGCGAGGACGACGGGACGCTCGCCCACGACGCGGCGGATGGCCTCGTCGAGCACGTGGGCGAGCCTCTCTGCGGTCAGTTCCTCCCGCTTGAAGCCCTCGGGAAAGGCGGCGGGGTAGTGACCGGGCAGGCTCAGGGCGTAGCAGGGGCCGTAGGGCGCGAAGGGGGCGAAGAGGTCGTGGATCCAGAAGTAGAGGGAGGCGGTGATGCCGTGGATGAGGAAGATGGGGGGACCGGAGCTCTCCTCGGCGTTGAGGGGGCGGACGGCGATGCGGTGTCCGGCGACGTCGATCTGCTGCAGTTGGTTCATCGAATCTCCTTGGATAGGATAATTTATCTCCCCCTGTTCGGACGTTCCGCCTCTCGAGATTCACGTAACGTTCAGAGTGTACAACAACTTCGGATTTTTGCCGCGTTTAGTCTCCGGGGTGACTCTGGGGGTTGTAGATGTCAGTGTACATCGAAGAGCGGGGCCTGATGCCGGTTCTTGCGCTCCGCGCAGCGGAGCGCAAGAACCCATCAAAACACCCGCACCCTCCCCGGCGCGCCGGGGAGGGTGCGGGTAGTGGGGCTATAACTCTACGTTCGTTACCTGCCCAGGTGCATGGGCATGATGACGTGGGTGAAGATGTTCTCGTCGCCCACGGCCTTGATGACCCCCGGGTTGGTCGCGGTGTTGAGGGTGAGGGCGACCTGGGGGCTGTCCAGCGCGGAGAGGACGTCGATGAGGAAGCGGACGTTGAAGGCGATCTCCAGGGGGTTGCCGTCGATGCTGGCGCTCAGACGGGTCTCGCCCTGGCCCGATTCGGTGGAGTTCGCCGCAACGACCACCTCGCCGGGCTCGACGTCGAGCCGGACGATGTTCGCCACGTCGCGGGCGAAGATGGCGGCCCGCTTGCAGGCTTGCAGCCACTCCTCGCGGCCCAGCACCACCTCCGTCTGGTGGCCCTGGGGGATGATGCGCCGGTAGTCGGGGAAGTTCCCGTCGATGAGCTGGGTGTTGAGCACGGTGTCCTTCAGCTGGAAGAGGGTCTGGTTGTGGGTCTGCGTCGTCGCGATCTGCACCGGCTCCTCCTGCTCTCCCAGGATGCGCATGAGCTCCGAGAGGGCACGGGCCGGGATGATGACGCTGAAGGGCTCGCTGACGGGGTGGACGAGGGGCACGTGGCGCACCGAGAGGCGGAAGCCGTCGGCGGCGGCGAAGGTCAGCGTCTCCCCTTCGAACTCGGCGAGGACGCCGGTGAGGACGGGGTGGCTGTCGTCGGTGGAGGCGGCGAAGGTGACCTGCTCCAGCGCGTCGCGCAGGTCGCCCGCTTCAACGGCGATGCCGTTGCCCTCCTCGGCTTCGGGCACGACGGGGAACTCCTCGGCGGAGATGCCCCGGAAGCTGGCGGTGACGCTGCCGCAGTGCAGATTGAGGGAGAGGGTCTCCTCCTCCATGTTCAGGTCGACCTGATCGGGCGGCAGGGAGTTCACCAGGTCGATGAAGTTGCGGGCCGGGACGGTGAGCGCCCCGTCGGTCTCCACCCGGGCTCCGACCCAGTGGACGACGCTGAGTTCCAGATTGGTAGCTGCCAATTTGAGCTGTCCGTGGTCCGTCGCCATGAGGACGTTGCCGAGAATGGGCATGGTCGTACGTGAGGGGACGGCCCGCCCCACGATGCTCAGACCTTTGGCGAGGTTTTCCTGCAGGCAAGAGAGTTTCATGCGGGCCTCCTGAGCGTTTGTAACTTGGAAGTTTCTCTCAGTATACTCGAAGGGGAGAATGTGGCAAATGGAAGCTGGAGTGCAGCGCTGGGACGTCGGTATCTACTTGTGCACGGACATGAGCTGCGTTTTGGGAAGTGTGGCCCCACCCCCTGCACCCCCTCCCCTTCGGCGCTACGCGCCGTGGGGAGGGGAAATCTGTTATTGGATTTTTGCGCGCTGCATCCGCAGCGCGCAAAAATCCAGAGATGAAGGCTCTTCTCCATGGGATCTCGTGCGCATCCAACCTTGCTCGCCTTGAGGATCGGGTATGAGTGACTTCTTCGCAAAGCGCTCCAAGGTCTGTTCAGTGGCCCCAGGCGGGGAGGGCGGTGTCGGGGACGCGCAGGACGACCTCGTCGGCGTCCACGTCGACGACCCAGACCTCGGGGCCTGGGGCCTCTACCGGCAGGCGGACGAGGGCCAGGTAGCGCCCGTCGGGTGACCAGACGGGGCGGGCGAAGGCAGCGGAGGGGTCGCCGGGCAGGGCGGCGAGGGCGCCCGCCGGGTCGAGGAGCCAGGGCTGCGGGCCGACGCTCTCCGCACCGGGACGGTCGTCGTGGGGGAGGTCGTGATCGTGCTCGGGCGGGTTGAAGCGCTGGCCCAGCAGGGCCAGGCTCTCGCCGCCGGGGCGCCAGGCCACGGCGCTGAAGCGCAGGGCCGCGGTGAAGGTGCCCCGGGGCTGGGGCAGCCCTACCTCCGGCTCGACGAGGACGGGGGTGCCGCCGGGCGCCAGGAGGGCCGCCAGCCGGTTGCCGTCGGGAGACCAGCTGACCGGGCCCTCCAGGGAGAGGGGCAGGGTCGGGGAGGCGTCGCCCGGCTCCCAGAAGAGGAGTCCCTCGGGGGTGGGGAGGGCCAGGCGCGCCCCCGCGGGGGACCACGTGGGGCGGGCGGTGGCGGCGCCCAGGTCGGTGACTTCGCGGGCGCGCAGCGCCAGGACGCGGGCCTCCAGCGCGCCGTACTCGCCCTCCGTCCAGGCCAGGTAGCGCCCGTCGGCGGACCAGGCCAGGTCGTGGCAGGGGACGACGCAGGTATAGAGCTCGCGCAGGTTTCCGCCGTCCCAGAGGGCGAGGACCCCGTCCTCCGTCACGACGGCGAAGGCGGTGGGGCCGGGGGCGTAGCCGCGCACATCGGGGAGCAGGAGGCGTGGGGATTGCCCCTCCAGGTCGATCTCGGTGAGCGCCCAACTACCCTCCACCCGCCGGAGGACGTAGAGCCGACCGGGTTGGGGGGCGACCTGCGGGGCGCAGCCCGCCACGAGAACTGCCAGAGAGAGAAGGGCCACCGGGAGGAGGCGCCTGAAGGTCACGCAGCCTCCTGCGCCAGGCGCCTTTCGAGGATCTCGGTGGTGGCGGTCGCCAGCCCCAGGAAGAGCCAGAAGATGGTGACGGAGTGGTGGAAGTCGAGGCTGAAGAAGTAGTGATCGAAGACGCCGCCGACCAGACCGCCGATGACCGCCGCGTGGTAGCCGAACCAGAGGGGCTCCAGGCGGGGGAAGGGCGCGGTGTGGTTGCGGTGGCGCCAGAAGCGGGCGAGGAGGATGCCGATGACGAGGAGGAAGCCCGCCAGACCCACCAACCCCATTTGAGCGGCGATGAGCAGGTAGATGTTGGCGACGGCGACGTAGATGTCGATGTCGGGGGCGCCGGCGAAGCCCACGCCCAGCAGGGGGTAGCGGCGGATGAGGATGAGGGCGTCCTTGTACTCGCCGAAGCGCATCTTGGTGGAGAGATCCGCTCCCTGCACGCCCTCGATGAAGTGGCCGAGGAGCTCCTGGGTCCACGGTAGGACGAGGACGAGGACGAGGGCGAGGGCCATGAGGGGCAGGAGTTTGCGGTAACGCAGCGCGGCGAGAACGAAGACGCCCACGGCGGCGCCCACCATGGAGCCGCGGGAGATGGTCAGCACGAGGCCCAGGCCGATGAGGCCCAGCAGGGGAAGGAGGACGCTGCGTTTGATGATGGGGCGCTTGGCGAAGAGCTGGGGGGTCGCCAGGACGAGGGAGAGGTTGAGGAGGCTGCCGAGGATGTTGGGATGTACGGAGGTGGAGGTAGCCCGCTGCATGAGTTCGGGATCGTCGCGGATGTGCCAGATGACGCCGGGGCCGGTGGGATAGCCGAAGCGTCCCAG
Source organism: Anaerolineae bacterium (assembly GCA_034437215.1). Lineage (GTDB taxonomy): Bacteria > Chloroflexota > Anaerolineae > B4-G1 > SLSP01 > DAOTVC01. The sequence continues at coordinate 83,174 of DAOTVC010000078.1, read as the reverse complement.
GGCCGAGAGGGCGCGCATGGCGGTCTCCTCGGGGATGACGTAGAGGAGGATGCCGAGGGCCGCCGCCGCGCCCGCACAGAGGAGCAGGAAGCGGGTGAGGCGCGTCAGCCGGTCCCGGCTGCGGACGCTGTTGACGACGAGGAAGAAGAGGGCGATGCTGAGGAGGATCTCGGCGAAATGGCGGATGAGGTAGGCGGTGAGGGCGCCGTGGGAGAGGCCGGCGACGAAGGCGCCGACGGCCAGGAGGGCGAAGAGGAGGATGGGCAGGCCGAGGGGGGTGGCGATGAGATCCAGGCGCTGCTGGCCGAGAGCGATGGGCGCCAGCCAGACGAAGAAGAGACCCAGGAGCGCCAGGTCGAGGAAGGTGGGGGTGAAGCCGATGCTGAAGGGCAGGGAGCCGAAGGGCAGGAGGGTGACGATGCCGATGACGGCCCAATAGGCGACCTCGATGTCGACGAGCATCCAGAGGGCCACGCCCAGGGCGAGGAGCAGGGCTGCCACGGGGAGGACGCCCACCTCTGCCAGCAGCCAGCCGCAGCCCACCGCCAGCCCCGCGGTCAGCAGCAGGCCAAAGAGGGCCCTGAGCCAGCCGTGGCGGGAGTGGAGGACCCACCGCAGGGGGGTGACCTCGATGAGATCGTGCAGAGACGCGCGCCAGTTATCCATACGCTGCGGATTATACCGGGGGGAGGGGGGGCGTCAAGGGTTTTCTGATCGTGGGCTTTGCCCTGCGCCTTGTCGTGCCGACTCTCGCGGAGTACAAGCTGCATGAGGCTTGCCTAGAAACAAAACGCAACTCCTCGAGCCACTCGAGAGCCTTCGCAGCGTGGGGGAGACACGCGGTATCAACCGGTCTTGATCTCGATCCCTTTCAGGGTGTAGTAGTAGGTCAAGGACTCCGCCATCCCCTCCTTGACGCGGCGTTTCATCTGCTCCATGATGTCGACGAAGACCAGCCCCTTTTCGGGCTTGGGGCAGAGGATGCCCAGGCGGGGTTTGCGTTGGCTGCTGTCGACGGCCCACTCTCCATTGTAGCGGTCTCGGAAGACCTCCCCGAGGAAGGCGCCCCAGATGGTGAGGACGTCACTGGAGGGTTCGGGGAATTGGCGGACGTGACGATCGATCCACTCGTCCAACATCTGCAGTCCGACAGCGTTATACTCCACCTCAACGCCGGCGAAACGGCTCAGGCTCACTCTGGCCCGTTCGGCAAGTTTCTGCATCTGACGGACCTGAGCTGAGGGTAAAAAGTTAATCGAACGTTTAGCCATCGTTGTTTTCCATAATGTGGTCTGCCTCATTATAGCACGGGAAATGGTGGGCGGCAACTGCAAAATTACTATCTAGGAAATGGGGTGGGTAAGTTACAAAATTCCTGATAGGTTGTCCCCCCTCTGCTTATCACTATAATGGAATTATATGCCGGACGGAAGCTTCCGTCCAGCGCTCACTAATTCAGTCACGGGAAGGAGCAGCAGATGAAGCGGAAGTCGTGGTTGCTTGTGATGGTTGTTAGCTTGCTCGTGTTGACGTTGGCCTGCACCCTCTTCGGTGGGCCCGATGAACCGGCGGACACACCCGAAGTAGGGGGGGGCAGAGGGACGGGGTTCGAGATAGAGGTGGATAACCGGAGTGATTTTGACGCCTGCTACGTGCTCATCTCACCCAGCGCAAGCCAGGAGTGGGGTGAAGATTGGCTGGGGGGTGACGAGATCATCGAGCCGGGTGACCGCCGGACCTTCGAGGTGGAGGACGGCACTTACGATGTGATGGTGCTTGCGTGCAATGAGGCGACGCTTGCGACCGAGTGGTCCATCGGCTCCGATGCGACGGTGCGCATTGGCGGATCGGGCAAGGTGGCTCTCACCGTCGAGAACGAGAGCAGTGTCGACGTCTGCTACATCTTCATCTCTCCCACGACGTCGGATAGCTGGGGCGAGGATTGGCTCGGGGAGAAAGAGGGCTTGGTCCCCGCGGACGTGCGGATCTTCTTCATCGAGCCCGACGTCTACGATCTGCAGGCTCTCGACTGTGATGAGAACATCCTCGCCGAGGAGACCGACGTCGATATCAGTGACGACCTGGTGTGGACATTGACAGGCGAGGGCGCAGGCGGCGGGCAGGGAACCGGGGGCAGTGTGGAGCTGGAGGTCGTCAACGACAGTTCCGAGATCATCTGCCGGGTCTACATCGCCCCCTCCGCCTCCGACAACTGGGGTGAGGACTGGCTGGACAGCAGCGAGGTCATCGAGACGGGCGGCGCGGTGCATTACTTCTATATCGAGCCGGACACCTACGACCTGCTCGTCGAGGACTGTGATGGGAATGAGATCGTCGCCGAGTACAATGCCGCCCTCACCGAGGACACCACCTGGACCATCTACGACGAATAGGCGTTGTGAAGCGCCTCAGGCGTCCCGAAGACCGCCTCTCAAGGGGCGGTCTTTCTGTCCGAAGCCAGCTCTTTAATTTGCGTTCCTAGAGGCTACGCGATGGCTACAAAGGAGATCAGTCGAGATGAAACTCAATCCGCAGTTGTTGGCGTTGTTCACGGCGATGGCCTGGGGCGTCGGGGGCTTCTTCGAGAAGCGGGGGCTCCATCTGGGACACCTCTCTCCCCAGATGGGCATCACCATCCGCACCGCGGTAGCTCTCGTCATCCTGAGCGTGGTCAGCTTCCCCCAATGGAAGACGGTGCCCCAGGCCGGACCGCGGGCCCTGGCGATGATGGTGCTGGGCGGGGGCGTGGTCGCCGGCGCCGTGGGGATGCTCTGCTTCTACGCGGCCATCAAGGGGGCGCCCCTGGGCAAGGTGATGCCCATCGCCTTTACCTCGCCCCTCTTCGGCGTGCTTATGGGCCTCCTCGCCGGGACGGAGCCCTTCCGGTGGAAGACCGTCCTCGGAATGGTGCTGACGGTGGGCGGGATCGTCGTCCTGACCGTCGAGTGAACTCGGGCGCGAGTCCCCCCGTGTCCTTATCTTGACGCAAGGGGAAGCTGTTCCATAATAGAAAAGGTGCATCGAGGGTGCGGCGCTCGCCGTGCTTTTCCATCAGAAAGGAGTGTGACTGCATGCCTGCTATCGAGATCAAGCCCGGTGTTCACTGGATCGGCGTGAACGACCGTACCACCGATCTCTTCGAGGGGCTCTGGCCCATCACCCAGGAGGGTGTCTCCTACAACAGTTACGTGGTGAAGGGGGAGAAGAGTGCGCTTATCGACATGGCGAAGGACTTCAAGGCCGACGAGCTCCTCGGTCAGATTGCGCAGCTTGTCGAGCCCAAGCGGCTGGACTACATCGTGATCAACCACATGGAGCCCGACCACACGGGGGTCCTGAGGACGTTGCGCCGGGTGGCGCCGCAGGCCGAGATCCTGACCACGCAGAAGGCCGTGGACATGCTCGACGCCTACTATGGTATCGAGAGCCAGATCCGGGTGGTGGGCGACGGGCAGACGCTCGATCTGGGTTCCCACACACTTCAGTTCTTCTCCACCCCCTTCGTGCACTGGCCGGAGACGATGATGACCTACGAGACCTCCCACCGGATCCTCTTCTCCTGCGACGCCTTCGGCGGGTACGGGGCCCTGCGGGGGGCAGTCTTCGACGACCAATACGAGAAACTGGATTTCTACGAGAAGGAGGCGCTGCGCTACTACGTCAACATCGTGGCCCTCTACCACAAGGCGGTGCTCAAGGCCATCGACAAGCTTGCCGACGTCCCCATCGACGTCGTTGCACCCTCCCATGGGCTTATCTGGCGCGGGCAACCGGAGCGCATCATCGACCTCTACCGGGAGTGGGCGGAGTACGCCAGCGGTCCCGGTGAGGTGGGGGTGACCCTGCTCTACGGAACGATGTACGGTCGCACGGAGGAGATGGTGGAGGCCGTCGCCGAGGGCGTGGCCCAGGCGGGGGTGCCCATGGAGATTTTCGACGTGCGCCACATCCACGCCAGCTACTATCTGCCCGAAGTCTACGTGCGACAGGGGGTGCTCGTGGGAGCTCCTACCTACGAGGCGGGTCTCTTCCCGCCGATGGTCGACGCCCTGCACACCATCGGTCACAAGCGGATCTTCAACCGCAAGGCTGCCTACTTTGGCAGCTACGGCTGGAGCGGTGGAGCGCGGCGGGACTTCGCCAAGCTGGCGGAGGAGCTGCGCTGGGTGGTGCCCGCGGAGGGCATCTGGGAGTTCAAAGGGGGGGCGGGTCCCGAGCTCCTACAAGCGGGGGTGGAGTTCGGGCGTCGTTTCGCCGAGTCCCTCAAGGAGGGCTGACACCGTCACGTCCCGGCCCCCACGAGAGATCGTGGGGCCTTGGATATCCAAGCCTCACTTCCGCGTGTAGCGCCGGTATTCGTCGGGGTTAGGAAGCCGCACGCCCAGGCGGGCCACGATCCAGGCCAGGGTGAGGGTGGGGATGATCTGCGTGCCGGGAATGAGCGCCTCGGCGGCGGTGACGAGCACGAGCTGCTCCAGCCCGACGCTCTTGAGCACGGCGTAGCCGATGGGCACCGAGAGGAAGTCCAGCGAGAAGTCGAGGAGGTCGAGGAAGAGCACGAGGCTCAGCGGGACGTGGCGCAGGGTGGTGAAGAAGTCGGCGCCGGGCGGAATGCGCAGGTCCTTGAGACGCCGGTAGGTCAGCAGCAGGAGCAGCAGGGCCAGCACGAGGCTGGCCCCCATGGCGATCAAACCGATGGTCAGAATGCGATCCCAGTTCCAGCTTTCCATCTCTTACCTCCCTTGTAGACGCGCGATGGCGCGGGGCAGGGCCGCGGCGACGTCGCGCGCCGCCATGCCGATCTTCCCCACCTCCACACGGGCCAGCTCCCCGGCGAGGCCGTGGAGGTAGACCCCGGTCACGGCGGCCTCGAAGGCCCCCAAGCCCTGGGCGCGGAGAGCCGTGATGGCACCGGCCAACACGTCACCCGTGCCCGCCGAGGCCAGACCCCCGTTGGCAAAGGGGAGTAGGGCGGTACGCCCCTCGGGGGCAGCGACGACGGTGAAGGCGCCCTTGAGGACGACGACCTGCTGCCACTCCCGGGCGTACTTCCGCGCCGTCTCCCACCGCTGCTGCTCGATCTCCCCGACCTGCAACCCCGTCAACCGTGACATCTCGCCGGGGTGGGGCGTGAGCACGCTGTCGGGGGGCAGGAGGGAGGGCCACCCATCCTGCTTGCTGAGGATGTTGAGCGCGTCGGCGTCGATCACCAGGGGCGGGAGCTCCACCTTCTGCGCCTGGGGCGCCGCCCCCTCATCCTTGAGGAAGCCCGTGGGCCGCCGCTGAGGCAGGAGGCCAAAGAGGGCGCGGATGAAGACCACGGTCTCCTCGGCCTGGCCCAGACCGGGTCCTACGAGGAGGGCGTCGTAGTCCGCCAGGTGGGACTCGAGGACCTGGAGCGCGTCGGCGGTGACGGCGCCGAGGACGTTGGGCAGGAGGAGATAGGTGGCCTCGGGCACCAGGGGGACGATGGCGTGGTGCAGGGCCCCGGCGATCGCCAGAGTGACCAGCCCCGCCCCGGCCCGCACGGCGGCGGTCGCGGTGAGGGCCGCCGCTCCCGTGTAGTTCATGGAGCCTGCGACGATGAGGGCCTTGCCGAAGGTGCCCTTGTGGGAGTCGTCACTGCGTCGGGGAAGCCAGGTGCGGACCCTCCCCGGTGTCGCCAGCTCCGCCCCCTCCTCGGCGATCTCCACCTCCTCGGGGATGCCGATGTCGGCCACGAGGAGCTCTCCCACGTGCTCGGCTGCAGGAAAGCGGAGATGGCCCAACTTGGGGTTGGCGAAGGTGATCGTCAGGTGGGCCTTCAGGGTCAGGGGAGCGACCTCCCCGGTGTCGAAGTCCATCCCCGAGGGGCCGTCCACGGCGACGATGTAGGGACGGGCCGCCGGGCACTCCGGGGCGCGGTTGAGGATGGTGAGGGGGTCGTGGTTGGTGGTGGCAAGCACCCTGTCGGCGGTGTGCAGGATCTCCTCGATGTTGCCGCGCAAGGGCGGTGTGGCCCCCGTGCCCAGGAGAGCGTCGATGAGGATGTGGCACTTGGTGAGCTGCTGCTCCAGTGCGTGGAGTTCCTCGTCCTCCTCGTGGATGAGGATCTCGACCTCCCGCTCCAGCGTCTGCTTGAAGACGCCGTCCTCCTCGACCTCACGGGGGCGGGAGAGATAGGCGGTGACCTGGGCCCCGGCATCCTTCAAGTAGCGAGCGGCGACGAGGCCGTCGCCTCCGTTGTTCCCCGGGCCTACCAGGATGAGAACGCGTCGTCCCTTGAGGGGCACCCGGCGCAGAATGGCACGCGCGACCCCCTGGCCTGCCAGCTCCATCATCCGGGCGTAGGAGTGCCCGGCTTCGTCGGCGGCCTTCTCGACGGCCTGCATGGCGGAGACAGACAGAATCTGCATGGTTAACCTCCAGTTCTCAAAGTGCTATTAACTAATGTGCGGGGTGGTCCGGCGTTAAGCTGGAAATGCCTGCCCGTCGACCTTGAACGCGGCGAGGTTCAGGCAGCAGAGCCGGGGCAGGGCGGTGAGGAGCACAAGCGCCGGCGCCGGCAGCCAGTCGGTCCTCACGGGGTGCGGAGGGCGCGCGTCCCGCATCTTATGCCGTGGGAGGGGCGCTGAGGTGTCCCGCCTCGCTTGCCGGGTCGCCTCGCAGCAGGGCGATGGCGTGGGGCAGGGCCGGCAGGATCGCCTGCAGGTTCTCCCGGGCACCCTTGGGGCTGCCGGGGAGGTTCACGATGAGCGTCTGCCCCCGAATGCCGCAGACGGCCCGCGAGAGCATGGCGTGCGGCGTGATCCGCAGGGAGGCCAGGCGCATGGCCTCCGCCAGTCCGGGCGCTTCCCTCTCGATGACCTCGCGCGTGGCCTCCGGCGTCACGTCGGTGGGCGCGAAGCCCGTCCCCCCCGTCACCAGGACGAGGTCGAGGGCCTGCTCGTCCGCCCAGACGCGCAGCTGGGCCGCGATCGCGGCCCGGTCGTCCGGCAGGATGTGGCGCTCCACGACCTCGCAGCGCAGCGCTTGGCGGATAAGGCTCTCCACCGCCGGGCCGCTGCGGTCCTCATAGAGACCGGCTGCCGCCCGGTCGCTGGCGGTCAGAATCGCAACACGAATGGGCTTCACCATTGGCTTCTCCTGCCTCTGAGGTCGTTTTAAGAATTCACGTTCTCGGGTTTGACGATCATCGTATGGATGCGTTCGAGCAGGAGATTGGGCCGAAAGGGCTTCATGATGAAGCCGTTGGCACCCATCTTAAGGGCCTTGTCACGCAGATCCAGGCCCGAGGTCATAAGCACGGGGATACTTTGGGTCTGGGGATGGGTGCGGAGCTCTTGCAGAATATCGAAGGTGTTTCCCTGGCCCAGATGGACGTCCATGAAGATGAGATCGGGTTCTTCACGCCGGGCGGTCGGGAGCACCTCATCAACACGCCTTACGGTGATCGCCTCGTCGCCCTCGAAACTGAGGAGTGTAGTGAGCAAGCCGAGCATGACGCTGTCGTCATCGGCAACGAGTATCCTAGCCATGTACCCTCCTGAATTAATGATTCCTTGAGTCGCGAATTTCACAACCCCTGACTTCTATTTTATCATACCTTGTTGGGTTGGATAGTCACGCAGGCCGCGCGCTTGTTCACCATCTCCCGATGTTGTAGAATGGGGGTTGTGGAGGCGCCGCCGGCTCTCTCTTCTTCTGCTTCTGCCGGGGTTCTTATTAGTCGGGAGACCTTGTTGACCATCCACCTGTCGGTGGGCGCGCTCTGTTTTTTATCAGCCATTCATTGGGAGGCATTATGAACAAGATTGTTGTCGTCACGGACAGTACGTCCAACTTACCATCGCACTTCGTTCAGGAGTATGACATTCCCCTTATCCCCCTCAACATTCACTGGGGGGAAGAGACCTATCTGGATCGCGTAACCTTGAGTGAGGAGACCTTCTATCGTTGGTTGGAAGAGCGGGATGAGTTCCCGACGACGTCCCAGCCCTCCGCAGGATCCTTCATCGAGTTCTTCCGCGGGGTCGAGGAGAAGTACCACCCGGATACGATTCTCTGCCTCACCATCTCCTCGGATCTGAGCGGGACCTACTCCTCGGCGCAGCAGGCCAAGGCCGCGCTGCCCGGGATGCAGATCGAGGTGCTCGATTCCCGTTCTGTCTCCGTCGGTTTGGGCTTTCAAGTTCTGGCGGCCGCCAAGGCCGTCAAGGCCGGGCAGAGCCTCGAGGAGGTCCTCCAGCGCGTACACCAGGTCCGGGCCAAGACCTCCCTCGTCTTCACCGTAGGAACCCTGGAGTACCTGCACCGGGGTGGAAGGATCGGCGGAGCGGCCCGCCTCCTGGGCACGGCTCTCAACCTCAAGCCCCTCCTCGCCATCGAGAGCGGGCGCGTGGTGCCCGTGGAGAAGATCCGCGGGCGGCGCAAGTCGATTCAACGGATTCTGGAGATCTCCGAAGAGCGGCTGGCGGGACGTCGTCCGGAGATGGCCGCCGTCATCGAGGTGGCGGCCGAGGAGGAGGCGCAGGCCATGGCTGAGGAGGTGCGGGAGCGTCTCAACCCCAAGGAGTTCTTCCAGGGGGTGGTGACGCCCGTCGTGGGTGGACACGCGGGACCGGGGACGGTGGGTCTCGGATTCTACGTCTAGAGCCCGCGGCAGAGTCGTCCTTACCGGGGCGCAGGGTATAATTCTCTGTGCTGTTCGTACGCTTAGAATCTGCAAGGGAAGGGGAGGCTGCTTCCCCTTTCCGCTCCATTGTTAAGGGTTTGTTTCACTTGAGTTGGATCGAGGCGTGAAAGGTAAAGCGCTTTACGTCTCACGCCTCGAATAGCTCCCAACCGGGTTGAAACAGACCCAATTACCAAAATCCGAGGAGGTGTGAAGGTCCATGCGCATCGTCGAAATCATCGAAAAGAAGCGAGATGGTAAGGCGCTCTCCACCGAGGAGATCGAGTTCTTTATCCACGGCTACACTGAAGGGGAGATCCCCGACTACCAGGCATCAGCCCTGTTGATGGCGATCCTGCTGCAGGGGATGGACGACCGGGAGACCCGTGACCTCACCCTGGCGATGGCGGGTTCCGGGGAGAGCCTCGATCTCAGCGACGAGGCTTCTTTCGTCGTGGACAAACACTCGACGGGCGGGGTAGGCGACAAGGTGAGCCTGGTCATCGCCCCGACGGTGGCGGCCTGCGGTCTTCCTGTGGGCAAGATGTCCGGACGCGGGTTGGGCTTCTCCGGCGGTACCCTGGACAAGCTGGAGTCCATCCCCGGCTTTCGCGTCGATCTCAGCGTCGCCGAGTTCAAAGAGCAGCTCGCCGGCGTCGGCCTCGTCCTCTCCGGGCAGTCGGCCCGCCTCGCGCCCGCCGATGGGAAGCTCTACGCCCTGCGCGACGTGACGGGCACGGTGCCCAGCCTGCCGCTCATCGTCGGCTCCGTGATGAGCAAGAAGCTGGCAGCGGGCGCCGACGCCATCGTCCTCGATGTCAAGATGGGGACGGGGGCCTTCATGCGGACGCTCGAGGAGGCGCGCGAATTGGCCGAGGCGATGGTACGTATCGGCGAGGAGGTGGGCCGCAAGGTGACCGCCCGCATCTCCGACATGAACCAGCCTCTGGGCAGGGCCGTGGGCAACGCTCTCGAGGTGCAGGAGGCCATCGCGACCCTGCACGGCGGCGGCCCCTGGGACTTCCGTGAGCACTGCCTGGTCATCGCCGGAGAGATGTTGCTGCTGGGCCAAAAGGCCGACGACCTGGAGGGGGCCAAGGCTCTGGCGGAGGAGGCCATCGCTGCGGGCCGGGCCTGGGAGAAGTTCCGTCAGATGGTGGAGGCGCAGGGCGGGGACGTGGCTTACATCGAGGAGCCGGAGCGCCTGCCCCGGGCGGAGATCGTCGAGGCGGTGAAGGCGGAGCGGGCGGGCTACCTGGCAGGCACCCAGGCCGATGCCATCGGCATGGCGGTCGTCGCCCTGGGCGGCGGTCGGGAGAAGAAGGGGGCGCCCATCGATCACGCCGTGGGGCTGGTGATGGAGGTGGAGGTGGGAGACCGGGTGGAGGAGGGGGAGACCCTCTTTACCGTTCACGCCAACGATCCGGCGAAACGGGACGAGGCCGTGGCGCGGGTGCGCAAAGCCCTCAGCTTCTCCGGCGAGCCCGTTGAGCCCCTGCCCCTCTTCTACGATCGGATCACCTGACGCGTGCCCCGTTACGTGCCGCCCCAGGAGGGCAGGGTGTGGGACGTCGGTGCCGCCGGTCTCGTGGTGGATGAGGGGCGGGTGCTTCTCGTCCGCCATGCCTATGGGGCGGGGCAGGGACGGTGGGGCGTTCCCGGCGGCTTTGCCCACCACGACGAGCGGCTGGACGAGGCGGCCGTGCGCGAGGTCTTCGAGGAGACGGGGATCCACGCCGAGGTTCTCTCCCTCGTGGGGGTACGCACATGCTATGTACCGGAGGGTGGGGCCGTCTTCGTTTTCTTCCGCATGCGAGCCGTGGGTTCCGCTGAGGAGGAGCCGCGCCCCGACGCTATCGAGGTCGACGAAGCGCGTTACTTCACCGCCGGGGAGATCAGCAATTTGCCCGAGGGGGAGGTCATCGCTCTCTCTCGGGCGGCAGCGCTCGCCGTTCTCGAGGGTGGGGAGGGGTTGGTAGAGCGACCCTGCCCGCCCAAGAGCGGCGCCGACTACCGCGCCTTCCTCGTCGCGGGAAGGGAGTAGGTACAGCCGGGATGGATAGGGCGAATCTTGTCTACCTTCCGGAGTATGTTACAATCTTGCTTTGGAAGTGGCGGCCCGTCGTGAGTGACGGACTTCCTCATCGAGACTAATTCACACTTTGAAGGAGTTGCATGAGCACTGAAGAGAAAAACTGGTACGCCTTGAGCGTTGCAGAGGTGGTAAGTGCGCTCGAGGGGGATGCGAACGCAGGTCTGACCTCCGCTCAGGTGAAGCGTCGCCTAGAAGAGTTCGGCTACAACGAGTTGGAGGAGAAACCGTCCATCACCTTCTGGCAGCGCCTCGCGCAGCAGCTGGCCAACTTTGTCGTTATTATCCTGCTGGTGTCCGCAGTTATCTCCGCCCTGTTGGGAGACTGGATCGAGGCCATCGTCATTCTGGCCATTGTCGTTCTCAATACTGCCATCGGTATCATTCAAGAGAGCAAAGCCGAGGAGGCTCTGGCGGCGCTCAAGAAGATGGCCGCGCCGGAGGCGCAGGTGATCCGTGAAGGGCAGCGGGTGAGCGTCCCCGCGCGCGCCTTGGTGCCGGGAGACATTGTGGTTCTGGAAGCGGGAAGCATCGTGCCGGCCGATCTGCGCCTCATCGAGAGTGCGAATCTGAAGATCGAGGAAGCCTCCTTGACGGGTGAGTCCCTGCCGGTGAGCAAGCACGCCGGCTCTGTTCTCACGCCGGGCGCGCCGTTGGGCGATCGCGAAAACAGTGCCTATATGACCACTATCGTGACCTACGGTCGCGCCAAGGCCTTCGTCGTCGCTACCGGTATGGCGACGGAGATCGGGCATATCGCCGAGATGCTCCAGTCCTTCGAGGAGGAGCAGACGCCCCTGCAGAAGAAGCTGGACGATCTGGGGCGCACCTTAGGTGTTGCCGCCCTTGCCATCTGCGGTCTCGTCTTCCTGGTCGGAATCCTGCGCCCGCTCTTCCTGGGTGAAGCGCTGACCCTGGACCTGGTCCTGGAGTTCTTCATGATCGCCGTGAGCCTCGCCATCGCCGCCGTGCCCGAGGGGTTGCCCGCCGTAGTGACCATCTGTCTGGCGCTGGGCATGCAGGAGATGGTGAAGCGCCACGCGCTCATCCGCCGTCTGCCCGCCGTGGAGACCCTGGGGTCGGCGACGGTGATCAGCTCCGATAAGACGGGCACCCTGACCCAGAACCAGATGACGGTGACGCGCATCGTCGCCGGCGGCAAGGAGTACAATGTGACGGGACGGGGCTACAGCCCCGAGGGGTGGTTCGCCGTCGACAGCCAGAAGGTCGACGCGGACGAGGATCGACTGCTCAAGCAGACTCTCTGGATCGGCACCCTCTGTAACGACGCCGCGCTCGAGGAGGACGTCAAGACGAGTGACGGCTACCGGATGGTGGGTGATCCCACCGAGGGAGCCCTCGTCGTCGCTGCCGCCAAGGCCGGCTACTGGCAGAGCCAGCTCGAGGAGACGTGCCCGCGTGTTGGTGAGATCCCCTTCGATTCCGAGCGCAAGCGGATGACGACCCTGCACCCCCTGCCGGAACCGGGGAGCAACGGGCGCTGCCCCTTCTCTGCGCAGGGTGGGGGGGAGTACGTCGCGCTGGTCAAGGGCGCTCCCGATATCGTGCTGCAACAGTGCTCCATGACTCAGACGGAGCACGGTGCGGTGCCCCTGACCGCCGAGCTCCGGGAGGCGATCCTGGAAGCCAACGGGGCCCTGGCCTCCCAGGCCCTGCGGGTCTTGGGCTTTGCCTACCGCCCGTGGGAGAGCGTGCCCGAGGAGCCCACTCCGGAGACCGTGGAGCAGGATCTCATCTTCGTCGGCCTCATGGGGATGATCGATCCCGCCCGGCCCGAGGTCCTGCCCGCCGTGCAAAAGGCCCGCGGGGCCGGTCTGCGCACCATCATGGTGACGGGCGACTACGCGGCGACGGCGCGGGCCATTGCCCAGGAGCTGGGCATCATTCGGGAGGGCGGCCGGGTGGTCTCGGGAACGGAGCTCGAAGCGCTGAGCGACGAGGAGCTGCGTCAGATCATCAGCGAGGTGGACGTCTTTGCCCGCGTGGCCCCCCACCACAAGGTGCGCATCGTCGAGGCGCTGCGGGCCAATGACCACGTCGTCGCCATGACCGGGGACGGCGTCAACGACGCCCCGGCTCTGAAGCGGGCGGACATCGGTGTGGCCATGGGCATCACCGGGACGGACGTCTCCAAGCAGGCGGCGGACATGGTGCTCACCGACGATAATTACGTCTCCATCGTGAGCGCCATCGAGCAGGGCCGGATCATCTACTCCAACATCCGCAAATTCGTCTACTTCCTTCTCTCCTGTAACACGGCGGAGATCGCCATTATCTTCATTGCTACGCTCCTGGGATGGCCTCAGCCGTTGACGGTCATCCAGCTTCTGTGGCTGAATCTGTTGAGTGACGGTGCCCCCGCTCTGGCTCTGGGCCTCGAGAAGGGCGATCCCGACATCATGAACCGCCCGCCGCGCCCTCCCAAGGAGCCGGTGATCAACCGGGAGATGTTGGTGGGCGTTATCGTACAGACCGTCGCCATTGCGGGCACGGTGCTGCTGGCCTACTGGCGCGGGCTCACCTACTACGGGGTGCTCAACGACTTTGACGAGGCGATGGTGGTGCGGGAAGCACAGACGATGGCCTTCGTCACTTTGGTGCTCTCGGAGCTCCTGCGGGCCTACACCGCCCGTTCGGAGCACTACCCGCTTCTCAAGTTGGGCATCTTCTCCAACAAGTACATGCAGTACGCGGTGGGCTTCTCCATCTTCCTTCTGCTGGTCGTAGTCTACGTCCCCTTCCTGCAGGACATCTTCAATACCCTGCCCCTGAACTGGCGCGAGTGGGGGCTGATCCTGCCGTTGGTGCTCATCCCCTCGGTGGTGGCCGAGCTGCAGAAGATGATCACGCGCTGAAGTTGGAGCGTGATCCTCAAACGGTGTTAGACGAGCCTGGCAGTACGGATGTTTGTAACGACCCCTCTTGGCTGGGTGGGGCGGTAATCCGCCCCACCCAGCTTTTTTTGTGGGGGGATTGGTAGGGTTGGAGGTGCCGAGCACCTCAGGGATAGAGTCATTTAGTCTAGTGAGGTTAAGTTCACATGGGAAAACTGAGACGTCTGGTGTTCGATGTGCTAAAGCCGATGGAGCCGAGCATCGTGGAGCTGTCGCAGCTGCTTGCGGAGATCCAGGGGGTGGAGGGGGTGAACATCTCCATCTACGAGATCGACCGGCGGGTGGAGAATGCCAAGATCACCATCGAGGGTAGCGATCTGCCCTACATGGCGATCACGGAGCTCATCGAGGAGAATGGTGGGGCCATTCACTCCATCGACGAGGTAGCAGCGGGACGGATCCTGATCGAGGACGCGGACACCCCGCAGGACTGAGAATTGTGCTGTTAATCTGACAAGAGAGAGCCGGACGTAAGCGACTGTACGTCCGGCTCTCGGCAACGCATTGCAAGTTCTGGGCTCTCTAGGATTTCGCCGGGTACAACAGGGCCATGTGCCACGCGTTGCCTGCCACAACGCAGGAAAGGCTGGTACGCTCCACCGCAGCAGCCATTGGGGCTAGTTTTAGAGCGTCTCACTCCACCACCCGGCGAAACCCAAAAGACCCGAGTTCTGTTAAGGATTGTTGCGCGGCACCACGTAGATCTTCGTCGGCCCGTCCTCCGCCACGTTGCCGGCGGCGTCGTAGACCTTGATGCGGAAGGTGTACTCTCCCACGCCCGCGAGAGTCCAGTTGATGTTATAGGGGGCGACGCTCTTGACGGCGAAGGGCTCCTCCTCGTTGTTCTTGTAGAACTCGACCCGATCGATGGCGTAAACGTCCAGAACCTCGGCATTGATGTTGACCCATTCGTCGAGGCCGAACTCGTACTCCTGGCCCTCCTCCGGGTAGGTGAGGTCTGCATCGGGAGGGGTATTGTCCACCGTCAGCTGGATGGTTGCCTGGCGCACGTTCTGGTCGTGGCCCACGACCTGCAGCTGGAGGGTGTAGAGGTCGTCCTGCAGCCCTGTGGTGTCGAAGAACTCCAGCACGTTCTGGTCCACCTGGTTATTGTGGTCGGGCCCGATCTGCGACCACTCCGTGGGGTTCAGGCCCTTCCCGTAGACGAGCCGGTAGAAGACAAAATCGCCCCCGCGCGCGTTACCCATGATGGGCACGCCCCCGCGCACGTAGGAGTAGGCGGTGGGGCTGATGATGGCGACCTCCGCGTCCGTCAAGTTCGGCCCGTAGATGGTGTCGTATTCCTTGGGGGGTGTGGGGGGGCGACGATCCTCCGGCAGGCTGTCTAGCCAATCCTGCGCCTCCGAGGGGTAGACCTCGTAGACCCGCTCCTCGATCATCTCCGGCGGGGTGTAGATGGTGGCCAGCTTGCCCGTCTCCTTGTTGACCAGGTAGACCTGGAAGAGATTATCGGTCTCCGTGGGCTCCGTCCCCGGGATCATGATCTCCGTGGTGACGGGGCAGTGCTCGTTGGGCCTGCGCCCCGACTTCACACAGACGGGCACCTCGATCAGGCCTTCAGGGCGGGTGAAGGCGACGATGGGCTCGTCTTGGTGGACGTACTCCATGACGGCGTGCCAGATGTAGGAGGCTCCCCGGGAGCCCGGGGTGTTGACCATCTTCTGCTGGCTGTCGGTGTTACCCATCCAGACGCCCGCCACGTACTGGGGGGTGTAGCCGATGGTCCAATTGTCCGTGAAATCGTTGGTCGTTCCCGTCTTGGCTGCCGCGGGACGTTCGCTGCTGAGCTCCAGGGCGTTGGGAGTTCCGAAAGCCGGAATGCGCGCCCGGCGGTCGGAGAGGATATCGGTGATGAGGTAGGCCAGCTGGGGTTCGAAGATCTGCTGGGCCTCCGGCTGATCGTACTGGTAGAGAACGTTGCCCGCGCGATCCTCCACCCGCAGGATGCCCACCGGATTCAGCTCCCGATAGCCGGGACGGCGCCCGGCTTCCGATACGGGGGCTCCATACATCACGCCGTTGTTGGCAAAGACGCTGAAGGCGTAGACCATATCGATGAGATGGACCTCGCCACCTCCCAGGGTGAGGCTCAACCCGTAGTGGTCCAGCCCCTGATCTAAGGTGTTGATACCCATGCGGTGAGCGGTGTGCAGCACGTTGTCGATGCCGGCGATGGACATCGCTTCGACGGCGGGGATGTTGAGGGAGCGGGCGAGCGCTGAGCGCAGGCTCACGGCGCCGTGGTAGTTGCGACTGTAGTTCTCGGGGACGTAGGGCGGCATGCCCTCGCCCTGCTCGAAGGCCCGGCGCACGTCCAGGAACATGTGGGCGGCGTTGCGGCCCTGAGCTAACAAGGTCACGTAGGTGAAGGGCTTGAAGGAGGACCCGGGTTGGCGGTAGCCATCCACCGCGACGTTGAACTTGCCGTCGATCTCCTCATTCCAGTAGTCGGCGCTGCCCACCATGGCCAGGATCTCACCTGTGGTGGGGCGGATGACCATGACGGCGGCATTGTTGACGTTGTGGTCGGTGCCCACCCGGTTGGCGGGGACATCGGGCAGGTACTGGGCGGCTTCACAACCCCGTGCGGTCACCTCAGGGATGACGGCGGCGGGATCCTCCCCGCTGAGGATGCGGATGTAGGCCTGGGCTACGCACTCGGCCTGCCGGTTGAGCTCCAGATCGAGGGTGGTGTAGACACGTAAGCCACCCCCGGCGACCATCTCCGGGCCGAACATCTCCTCGAGCTGGTGGCGGACGTACATGGAGAAGTGGGGGGCCTGGATGTCGAAGCGCTCCTCCGACTCGGCCAGCTGCCAGACCTCCGCCCGGGCCGCCTCGGCCTCGGCGAGGGTGATACAGCCCTGATTGACCATACCGTTCAGCACCACGTTTTTGCGCTTCAGTGCGTCCTCGGGTGCATCGAAGGGGTTGAGGGCCGGCGACTGGGGGATGGCGATGAGGGTCGCCGCCTCGGCGATGGTCAGCGCACCGGCGGGTTTGTCGAAGTAGACCTGAGCGGCAGCGTTGATGCCGTAGGCCAGGTTGCCGTAGAAGTTGGTGTTGAGGTACCACTCCAGGACGGTCTCCTTACTGTAGAGGCGCGTCAGCTCGAGGGAGATCAGGACCTCTTTGACCTTACGGCTGTAGTGCTGCTCGTAACGCTCCTCGAGGGGGATGACGCTGTTCTTCACCACCTGCTGGGTGATGGAAGAAGCGCCCTGCACGGACTTGCCTTGCAGGTTGTTCCAGAAGGCCCGGGCCAGACCGCGACTGTTGAAGCCCGGGTTGGTCCAGAAGCTGCGGTCCTCCGAAGCGACGGTACCGCAGATCAGGTGCTCGGGCATGTCGTTGATGGAGATCCAGCTGCGATCACCGGCGTTCGGATCGATGACCTCGTAGAGGAGCTCCTGCCCCGAGCGATCGTAGATCTTCGTCGTCTCAAAGGTCTGGACGCTGGCAGCTTCCACCTGTTCGGGTGTGGGGAGGTCTTCGGTAATCAGCGAGTAGGCTGCAGCGGCTGAACCGACCCCCAGGCCGGTGAGGATTCCGGTGCTCAGAATCGCAATGAGCACGATGACGCCGATAACCCGTATGACCAGATTGAAGCCCGTGCGGCTCTTCTGCCGTCGTCGTTCGCGCTCGATGACGACCAAAGAACGCAGGATGCGAACCGGTGTACGTTTCCTTCCCATGGTTATACCTTTGCCCCCATATTACGTGGCCCCGACCCGTGGTCGCAGACCTGACAATCAGTAAAAAATCGCAGAGCCAGAACTCAGGGCGAAGAATCCGGGGCCTGCGAATCAGAACGACAGACGCTCATCTGTTGCCTATTATGCCTCAAGAAGGGCGGTTTGACAAGAAGTGGGGTTGAGGAGGTCGCGTTGCGGTCCTTTACTGCTTGACGAATTTCCAATATACTTTAGAATGTAAACAGCTGGACAGACCCGGAGCAATATGTTTGAATCATTAAGCGAGAAGTTACAGGCAGTTTTTGATAGGTTGGGGAAACGAGGCGTCCTCCGCGAGGAGGACGTTAAGGCCGTACTTAGGGAGATCCGTCTCGCCCTTCTAGAAGCCGACGTCAACTACAAGGTCGTCAAGGACTTCACGAAGCGTGTGCGGGAGAAGGCGGTTGGAGAAGAGGTCTCCAAGGCCCTCAACCCGGCCCAGCAGGTCGTGAAGATCGTCCACCAGGAGCTGGTGGAAACGCTGGGGGCGCCAGGGCGTCTGGAGCTCTCCGGCTCCGCCCCGTACGTGATTATGCTTGTGGGTCTGCAGGGTTCGGGCAAGACGACGACCGTCGGCAAGCTGGCCCGCTACCTGCGCGAGAAGGGGCGCTTCCCTCTGATGGTGGCCGCCGATACCTACCGTCCTGCGGCGATCACCCAGCTGGAGGTGTTGGGCCGGCAGCTGGATCTGCCCGTCCACAGCGAGCGCGGCAAGGTCACGCCTCCGGAGATCTGCCAGCATGCCATGGAGACTGCACGGCGGCGGGGATCCGATGTGGTGATTCTCGATACCGCCGGACGTCTGCAGATCGATAACGAGATGATGGCGGAGCTCGAGGCCATCCGCGACCGTGTACGCCCCGTCGAGATCCTTCTCGTGGCGGATGCGATGACCGGTCAGGAGGCCGTCAACATCGCCGAGGGCTTCCACGAGCGCGTGGGCTTGACGGGCCTCATCCTTACGAAGGTAGATGGTGACGCTCGCGGTGGTGCCGCTATCAGTATGCGGGCCGTCACCGGTGTACCCATCAAATTCCTGGGGATGGGGGAGAAGCTCGGCGCGCTGGAGCCCTTCCATCCCGATCGCCTGGCCTCGCGGATTCTCGGGATGGGGGACATGCTGACCCTCATCGAGAAGGCGGAGGCGAGTTTCGACGAGGAGCAGGCCGCCCGCATGGAGAAGCGGTTGCGCAAGGGCGACCTGACCATGGAGGATTTTCTCCAGCAGTTGCGCCAGGTGCGGCAGATGGGACCTCTCAACGAACTGTTGGGCATGATTCCCGGAGTGGGGCGTGCCATGCGGGGGGTCAGCATCGACGAGGTCGAGGCCGAGCGACAGCTCAAGCACATCGAGGCCATTATTCTCTCGATGACGCCTGAAGAGCGGCGAAACCCGCGCATTCTGAACGCCAGCCGCAAACGGCGCATCGCCAGCGGCAGCGGGACGGAGGTGCAGCAGATCAACCAGCTGCTCTCCCAGTATCGCCAGATGAAGAAGTTGCTCAAGCAGCTCAATTCAGGGAAGATGAAGGGCCTTCCTCTTCCTAAGCTCTTTTAACGACAAAATCTATAATACTAACACGTTTAATCAAGTAGGAGAAATATGCTTAGAATCAGACTACGTCGGGTTGGTAGAAAGAAGCAGCCCAGCTATCGTGTGGTGATTGCGGAGTCCACAGCTCCACGAGACGGTAAGTTCGTTGAAGTGATCGGTTTCTACAATCCGCGCACAGAACCGGAGACCTTCCAGCTGCAAGAGGATCGAGCGTTGCACTGGCTGAGTGTGGGGGCCCAGCCCTCGGAGGCGGTCGCCCGTCTCTTCCGTACGCATGGGACGCTAGAACGCTTTGAGCGCCTCAAGGCCGGAGAATCGGTGGACGTGTTGGTCGAGGAAGCGGAAGCGGCCGTTGAAGTGACAGCCGAAACCGAAGAGACCATGGTTGAGGCACCACCTGCTTCTGAAGCGGAGCTTGAGAGTGTCGAAGCTCCTGAGACTCCTGAACCTACAGAGACTACAGAACCTGCATCGGAAGAAGAGTAGGTCACATCGACCTACTCTGGTCGTCTTTTAACATTTCTTAGTCCTTTTCACACCTAAGGAGGAGCTGCGATGACGAAGGTCCATGATCTGGTAGAGTACATCGTCAAGTCCCTGGCGGACGAGCCGGATGCGGTGCACCTGTCGGAGATCGAGGGGGAGACTTCCATCATGCTGGAGCTGCGCGTCGCCTCGGAGGATATGGGGCGGATGATCGGCCGGGAGGGGCGGACTATCAACGCGATGCGTTCCCTGGCCCGTGTTCTGGGCGCCAAGATGGGGAAGAAGGTCACTCTGGAGATTGTATGACGGCGGCCGCTAAGGCGGGGAACTTCAGAACTTTATGGAGGCTCAGGCATGCCCAAGCAACCTGAGCCTTCTTATTTAGCTGTCGGGCGCATTGGGCGACCCCACGGAGTGCGAGGGGAGCTCCGGGCCGAGATCCTCACCGACGCCCCCGAGCGTCTCCCGGAGATTCCCCAAGTCTACCTCGGTCGGCGCCACACCCCCTACAAGGTACAGAGCGTTCGTCTGCACAAGGGCATGATGCTCTTGCAGCTCGAGGGGGTAGAGGACCGGGACGCCGCCGAAGCGTTGCGTGGAGCGCTCGTTCAGGTCGCCGTTCAGGATGCCTTACCTCTCGAAGAGGGGGAGTACTATCAGTATCAGTTGGTAGGGGTGGACGTGGAGACAGAGGCGGGGGAGCCTCTGGGGCAGATCGTTGAGGTATTGAATCTCCCTGAGGCCAACGACGTCCTCGTCGTTGAGGGTGCGCGGGGGGAGGTACTTCTCCCGGTCACCCAGGAGGTGGTCGTCGACCTAGATCTCGAAGCTCGACGTCTGGTGGTCCGTCTCCTGCCGGGCCTCCTCGCCGATGAGGAGGAGGGCCAAGAACAAGCCTGACCTTTGCCGGTCAGGGCGTCGTAGGAGCGCCGGGTCACACGCTTACGGATGCTAGGCTCTTTCTGCACCGAGTCTAGCTCTGGGATTGGAGGGCGCCATGCAAGCCATGACTGCTGAGGATCTGCGGTATTGGTTGGGCTTCAACCTCGTCAAGGGCATCGGCCCCGTGCGCCTGCGAGCGCTCCTCGAGGTCTTCGGAGACCCGCGGAGTGCTTGGGAGGCGCCTTCAGAGGCTCTGAGGCAGGTGGGACTGGATCGTCGCTCCCTGCGCAATCTGCTGCGGGCACGCCGTCAGGTGGACCTCGACCAGGTGTTGGAGAAGGTGGAGGCCTCCGGGGCTCACGTCCTCACCTGGGAGAGCGCCGACTATCCCGCATTGCTGCGCCAGCTGCCGGACGCCCCTCCTGTCCTCTTCGTCAAGGGCGAAATCATCCCTGCCGACGAGTGGGCGGTGGCCCTCGTGGGTACCCGGAAGGCGACGGCCTACGGAAAGCAGGTGGCCCGCCAGCTCGCCGAGGAGCTGGCCCGCAACGGGGTGACTATCGTGAGCGGGCTGGCCCGCGGTATCGACGGCGTCGCGCACCGGGCAGCCCTGGACGCCGGAGGACGTACCCTCGCCGTGCTGGGGTGTGGTATCGATCGGGTTTACCCCGCGGAGCACCGGAAGCTCGCCCAGGAGATCATGGAGCAGGGTGCGTTGATCAGCGACTACCCCCTGGGGGAGCCGCCGGAGGCCAAGAACTTCCCGCCTCGCAATCGCATCATCAGCGGGTTGAGTCTGGGCGTCGTCGTGGTGGAGGCAGGCCTGCAGAGCGGCGCTCTCATCACCGCCGATTTTGCTGCCGATCAGGGCCGGGAGGTCTTCGCGGTGCCCGGCAACATCCTCAGCCCCGCCTCTCAGGGCCCCAATCGCCTCCTGCGGGATGGGGCGACCATCGTTACCGAGCCGCTGGACATCCTCGAGGTCTTGCACCTCGATCAGATAGCAGAGCAGCAGGTGGCCCGGATCATGCTGCCGGAGAATGCCACGGAGGCGACCCTGCTCGACGGCCTCTCCTTCGAGCCGGTGCACGTTGACGATCTCGCCCGCAAGGCGGATCTGCCCGTGGAGGCGGTCAACAGTACCTTGGTCATGATGGAGCTGAAGGGGATGGTGCGCCAGGTGGGCCCCCTGCACTACGTGCTGGCGCGGGAGCGGGGTGTGGAGTACGAGTTCTAGCGGAGGATCATGGCGGACGTCGACTACTTTGCTGTCATCCACAAGTACATCCCTCCCGATTCGTTGGCCTACCGCAGCTACCTGCCCCACGTCTCTGCCGTCACCTACCGCGCCTTGGAGGTGGCGAGGCGACTGGGCTTGAGCGCGGAACAGCGCCATTTCATCGAGGAGGCGGCGATGCTCCACGACCTTGGCGTGATCTGTGTCGACCATCCGGAGCTGGGCTTCTACGGTCAGGAGCCCTACGTGCGCCACATGATCGAGGGTCGCCGGATTCTGGAGGAGGAGGGTCTGCCCCGCCACGCCGAGATCGCCGGCAACCACGTTGGGTTGGGGATCACGGTGGAGGAGATTCGGGAGCAGGGCTTGCCCCTCCCCCCGGAGGATCTCTTACCCGAGAGCCTCGAAGCCCAGGTGATCAGCTGGGCCGATCTCTTCTTCACCAAGGTTCCGGGGCGTCTCTGGACACCCCGCACGCCTGAGGAGGTGCGCGAGCACGTTCAGGAGTACGGGGAGCGCGCCGTGCGTACTTTTGAGCTCTGGCGAGCCCGCTTCGGTGAGTAGCAGACTTTTCTGTCGAGAAAGGAGTTTCCATGTCTAACGCACACTTCTACGTCGTGATCATGGCGGGGGGCGGGGGGACCCGCCTCTGGCCCCTCAGCCGCCGGGCCCATCCCAAGCAGATGTTGAATCTCTTTGGGGAGCGTACGCTCTTCCAGCTCTCCGTCGAACGGCTCCTGCCGCTGCTGCCGCCCGAGCGGATCTTGGTGGTGACCGCCGAGGATCAGGTGGCGCCGCTCTCCGAACAGATGCCCCAGCTGCCGCGGGAGAACTTCATCGTCGAGCCCGAGGGGCGGGGAACAGCGCCCTGCATCGGTCTGGCTGCCATGCACCTGAAGCGCCTCGACCCCCAGGGGGTGATGGCAGTGCTCACCGCCGATCACTACATCCGTGACGAGGCGACCTTCCGCTCGGTCCTCGGCGCTGCGCGTGAAGTCGCCCAGGAGGGCTATCTCGTGACCCTGGGCATCGAGCCTGCCTTTCCCTCCACGGGCTACGGTTACATCAAGCGGGGGGCGCACCTGGGCCGCGTCGACGACTTCGCTTACTACACCGTCACCCACTTCACAGAGAAACCGGACGAGGAGACCGCAAAGGCCTTCCTCGAGAGCGGGGAGTACGCCTGGAACAGCGGCATGTTCATCTGGCAGACCTCGCGCATCCTGGAAGAGATCGACGCGCTCATGCCCGCCTTGGGGGATACCCTGCAGCGTCTGCAGGAGGCCCTCGCCGGCGGGGAGTACGAGGAGGTCGTCGCCCACCTCTGGCCCCAGGTGGAAAAGGAGACCGTCGACTACGGGGTGATGGAGCAGGCCGAACGGGTCGCCGTCATCCCCGTGGAGATGGGGTGGTCCGACGTGGGGAGCTGGGATGCTGTCATGGAGCTGCGGGAGGCCGACGAGGAGGGGAACGTGAGCGTCGGCGAACACATCGCCGTCGACACGCAGGAGAGCATGGTCTTCAGCACCGGCGAGGGGCGGCTCATCGCCACCGTTGGCGTGGACGGGATCATCGTCGTGGATACCCCCGACGCTCTGCTGATCACCACACCTGAGCACGCCGAGCAGGTGCGGGAGGTCGTGAAGCGGCTGCGGGAGCAGGAACGCGCCGACAAGCTCTAACTTCCTCTACGGTACAGAACTAACAGCGGGCTAGATCCGGAAGGGATCCGGCCCGCTTCCCTAGCAGTCCGGTGGAATTCCCGGACCGACTATGTGCCAGTGCATGTGGGGCGTGACACCGGGTCCCGCCGCGTTGGTCCGCACGTAGAACCCCGTCTCGTTGAGTCCCAGCGTCTGGGCGACCTGCTGCACCGCCTGCACCATCGAGGAGAGCAGGGCGCCGTTCAATGCCTCAGGTGCTAAGATCGAGAGCACGTGCTCCTTGGGGATGACCACGACGTGGATCTCGGCTTTCGGCTGGGGGTGCTGAAAGGCCAGGACCCGCTCGTCCTCCCAGACCTTTCTCACCTCGAGCTCACCCGAGAGAACGTCCTCACAGTACCAGTCGCGACGAGCCATATTGCATCTCCAGTCAAAGATAGGTTCAGTAAGGAAGGCTGCATCGAACTTCATTCTGATACTCTCAATCACTGCTTCTCAGCGATCGATCTCCTCGTAAACCTCGCGGCGGAAGCGCGGGGTGCAGAGGGCGAGGAAGATCAGATCCTCGGAGCCGAGGTTGGTGATCCGCTGAGGCGTCTCCGGCGGGATGAGCACCACGTCGCCGCTCCGGACCTCCTGCGGGGGAAGGTCGCCGACCTCCACCCGTCCTCGCCCCTCCAGGATGACGTACCGCTCCGTCGTACCGTGCAACCGGTGCCACTCGGTCGTTACGCCCGGCTCGACCCGGGCCCGGGCGACGGAGAGCTCCGGATCGTCGGGCGAGTTGGAGAGCTCGGTGATGTAGCATCTCTCCGAGGTGTAGTACTCTTCCTCGGGAGCTGTCTGTTTGATGGTCATTTGCACGGTACCCTCCACCCTATAACGGGCAGCCTGTCATGAAGTTTTATCCTTGTATCTTTGTTTCAGTTATCGCCTGTGGCTCGAGCCACAGGCTACCACGAAGAAAGTGTGCTCCAGCAAGCACACTGCCGGAAGCACATCCTTAGGGCTCGTAAAAGTATAACTTCCCGACATCTCTGGAGTTAGGATGAAACAACGCCTCCTGACTCGTTTGAGGGCTGTGCGCCTCCAGCACTTCCAGAAGTTCTTTGCGCTCCCCAAGCACCCCCGTCGGGAAGTTGTTTTCTTACAGACGCTCAGTCGGCTTCAGCCGACTTCAATACGGTAGCCGGCGGTTTTAACCGCTGGCGGAGAGGTCATAGCCCGGCTCGGTTTAGCGGTACTCGTCCGGGTCAGTATATGTAAAGAGTGCGGACTTCACAAGTCCCTCCGTATCAACGAGCTCTTTTCGCGCCTCTCTTGACAGCCCACACCTTTTCTTTTATGATGATGCTCTGTTAGAGATATGATCCACGGCACTTCCGAGGTCAGAGGGACTTCGGAAGTTTTAGTATGCAAGCGGGTGAAGAGGATGGCTGAAGAGACCAGATTAGAAGCATATTGCGTCAAGTGTAAGGCGAAGCGCGAGATGGGTGACCTGGAGCCGGTCTTTACGGCGCAGGCGCGTCCGGCGACGCGGGGAACGTGCCCCGTCTGTGGGACGAACATGTTCCGCATGGGACAGACGCCCCTCCACGAGGGGCTGACCCCGCCCCCGAAGCCCGAACCCCCGAAGCCTACGGGCAAGCTGGTCATCGTCGAGTCGCCGACGAAGGCGAAGACGGTGGGGCGCTATCTGGGCAAGGGCTACACCGTCAAGGCCTCGGTGGGACACGTGCGCGACCTGTTGCGCTCCAAGCTCTCCGTCGACGTGGAGCACGACTTCGAGCCCCGTTACCGGGTGCCCAACGAGAAGCGCTCCGTGGTGAAGGAGCTCAAGGCTGCCGCGGAGAAGTCGGCGCAGATCTACCTGGCGACGGACCTCGACCGGGAAGGGGAGGCCATCGCCTGGCACCTGCAAGAGGCCCTGGAACTCGATCCCGACCAGACCCACCGGGTCGTCTTTCACGAGATCACCAAGGAGGCTATTCTGGAGGCCTTTGCGCATCCTCGAGGGCTCAACATGGACCTCGTCGAGTCGCAGCAGGCCCGCCGGATCCTCGACCGCCTCGTCGGCTACAAGCTCAGCCCGCTTCTGTGGCGCAAGATCCGCAGCCGCCTGTCGGCGGGCCGGGTGCAGTCCGTCGCTCTCCGGCTCATCGTCGAGCGGGAACGGGAGATCGAGAGCTTCGTGCCCGAGGAGTATTGGTCCATCGACGCGGAGTTACGGCCCCGCAAGCGAGATGGGGAGCAGCGGCCCGCCTTCGTCGCCAGCCTCGTGCGCATCAACGGCGAGGACGTCGAGCTGCACAACGAGGGAGACGTCACCCCGATCCTCGAGGAGCTGGAGCGGGCGGAGTACGTCGTCTCCAAGACCAAGGAGGGGCAGCGCCGCCGCAACCCCGCGGCCCCCTACACGACGAGCGCCATGCAGCAGGAGGCGGCGCGTAAACTGCGCTTCTCCGCGCGGAAGAGCATGCGCATCGCCCAGCAGCTCTACGAGGGCATCGACCTGAATGGGGAGACCGTCGGTCTCATCACCTACATGCGAACCGACAGCACCAACATCGCGAAGACGGCCCAGGACGCCGCCCGCGACTACATCGGCGAGCACTATGGGGAGCAGTTCTTGCCCGCCCAGCCCCCTGTCCACAAGACCAAGTCGAAGGGGGCGCAGGAGGCTCACGAGGCCATCCGGCCCACGAGCGTCTTCCGCTCACCCGATGCCATCAAGCAGTATCTCTCCCGCGACCAGTATCGCCTCTACAACCTTATCTGGCGCCGTTTCGTCGCCAGCCAGATGAAGCCGGCGGTCTACGACACGCGAAGTGTGGAGATTCTGGCGGGGCAGGGTGCAGAGAAGCCCTACCTCTTCCGGGCCTCCGGCTCGACGCTGCGCTTCCCCGGCTTCCTCGTGGTCTACGAGGAGACGCGGGATGAGGACGTCGCTGAAGAGCGCAACCAACCGGTGCCACAGATGAGCGTGGACGAGCTGGTGGATCTGCTCCGGCTCATCCCCGAGCAGCACTTCACCCAGCCACCGCCCCGCTACTCCGATGCCTCCCTCATCAAGACGATGGAGGAGTACGGGATCGGGCGCCCGTCCACCTACGCGTCCATCCTCTCCACCCTGCAACACCGGGGCTACGTCCGGCGCGAGCGCCGCCGCCTGATGCCCACGGAGACGGGTTTTCTCGTGAACGACATGCTCGTCGAGCACTTCCCGGATCTCATCAACGTGGACTTCACCGCGCTGATGGAGCGCGAGCTGGACGAGATTGCCGGAGGGGATCGCGCGTGGGTCTCCCTGTTGCGAGAGTTCTACGGCCCCTTCGAGGAGTCGCTCCAGAAGGCCGACGAGGCCATCGAGAAGGTGGATCAGGTGGAGCCCATCGGGCGGGACTGCCCCGACTGTGGAAACCCGCTGATCCTTCGGTGGGGGCGCTACGGCAAGTTCATCGGCTGCTCCAACTTCCCGAAGTGCCGCTATACTGAGCCCTGGCTGGAAAAGATCGGCGTGAAGTGCCCCGACTGTGAGGTGGGCGAGGTCGTCGTCAAGCGCACCAAGCGGGGCCGCACCTTCTACGGCTGCTCCACGTGGCCCAACTGTGAGTTCACCTCGTGGAAGCGCCCGTTGCCTCAGCCCTGCCCTAAGTGCGGGGGGCTGTTGCTGATCGCGCGCAAGGAGGAGGCCGAGTGTACCGTGTGCGGCGAGGTCGTGGCGCTCGACTCCCTCGAGGAAGAGGAGGAGGCGACGGTCGCGAGCTGAAGACGGCCCGCAGCCTTTTGAAGCGGCTCCGGAAGTGTCCGGGGCCGCTTTGTCATCGCCTCCCCCGGCACTTGCCCCCGGAACCCGTATAACGCGCAAGGGTTGGTGTGTGGTATAATCCGGGGGTAAAATCGGCTCACATTTGAGTCCTCGCAGGGGCCGGTATGTGGAAAGGAGTCCCATGGCAACATTGGATATATTGCTGCTCCTTGTCGGTCTGCTCATGGTGGTGTTCTCGGCTGCAGTGCGGACGGTCAAGGCACTCTTCATGATGGTAGGCGTCTACTTCGCGACACTCACGGGAGCGCTGCTCTATCAAGAGCTGGCCTTTCGCTTGAAGCTCTTCGGGAACGAGGAGATCTGGTTCGAGGGCCTGGTCTTCATCGCACTCTTCTTTCTGCTGCTGTTCATCTTCTTCCTCATCCTGCGCGCCGCTTTTCCCGACTCGTCCTTGCCGAAGATCGGCTTTCTCGACGTTCTCTTTGGTGGGCTCGTGGGTGTGGTGGTGGCCCTGCTTACTATGACGATGGTCTATCAGGGCGTGAAAGTGATGGTCTCTGACTCCTGGGAGCCCTTCACGCGTTACGCTTCCATCCAGGGACAGTACTTCGGCTCCCGGCTGGGTCCCTGGCTGAAGCAGGTGCTCTCTCTCTATCTCTACGCCTTCTACCCCTTCTTCGTTGGGACGGGCTTCCCGCCCGTCTTGATACCGTAATCTATTCGAAGGTTGGGCGCGCCGTTTCGCGCCCCCGAACTATGGAACGACACTGGAAAACACTAGAGTATCCGAAGATTCTTGCGCAGCTGGCGCGCTATACCGACTTCTCGGCGGGCGCCGATCTGGCACGGGCGCTGGAACCGAGCGATGACTACCGGCTGGCCCGCGAGTGGCTGGCTCTCACGACAGAGGGTCGTGCTCTTCTGCTCGCCCGTCCCGACTTCGGTTTGGGCGGCGTCTCCGATGTGCGCCCCCTCGTGGAGCAGGCCCGGCGCGGGGTCATCATCGAGCCCGGCGAGCTGCTGCGCGTGCGGGATACCCTGCTGGGCACCCAGCGCCTCCAGCGCATTCTGGAGCGGCTCGACGCGCAATTTCCTCGTCTGGCCGACCTTGCCTTTCGCTTCGTGCTTCAGCCGGAACTCGCCGAGGCCATCGGTCGGGTTTTGAACGACCGGGGAGAGGTCAAGGACGACGCCTCCCCCGAACTGGCACGCATTCGCCGGGAACTGCGTCTCTCCCAGGATCGCATTCAGGAGAAGCTCCAGCGGATGATCAGCTCCTCGTCGATGGGGCGCTATCTGCAGGAGGCGATGATCACCCGCCGTCAGGGGCGTTTCGTCATCCCCGTACAGGCCAATTTCAAGGGCCAGGTGGATGGAGTGGTGCACGACCGCTCCTCCAGCGGTCAGACAGTCTTTATGGAGCCCCTCGCCGTGGTCGATCTCAATAACGCGCTGCGGGAGCTGGCTATCGCGGAGGAGCAGGAGATCCACCGCCTTCTCTCGGCGCTGACGATGCAGGTGGCGCGGGTGGGGGAGGGGATCGAGGCGACCATAGCCGCACTGGCGGAGCTGGATCTGACCCTCGCACGAGCGCGCTACGCCGAGGCGCTCTTGGCGACGGAGCCGGAGCTGCTGCCCCCTCCCGCCCGTCCGCCCGACGGGGAGGACGAGAATGCTCACCCGGGCAGCGTGCTACACCTCAAGTCCGCCCGTCATCCTCTCCTGCACCCCGACGACGTGGTCGCCGTGAACGTGATCCTCGATGAGGAAACCCACGTCCTCGTCATCACCGGCCCCAACACCGGCGGCAAGACCGTCTCCCTGAAGACGGTGGGACTCCTGGCCTTGATGGCGCGGGCGGGAATGCACATTCCCGTGGACGAGGGGTCGTCTCTCTCCTGTTTCGAGAGGATCTACGCCGACATTGGGGACGAGCAGTCCATCGAGCAGAGTCTCTCCACCTTCTCGGCGCACCTGGCGAACATCATGTCCTTCCTCGATGAAGTGGATCACCGCTCGCTGGTGCTCCTTGACGAGCTGGGTGCGGGCACCGATCCCGCCGAGGGCTCGGCGCTGGCCCGCGCACTTCTGGAGCACTTCCGCACGCGGCGCTGCACCGCGCTCGTCGCCACCCACTATCCCGAGTTGAAGCTCTACGCCCACAACACACCGGGTGTGCGCAATGCCTCCATGGAGTTCGACACGGAGACTCTGGCGCCCACCTTCCGGTTGAGTATCGGGCTGCCGGGGCGCTCCAACGCCTTCGCCATCGCGCGGCGTTTGGGTATGCCGGAGCCGGTGGTCAAGGCGGCGCAGGGGATGCTCTCGGGCGAGGAGCTGCGCGCCGAGGATATGCTCGAGGATCTGCACGAGCTCCGTCTCGAAGCCGCCCGTACGCGCGACGCCGAGCGCCGTACCCGCCGGGAGGCGGAGCGGGAGGCGGAGAAGCTGCGGGAGCGGCTGGCGAACATCGAGGAGGAGCGGCGCAAGATTCTGCGCCAGGCGGAGGCGGAGGCCCAGGAGGAGATCGCCGAGCTGCGGAAGGAGCTCCGCGACCTGCGCCGCCGTCTCGCTGCCATCCCCTCGCCGGAGATCCGCACGGCCGTGGAGGAGCTGGAGGAGGATCTGGAGAGCCTCGAGGAGGGGCGCGTGCTTCCCGAGCCCGAGCCTCTGGTGGAGAGCGCACCCGCGCTACCCTCTACACCCTCCCCCGCCGGGTTGAAACGCCGGCCGCGCCCCGGAGATACCGTCCAGGTGAAGTCTCTGGGGATGGAGGCCGCCGTTGTGAACGTCGAGGGCGGCGAGGTGGAAGTGCAGATGGGGGCCATGCGCACGCGGGTGCCCTTGCAGGACGTGACGGTCCTCTCGCAAGGCCCGCTCTCGCAGCCCGAGCCCGTCGTTCCCCGCTCGACGGCGCGCAGCGCCTCACCGGGGATCCAGCTGGATCTCCGGGGCCTGAGGGCGGCGGAGGCACTCCAGCGCCTCGACCGCTATCTCGACGACGCGGCGATGGCGGAGCTGCCCTGGGTGCGGATTGTCCACGGGAAGGGAACGGGGACCCTGCGCCGAGAGGTGCGCAACTTCCTCTCGGGCCATCCGCTCATCACCTCGTACGAGGTGGCGCCCGAGCGCGAGGGGGGCGATGGTGCGACGGTAGCCCATCTGGTGCGTACGAGCTGAGGTCGTCGAATCCGTGACGCCGGCGCACGATCCTCTCCCTTTTGCATTCTAGAAGCTGAGCGCAAGCTTTGCGCGACTGGAGCGTATGGTTGTCTCGCGAATAGCTCGATTCCGCGACCTCCTTCGCACCTATCCCCGCCAGTTCTGGGTGCTCATCGTGGCCCTCTTCATCGACCGGCTGGGCGGTGCGTTGATGTTCCCCTACCTCACCCTCTACATCACGCGCAAGTTTGGGGTGGGGATGACCGAGGTCGGGGTCGTCTTCGCCCTCTTCTCCCTGGCCAGCATGGTGGGGGGAACGCTCGGAGGGGCTCTCACCGATAGGCTGGGACGCAAGAGCATGCTCATCAGCGGCTTACTCTTCAGCGGCTTCACGAGCCTGATGTTGGGTCTCGCGGAAGAGATCGAGATAGTCTACACGGGCGCGGTAATCGTGGGGCTCTTCGCCAACATCGGCGGGCCGGCGCAGCAGGCGATGGTCGCCGACCTCCTCCCTGAGGAGCAGCGTTCTCAGGGCTTCGGGATCCTGCGCGTCGTCGCCAACCTGGCGGTCACCGTAGGTCCCGCCATCGGCGGGCTGCTGGCAGCTCGCTCCTACCTCCTTATCTTCGCCGGCGATGCTCTCTTTAGCACCCTCACTGCGCTTATCGTTTTCTGGGCCATTCAGGAGACGAAGCCGGAGGTCTCCAAGGAGCAGGAAGCGGAGTCGTGGCTGCAGACCTTTCGTGGTTACGGGGTGCCTCTGCGCAACGCCGCCTTTATGGCCTTCATCGCTGCGTCCTTCCTCCTCGTCCTCGTCGCCATGCAGATGGGGGTCACCCTGCCGGTCTATCTGCGTGACGTTCATGGAGTACCCGAGCGGGGGTATGGGTACATCCTCAGCCTCAACGCGCTGCTGGTGGTCCTCTTCCAGTTCTCCATCAGCCGCTGGAGCTCCCAACAACGACCGCTGTTGATTATGGCGCTTGGGGCCTTCCTCTACGGCCTGGGTTCCGCTCTCTACGGCTTCGTCTCCCTCTACGCCCTCTTCCTCGTGGCGATCGTCATCGTCACGCTGGGAGAGATGTTGACGGCGCCCACCGGTCAGGCTCTGGTGGCTCGCTACGCCCCCGCCGACATGCGCGGGCGTTACATGGCCCTCTACGGCTTCAGCTGGATGGTCCCTCAGGTCGCCGGCCCGCTGTTGACGGGGCGCGTCATGGACACCCGCGATCCCCGCTGGGTCTGGTACGGCGCCGGCATCGTGGGAAGTGTCACGACGTTGGCCTTTCTGGGCCTCTACGCCTGGGAGCGCCTGCGCGAGAAGCGTCTACAGAATAAGAGAAAGGAAGTGGCAAGTGTCTGAGGAAAACGTCATCTTTGGAGCTCATAGCACGCAGGCCCTTCGCCTGCTCAACTATCGCGAGCGGCGGCGGGGCGTGCAGCACGGCTCTCACATCGAGCCCCGGGATCCGAAGCCCCATCAGCCCGTCACCCTCGTGGTCTGGACGGGGCCCGATGTGGATCTGCACTCCCTGGCGGTGCACTACACCACCGACGGCTCGCACCCCTCCTCGGGGGCGGGGACTCTGCCCCTGCGCCAGGTCGCTGTCGAGTGGGATCCCCTGATCTGGGGCTACCGCCGCCGTTGGGAGGGCGTGATCCCCGGTCAGCCCGCGGGGACGACGGTCCACTACCATATCTGCGGGGTAGGCGTGGAGCACGAGGGGATCTGCGCCGATTGGCCTCCACCCGAGGAGCTGATCCTGGCGGAGACCCGGCGTCACTTCGGTGACGAGAACGCCGTCGCGGCACTTCCCGCACCGGATCGCAGGGAGCTCTTCACCTACGTCGTCGACACCCTCGCCCCGCCTGCCTGGACACGGGAGGCGGTCGTCTACCAGATCTTCGTGGATCGCTTCTCGCCGGGCAGAGGGCGCATCCTTGGGGATCCTGAGGATCTCATGGGCTTCTTCGGGGGCACGCTGCGCGGGGTCATCGAGGCGTTGCACTACGTGGCGGATCTGGGAGCCAACACCCTCTGGCTCTCGCCCATCTTCCCCAGCCCCACCCACCACGGCTACGACGCCACCGACTACTTCGACGTGGAGCCGCGACTGGGCACCCTCGACGACTTCAAGGAGCTGGTCGAGGAGGTCCACCGGCGCGGTATGCGCCTCCTGCTCGATCTGGCGCTCAATCACGCCAGCAACGAACATCCCCTCTACCAGAAGGCTCTGGCGGATCCTCAGGGTGAGTACGGTGACTGGTTCCGCTTTGATTCCGAGCAGGGGGAGTACCGGGGCTACTTCGGTCTCCCCACCATGCCTGAGTGGAACACGGAGAATCCCGAGGTGCGAGCCTACTTCCAGAAGGTGGGGCGCTTCTGGCTGGAGCAGGGCGCCGACGGCTTCCGCCTGGACTACGCCGACGGCCCCGGTCCCGGCTTCTGGTCAGAGTTCCGGGCCGCCTGTCGGGCGGTCAACCCCGAGGCCTGGATCTTCGGGGAGGTCGTCCAGCCTCCCGACGTGCTCGCGCCCTACGTCGGACGCCTCGACGGCAGCCTGGACTTTCTATGGCAGCAGATGGTGCGCCGCGCCGTCGCTCATGGCAATGGGGGAGCCGCCGAACTGGCGCGCTTTCTCGACGCCCACCGCTCTGCTCTCTCCTCCAACTTCGTCCGCCCGGTCTTCCTCGACAACCACGACATCGATCGCTTCCTCCTGGCGGCGGGCAACGACGAGCGTCGCCTGCGCCTGGGGCTGCTCCTGCTTCTCACCTGGCCCCAGCCGCCCATCCTCTTCTACGGGACGGAGACGGCCCTGCGCCAACCCCACAGCAGCCGCGACCCCGGTATGGGGCTGGAGGCCTCCCGGGTGCCCATGGACTGGGCGGCTGCGCGAGCCGACCTGCCTCTGGTGGAGGACGTGCAGCGGCTCGTGGGGCTGCGTGCGACCTACCCCGATCTGGTCTACGGGGAGCACGCCACCCTCGACTTCACCGCCGACTACTGGCTCTTCCAGCGCCGGGGCGTGCAGGGCGACTTCTTCGTCGCCCTCAATCTGGGTGAGGAGGAGGTGGCACTGACGCTTCCCCCACGCGTACGCTCCCTGTGGTCCGCCGGCGAGGTAGACCTGGCCCCGGATTCGAGCACGCTGGGCCCCCTGGCGGGGGTGATTCTGGTGGCCGGGCGCTAAGGGCGTATGCGAAGACGATCCAGGCGAGGGGAAGAGGTGCGCCGCTGGTGGGAGGAGCGGGGCGAACCGGCGCTGCGCGCCTACCTGCCGAGCGACTTCTGGGTTCCCCTCCCGCTCTCCTTCTGGATCGCTCTGGTACTCTTCGTCGGGGGCCTGCTTGCCCTCTACGGCGGGCACGCCGTAGTGCGTAGAATTCAGCTGCGGGGCTGGAGCACCTACGGCGTCGAGGAGGGGCTGCCCCACGCCGGGACCCACGCCCTCGCCCGCGATTCCGCCGGCACTCTCTGGGCGGCGACGGGGGCCGGGCTCGCTTACTTCGACGGTACGGCGTTCCGGGCCGTCCCTCTGCCGCCGGCCGCGGGACGTGCCGTCGTGGAGATTGCCGCGACCTCTCAGGGTGACCTCTGGGTTGCGCCTCGCCGGGGACTGCTCCGGCGGGGTACCGACGGCGAGTGGACGCGCACCCCGATCACCCGCTCCGTCGGTGCCCTGGTGGTGGACCGTCGGGAGTGCGTCTGGGCGGCGACGGCGACCTTGCTCTGGGAGGGGTGTGGCGAAGGATGGCGCCCTCACGATCTAGGCGCGACCCCCCTCGTCCTCGCCGTCACCGAGGTGGGGCTCGGGGTGGGAACCCTCGATGCTCTCCTCCTGTGGGAAGGGGATTCCGGTACCTGGACCCGGATGGCCCATCCTACCTGCACTCGCGGGGTGCGCGCCCTGCGCTTCGATGCCCCGGGCAGCTTCTGGGTGGGGACGGGTGGGGAGGGGCTCTGTTACTTCGACGGAGAGCGGTGGAGAGGGTACGGCCCCACGAGCAGCGATCTTCCGTGGAGCGTGGTGAGCACTCTGTCGGTTGTCGAGGGGGGCGTCTGGGCAGCGCTGGAGTCCCCGACGAGCGCGGATGGAGCCGTGGCCCTCTTCGATGGTGAGGCCTGGCGCCTCTTTACGCCCGTTAACTCGGGGCTGGCCTCCGGTCGTGTTGCCGAGATTCTCGCCCTTGAGGACGAGGTCTGGTTTGCCACGCGGGCCGGGGTGAGCCGGTGGTCACCGGAAGAAAGGATCTTCAGGTAAAGGAAAACCGAGGCGCAGGAGTGCGCCTCGGTCGAGGGGGTAAACGGAACTAGTCCTCGTTCTCTCCCTGGTCCTTCTTCTCGGTCGTGGACGGCTTGCTCTCGGAGCCCTCGTCCTTGCGGGAGCCGGGCGTGGCGGTGGAAGATTTCGCGCGGTTATCGGTGACGTAGAATCCTGATCCCTTGAAGATGATGCCGGCGGGTTGGATCAACCGCGCTACCTTTCCTCCGCACTCCGGACAGTCCTCCACGGGGGGCTCAGAGAAGCTCTGACGGCGCTCGAAGCGCAGCCCGCAGTCCTGACACTGATATTCGTAGAGCGGCATCTTGATGACCTCCTCGCGCCGATTACGCTGGTCCCTATTATATGCCTTTTAATTCTCTTTGCAAGCTTTTTACCGGCGCCGAGGCCCTGTCCTTGCGGGCAGGGATTGAAGTCGAGGAAGCGGAGGAGGTGCCGGCGGTAGGTCGCCCTGTCCTTGCGGGCAGGGATTGAAGCCTAGCCGGGCGGTCGCCTGAGGGTCTCCGGTACCAGGAGGAGGAAGATCAGGCCCGCGCCCTCGGGACGTCACTGTGACTGCGTCGGCGACGTGAGTGTGGCGTGCTACCGAGAAGAGCGCCCGGCTCAAGCCTGTCGTCCAGCGCAGCAGCAGCGCCACCCAGACCACCTCCACCCAGACCAGCGCCAGCGTGGAGAGCGCCATCGCGCCTAATCCGACCAGCATGGCCCGTCGCTTGTCCAGATAGCGCAGGGCCAGACCGGCGGGTAGATTCCCCAACAGCGTTCCCAGCCCATCGCCTGCGAGCAGCAGGCCCACGAGCCCGTAACTGCCGGCCAGGCTTTTGGCATAGAGAGGGAGAATGGGGATGAGCAGACCCTCTGCAAGGGCGAAGAAGAATGCCGGGATGTAGAAGGAGGGTACCAGAGGGTGGCGGAGCAGGCGGCGCAACCTGGTGAGCCGGGGCATGTTTCATTCCTCCTGGGTGACCAGAGCATAGCCAGAGGTCGGCGATCGGCGGTGACTCTACACCTGCCTGTTATTGTAGGGTGCAATGGGGTAAAAGCAACGTCGGCAGGGCTATCGCACTTAGCGTCTGTAAGAAAATAACTTCCCGACGGTGGTGCTCGGGGAACGTAGCGAACTGCTGGAAGGGCTGGAGACGCACGGCCCTCAAACGAGTCAGGAGGAGCTCTTTCATCCTGACTCCAGAGACATCGGGAAGTTATACTTTTGCGAACCCTTAGCACACTTTCTTCAGCGCTTTACGTGATGCGCCGCTGAAGCGTTATTTTTTAGAGGGATTTTCGTGGAGGGGCAAAGCCCCGCCACGAAAATCCCCTTTTATCCTCGGCCTGTAGACCGTATTTCTGCGACCAGAGGTGAAATGCGATAACCCTAGCAACGTCGGTCAGGGGGAGTCCGGGGGGCTTGATTGCGGACTTGACAAACGTTGATTTTCCGTTAACATAAGGGGCGTGAGGCCTGCGGGCCGCAAACGATGTTCGATAGGTGCCGAGGGCTGGGGCCTGCGCGGCGAAGCCCTCCGAACCCCGCCAGGTCCGGAAGGAAGCAACGGTAAGGTGTGGTCTTCGGGCGCCGCAGTGTTTCTGGTCCTCGGTACCTGTCGGATATTGTCTTTGAAACGTGACGTGAGGGGCGATGGGAAACCCTGTCGCCCCTTTTGTTTGAGAGGCGATGGGTGAGGTGATGGCTGGGTCGGGGAGGGGATGACATTGCGACGGCGCCTTTTGGCTTTTCTGCTCGCTCTGCTGGCCTTGACAGGCCTGGCAGCCGGTTATCGTGCCACTCTGACACCCGTCACTCTGGTGGTCGATGGTGAGGAGCGCCGTTTGCGCACCCACCAGCCCAACGTCGAACTCCTCCTGGTGGACCTGGGGCTGGCTCTACGCCCCGAAGACCGCGTATCCCCTTCTCTGGACACACTCATCGCGGACGACCTGCGGGTGAGCGTCGATCACGCCCGTCCTGTGGTGATCTCCGTCGACGGCTTCGAGCGCATCCGTTACGCCCACGATGAGAGCCCCGCCGATTTACTGGCACAGGAGGGGGTACAGCTGGACGCCCACGACAGGCTGGACGTCCGTCCGCCCCTGGTGGGAGATCCCCACGACACCCGCTTTCGGCTGGTCGTCGAACGTGCTGTGCCCATCGTGTTGGAGGAGGGGCCGGTACGAACCTCCTTCTACGCCAACGCCGCGACGGTGGGGGAGGCGCTGATGCAGATGGGGATCGCCCTCTACCGCGCCGACCGGATCTTCCCCGATCCCGCCACCCCGCTGCAGAGCGGGATGCACATCCGGCTGGAGCGCTCGGTGCCCGTCTCTGTGCGGATCGACGGGCATACTCTGCGCACGCGTACCCACCGTAACCGGGTGGGGGAGGTGTTGGCGGATCTGGGCGTCATCCTCAACGGACAGGACTACGCCGCTCCTTCCCTGGAAGCTCCCCTCGGTGATGGGGCTGAGATCAAGGTAGTACGGGTGACCGAGAGCGTCATCGTGGAGCAGAGCCCCATTCCCTTCGAAACGGTCTGGCAAGCGAATGCCGACATGGAGCTCGATACCCAGGGGCTGGTTCAGGAGGGGGCGCCCGGCGTTCTGGAGCGGCGTATCCGATTGCGCTACGAGGATGGGCAGGTCGTGGAGCGCCGCGTCGAGGGGGAGAGCGTGGTCCTGGCGCCCTCGAATCGCGTGATGGGCCACGGTACGAAGATCGTGGTCCGCTCCCTGCAGACGGAGAGCGGCACCGTCGAGTACTGGCGGAAGTTCCGCATGCTGGCGACCTCCTACAGCGCCAGTACCGCCGGGGTTTCGCCCGACAGCCCGCACTACGGCTACACAGCGACGGGCATTCGCATGCGAGACGGCCTCGTCGCCGTGGATCCCCGGGTGATCACTCTGGGGACGCGCGTCTACGTGCCCGGCTACGGTGTGGGGTTGGCCGCCGACACGGGCGGCGCGATCAAGGGCAAGCGCATCGATCTGGGTTACTCCGACGAAAATCTGAAGCTCTGGTACTCCTGGGTCGAGGTCTACCTGTTGACACCTGTCCCCGACAGCATCAACTACCTGGCGCCCTGATGGTCGAGAATCCCCGCGACCTGCTGAGCCGTTACGACCTCTCGCCCCGGCGCTCCCTGGGGCAGAACTTCCTCGTCGATCCCCGCGCTCCGCGGCGCATCGCTGCAGGGGCGGACGTCGGACCGGAGGACATCGTTCTCGAGGTGGGGGCGGGGGTGGGTACGTTGACGGAGGCGCTGGCGGAGCGTGCGGCTCGCGTCCTCGCCGTGGAGACAGACCCTGCGCTGGTCGAAGCCCTGGAAGATCTTTACCGGGAGCGCGCGCGGGTGGAGGTCATTCCTGGAGATATTCTCGAACTGGATCCGGCAGCCCTGTTGGGGGTGGAGCCTCCCGAACAGCGCCCGCTCTGGGGTGCGCGGTTGGAGCACTACCTGGTGGTCGCCAACCTTCCCTACTACATCACGGCCGCGGTCATGCGCCACCTCCTCGAGGCTGCCGTGCGTCCTGCCCGCATGGTCGTGACCGTCCAGAAAGAGGTTGCCCAGCGCATTGTGGCCGCCGACGGGAAGATGAGCCTCCTCGCCGTCGGCGTGCACTTCTACGGAAAGCCGCGTACCCTCTTTCGGCTCAAGCGTGGCGCCTTCTATCCGGTGCCCAAGGTCGAGTCCGCCGTTCTGCGCCTCGACCTCTATGAGGAGCCTCCCGTCGAGGTGGATGACGTGGCGACCTTCTTCGACGTCGTGCGGGCGGGCTTTGCCCAGCGCCGCAAGCAGCTCAAGAACACCCTCGCTGCTACCTTGCACCTTGACTCCAACGCCGTCGCCGAGGCCATGGAGAGTCACGGAGTGCCTCCCACGCGGCGTGCGGAGACCCTCTCCCTGGAGGAATGGGCCAGGGTCGTTCGCGCCCTGGAACCTCTGCTCCCGCCCTCTCGCCGGTAACCCCCGTATCGTTTTTAAGACGCTCGTCTCCTAAATTGACAAGTTGGCGGAGCGTGTTAAGATAGTTGTAGAAACGTTTACCTCAGACGACAGGTGCCCTGAGCGGCATTTACCTCTCGTCCCCATACTCTACATGTGAAAGGAGCTGCACGATGTTGAGTGGAAAACTTCAGACAATGTTGAACGAGCAGATCAAGAACGAGCTTTACTCGGGCTATCTCTACCTGGCGATGTCCGCCTACTGCGAGACGGAGAATCTGCCGGGCTTCGCTCACTGGATGCG
Organism: Anaerolineae bacterium; assembly: GCA_034437215.1. Taxonomy (GTDB): domain Bacteria; phylum Chloroflexota; class Anaerolineae; order B4-G1; family SLSP01; genus DAOTVC01. The sequence goes on along the minus strand of DAOTVC010000078.1, from coordinate 44,473 downwards.
CGAGCAGGCCAAGGAGGAGCAGGAGCATGCTATGCGACTCTTCGACTTCATCAACGACCGGGGTGGGCAGGTGGTGCTGCACGCCATCGATCAGCCCCCCGTCGAGTTTGGGACGCCCCTCGAGCTCTTCCAGGCGGTCTACGAGCACGAGCAGAAGGTCACCCGGCTGATCAACGAGCTCTACGCAGCGGCGGTCGAGGAGAACGACTACGCTTCTCAGGTGATGCTCCATTGGTTCATCGACGAACAGGTGGAGGAGGAGAAGAACGCCGGCGACGTCGTGGCCCTTCTGGAGCGAGTGGGGGACCACGTCAATGGGCTGGTGATGGCGGATCGGGCGTTGGGGCAACGCTCCGGCGACTGAACAGACTGGTACCGACGCGAGCAGGGACAGGCTCTCGGCCTGTCCCCTTCCTTTTTCTTGTCCTTTAGTAGAATCTGATATATCATAAAACTGTTGTCATCTGAACCTGCGGCTCGATGGAGGGTGTGTCATGAGGAAGCTGCTTGTACTGCTGGCTCTCATTGTCGTCATTGTCATTGCGGCCGTCGTCCTGGGGCGCTGTTCGGGCAGGACGTCCCCCGATGATATTACCATCCAGAGCGGTGAGGAGCCGACCGCACCGATGCTCATCGAAGAGGAGCCCCAACCGACGGTTGCGGAAGCACAGGTGGCCGCCAATCCCTTTACTGTGGCCTTTGAGGGTCCGCGAGCAACCGGTCTCAATGAATCGATCCTCGTAGAAATGACCCTCCTTACCGGTGATCCCGTGGGGACCTTCAACGTTGAGGTGAGCATCGACCCCACGCACTTTCAGATCCAGGACTACGATACAGAGACTCCCGGCGTGCAGGCAGTGCCTGCCGCTTTGCCCGAGGGCGCGCAGGTCATCCACAACGACGTCAACGAGAACGGTACCCTGACCTTCGGGGTGACCGGTCTAGGAGCGAGCTCCATCCCTTCGATCACCCTGGCGGCGCTGCCGTTGACCGCCATCTCACCCGGCCTGGGGGAGATACGGGTACGCTCCGCCTCTGCCAGCACGCCCGAGGGGCTGCCGCTGTCGGTGGGACCCCTGACGCCCCTCATGGTGGAGATTCAGCAGGTGACGACGCCCACACCCGTCCCCCAGCCCACTCCCACTCAGGGTGCCGTCCCGACCCTCGTCTGCCCTGCGCCCTCGCAACCCGGCACTGGCTGCCCCCCTGGAGGGACGGCTCCCAGCTGCCCGGTGATCGAGAACGTCCGTCCGGGCGTCTACTACCGCATCCAGCGGGGGCAGAACCTCTTTCGCCTCGCCCAGTCCTTCGGGACGACGGCGGAGGCGATCGCCGCCGCCAACGGCATCGCGGACGTCCGCTCCGTGCCGGCCGGGAAGGTCCTCTACATCCCGGTCTGCCCTCCGCAAGGGCAGGCTGCCTATCTGGTCTCGACCGGGGATACGGTCTTCAGCATCGCCCGCACCTTCGGTATGACGCCGGAGCAGCTTGCGGCTCTCAACAACGTCTCCCTGACCTGCTTCAATATCCAGGTCGGGCAGTGGCTGATCCTTTTGCCCTGACCTTTAAAGCCCGCAGACGAGAACGACCGCCCGCGAACTTCGCGGGCGGTCGTCTTTGGGCACTGGAGGGCTAGGGGCGCTCACTCTTCCTCGACGAGGGTCAACAGCGCCTCCTCAGCGCGCTCCAGACGGCGCAGGGACTTCTCGCGTCCCAAGGCTTCCAGACTGCCGAAGAGGGGTGGGGCCACCCGCTTGTTGCTGGTGGCGATGCGTACGATGGAAAAGAGCTGCCCTGCTTTGACGCCCAGGTCCTCGGCCAGCCGGCGCATCTGCGGCTCCATGCTCTCGGCGTCGAAGCTGACGAGACCGGAGAAGAGTTTCTGGACCTGGCGTATCGCTTCGAGGCTCTCCTCGGGGGTCATCTTCTTGCCCACGAGCTTCTCCGGCTCGGGCGTGTCGATCTCCACGAAGACGAAATCCGTCAGCTCCACGACGTCGGTGAGGCGCTTCAAGCGTTCCTGTACCAGCGGCACCAGCTGCTCCAGCGTCTCAAACATCTCTGCCGGCACGGGACTGGGGACCAACCCCGCATCCTGCCAGAAGGGGATAAGCTGGTGGAGGAGCTCCTCTTCACTCATCTGGCGGACGTAGACCCCGTTCATCCAGTCCAGCTTGTCATAGGAGAAGACGGCGGAGGCCAGGTTGATCCGTTTCAGGGCGAAGCGCTCGATGAGCTCTTCGCGGGTGAAGATCTCTTGCTCTTCTCCCTCACCCGGCGCCCATCCCAGCAGCGCCAGGAAGTTGAAGACCGCATCGGGGACGTAGCCCTGGCGCCGGAAATCATCGATGGTGACGGCACCGTGGCGCTTGGAGAGCTTCTTGCCGTCGGGGCCCAGGACCAGGGGCACGTGCACGAAGACCGGAGGCTCCCACCCGAAGGCCTCGTAGAGTAGGACGTGCTTGGGCGCGCTGGGCAGCCAGTCATCGCCCCGCAGGACGTGGCTGATCTCCATCAGGTGGTCGTCCACGACGACGGCCAGATGGTAGGTGGGGAAGCCGTCGGACTTCAGCAGCACTTGGTCGTCCACCAGCTTGTTATCGAAGAGGACCTCACCCCGCAGCAGGTCGTGCACCATGGTCTCGCCCTCCTCGGGTACCTTGAGGCGAATGACGTGGGGCTCGTCGACGGAGACGGCCTCGTCGGGCAGGCGGCGGCAGTGACCGTCGTACATGGGGACCTGATCCTGGGCGCGCTGCTCCTCACGCACCTGCGCCAGGCGCTCCGGGGTGCAGTTGCAGCGATAGGCCCAACCCCTGTCGATGAGCTCCTCGGCGTACTTCTTGTAGATGTCCAGGCGCTGAGATTGTGTGTAGGGCCCGTACTCCCCTCCCACGTCGGGGCCTTCGTCCCAGTCCATACCCAGCCAGCGCAGACTCTCCTTGATGAAGTCCACGGCACCCGGCACGTAGCGAGTACGGTCGGTGTCCTCGATGCGCAGCACCAGCTTGCCGTCCTGCTGCTGGGCGTAAAGCCAATCGAAGACCACCGTGCGGATGTTGCCGATGTGCAGATAGCCCGTGGGACTCGGGGCAAAACGTACTCGGACCGTCATAATACCTTCCTCCTATCGTTGGTCGTATCGTCTCTTGACGTAGTAAGACGCAAAGCGGAGGACGGAGAAGAGCTCCTACGTCCTCCGCTTTGCGCGTTACGCTAGAACTCCAGGCGTTTGTGGCGCATCACCACACTCTGCACCAGCCCCAGCCCGGTGTAGGCGATGACCAAGGCGCTTCCTCCACTGCTGAGGAAGGGCATGGGTAGTCCGGCAACGGGCAGGAGGCTCAGGTTCATGCCGAGGTTGATGATCAGCTGGTAGAAGATGTAACAGGTGACGCCCACGACGATGAGCCGTCCGGTGAGATCGCCGGCAATGGCTGACGCGCGCAGCAGGCGCCAGAGGAGGAGCAAGAAGAGCCCCAAGAGGAGCATGGCGCCGATGAAGCCCAGCTCCTCGCTGATGACGGAGAAGATGAAGTCGGTGTGGCGCACGCGGAGGAAGTGCAGCTGGCTCTGGGTGCCCGAGGCAAAGCCTTTGCCCCAGAGACCGCCCGAGCCGATGCTGATCAGTGCCTGATCCAGGTTGTACTGGGCATAGGGATCACGGTTGGGATCGAGGAAGTTCAATAGCCGCGCCTGCATGTAGGTGTCGAGACGGGGCACAATGAAGGGGAGGGCGACGACGCCCCCCAGGCCGAGGACCCCCAGGTAGGTGAGATCCATGCCGGAAGCGAAAACGAGAGCGGTCCAGATCGCTACATAGAGGGTGGCAGTGCTCAGGTTGGGCTGCCGGAAGACGAGGAAAGCGACGACCGCGGTCATCACCAGCGACGCAGTGAATTCGACCAGGCCCGGCGCGTTGGGCGCGTTGCGGGAGAGCAAGCTCGCCTGGCTGATGATGAGTAGAATCAAGGCCGGAAAGGCCGGCTGGATGGAGACGCCGCCCACGTAGATGAAACGGCGCACCTGCCCGATTTCACTCTCCCCAAAGATCAGGGTAAGGATGAGGATGAGCAGGGTGAGAATGTAGAGGGGCCACTGCAGGCTCTCGAGAAGCCGGTAGTTGATGATCGCCGTGAAGAACATCAGCACGACGCCGATGGCAGCGTAGATGGCCTGCTTGCGCCAGGCGTCTGCCAGGTCCTCCGAACCCAGCGTGGCGCTGTAGATCATCGCCACACCGGAGACGGTGAGGAGCAGGGCGATGATAAGCAGACCCCAGTCGAAATACTGCCAGATCGAGCGTTGCATGTTCCCCTTCTACCCTCCTGCGCGTCGCCGCCCCTTCAGCGGGATATCAGCGACCAACCGCGTCTCACGTTGATCCTCCTTGAAGCTCACCTGGACCTTGTCGGGCTCGACGTCCATGTGGCGCGAGATAACGGCGATGATCTCATCCTTCAGCTCTTCAAGGAGCCCCGGGGAGATGTTGGCGCGGTCGTGGGCCAAGACGAGGCGCAGCCTCTCGGCGGCGATCTCTTTGCCCGTTTCCTTACGGCGGCGGAAAAATTTCAGTAGACCCATGATTCCTCCCCTCTAGCGTACACCAAAGAGTCGTTGAAGCAGGGATGGTCCCTTGAGCGGGATAAAAGGCACGTCCTCACCCTCCAGGCGGCGGGTGATGTTGCGGAAGGCTGCGCCGGCGTCGGAACGCTCATCGAGCACCACCGGCTGCCCCCGGTTTCCGGCGGCCAGAATGGCGCTGTCCTCGGGCACCAGCCCGATAAGGTGAATGGCGAGCAGATCGACGATGGCATCGGCGTCCAGCATCTCGTTGCGGCGAACCATCTCCGGCTTGATACGGTTGATGATGAGATTGGCGGGCGCCAGCCCTTCGGACTCCAGCAGGCCGATGACGCGGTCGGCATCGCGCACGGCGGTGACCTCCGGGTTGGTGACGATAAGTACCAGATTGGCCGGGCGCACGGCGTAGCGGAAGCCATGCTCGATGCCCGCCGGGGAGTCGATGATCACGTAGTCGGCGACCTCGGCGGCTTCGTTCGCGACCCGCTCCATGTCCTCCTCGGTCACCGCGCTCTTGTCGCGCGTCTGAGCGGCGGGTAGAATTTGGAGCTCGGGAAAGCGCTTGTCACGCACCAGCGCCTTGCGCAGCGAACAATGCCCCTCCACGACGTTGACGATGTCGTAGACGATGCGGTTCTCCAGCCCCAACATGACGTCGAGGTTGCGCAGGCCGATGTCGGCGTCCATACAGATGACCCGGCGTCCGAGCATCGCTAATCCCAGGCCCAGGTTTGCAGTGGTGGTCGTCTTGCCGACGCCACCTTTACCGGAGGTGATGGTGATGATTTTGCCTTTCATGCCTACTCCCCTCTTGCCGTCCAAGATTCTACAACGATGGCTCTGTCTCGAATGCGTGCGACTTCCGGATGGGGCGCTCCCCGCCTTGACCCCTCCGGAGGACGCGTGATGAGATCGGCGATGCGCAGCTGGGCGGGGTTCAGATCCAGGGCACAGATGGTCGCGGCTCTGTTTCCCAGCGCTCCGGCGTGGATAACACCCCGCGCCCGGCCCCAGATGACGACATTGCCCCCCGCCACGATCTCGGCTCCCGGATTGACGTCGCCCACCAGGGTGACGTGACCGGGGAAGTGAAGGCTCTGCCCGGAGCGCAATGTGCGCTGCTCATAGAGCGCTTCCCCGGCCGTCTCGACCGGAGCGCGCGCTGTGCTGGTCGGCAGCCGGGTGCGCAGTCCGTGGGAGCGGGCCAGCTTCTGGGTGGCTGCGTCCCCTCCCAGCACGGCGTCGAGAAGCAGCTCGTGCTCCTCAAGGAGGGAGCGCAGCGCCTCCATCTGGACTACGGTGAGCTGCTGTTGGGGTTCCAACTCCAGGAAGACGCGCCCGCCACGGAAGAACCCTTCCGCTTGTCGCAGAGACCCCGCAAGCGCGGCCAGCAGCTCCTCCCAGTCGTCAGTTCTGGGCTGCAACAGGAGTCCCTGCGGAGTTCCTTTGAGAGTCAAGGGCAGTCGGTTCATAAATGCAATTATAACATAAGTCGCCTCGTGAAAAAGAAGGGGCGGGTTAAGGAAATGTGACGCTCAGCCCCGCTGCGAACTCGGGGGCGGGATGACTACCCAAATTCCGCTTTTGAGGTATAAAGATAGCTGCCTCACGTGGTAATGACCAGTGATTCAAGGAGGGCTGATGCGCCCACTGTTGCGTCTGTTGATCGTCATCGCGGTGCCCGTGATTCTGATCGTGGGTGCCGTACGCATCCTGACCGGTCCCTGGTTCCCGGCCTGGGAGTACCGCCGTTCCGCTTTTCCTGACGACCCCTACGGCTTGGAGCGGGAGGAGCGGTTGCGGTTGGCGAAGGCCTCCATCGCTTTTCTTAATCTCCCCCGTGACCTTGATCGTCTGCGGGTGCTGCGCTTGCCCAACGGTGAGCGCGCCTATGACGAGAGGGAGCTCTCTCACATGGATGATGTCAAGCGGGTCTACGATCGGATCACCTGGGGAGCTCTGGTGGCTCTGGTAGTGGCTCTCGCCTGCGGGTGGGTACTCTATCGACAGGCGGGGGGGGCGGCGATGTGGGGCGCCCTCTCCGACGGGGGGCTCGTCACCCTGATGCTGCTCTTCACGCTGGGGCTCTGGATGTTGCTCTCCTGGGAGGACTTCTTCACCGCCCTGCACCGCGTCTTCTTTGAGGGGGAGAGCTGGGTCTTTGCCTACTCCGATACGCTCATCCGCCTCTTTCCCATGCGCTTCTGGCAAGACGCGGGCATCTACGTCACCACTCTGGTCGCCGGCTCGGCCTTTCTCCTCGCCCTCGTCGGGAGGATGATGTCCCGCCGTCTCCTACGGGAGAAAGCAGTCCCTGCTCCTGCTCCTGCTCCAGATCTCTGATCCTTTACACCCGTGTACACGTAACGACTTTTGACCTTCGACTTTTTTGAGGATACTGCTGCTCGCTCCTGCCCTGTGAGCACAACGATGACCACTTGACTGCCTGACTACCTGGCTACAAGACTACAAGACTAATCGACTATGTTAAGGAGTTATGCATGACTGTTCATACCCCGGCTTGGGTCAAAGATGCCGTCTTCTACCAGATCTTCCCGGATCGTTTCGCTTTTAGTGAACGAGTGCCTAAACCCAATAATCTTGAACCGTGGAACACGCCCCCCACAGTGCGCGGCTTCAAGGGTGGAGATCTCCTCGGGGTCAAGGAGCATCTCGACTACCTGGAGGCCCTGGGAATCAACGCCCTCTACTTCAATCCCATTTTCACCTCCGCAGCTAACCATCGCTATCACACCCACGATTACTACAGCGTGGATCCCATCCTCGGTGGCAATGCTGCCTTTCGCGAGATGCTGGAGGCCGCCCACGCCCGCGGCATCCGGGTTGTCCTTGACGGCGTCTTCAACCACGCCGGCCGGGGCTTTCTGCAGTTCAACCACATCATGGAGAACGGAGCACAGTCCCCCTACGTGAACTGGTTTTACGTCACCAACTACCCTCTCTACGCCTTCGACGGACAGCGCCCGGCGAACTACGCCTGCTGGTGGAACAACCGTGAGCTCCCGAAGCTCAATACCGATAACCTCGACGTCCGGGAGTTCATCTACGACGTCGCCGAGTATTGGCTGCACCAGGGCATTGACGGCTGGCGGTTGGACGTGCCCCTCGAGATCACCACCCCCGGTTTCTGGGAGGAGTTTCGCCGTCGGGTCAAGGGGGTCAACGCCGAGGCCTACATCCTCGCGGAGATCTGGAGTGAAGCACGCTCCTGGCTGCAGGGGGAGCACTTTGACGCTGTGATGAACTACCCCTTCAACCGTGCCTGTCTGGGCTTCTTTGGAGGCTCCGCGCTCAACACCAGCCTGAGACCCGGGGGCTTTGCCCTGCGTCGACTGGATGCCCGGGCCTTCGGGCAGCAGGTGGTGAGGGACCTGGAGCTCTACGATCGGGAGGTTGTGCAGGCGCAGTACAATCTGCTCAGCAGCCACGACGAACCCCGCTTCTTGACCGTCGTCCACGGCGAGCAGGAGCGCCTGCGATTGGCCACCCTCTTCCAGATGACCTATCCCGGTGCGCCCAGCATCTACTACGGTGATGAGATTGGGCTCGAGGGTGGGCATGATCCCGACAGCCGGCGGGCCTTTCCCTGGGATGAGGCTCGCTGGAACGTCGAGCTCCTGGACGCTTTTCGCCGCTACGTCGCCCTGCGCCATGACCATCCGGTCCTGCGTCGCGGTGCTTACGTCCAGCTCTTGGCGGAGGATTACCTCTACGCCTTTGCACGGCAGGACGAGCAGGAGACGCTGATCGTCATCTTTAATGCCGGTGAGCAGGAGCGTGCCTTTGCCGTCGATGTCTCGGAGCTGGCCCCCACCTTGGAGGTCTTCAAGGATGTCTGGAGCGCGTCCGCCTTCAAAACCTCGGCGGGACTGTTAAGGGGGATCCTCCCTGCTCTTTCCGCGCTCGTCCTGGAGGGGCAAGCAACGGGGGCGTAATCGGCGCCTATACGCTGAACTCTCTTACAACCAGCTGCGAGGGAACGTCCCTCGCAGCTCTCTTTATGAGGCCTGGTTACTCTGTTTACGTGGTTCTAATTTATCGCTTATGTTTTTCCAATACTTATCCTCTATACTGTTAAAGAGATGTAATGGGGAGCAAAAGGGCTCCCTTTTTCTGACGTGGAATGATTTAAAGACAGGGGAGGATGACAAATGAGTAAAATTGTAGGCATCGATTTGGGTACGACCAACTCGGTAGTCGCGGTTATGGAGGGTGGTTCTACCACCGTCATCCCCACGGCCGAGGGTGGTCGTCTGTTGCCCTCCGTGGTTGCCTTCAACAAGAACGGTGAGCGTATGGTGGGTGTGCCTGCCAAGCGGCAAGCCGTCGTGAACTCCGACAACACCATCTACTCGGTGAAGCGGTTGATGGGCCGGCGTATTGATGAGCCTGAGGTCGAGGTTACGCAAGACATGGTCTCCTACGAGATCGTCGCCGGGTCCCAGAATGACGCGCGCGTGCGCGTCCCTGCCGTGGACAAGGTCTACACACCCCAGGAGATCTCGGCGATGATCCTGCAGAAGCTGAAGAAGGATGCCGAGGCTTATCTGGGTGAGCCGGTCAATGAGGTCGTGATCACGGTACCGGCGTATTTCAATGACAGCCAGCGGCAGGCGACCAAGGACGCGGGGCAGATTGCGGGCCTCCAGGTCTTACGCATCATCAATGAGCCGACGGCGGCCGCCCTGGCTTACGGCCTGGACAAGAACGTCGACGAGACCATCCTGGTCTTCGACCTGGGCGGCGGCACCTTCGACGTCTCCATCCTCGAGGTGAGTGAGGGGATGATCGAGGTGAAGGCCACCAATGGTGACACGCACCTCGGCGGTGACGACTGGGACGAGCGCATCGTCAATTGGATGCTGGGAGAGTTCAAGCGCGATCAGGGGATCGATCTGAGCGGTGACCGCCAGGCCCTGCAGCGCCTCCGTGAGGCAGCCGAGAAGGCGAAGATCGAGCTCTCCACGATGATGGAGACCGAGATCAACCTGCCTTTCATCACCGCGGATGCCTCCGGTCCCAAGCACCTGCAGATCCGCCTGACGCGGACGAAGTTCGAGCAGCTCACCAACGACCTGGTGGGGCGCTGCCGGACCCCCTTCGAGAAGGCCTTGACCGATGCCAAGATCGGGCCGGGGGACCTGGACGAGGTGGTTCTGGTGGGCGGGGCGACCCGCATGCCGATGATCCAGCAGCTGGTCCGGGATCTCACGGGCGGCAAGGACCCGCACAAGGGTGTGAACCCCGACGAGGTCGTCGCCGTGGGCGCCGCCATCCAGGCGGGTGTCCTCTCGGGCGACGTCACCGACATCCTGCTGTTGGACGTGACCCCGCTCTCGCTGGGTGTGGAGACGCTGGGGGGGCGGATGACCACGCTGATCCCCCGCAATACCACAGTGCCCGTCCGCAAGAGCGAGACCTTCACCACCGCGGAGGACGGTCAGACGGCGGTCGACATCAAGGTCTTCCAGGGCGAGCGCCCGATGGCGGCGGACAACATGCTGCTCGGGCAGTTCCGCCTGGACGGCATTCCGCCCGCGCCGCGGGGTGTGCCGCAGATCGAGGTCTCTTTTGACATCGACGCCAACGGTATTCTCAACGTGACGGCGCAGGACAAGGCGACGGGGCGCGAGCAGAACATCACCATTACCGCATCCACCAACCTCAATGAAGACGAGGTGGATCGCCTGATCAGCGAGGCCAAGCGGCACGAGACGGCGGACCGCAAGCGCCGTGACCTGGTCGACGCTCGCAACGAGGCCGATGCTCTGATCTACCAGATGGAGAAGCTGCTGCGCGAACAGGCCGAGCAGGTTCCCGACGACGTGCGTAACACCATCAGCGAGCGTCTGGAGAGCCTGAAGCAGCTCAAGGATGCCGACGACGCAGCCGCCATCCGTAAGGCCATGGACGAGTTGCGCGAGGCCTCCATGCAGTTCGGACAGCAGATGTACGGTCAGCAGGGTGGGCCGCAGCCGGGTGAACCCACGGGCTATGGCCCCATGGGACCCAACGTTGGACCGGGGGCCGGCGGACCGCAGGGCGATCAGGGGCCCCAGGAGCCTGAGGGACCGGACGTCGTCGAGGGTGAGTACCGCGAGGTCTAACGCGGTGCTGAGCACGAGACGGGCTGTGTAACGCTCTTCTCGATTCGTAGCAGGATTGACGACTAGCGATGAGGGGAGTGGTCCAAACCACTCCCCTCGTTACACATGAAGGTGAGTATGACGCCAAACCGAGAATCAAAGCGACGCCGCATTCTTATTGAAGCGGATGAAGATAGCAGAGAGAGGGTCCAGGATCAAAGCACTGTCGCCGCGGATACCGTGGAGCCGGGGACTGTTGAGCCCGGCTCTTCCCCGGCCGGCGGTACGGAGATCAACTGGCGCGAGAAGGTACTGCGCCTGCAGGCCGAGATGGAGAACTTCAAACGTCGCCAGATGCGGCGCGCGGAGGAGCGGATTGTCGAGGAGAAGGCCGATCTGCTGCGCGATTTTCTCGAGATCGTCGATGGGTTGCGCGGGGCTTTGGCTCGCTTGCACCGTGACGATCCCCTCTATCAGGGTGTGCGGGTGACCTGCGACGCGATGCAGAAGCTGCTCCGGCGCGAGGGCGTGGAGGAGATGGAGGTGTTGGGCAAACCCTTCGACCCCCACAAGCATGAGGCCGTGGCCATGGTGCCTGCCGTTCCGGGTCAGCAGATGGAGCTGCTGATCGTGGACGAGGAGGAGCGCGGCTACCGGATAGGGGAGCGCGTTCTGCGACCGGCACGCGTGGTGGTGGCCCGCAAGTAGTCTGTTTTCTGATTCGAGCAAGACCTCAGCCCGTTGAGGTCGGCTTCAACTGCACTTCACCCGTATAGGAGGCTAGATGGACTACAAGGACTACTACGAGATGCTGGGGGTCTCGCGCAGCGCCGACGAAAAGGATATCAAGAAGGCCTTCCGGCGTCTGGCGCGCGAATACCACCCCGATATGAACAAGTCCTCGGAGGCCGAGGAGAAGTTCAAGGAGGTCAACGAGGCCTACGAGGTCCTCTCCGATCCCGAGAAGCGCAAGCTCTATGACCAGTTCGGGTCGGAGTGGCAGCGCTGGCAGCAGGGCGGAGGGCGTCCTGAGGACTTCGATTGGGGTCAGTGGGCCGGGGGCGCACCCGGAGGACGAGGTGGCCCGACCTACGTGCACTACGGCAACGTTGAAGATCTCTTTGGAGGCGAGGGGGGGGGAGGCTTCTCCGACTTCTTCCAACAGCTCTTCGGCGGGTACGGCGGCGTCTCCCCCGGGGCCGGGGGCACCGGCTTCGAGGATCTCTTCGGCGGCGGGAGGGGCAGGCGAGCTCCGCAGCCACGCCCTCGCAAGGGGCAGGATTACGAGCAGCCCCTTCAGATCACTCTTCAGGAGGCCTACGAGGGTGCGACCCGCGTCCTGCAACTGGAGGGCCGCCGCCTCGAGGTGAAGGTCCCGGCAGGCGCGGCGACCGGTACGCGCGTGCGCATCGCCGGTGCGGGCGGGCCGGGAATCCGTGGCGGTCCGCAGGGTGACCTCTATCTCGTCGTACAGGTGCAGTCCGATCCGCGCTTTGAGCGTCAAGGGGATGACCTCTACGCCGATCAGAACGTCTCCCTCTTCACCGCCGTCCTGGGGGGCGAGATCCCCGTGTCGACACCCGCCGGACGGACCGTGATGCTGCGGATTCCGCCGGAGACCCAGAACGGACAGACCTTCCGTCTGCGGGGAAGGGGGATGCCCCATCTGAGCAGTCCCTCCCAACGCGGTGACCTCTACGTCAGGGTGCAGGTGCAGCTGCCGCAGAACCTCTCGGAACGGGAGCAGGAGCTCTTTCAGGAGTTGCAGTCCCTGCGCCAGTCGGGGTGAGCCTGGATGGCACCCGGTATTACGCACATGCACACTATTAGCTTTCTGCTGTTATCAGTCGGAGGACGCGAATGTTGAAACGGATCTTGTTTGCTCACGATGCCACACCCGCTGCCGAGAAGGTATTACCCTATCTCGAGCACCTCGCTCGGCTCGAGGAGGCGGAGGTGTTCGTGTTGCACGTCTACGAGCAGCCGGAGCGCTACATGGCAACTCAGGGCTACGAGCCCTTTATGGAGCGGTTGGAATCCCTCGCCCAGGAGGTCGTCGACGACACCTGTGATCACCTTCAGAAGGCGGGTATCAGTGTGCGAGGGCTCGTGCGCAGCGGTGATCCCGCGCGCGCCATTCTCGAGACGGTGCGGGAGGAGAATATCTCCCTAATCGTGCTGGCTTCCCGAGGGCCCTCGAGCGTGAAGGATCTGCTCTTGGGGGAGGTGAGTACCGAGGTGGTGCGCTACGCGCACTGCCCCGTCTTCTTGGTGCCTTGAGGGATCGCTGGACGGCGGGCCCTAGGAGGCGTGCCTGTGGGTGGAAGTGATATACTTTGGTTCGACCAAGTGGAAAGTAGAACAGGTGAAGCAGCCTCGAAGGGGCGGGTTTCACTTGGGTGTGTTTCAATCCCGTTGTGAGCTATCCGTAGCTGGAACGTAAAGCGTGAAACGTGAGGGCTTCACGTTTCACGCCTCGGTTTAACTCAAGTGAAACACATCCGTCTCACTTTCAGCTTTGCCGAGATTGGAATAGAGACTCGTGAGAGGAAGGGTGGTGGAACGATGAGAAGGAAGATCGTGCCTATGGTGGTGTTGTTGGTGGCGGTCATCTCCTTGGGTTGTGCGGCGCTGGATACGATGATGGAGACGGCAACACCCGGTGTTGAAGTCGAAGAGGAGGCGGTGGGGATCGCACCGACCCCCACCTCGGCGGCTCCGGTCGTTGGCGTGCCGGAGGAGACGGCCCTGCAGGATCTGCAGTCGCAGGTGGAGGCGGTCTATCAAGCCGTTGGGGACTCGGTGGTCAATATCATGGTCACGACACTGTCCCAGGACTTCTACCTGAATCCTGTGCCTCAGGAGGGGACGGGCTCCGGCTTCGTCTACGACGGTGAGGGGCACATTGTGACCAACTGGCACGTCGTCCAGGATGCCGACGAGATCGAGGTGGTCTTCGCCGACGGTACGAGCCTCCCCGGCGAGGTCGTGGGCACCGATCCACCCAATGATCTCGCGGTGGTGAAGGTCGACTCCACTGCTTATACCGTCCAGCCTGTGTCGCTGGCTGATTCCGACGCTCTGCGCGTTGGACAGTTTGTCGTCGCCATCGGAAACCCCTTCGGTCTGGAGCAGACGGTGACCTTCGGCGTCATCAGTAGCCTCGGGCGGATCATCCGCAGCCCGGAGGGCGGGCGGTTCATTGGGCAAGCTATTCAGACCGACGCAGCCATCAATCCGGGGAACTCCGGCGGCCCCCTGCTCGATCTTAACGGGCGGGTGATCGGGGTCAATGCGCAGATTATCAGCCCCAGCGGGACTACGACGGGTGTCGGTCAGAATGCCGGCGTCGGCTTCGCCATCCCGGTCAACACGGTGAAGCGGGTGGTGCCCCAGCTGATCGAGACGGGTCGGGCTCTCCATCCCTGGTTGGGCGTCACTTTCCTCGACCTATCGCGTTGGGGAGATCTCTTACAGCGCGCCGGCGTCGAGGTGCCCGATGAAGGTCTGCTGATCCAGCAGGTCGTCGCGGGCTCGCCCGCCGCCCGGGCAGGTCTGCAGCCCAGTGACCGGGTGGTGACGGTGCGCAACCAGCGCATTCCCGTGGGCGGCGATATCATCACCGCCGTGAACGGCGAAGAGGTCACCAGCTGGAGCAAGTTCAACATCTACCTGGATTTGGAGACCCAGGTGGGGGAGACCATCGAGCTCACCCTTCTGCGGGATGGCGAGGTGCTGACCTTGCCCCTGACGCTGGGCGAGCGCCCGACGGAGGATGAGCTGCCCTAGGGTGAAAAGGTGCGCAGGCCCACGGTCACGCCGTGGGCCTGCGCACTTCGACTCGCACCGCTCTCAATCCGGCAGGTCCAGTGAGGGCAGCCACGCGTCGAAGGCCTCGAGGGCGCGCTCGGCCCGTGCCTCTCCCCGGGCTCGTTTTCCGCGCACCTGTTCTTCGAGGGGCGGGACCAGCCCAAAGTTAGCCTTCATGGGTTGAAAGTCCCGGGGGTCGGCGTGGGTGATGTAGTGCATGAGCGCGCCCATCATCGTCTCCTGCGGGGGCGTTACCGGGGTCTGCTCCAGGGCGAGACGGGCCGCGTTGATGCCCGCCAGCCAGCCGCCGGCGACGTTGCCGGCATAGCCCTCCAGCCCGGCGATCTGTCCGGCGAAGAGGAGGGTGGGGCGTTCCTTGAACTGCAACGTCGGTGCGAGAAGGCGGGGCGCGTTGATGTAGGTGTTGCGGTGCATCGAGCCGTAGCGCACGAACTCCGCCCCTTCCAATCCTGGAATGAGGCGGAAGACCCGCGCCTGCTCGCCGTACTTGAGGTTGGTCTGAAAGCCGACGAGGTTGTAGAGAGTGCCCGCTGCGTTGTCCTGTCGCAGCTGGACGACGGCGTAGGGGCGCCTCCCCGTGTGAGGGTCCCGCAGCCCCACCGGACGGAGGGGGCCGTAGGCGAGGGCCTTCATCCCCCGCTCCGCCATCACCTCGACGGGCAGGCAGCCCTCGAAGAAGTGAGGGTCCTCCTGCTCGAAGTCACGCAGCGTGATGCGCTGGGCCTCCAGCAGGGCCTCCGTGAAGCGCTCGTACTCCCCCCGGTTCAGGGGGCAGTTGATGTAGTCGCCCTCTTCCTCCTCGCCGCGGTCGTAGCGGGAGGCGCGGAAGGCCTTCGAGAAGTCGATGGAGTCCAACGTGACGATGGGGGCGATGGCGTCGTAGAAGTAGAGGGCCTCGCGTCCGGTCACCGCTTGCAGGGCCGCCGTCAGCGCGGGGGAGGTGAGGGGACCGCTGGCGACGATCACGAATCCCTCTGGAGGAATCCGGGTCACCTCCTCCCGGAGCAATGTGATGCGCGGATGGGCGCTGATGCGCGCCGTCACCTCCCGGGCAAAGCCCTCGCGATCCACGGCGAGGGCGCTGCCGGCGGGGACGGCGTGGGCGTCGGCCAGGTCGATGATGAGGGAGCCTGCGCGGCGGAGCTCCTCCTTGAGGAGACCGGGCGCACGGTTGGTCAGGTTGGAGCCGAGGGAGTTGGAGCAGACCAGCTCGGCTAATTCACCGGTGAGGTGCGCCGGGGTGCGCTTGGTGGGTCGCATCTCGTGGAGGCGCACCGCCACACCCAGGCGGGCAATCTGCCACGCCGCTTCACTCCCGGCTAAGCCACCGCCGATGACCTTGATCTCAATCTCTGGCTTGCTCAATGACGTCCCCCCTTGTCTTCGTTGGTGCACAGACAGCAAGAACCGGGTCGGCGCGAGCCACCCGGTTCTGGAGGCGCAGGCGGTAGCCGTCGCACCGCGCATCTAGCGCACTGTGCTGCTAGAGCTGCTACTCTGCGTCCGGCTCCTCTTCCAGCATGTCTGAGGGAACGGAAAAGACCTCGCCCAGCCGCGGCTTGGCCTCCAGAATGTGAACCGCTTCCTCTGCCCACTCGCTGGGCACCAGAATATCTACCTGACCGATCTTCCCCACCGAAACGGGGTAGACGCGTCCGATGGACTCGTAACTGAGCATGACGGGGATTCCGGCGCTCTCCAATACCCCCCGGATGACCATGGCATGCAACATGCCATCGCTTGTATAGACGGTGGTCAGTCCTACGTTCTTCTCCACGTCCACGTTCATTGCTCACCTCCTGGACTCTATCTATAGTTTGCTTCACATTCAGCTATTTGTCAATCCTTTTCATTCCTGGTATAATCGGAAGCGTTTGTTTGATGCAATCATGATATTCAGGCGAGTCTGGAGTGTGGTGTGAACAGCGAGCAGTACTGGGAGCAAATATCTATTCTGCCGGGGGATCTGGAGTATTTGGTCAACCTCTTATTGGAAGAGGAGAAGCCAAGGGGATTGGAGGACTTGGCTCGCGCGCTGATCGTCCATCGTCACCAGCAGATGATCGATCTGGCGAAGGAGTCGCTTGCCGAAGGGCGCATCTACCGCCCTGGTGAGTCCTACGAGATGGGAGAGGCGGTCATCTTCCCCCACCTGGGCAATCTGCGGGGCGAGGTCGTGAATCTGCGGGCGGGTAACAACCCTGAGTATGAGCCCTTTACGGTGGTGACGGTGCAGACCGAAGCCGGTGACCAACGCCACTTTGCGACAGATTTGCCGCTTGATCATCCTTTGGACAGTGCGACCTACGTGCCCGCGGCAGACGTTGCGCCGGAGGAGATCTACGAAGAGCACGCCGCTGAGCTCGCCGCTGAGCTGCGAACGGCCCTTCAGCAGAGCCGGCACTTTGTGCGGGTGGGCCATAAGTGGTTCGTGCGTGATCTGCTCATGGAGGTCTCGCCCGTCCAGTTGAACATCGCCGAGGCCATGCTGGACATGGTCGGTGGCGGTCCGTTGACGACGCAGGCCTTGCTGGAGGAGCTGGAGCTTCCCGAGGAGATTCCGGAGCCGTTGCAGGTCTTCTCCCTGGAGCACGCCTTGGAGCGGGACCCGCGCTTCGACGAGGTGGGGCCTGCCGGTCAGGCGCTCTGGTATCTGCGGCGCATGGAGCCGAAGGAGGTGCGGGAGATTCCCGAGCACCTGCGTTACGTGCCCATTCCCTACAATCGCAGCATCCTCAACGAGATGATGATCTCGTTGGAAGACGAGGTGGATGACGAGTGGTCCGAGTCGGAGTTCGAGGGCGAACTGGAGCCGGGGGATAACGTAACCGTAGCCCTGCTCTACCCTCATTGGCGCAGTGGTACGCTGCCCCTGACGGATAAGTTGACGCAGCTCTTCCCGACGGCCCGCTTTACCGATCGGGTGCGCTTTACTTTTATTGACGGTGAGACGGAGAACGAGTTCCCGGGTTGGGTCGCCCGCAACGCCCGCTACGTCTACGGGCTGGAGAAGTGGTACGCGGAGTACAACGCGGCACCGGGTTCGCTGATCGACATCCGCCAGGGCGAGGAGCCGGGCACGATCGTCGTCAATGTGCGCGCGTTCCGCTCCAAACGGGGTGAGTGGCTGCGTACGGCGAAGGTGCAGGGAGACGCCTACTCCTTCGAAGTGACCCGCTACCCGGTCTACTGTGAGTTCGATGAGTTGACGGCTCTGGGAGTGCCCCAGCCGGAGGCGGTGGATGATCTGGCAGAGGAGCTGCGGCACGTTCCGGTGGAGACTCTCGTGGAACAGGTCTTCCGAGAGCTGGCTGTGTTGAGCCTGCAGCGTGCGGTGCATGCGAAGACGTTGCACAGTGTGCTGAACCTCTTCCGGCGTCTGCCTCCGGGACCGATGCTTGCCATCTTGGCGGCCGGGCAGCAGTACGTCTCGCTGGGAGACAACTACTGGTCGTACAGAGGAGCAGAGTAATGGCGACGCTTCCCCCCGATCCGACACTGACACGCTTTATCAAGCCGACGCTCGACACGTCCTTTCACATCGATTACGACTGGTGGGACCGGCAGGGGTTGGATCGTAACATCGAACTCCTATCCCATCTCTGTCCCGAGCACCGGGAAGCCTACCGCGGGCAGTGGATGGGTGAGACCATCGACTGGATTGATTGGTCGACGGGTGAGGTGCGCCCTGTTGAGGGGCTGCAGTACATCATCCGCGTTCACTGCAGCAAAGAGTCCGACTATGTCGCTGCGGCGTCGACGTTGATCGAGGCCATCTTCCGCGTCTTTCTCAGCAACGGCAACCAAGCCCTGACGCCGCGTCAGCTGGCGGTGGCCGTGGGTTATCCCCCGGAGCAGATTCTCCGGGTCATCGCCGGGCGGCAGGTGCGTAAGGGCCTGCGTCCCGTCTGGAAGTCGTAGGATACACGCCCCCGTGGCGCAAATGGATAGCGCAGCGGACTTCTAATCCGCGGGTTGTGAGTTCGAGTCTCACCGGGGGTGCAGCAGCCGTCGGTGGCGCGAAGCTGATCGACGCGAGCCCCTGAGAGATCAGGGGCTCTTTACATAACAGGCCAACAGAGGCGCGGGGATTTGACCGAAACGCAGCCTTACGGTATAATAACCTCGCTGTGACGAAAACAACCGCCGCGGGAGACCGCGCGGTTTTGTGTGTAGCCTACTAGCAAGGACGCCCGCAGAGGCGGAAGATTTTTTAAGGAAGGAGCTTATCATGCCGAAGCGCACTTATCAACCCAAGAAACGCCGTCGCATGCGGACGCACGGTTTCCGTGCCCGGATGAAGAGCAAGAGCGGTCGCAAGGTACTCAAGCGCCGTCGCCAGAAGGGCCGCAGTCGTCTGGTCGCCGTCAGCCTGGGTGGCGCCAAGCGCATCAACTGGAAAGAGCACAGCCAACGCCCCCGTCGCCGCAAGTAGCTCGTTGTCGGAGCCTCGCCGTTGGCAGAAGGGTATGCGCCTACAGCGCTCTCCGGATTTCCAGCGGGTCTGGAAGGAGGGCCAGTCGTGGGCGCATCCCCTTTTTATTCTGTGGGCAGCACCGAGTGGGTTGCCCCATACTCGTATAGGTTTGGTTGCAAGTCGAAAAGTCGGCAACGCGGTAGCGCGCAACCGGGCGCGGCGTCTGTTGCGCGAAGCAGTTCGCCAGCTCTACCCGTGCATTCCCGCAGGTTGGGACCTGATCTTGATTGCGCGTCGGAAAATAGCTACAGTCAAAGCCCCGGTGGTGGAGGCTGCTCTCGTGACGACTTTGCAGCGCGCCGATCTCTGGAGGTCGAGTGAGAGAGGTGTGCGGTGCGAGCCGTCGTGCTCTGGCTGATTCGAGGTTATCAACGTTTTGTCTCTCCTCTCTTTCTGCCATCCTGCCGTTTCACACCGACCTGTTCGCACTACGCACATGAGGCCATCGATCGCCATGGCCTGGTGCGCGGAGGATGGCTCTCCATAAGACGCCTGCTGCGGTGCCATCCTTTCAATCCCGGGGGTTATGACCCCGTTCCTTTGACTCAGGAGGATTTATGAGACGTTGGCGAAGTGTATATACTTTCCTGGCCCTGATCATCGTGATGCTGCTCGTGTTGAGCGGCTGTCGCGGTCGCACACGCCAGGAGAGCTGGCCGGGGCTCACTGCGGCGGACGGTACCATCTACGCCGCCGACGTGGGCCATATTGTGGCGTTGGACTCTGAGACCGGTGATCTGCGCTGGTTATGGTTTCCGGGTGAGCGTGAGGATTCGCGGATCGGTTTCTACGCGGCCCCTGTTCTGGATGAAGAGCGCAGTCTGCTGCTCGTCGCCGGTTTTCGCAATCAGACCGTCTATGCTATCGAGCTGGGTGAGGGTCCGCAGGACATCCCGACCCTCGTCTGGTCCTTTCCCGGGGCAGCAGCAGCTCAAGGCGCCCGGGGCCAGTATGTGAGCAACGGCACCCTGACCGGCGACAGCTTCTTTATCGGCAACGGTGACGGATACGTCTATGCTCTCGATGTGGCGGACGGCTCTCTGGAGTGGTCCTTTGCCACCGGTGACCGGATATGGTCCTCCCCTCTCGTCGTGGACGAGGTCGTCTACGTCGCCTCCCTGGATGGTTACCTTTACGCTCTCGAGGCAGAGTCCGGACGAGAACTCTGGCGACGGGAGTCCAGCGGTGCCATCGCCATGTCGCCCGTGCTGGCCAACGGGAACATCTGGTATGGTGACTTTGGGGATCACATCTATGAGATTGACCCGGAGACGGGACAGCTGCTCTGGAGCTACGAGGGTGAGAGTTGGTTCTGGGCCACGCCTGTGGTCCAGAATAACGTCCTCTACTTCGCCGACGTTCAGGGTAAGGTTATCGCTCTGAACGCGAACTCGCACCAGATCCTTTGGGAGGCTCAAGAGGAGACCATCTTCCGGGGACAGGGCGTTCTTTCACCGGAGGGCGACGTGCTCCTGCTGCCCGGCTACGAGCGCGGGCGTATTCACGCCTTCGAAACCGAGACCGGAGAGGGACTCCCCTGGGGCGAGGTCTCCGACGAGGCCCGCCGCTTGCCGAGCAGTCTGACTCTACAGGGCGGACGTCTGCTCGCCATGCCCATCTTCACGGACGCGCGCGTCCTGGCCTTTGATCTGGACAGGGAGACGCTCCTCTGGCAGTATCCGAGCGCTGAAGGAGAGTAAGCTGTGTGGGATTTACTGATTGTCGATCCGATTACCAATTTGTTGTTGATCTTCTACAAGTTCTTGGGGCAACAGACCATTTTGGCTGTGGCCCTCCTGACCCTGATCGTGCGTCTGGCGCTTACCCCGCTGACGCTCAATCAGCAGAAGAATATGCGCAAGCAGCAGCAGCTCCAGCCCAAGCTCCAGGAGCTGCAAGAGAAGTACAAGAACGACCGGGAGCGGTTGGCGCAGGAGCAGATGAAGCTCTACGGCCAGTACGGTTTCAACCCGGCCAGTGGCTGTCTGCCCCTCTTGATTCAGCTGCCCCTGATGTTCGGTCTCTACCAGGCCATCATCCGGGCGCTGGCTGCTACGCCGCTGGGTCTGCTCGACCTGCCCGGTCACATCTACCGCTGGTTACCGGCTGCGCTGAGCGTCAGCGCCCTGCCCCCGCTCAACAGCCACTTCCTCTGGTTGGATCTGGCGTTACCCGACCCCTACTACGTTCTACCCGTGCTGGTGGTCGCGACCTCGTGGTTCCAACAGAAGTTGCTCATGCCTTCCTCAACATCGACGACCTCCTCGGACTCTCCGACGCAGGCAGCCACGCAGTCCATGCAGGTCACCATGCCCTTGATGATGGGCTTTATCTCCCTCAACTACGCGGCCGGGCTCTCCGTCTACTTCATCATCTCCAACCTGGTGGGCATTCTGCAGTTCTACCTCTTCCGCCGACACTACACGGCAGGGGCTGCCGAAGAAGAGGGGAGGGAGAGCAAGAAGAAGCCCTCACGAGCGCTGAAAAAATCGGGATCGAAGAGCTGACTTTGTTTTCGCTGCGTGCCAACGCAGCTGTCGAAGAGTGAGGAGGATTTCTCATGGAGTCCAAGGAGTGGATCGAGGTATCGGCCCCTACTGTGGAAGAGGCCACCATTCTTGGGTTGACACGTCTGGGCATTACCCGTGAAGAGGCATTCATCGAGGTTTTGGATGAGGGCAGTTCAGGCTTCCTGGGATTTGGTGCCCGGGAAGCGAAGGTGCGCGTTACCCGTCGACCGCTGCCCGCCGGGAGAGCCCGCGTCTCCACCGCAACGCCCCCACCGGTTCCCGTGCGCCGCGAGCCCCCCGTAACCGAAGTCGCGCCCGCCCCGGTCGAGGAGGAAGCTGTTGCGCCTCCGGTACGGGAGGAGAAGCAGGAGCCCGCGCCAGAGCCTGCGATCTCTGAGCCTGAGCCCGCGCTGGAGGCGCCCGCGCCCCCGGAACAGCCACGCCCGCAGCCTGAGGAGCGCCCGGAGCCCCGGAAGAGGGTGGAGGGGCTCGATCGTCAGGAGATCGAAGCTGTAGTTAAGGATATCGCAGAGCATCTCTTCGGAGAGATGCAGGTGCGTGTCAAACTGTCGTGGAGGGACGAACAGCGCCCCACGCTCTGGGTTTCGCTGCGCGGTAAGGATGGCTCGGCGCTTGTAGGGCAGCGTGGTCGCACCTTGGATTCAATTCAGTACCTGGTGCGAGCGCTCGTGCGCAATCGGGTCAGCGGCGACTTCAACCTCGTCGTTGATGCCGACGGCTACCGGCGCCGCCGTTATCGCAGCCTGCGGCGGTTGGCCCACCGCATGGCCGAAAGGGCCGTGGAGACAGGACAGTCGGTCCGCCTGCGTCCGATGCCCGCCCGTGAGCGGCGCATCATCCACGTGACGCTGCGAGAGGATCAGCGTGTCCGCACCCAGAGCTCCGGTTCGGGGCGCAGCCGTGCGGTGACGGTATATCCTCGGTGAGGTAGAGGGCTCTCGCTGAGCGCGCCGTGATGACGCATATCTACGCCTTTGCTAACCAGAAGGGTGGGGTAGGCAAGACCACCACCGTTGTGAATCTGGCCGCCTCGTTGGCCGACTGGGGCTTCCGTGTCCTCGTCGTCGACATCGATCCGCAGAGCAATGCGACGACCAGTCTGGGCGTGGACTCCCGCTCTCTGGAGAGCTCCATCTACGCAGTAGTGCTGGGTACAGAGCCGGCAGCTGCCGCCATCGTTCCCACGCAGTGGTCCACCCTGCACCTGCTACCCAGCGCGCCCGCTCTCGCCGGAGCAACGGTGGAGCTCAACGCTCTACCCGATGCGCGCGAGCGGGCGATGCGCTTACGGGAGGCCTTACGGGATCTCGAGGGGTACGACTACGTGCTCATTGATTCGCCCCCCAGCCTGGGGCTGTTGACCATCAATGGTCTCTGTGCTGCCCAGGGCGTCATCGTTCCGGTGCAGTGTGAGTACCTGGCTCTTGAAGGGCTCTCGCAGCTGATTCGCACCATCAATCTCATCCAACGCAGCCTCAACACGTCCCTCGTGCTGCGCGGAGTGGCGTTGACCATGTACGACAAGCGCACGACGTTGGCCAAGCAGGTCGTCGCCGAGGTCCAGCATCACTTTCCCAACCTCGTCTTCGAGATTTTGATCCCGCGCAGTGTACGGCTCAGTGAGGCGCCCAGCTACGGCGAGCCCGGGGTCTTCTATGCCCCGCGGTCGCAGGGCTCCCTCGCTTATCGGGTGTTGGCCTGGGAGCTCCTACGGGGTGACGGCCACGAGGTGGACTGGTCCCCTCCGGCGGAAGCCCTAGAGGACTGATCTTCCTGAGCAAAAAAGACCTCCCGTCGTTTGACGGGAGGTTTCGTTTGGGTGTGTTGCAACTCAGTTGGAAGCTCTCCATTAGCTGAAACGTAAAGCGTGAGGTTCTCACGTTTCACGCCTCGGCTTAACTCAACTGAAACACACCCGTCTCGTTTATAGCAAGGGGTGTATGCCCTTTCAGCCTTCGGGCAGCGCCTCCAACCCCCGGTAGCGCATCTCAATGGTGGCATAAGCCTCGGCGGCGACGCCCTGTACCTCGACGTTGGGGTCCTCGAGGAGGGGGCGCAGGAGCTCCAGATGCTCGCGTCGTCCCATACGCATGAGGGTGAGGGCCGCAAGAATCCGGGTTTCGGGCTCGCCTCTCTCCAAAGCGTGGAGGAGGGTCTGCAGCGCGGCTTCTCCAACGCCCAAACCCAGCCCCTGGCGGGCTGCCCAGTTCATCAGCCAGCCTGCTTCATCGATCTTCGGTGGCGGCGCTACCGTTGCCGCCTCTTCCCGTGCCTGCAGTGCTGTCAAGGACGCCTCCGCAGCCGAGCGTACCAGCCACTGAGGATCCTCACGCACGAGGACGCCCAGCAGCTCCTCGGCCCACGGCTGAGGCACATAACCCAACGCGTGAGCAGCAGCCCGCCGCACCATCAGATCCTCGGATTGCGTGGCCTCCTGCAGCGCCTCCCAGCCCTCCGGCTGGGAGGCGAGGGTCTCGGCGATGGTGATGATCAACTGCTCATCACTCTGCGCGAGGAATCGTTGGAGGAGACGGAAAGCGCCGCTCGTTCCCAGGTCACCCAGGGCTCGCACCGCACTCACCTGGATGTTGAAGTTGCTGTCGTTGATCCCGGCGGCGATGATCTTCATGTCGCTCGGTGTGCCCGTCCATCCCAGACCGCGCAGGGCGGAGGCCCGAACACCAGGTTGGGGAGTCCTCAAGGTCTGCAGGAAGAAGGGGCGGGCGGTCTCGCCGGCGATGAGCGCCAGGGCGCGGCCCACGGCTAACCGCTCTGCATCCTCCATCTCGGGTTTGACGAAGGTCTGGGCGAGGATCTTCATCACCGCTTTGCGCCAGCCGGCGCTGGGTGGCGCCACGACGGCCCAACGACCGGCCCGCAGGATCTTCCCGCGATCGTTCTCGGCGAGGGCGTCTTTGATCAACGACTTGACCAACTTCTCGCCCTGTCCCAGGCCGATGAAACACTCCAGAAGAAAGAGCCACTCAGAGTCGTAGAGGTGGTCGAGGAGCTGCGCCACGCCGTTCTCCCTCTCGGCGAGAGCGCGCGCAGCAAAGAAGTCGCGCCACAGGTAGTGGGAGAAGTGTACGCTATCACCCGCCCTCTGCATCACCCGGCTCTTCTGGAGGAGCTGTTGTACCGTGGCCTCGAAGCGCGGTGGGCGTTCGGTTTCGGGGGGCATCAGAGCTTCGAGCTGCTCTTCCATCCAGGCCGGCGTGACCCGTTCGCCCTCGATGCGGATGGTGAAGGCCAGTTCCTCGAGGAACTTGAAGGCCAACCGTTGGGCCTCTTCGCCGCCTTCGGGCCACTCCTCACTTACCTTGGGAATCGGCAGCTGCAGTTCCAACAGCTCAGCGAAGACCTCGGTTGGCTGATAGGGCAGCTGCTCCGTCTGCAGGTAGAGCAGGGTGCGGGCCGTGAGCTCGAGGAACTGATCACCGGCTTCTCGAGCCCAGAGAAGCGTGTGCAGGCTCTCGCCCTCCAGCGTCTCCTCCCGTTCTCGCAGGCTTGCCCATCCGGTGAAGAGCTTGTGCAGGGCCGTCTCATCGAGCACCGGAGTGATCTCGACCGGCACGAAGCCCCCCTCGACCAAGGGGCCGTATCCCTCGGGCCCGGTCGCGACCAGCCAGTGGGCTTCGGGCAGGGCTTCTCCGACCTCCGCGATCCAGTGCGCTACGGGCTCCCGCATCTCTCGCGGTAGCGCCTCCCAATTGTCGACGAGGATGAGCGGGGGCTGGGTGCGCAGCTGCTCTAAGATCCACTTGGGCAGAGCTCGAGGCAGGAAGCGGGTGGCGAGCTCGGTCAGAAACTCAACCGGGGAGCTCTCGCTGTCGGCTGCCGGAAGCGCCTCGAGGCGCGCAAGGTCGATCCAGAGGGGGAAGCGTTCGAAGGGCACGTCTCCCTCGTCGTCAGGCACGAGGGCCCAGGCGGTGAGGGCCAGAGTGGTCGTGCGCCCGTCCCCCTGGGCTCCGGTGATGATCACCCGCGGGTGACCCTGGCGGAGGGTCGAAAAGGGGACCTCGACAGGCGCTGCACTCAGGGTCTCGTCGCTGAAGGTATTGGGCAGAGGAGGGGGAGCCAAGAAGATGGGGGGGACGAAGACCGCCGTCGGATCCTGTGGGGCGAAGAGGAGGAGCTGGCTGAGGGCCTCCTGAAGAGCGCGCAGATACTTCTCTTCGACGCTGCTCTTCATGCGCGCCCGCCAGCGCTTGACCGGCGCCCAGAGGCGCTGGGCTAGATCCCCCAGCGCGGCACGCTGGCGATAGATGATCGCGGCGATGACCCAGGCGACAAGGGCCCCGATGAGGGCGGAGCGCCAGTCAAATCGCCACTCACTCCTCTGGAGCACAGGGGTGAGGAACACGGCGCTAATCCTCTTCTGCGAGGCCCTCTTCGCTCTTGCCCAGCTCCTCCGGATCGACCACCAGCCGGTATCCCTGTCCGCGCTCACTGATGATATACTTGGGCTCGCGGGGTTCGGCTTCGATCTTCTGCCGGAGGTACCAGATATAGAGCTTGAGGTAGTCGCGCCGGTTGGCGTACTCGGCCCCCCACACACGCCGCAACAAAGTGTCGTGGCTTACCGTCCGCCCGGCGTCCTGAATGAGCGCCGAGAGCAGCGAGAACTCCGTGGGGGTCAAGGAGACGATGCGATTGTCGATCTTGACCTCGTGAGTATCGAGATTGACCCACAGATCTCCCGCTTGGAAGATCGTCTGCTCCCCCCGAGCCCGCCGGGCCCGGGCCAGGGAGGCCTTCACCCGGGTGACCAGCTCCTTGTAACCAAAGGGCTTGACGATGTAGTCGTCAGCCCCCAGGCCCAGCCCATAGGTGACGTTGTGCTCGTCGCCCAGAGCCGTAAGGAAGAGAACGGGAGCGTCGGTGATGGTTCGGAGCCCCTCGTAGACGTGCCACCCATCCATGTTGGGCATCAGGATGTCGAGCAGCACGAGATCGGGAGGGGCCTTACGAGCCATCTCTAGACCCGTCTCTCCATCGCTAGCCGTCGCTACTTCATAACCAGCTCGTTCGAGTAAGAGGTGAATCAGCTGAGATAATGCCTCATCATCCTCAATCAGTAGAATGCTCTCTTTCATTACCATCTCCTTGCGCAAGAAAGCGAATCTGGAATCTTATGTTGGCGTTAGAGCAGTGGCGCAACTGTACCGGTGTAGGTCGCAGCTCTGTGCGCTTGTTTCTCAATCCAACAACTGTGCGGTGCGGCTCTCTGCACCCTATTATAATAATACGTTAGAATTGCTCTTTGTCAAACCGAAAAACTACCTTTTAGGGTAAAAAACTAACTTTTGGCGGTGGTTGGCAGATAAATCAGGGAGCAACGGCTCGTTGCAGTAGTCGGCTGCCGATGCTTGCCGCATCCGCGCTGGTCACCGGGTTTTCTAACATGACAACGACGGCGTAGCGGGGTACCGTGGCGGAGTTGAGCCCCAAGAACCAGGTCAACTCACGTTCGGGCCCGGCCAGGGCTGTGCTCAGATGGCCGATGGCACTGCCATAGGGGGCCCACATCTGCCGCAACGTCGTGGCAATCGCGGGCTCGACCACCGGTCTACCTGCTCCCTGGGTCGTTGCGACACAGCCGCGTTGCTCATCTGCGATCAGGTGGAGGGGTGGGCGCACGCCGCCGTTACCCAGGGCG
Organism: Anaerolineae bacterium; assembly: GCA_034437215.1. GTDB lineage: Bacteria > Chloroflexota > Anaerolineae > B4-G1 > SLSP01 > DAOTVC01. Next base: position 17,284 of record DAOTVC010000078.1, on the reverse strand, counting down.
GCGGCCACCCCTGCCATCTGTAACGGGGTGACGAGTAGAGAGCCCTGGCCGATGCTCTCCAGCGCGGGGTCCATCTCCAGGTCGTTCCAGTCGCTGCTCACGGTGGGGATGCCGACCCGGGGGGCGCGGGTGAGCCCCCAACGGGAGAAGGCTTGGCCCAGCTCTCCGGTTTCCAGATAGGTGGTTGCAGCTTCAGCGAAGGGGGCCGGACACGCGGCACGCAGAGCAGCGCTCCAACTCTCCTCACCGGGCGCCTGACGGCAGGTGAGGGACATGCCGTCGACGCTCACGCTCTCCTCGAGGGGGAGAGGAGGCGCGGGCACATTCTCGGCCTCCAGCAGGGTGCTCAGCACCACGGTCTCCAACGAAGCGCCCGGTTGGGCCAGCGCCTGGGTCGCCCGATTGAGAAGGGGAGAGCCGGGGTCGTCGCGCAGGGCTTCCCACGTCTCGCCCACGCGTGCCGGATCGTAGGTAGGGGCTGAGGCCAGCGCCAGAATCTCACCGGTGCGGGCATCGACGAGCACGGCGGCGCCCTGTCGGTGGGCCAGAAGCGCTTGGGCTTCCTGTTGTAGACGTGCATCGAGGGTCAGGCGCACCGTACGGCCTTCCGCGGGCCGGTGGAGCAGGCCGTCGACGACGGCCTGCCACGGTGAACGGTCCACCTCCCCCCGCAGCGCCGCCTCACAGGCATCTTCGATGCCCGCCGTTCCGTAATCGAGGGTCGCGTACCCCAGGACGGGGGCGGCCTCAGGGACGGGGTAGATACGTTCGACGAAGCCGTCGGCGTCCACCCGGATATCGGCGAGAACCTGGCCCCGCCGGTCCACGATGCGCCCCCGACGAATTTGCAGCTCCTCAAGGATGCGTTGGGCGTTGGTGGGATAGGCACGCAGCGCTTCCGCACGAACCACCGTCCACGTACCTGTCGCAGCGGCGGCGCTGGCGAAGAGCAGGATGAGGGCCGTGCTGAGATGGATCACCATCTGGCGTAGCGGGGGTAGATTCCGCTTGGTGGGCAGGGAGAGGGCGAGGGGCAGGGGGTGAGGAGCGGTGAGGTTCAAAAGGAGGCCCACGATCAGCATGGACGTGACCAGCGAAGAGCCGCCGTAGCTGAGAAAGGGCAGGGTGACCCCCGTGATGGGGATCAGTTTGGTATTACCGCCAACAATGACCCAGGTTTGGATGGCGAGCAGAGCCGCCAGCCCACCCCCAAGCAGCGCTTCGAAGGGGGATTTGGAGCGCGAGGCCAGCCGCAGACCGCGCTGCACGAAAAAGGCCATGAGCGCCAGTAGTCCCAGAGCGCCGACGGTCCCGTACTCTTCCACCAGAGAGGCGTAGACGAAGTCGGTGTGGACGGCCGGGATGAGGTAGGGGCGCCCCAGACCCGGTCCCTGTCCCAGCAGACCCCCCGCCGCCTGCGCGAAGAGGGATTGCAGGATCTGGAAGGCACGGTCGGCCTGCTCCGGAGCCCAGGGATCCAGCCAGATGCCCACGCGGAGGGCAACCCGGGACGACAGGAGGCCTCCCGCCACCGCGATGGGTACGAAGAGCGAGATGCCGGCGAGAACGTGCTGCCAGCGCCCCCAGGCCAGGTAGATGAGGGCCAGGAAGGTGAGATAGTAGAGCAGGGCGGCCCCCATGTCGTCCTGCCAGGCCAGCAGAATCAGGGCTAACCCCACCATCAGGAGCATGGGCCCGAGGACGGCAGGCCAGAGGCGAAGTCCCCCTTCCCTGGGCAACTCCCGCCGATCTGTCAAATAGGCCGCCAGATAGACGACGAGCAGTACTTTGAGGATCTCGGAGGGCTGGAAGTAGAAGTCAAAAAGGCCCAACCAGAGACGCGCGCCGTACCCTGAAGGGTTCACCCCAAAGGCCAGGGTTGCCGCCAGCAGGGCCAGGCCACCGAAGAGGAAGGTGTAGCGGTAGCGGCGCAACCAGCGGGACAGTCGGGGGAGGAGGGCGATGGTGCAGAGGGCGACGCTGCCGATAACCAGCCAAAAGAGCTGGCGCGGAAGGAAGTTGGGGGCCACTCGGGCCAGCAGCAGAAGGCCCCAGCCTGTCATCAGCGCGACCGGGGGCAGAATGAGCAGGTCGCTCTCGGGCAGCCGGGCGCGCAGGAGGGCGTAGCTTCCGCCCCAGACGCTGGACCAGACGGCGACGAGGGCGACGAGGTGCCAGAGTTCGAGAGCCTCCATCGGTTCCGTGAGGTGGAGGACCACGGCCCCGATGAGGACGAAGAGGGCCGCCAGGATGGGGAGCAGGGACTCGGCTCGCCGCGTGGTCATGCGTTACGCCTCTTCAACAACCACGAAGGTGATCTCCTCGTGGCAGTGCCCACACCCGACGTAGGGGTTTGCGACGGTGTCCCGGACGCGTGAACAGGAGGCCGTCACCACAACGCGCGCGCCCTGCCAGAAGCGGAGGCCGGGGCGCCGGATGCGGCCCTCCAGGGACATCTGTGAACAGGCGTTAGCCCGCTTGATGTCCGGTACAGGACAGGTTGCACAGAGCGCCGACTCCCAACGCTCCGCATCCTCTCCCTGCAGGAGACGGCACTCCTCCTCTCCGGTGTGCCAACGCTGGACATCCCGGTAGTAGAAAGGGCACTCCCGTCCTTGTGGAGTCTTCACCCTATCCCCCTCACGTTGCCATATAGCCTTGAATGTGATTGCGGTTGACGTAGGCCAGCGTTGGGCGTGTGGGCAGGCGGACGCCACCTTCGGCGAGGAAGTGCAGCCCGGCATCGGTCAGGGGGATGAGCGGGGAGCGCCAGAAGTCGAGAAAGTTGGTGATGTCGGCTTCACTGTAGAGAGGAACGCTGCCGCGTATGACGAAGAGCGGGTAGTAGAGGAGGACATTCGCCGTCCGGGGTGGGCTCCGGTAGGTGCTTCTCGCGCTCTCCTCCATGAAGATAAGCAGCTGCAGATTCGGACGTGCCACGTTGAGTTGGGCGGTCTGATTGGCCGGCAAGCCCGTAAACCGCCACGGGCTGACGCGGGCGTTTTTCACCAAGAGGTAGTTGAAGTCCTCCTGGTTGATGAAGTTGTGGGGATCCCCCCGGCTCTCCAAAATGCCCTCCGCCCAGAAAAGGTCCGTTGCCAGCTGGATCTTGTGCTCCTGAATGGGCGATGCTTCAAAGAGTCCCATCGTCGTACCTCCTTATGTAGCTGAAAGTCCTACTTCATTCGGGTGTGTTGCAACTCAGTTGGAAGCTATCCATTAGCTGAAACGTGAGGCGTGAAACGTGAGGATCTCACGGTTTACGTTTCACGCCTCGGCTTAACTCAACTGAAACACGCCCATTTCATTCTGCCAGAGCTGCGAGTTCTTCTTCTGAGATCATCGGGACGTCGAGTTGCTGCGCCTTCCGGAACTTCGATCCGCCCGGCGCCTCACCGGTGACCAGGTAGTTCGTCTTCCCGCTGACCGAGCCGGTGACCTTGCCCCCCTGCTCTTCGATCCACGCTTTGACCTCCTCACGGGGCCGGCTTAGGGTGCCGGTGATGACGAAGGTCATCCCCGTGAGGGGGCCCGGCGCCGGCGCACCGGTTCGCGGCTCCGCTTCCAGGCGTACCCCCGCTGCTCGCAGCTTCTCCACCAGCTGCTGGTTACGCGCGTGCTCGAACCAGGCGCCGATGTTCCCGGCGGTGATGGGCCCGAGCCCCTCGACCGTGGCGAGCTCCTCCTCGGTGGCCTGCGCCAAGGTGTCCAGGGAGGGGAAGGCGTCCACGAGGACCTCTGCGACGGTGCTGCCCACGCCGCGAATGCCCAGCGCCGCCAGGACCCGTGCCAGGGGGCGTTCCCGCGAGCCCTCGATGGAGGCGAGTAGATTCACAGCCTTTTTATCGGCAAATCCCTCGAGCGTGAGCAGCTCCTCTTTGGTAAGGGTGTAGAGGTCGGCAGGATCCTTGATGTAGCCGGCCTTCACCAGCTGGATCGCCGTGCGCTCGCCCAGCCCCTCCACGTCCATAACGTGGGCGAAGTAGATGAGGCGTTGCACTCGCTGTTCGGGACAGGCGCTGTTGATGCAGAGGTAGGCGACCTCGCCTGCCCCGTGGGCGAGGGGCTCGCCGCAGGAGGGACAGAGCTCCGGGGGCTCGATGGGACGCTCGTCGCCGTCCCGTGCATCGGTGATGGGCCCCACGACGTAGGGGATGACGTCCCCGGCGCGGTGGACGATGACGCGATCCCCGATACGGATGTCCCGCTCGCGGACGAGGTCGAAGTTGTGCAGCGAGGCCCGGCTCACCATCACGCCCCCGATGGGGACGGGCTCCAGAAGGGCGCCGGGCGTGATGACCCCCGTCCGTCCCACGGTGAAGACGATGTCGAGCAGCCGGGTGGTGGCCTCCTGAGGTGGGAACTTGTAGGCGACTGCGCCCCGGGGGCGCCCGCCCACGACCCCCAGGGCCGTCTGGGTGTCCAGATCGTTGATCTTGACGACCAGCCCGTCGGCTTCGTAGGGCAGGGTGTTGCGCCGCTCCATCATCTTCTCGCAGTAGTCGGCGACGGCCCCCAGATCCTCGAAGTGGCGGTTCACGTCGTCGGCCACGGCGAAGCCCAACGCTTTGAGGTACTGCACCGACTCCCACTGGGTCGGGGGCAGGGGCTCGTCGGCGACGACAATCTGGTAGGCGTAGAGGAAGATGGGCCGCTCCGCCGTGACCTCGGGGTCGAGCTGGCGTAGGGAGCCCGCCACGGCATTCCGCGGGTTGGCAAAGGGGGAATCGCCCGCCTCGAGCAGCCGCTCGTTGAGCCGCTCGAAGTCCTCCAGGAGGATCAGGGCTTCGCCGCGCACCACGAGGGTTGAGGGCGGCGCGGGCCCCCCAGGGAGCGCGGGCAGGCGCAGCGGGAGGGCGCGCACGGTACGCAGATTGCCCGTGATGTCCTCGCCCACCTGTCCGTTGCCCCGCGTCGCTCCCAGCACCAGAACGCCCTCGTGGTAGTGGAGGACGACGGTGATGCCGTCGAACTTCGGTTCTACAGTATAGGTGAGGGGGGGAGCGTCGAGGGGAAGCAGCTTCGAGATCCGGGTGTGCCAGGCGTAGAGCTCTTCACGGCGGGTGGCCTTGTCCAGACTGAGGATGGGGGCGGGGTGCTGCACCTTGACGAAGCCCTCGGCAGGTTCGGCTCCCACCCGTTGGGTAGGGGAGTTCGGGGTGATGAGTTCGGGGAACTGGGCCTCGATGGTGCGCAGCTCATCCATCAGGGTATCGTACTCCCCGTCACTGATCACGGGACGTCCGAGGACGTAGTAGCGGTAACTGTGGTAACCCAGGTCCTCACGTAGCTCTGCAACTCGCTGGCGTACCCTTTCTTGATCCATCTCTCTCCTTAGGGTTCGTAAGAGTATAACTTCCCGTTTTTCTCGCTTTCAGCCCCGTCCTCGTGGCCGTTCCACGGGAACTTATTCACTTCCAGACTCTTAACTGATTGCTCGGTATATCCCTGTGGAACTACTCTACACTAGGGTGCTAGAGGTGCAAGGAGCCCAGTACCGTCTACCTGACGGGAGCAAGATAGTTATCGGCGGCCCAGCCCTCGCGGCTGGGATCGGCTTCATCCTTGAGCAGCCACCACAGGAGCCCATCGCCCTCGGTGGGCCCCCCGGCGACGATAAAGCTCTCTCCTTCCCCGGCAACGCTGAGGCGTTCGTTGGCGAGCCCCGGTCCTGAACGGAGGCTCAACCCCACACCCCCCGTGCCTGCTACCCGGATCCGGCTTCCGATCCCTATGTTCCCGGCGCTTTGGGCGGTGGGAAGTGGTGCTGGGGTGGGTGTCGGGGTCGGGGTGGGGATCGGTGTGGGCGTCGCCGTGCGCAGTATTGCAGTAGGAAGAGGTGCATCGGGGACAGGCGCTTGTCGAAAGAAGAGCCAAACGAGCCCTCCCAGGATGACCGGAATGCCTACCGCCATCAGGAGCAGGCACCCTCCCTGCCACAAGGTCGTTCTCGAACTCTCAGTGTTGGTCACGCGTCCCATTATACGTGCCCTTGGCTCAGGAGACAACCGCTCAGTTCAGTGCTTTCGAGGAGCGCGCGCGCTCCATTCTTCGAGTCCGGGCGCCACCCGCCATTCGCTCATTCGGCCGTTCGTGGTAGACTAGCGATTCACCCTGGTTAAGGATGGGCTTATGCACTTTGCAATTACAGAAGAGATACACAATCGTGTAGGGTGGGAGATGCGCTCTCCCGTCGTGCATATCGAGATCGGATTGCTCGTCGGTTTCGTGCTCTGCATCGCTCTCATCATTCTGCTGCCGAACTTTCAACCCTTCGGTTGGTTCGTCGTGGCGCTCCTCGTCCTGGGTATTCCGGGTGCAGGCCTCTACCTGGCGCTTACGACCCCGCTCTGGGATCGGGGCTTTATGGAGCGGCTGCCCGATGGGGGCGTCGTGCGCCGGGAGCAGCGCTGGATCTTCGGAGGTGAGCGTGCCGCGTTGGATTTTCCTCTCGAGGTCGTGGCCGGTTTCGATGTCGAAACCGCTCTCTTCGAGGGGACGGGGGGCACCTTGCGGTCCTTGGCCCGTCTTCGGCTCCTCCTACGGGACGATGCGGTGGGTGGGCGACCGGATGCGGTACCGCTTACCGACTGGCTGGAGGTCGAGGCGATCGAGTCCCTGGCGCGCTCCGTGGCCTGGGCAGCCCGTCGCCCTTTCAATCCGGAAGCCCCTTGAGCCGCTGTGGTATAATTTCGGCCTGGAGGCAGTGTGGCAAAATCGAGGCTCTATCGGGTGACAGGCGTCGTGTTGGGGCGACGTAGCTACGGGGAGGCGGATCGTGTCGTGACCCTGCTGACCCCGGAAGGGCGTTTGGACCTTCTGGCTAAGGGGGTGCGCAAGATCCGCTCCCGCAAGGCCGGGCATCTCGAGCTCTTCTCGCGAGTCGACGTCCTCATCTCCCGGGTCAAGGGCTCCTGGGACATCATCAGCCAGGCGGAGTCCGATGCACTCCGCCCCCACCTGCAGGACGACTTTGGACGCGGTACCTACGCCCGCTACGCCGCCGAGCTCGCGCTGCGCTTCTTCCCCGAGGAGGCGGACGAGGCGCTCTACACGCTGGTGGATGCGGCCCTGAGCCTTCTGGCGACCGAAGAGGATCCCGGACAGGTGATCCGGTGGTATGAACAGCAGCTGCTGGTGCTGGCGGGCTTCCGGCCCGAGTGGTATCACTGCGTCGGGGAACGGGAGCGACAGCCCTGTGAACGGGCTCTGCATCCGAAGCCGAGCGACGAGCGCCCCTACGGGATCGATCCCGAGCACGGCGGGGCGCTCTGTCCCGACTGCTTCGCAGCAGCGTCCCCCGGCGGCATGGTAGGACCCTTGTCGCCCAGTGCGCTCTCGTGGCTGCAGGCCTTCCAGCGCCGCGGTTACGCCGAGCTGGCGGGGTTGTCCCTGCCCGAGCGAACAACGAAGGAGCTGGCACGCACCATGGACCGCTACATCTCCTATCACCTGGAGCGACGGCCTGCGGCGCTGCGGGTCCTTCGGGAGCGCGCGTCCAACACTTCATAAGCCTTGACGATCAATGCAACAGGAGCGGAGCATGGATCTCGACAACTTTATCCCACCGGAGCGGTGGTCGACCGACAGTTTCGTCATCCGTACCTACCATCCGGGGGACGGGGGGCTGTTGGCGGAGGCTGTCAACAGCTCCTACGAGCACCTCAAGACCTTCATGCCGTGGGCCAAACCTCACCAGTCGGTGGAGGAGTCGGAGAGGATCGTGCGCCGGGCGCGGGCACGCTACCTCCAGAACGAGGATTTCATGCTCGCCATCTTCAGTCCGGATGAGAGTCGCCTGTTGGGGGGCTCGGGCCTGCACCTGCGCGAGGGTCCTTTGGAGAACCGCTCCGCGGAGATCGGGATGTGGATTCGCGCCGACGCCGCCGGGCAGGGGCTGGGGACCTCGGTGCTTCTGGCCCTCTCCGAATGGGCGTTCACCAAGTGGCCCTTCGAACGGTTGGCCTGGCGCTGTGACGGGCGCAACGTTGCCAGCCGGCGCACCGCCGAGAAGGCAGGTTTCGAGCGCGAGGGGATTCTCCGCGCCTACCGGCGTCTGGAGAGCGGCGCACGGGCTGATATATACTGTTACGCGCTTCTGCGGGACACGTGGCGCGAGTAGAGACGAGACCATAAGAGGGGTGTTGCAGCCGTACACGGGCTCGTGACATCTCTTGTACATTTTCCAGAGGTGAAAGTTTGATGCTTACTTTTCAAGAGATTATTCTCCGTTTGCAGCGCTACTGGGAGTCCCAGGGTGCGTTGATCTGGCAGCCGTGGAGTGAGAAGCTCGGGGCGGGCACCAGCAATCCTGCCACCGTCCTGCGCGTCCTCGGCCCGGAGCCGTGGAACGTGGGCTACGTGGAGCCCTCCTTCCGGCCCGACGACGGGCGTTACGGTGACAATCCCAATCGCATGCAGATGTTCATGCAGTTCCAGGTCATCCTCAAGCCCGATCCGGGCGATCCTCTGGAGCGTTACCTGCAGAGCCTGGAGGCCCTGGGTATCCGTCGCGACGAGCACGACATCCGTTTCGTCGAGGACAACTGGGAGAGCCCGGCACTGGGCATGTGGGGGCTGGGCTGGGAGGTCTGGCTCGACGGGCAGGAGATCACCCAGTACACTTACTTCCAGCAGGCCGGCGGCAAGAATCTCGAGATCCCCTCGGTGGAGATCACCTACGGATTGGAGCGCATCGCCCTGCCCCTCCAGCGGGTCACCTCCGTCTGGGATCTGCAGTGGGACGCGCATCATACCTACGGGGAGATCCTCTTGCGGCAGGAGGTCGACTACTGTCGCTACGAGTTCGAAATCGCCGACATCGATCGTCTGCAGGGGATGTACGAGCTCTTCGAGGCCGAAGCACTGCGCTGTCTGGAGGCGGGACTCGTCGTCCCGGCCCTCGACTACATCAACCGCTGTTCCCACACCTTCAACCTGCTCGACTCGCGGGGCGTCGTCGGCGTGACGGAGCGGGCGACCTTCTTCCGCCGGATGCGTTCCCTCTCCCAGAAGCTTGCCGACGCCTACCTCGAGGATCGGGAGGAGGCGGGCTTTCCCTGGGTGGGTCGTCGCGGGCTCTCGCAGACGACCCAGGTTCAGGGAACCCCCCTGCACCTGCCTCTGCGCGAGGCGCGCGTCCGTCCCACGGCGGAGAGCCTTCCTGAGGAGGGGCGGGTCCCCTTCCTCTTCGAGATCGGTGTCGAGGAGCTGCCGGCGTCTCACGTCAGTCTGGCACTGAAACAGCTGCGCGAGAGGGTGCCTGCGGCTCTCGAGGAGGCCCGCTTGCGCCATGGCTCGATCCACGTCTGGGGCACACCGCGCCGCCTGATCGTCCTCGTCGAGAACCTGGCCCTGAATCAGAGGGATGAGGAGCGGGTGGTGAAGGGCCCGCCGGCCCGCGTGGCCTTCAAGGACGGGGAGCCCACCCGCGCGGCGCAGGGCTTCGCCCGCTCGCAGGGTGTGGCGGTCGAGGAGCTGCGGGTGGAGGAGGTGGACGGGGGTGAGTACGTCGTCGTCACGGTGCGCGAGGAGGGGCATCCCACCGTCGAGGTGCTGGCCGAGCTCTTGCCCGGCTGGATCGAGGGCATCAACTTTCCCCGCTCTATGCGCTGGAATGAGACGGGCGTCGCTTTCAGCCGGCCCATCCGCTGGCTGGTGGCTCTTCTCGACGAGGCCCTCATCCCCTTCGAGTACGCAGGGGTACAGAGCGGACGCGTCACCCGCGGGCCCCGCCCGGCCGGCTCGCCCGACATCGCCCTGAGCGGGGCCGATGACTATCGCTCCACCCTCGAGTCCTACGGCGTGCTGGTCGATTCCCAGGTGCGCCAGGAGGTGATCCGCTTCCAGGCGGAGACCCTGGCGGAGTCCGTGGACGGACACATCCCGCCGGACCCCGGCCTGCTGCGGGAGGTTGCGAACCTCGTCGAGGTCCCCACGGCGCTGCTGGGCTCCTTCAGCGAGGAGTATCTGGAGCTGCCCCAGGAGGCTCTCATCGCCGTGATGAAGAAGCACCAGCGCTACTTCCCCGTCGTCGACAATCAGGAGCGGCTGTTGCCCTACTTCGTCGCCGTGCGCAACGGCGGGCGGGAGAACATCGAGATCGTCCGCGAGGGGAACGAGTCGGTCATCCGCGCTCGCTACGCCGACGCCGCCTACTTCTACCGGCAGGACACCCAGCAGCCCCTGGCCGACTTCGTCCCCGAGCTGCGCAAGCTCATCTTTCAGGAGAATCTGGGCTCGATGCTCGATAAGACCCGGCGGCTCGAGTCGCTGGCACCGTGGGTGGGGTTGAAGTTGGGCCTCTCGCCCCTGAATCTCGATCTGCTGAAGCGCGCCGCCCACCTCGCCAAGGCCGACCTGGCGACGGAGGTGGTTGTGGAGATGACGAGCCTGCAAGGGGTGATGGGGCGCGAGTATGCCCGTCTCTCCGGTGAGCCCGACATCGTCGCCGTCGCGCTCTTCGAGCACTACCTCCCGCGCTCTGCGGAGGATGCACTCCCCAAGACCGACGTGGGGATCGCGCTGGCACTGGCGGATCGCCTGGACAGCCTCGCCGGGCTCTTCGCCGTCGGTCTGCAGCCCACGGGCTCCTCGGATCCCTACGGGCTGCGTCGTGCGGCCTATGGAGTAGTGGAGATGCTGATGGTGCACGGGATCTCCTTCTCCGTGCGTCAGGGATTGGCGGAAGCAGGACGCCTGCTGCCCGTGACGACCTCGCCCCAGGCTCTAGACGCAGCGTTGGAGTTCGTTATCGGGCGCCTCCAGGTGGCCCTGCGTGAGGAGGGCTTCGCCCACGACGTCGTCGAGGCGGTGCTTGCCGAGCGCGGGTACAATCCCCACCTCGCCCGCCGCAGCGCCGAGCAGCTCTCCGCCTGGGTCGCGCGCGATAAGTGGGAGACCATCCTCGATAACTACGCCCGCTGTGTCCGGATCACCCGCGACTACCCGCGGCTGGATTTCGATCCCCAGGCGCTGGTGGAGCCGGCCTCCAAGCAGCTCTACGCCGTCCTCCTGGCCCAGGGTGAGATCACGCCCCAGAGCAGTGTGGATGAGCTGCTGCAGGCTATTGAGGCCCTGGTGCCTGCCATCCAACGTTTCTTCGAGGAGGTTCTGGTCATGGCTGAGGAGGAGGCGCTACGCTCTGCCCGTCTGGCTCTCCTACAGCGTATCGCCTGGTTGCCCACGGGGATTGTTGACCTGAGCAAGATGGAAGGTTTCTAAGCCCCTCTCGTCCCCTGGCAGCAAGCGGTGGCTCTTCTGGCTACCGCTTGCTGCTATCGATTGATCTCTATGCTGAACTACGATCACTTATGGCATGTCACTACCAGTCATTCCATCTCTTGACATTCCCTCCGCCTCGTTGTATTCTGGGTTTGGGGAGGCACCTTACCATGGTGTTTGTTCGCGATCATTGACATACAGGAGTAGAGAGGATCGATGCCTGGAAATATTCCGTTCCAAAAGTCCCTGCTTGATAAGCCCCCCGTAGTTCATTTGGACGTCAGTTACTATGCTTCCCTCTGTTGGCACGGTCTGCAGCAACTGGGCTTTGCCCACTCTCCCCTCAATCCCCGGTATGCTGTCTGGGCAGAGGAGATGGAGGATCTCGGTGCCGCCTTTAGCTTCACGCCCCCCGTTGCCGGCGGCCCCCTCTTCACCTTTGTCTATCAGATACCTGCCTATTTGAACCCTGCCGATCTCGCCGAGCTCAATGAGATTTTGAAAGCAACGAAGGTCTTCCTCCACAGCGCTGATCTGAGAGTCTTTGACCGTTGGCCGGACAAAACCCAGCACTGGGACAAGTGGTATCACGGTCTGGCGCGTCAACGCATGCGCAGAGATCTGGCGGGCCACGAGGAGTCTGCCGAACGACTTCTCGATCTCTGGTTCGAGTTTATGGCTCAACTCTGGCCTCTCTATCGCGAGACCTACACTCGAAAGTTACGGGGATACCCCTTCGATGCCTGCGAGGAGCGGGCCAACCGTCTGGGAGTCTTCGAGATCTGGCGGCGCGAGTACCATCTCGACTACCCTTATACAGCTTTCGATCTGGTCATCTGTCCCGAGAACCCTACCTATGCCAGCAGTTTAGGTCCCGAGAAGGTGGTCTTTGGCGCGATACATGGCTGGGCGGACCTGCGCCATGCTCTCGTCCACGAGCTGGGTGTGCGCTTTCCCGGGCTGCACCGTCTCGCCGAAAACCCCGAAGTACGGACGCTCATGGAGGCGGACGAACTGGGTGTTCTGAAACTCCTCGAAGTGGAGGTCTGCGTCCGCAAGCGCCACCTCCTTCCCGACCTGGATGAGGATGTCTTCGTGAAGGGGATGGGTCTGGAACGTCTGGTGGCCTGGCGCGCGGAACAGAAGGTAAACGGGAACTTCGTCGCCGACTTTGCCTCTCTCTATCGCGAGGCGCAGGAAGCCAACCTCCTCTGAGACTTGATGCACCGAGGGCCTGCGGTCGACCGCAGGCCCTCGCACGTTTGCTCGTCTACCCTTACTCGCCCGCGCGCTCGTCTATCATCGCGGTGAGCTCGTCGGCGACCTTCTCCACCTCGTCGTGGTCGTACTGACCCGCTCGCTGCTGGGCGGCGATCAGCCCGCTGCGGTGCACCTTCTCGAAGTCACCGTAGGGAAAGTTATAGCGCTCCTTCTCGTCCTGTGGCTCGTCCTCGTTGACGGCTAGAAACCACTTGCCGTACGCGTTCCAGCCCTGCTCGTCGATCAGCGCGTTGCCCTTGCTCTCTTCGGGTTGCGCCTCGCTCCAGTCGGTATCGACGACGTACTTCCCCTCTTTGATCAGCTCCTTAGCGTGTTCCACGGCCTTCTGGTTAATCTGCATCTTCCCCTCCTTTGCTAGATAGCTTTCTACTTAACTATAGCATACCATAGTCGTACTCTGAAATGCAACCTCTCTCTTTTGTTTTTCATATTCCTATAGTAAAATCTGGGTACCAATCACTACAAGAAACCAAAATGAGAGGAGTCACTATGCTGAGATATCAACGCCAGCTCGCTAACTACTTCACCGTAGCCGATGCTGCCATCGAACAGGTACGACGCGACCCGGAGATCGCGGTGGCCCTCGCGGAGGTCGGCTACGATGACAACGCGCTGCAGCAGGGACGCGTGCTGCTGGAGAAGGCAGAGGAGCGTTACCGGGAGCGCCTCGACCGGAAGGGGGGGCAGTCGGAGGTGGAGCACGATCTGGAGTTTGCCATCGCCCAGGCAGAGAGGCTCTTCACCCGCCACTGGCGCCTGGCCCGGGTGGCCTTCAAGAAGGCTCCCGAGATACGGGAGGCACTGGGGCTCAATGTTAAGCTGGCGCGCACCTTCACCTACTGGCACCAACAAGCCATCCTTTTCTATACGGAGGCTCTCCAGGATCCCGAGATTGTCGCTGCTCTGGGACGCTATGGTATCGATGCTCAGGAGCTGGAGGAGGGACGGAATCTGGTTCTGCAGGCCATCGACAAGGAGAAGCTCTGGCGTTTTGACGAGTGTGCCGAGGGGGACACCGACGATGCTTGCGATGCCGCTATTCAGGCCTTCGACGATTGGTTCGATGACTTTCGTGAGGTAGCGAAGATTGCTTTGGAGGATGATGCGGAACGTCTTGAAGATCTCCACCTCGACCTTGCACCGTGACGCTAGAAGCTGTGGGAGGGTCCGATGATTCGTAACATTATTTGGGACGCCGGCGGTACGCTCTTCGATACCTACCCTGCAAAGGTAGGGGCTTTCCGGCAGGCTCTGCAGGATTTGGGGCAGACGGTGGGGGCCGAGCGCATTCTGCGGCTGACGCTGCAATCCACCGCTCACGCGATCCAAAGCCTGGCGGAGGAGGCGGGGGTCTCTGCGGAGGACTTCGAGTCGCGCTTTCGGGAGTACTACCGGGCCGTTCCGTCCGCGGCCCAGCCCCCCTTCGAGGGGGTGCGCGCCATCTGCGACTACATCTGCAAGACAGGTGGGGGGAACTACATCGTTACCCATCGGGCACGAGCCTCCCTGGAGGGGCTGCTGCAGGCCCACGACATGGCGCACTTCTTCGTGGACGCCTACACGAAGGAGTCTCCCTATCCCCGCAAGCCTGACCCCGCCTCGCTCAATGCCATGCTCGAGGCCCACGATCTGGAACGGGATTTTACCCTTGCCGTGGGCGACCGCCGCATCGATATCTTGGCTGCCCAGGCGGCAGGTCTGCGCAGCTGCTACTACGGTGATCCCCGGAAGGATGTCCCCGCCACCTTCAAGGTGGACGACTACAGAGAGCTGGAGGAGCTGCTGCGCACCGAGAACGGGGAGTTCATCTGAAAGCTACCCCTTCTGTCTGACCGTCCTGATGAAAGGATAACGTATGATTATCAACCTGATCTGGGATGCCGACGGTACTCTCTTCAACACCTACCCTACGATCACCGAGGCCCTGCGACTGGCTCTCGTGGAGTTTGGGGCAGAGGTCCCTACCGAACGCATCTCCCATCTCGTCAACGTCTCTTTCAGCCACGCCGTCGGGACCTTGGCTCAGGAGCTGGACCTCGAGACTGAGGCTCTGAACTGTCGTTTCTACGAGATCCTTGCCCTGCTGCCTCCGGAGGCCCAGGGCCCCTTTCCCGGCGCCGTCTCTCTCTGCAACTACGTGCGCTCCCTGGGCGGGCAGAACTACATCGTCACCCACAGGGGCAGAGCTTCCCTGGAGCGTCTTCTGGAGGTGCACGGCATCGCTCATCTCTTTGCCGACCTTATCACGTCGGACGACGCCTTCCCTCGCAAGCCCGATCCCGCCGCCTTTCTGGCCCTCCTGGAGCGCCAGGCCCTTGACCCGGCGGTGACCCTGGCTATCGGCGACCGAGAGCTGGACATCCTCGCCGCGCGGGCTGCGGGATTGCGCACCTCCTTCTACGGTACCAATCCCCACGAGGTGACGGCCGACGTGGAGGTGAGGGACTATGCTCTTCTCTTGGGCTGGCTCGTGCGGGAGAACGCCCCCCAGGGTGTGGAGGCTGAAGGGATCTTCTGGCGCTCCCTCGACGTGCTCATCAGCTCCTCACCGCTCGTCGTCGATCGCCCTGCAGGCAGCACCCATCCCCGTTATCCCGACTTCATCTACCCTCTCGACTACGGCTATCTGGCGGGTACCTCTTCCGCCGATGGAGGTGGGATCGACGTCTGGGTGGGTTCGGAGTCGCCGGCAGGAGTGACCGGGATCATCGTCACGGTCGATCTGGTCAAGCGGGACTCGGAGATCAAGATCCTGCTGGGCTGCACGGACGGCGAGATGGAGACCGTGCTGCGCTTCCATGATACGGGCCCCATGGCAGCGGTGCTCCTCGAGCGCCCCCTCTCGTCGGGTGAGGCGTAGCAAGTGGTGGGTTGTGCTTTCCAAAGCTCGTACAGGAAGCAGCGATTGGGAGTAAAATCTCACCCCTTTTGTGACAGCTTTTGCACATCGCCTGACTATAATCATCCTAAACTCTCAGGTAAAGAGCCTGCTCTGTCCACTGACCAGGAGCAGGCTCTGATTTTGCGCGAGGAGGAGTGGACAGCAATGAGTGATCTACAGAGTGAAATACAGGAGCCTCCCGGTTCCGATAAGCCTCCCCATCCTTGGGAGGACATCGCCCCGGAGAGGTGGCTCGATTGGCGTTGGCAGATGGCCCATCGACTGCGCACCGTCGAGGACTTTGCTCAGGTCATCGATCTGACGCCTGAGGAGCGAGAGGGGCTCTCGGCTTCCGGACGTTTCCGGGTCGATGTCACCCCCTACTTTGCCGGCCTCATGGAGAGGGACAACCCCAACTGTCCTATTCGCCGGCAGGTAATCCCAACGACCTTGGAGCTGGCCCCCTTTGCCGATGAGATGCGGGATTCTCTGGGGGAGGATGCCCACTCCCCGGTTCCCGGTCTCGTCCACCGTTATCCCGATCGTGTCCTGATGCTGGTCACGACCCAGTGTGCCAGCTACTGCCGCTTCTGCACCCGCAGCCGCCTCGTCGGCGATGCTCACGTGCAGTTCAACACCGCGACCTACGACCGGCAGATTGAGTACATCGCCGAGACCGAGGAGGTGCGCGATGTTCTGCTCTCCGGCGGTGATCCGCTGACGCTGCCGCCCCAGGTCTTGGAGCGCTTGCTCTCACGACTCCGCGCCATTCCCCACGTGGAGGTGATCCGCATCGGCTCACGCGTGCCCGTCTTCCTGCCGCAGCGCGTCGACGGGCCGCTCGTGGAGATGCTGCGCCGTTTCCATCCTCTGTGGATGAACATTCACTTCAACCATCCCCGAGAGATCACGCCCGCGGTGGAGGTGGCTCTGGCCCGTCTGGCCGACGCCGGGATTCCCCTGGGGAGCCAGTCGGTGCTTATGGCGGGCATCAATGACTGCCCGCAGATCATCAAGGCGCTGATGCACAAACTGGTGCGCAACCGCGTGCGCCCTTACTATCTCTACCAGTGCGACCTGGTCCACGGGGCGGGGCACTTCCGCACGCCCGTCTCTACGGGTATCGAGATCATGGAGTCGTTACGGGGGCATACCTCCGGTTTCGCCGTCCCCACCTACGTCATCGACGCCCCCGAGGGTGGGGGGAAGGTGCCGCTGCTGCCCAACTACCTCTTGAGTCAGTCACCGGAACGCGTCGTTGTGCGGAACTACGAGGGCTTTATCAGTACCTATGCTCAGCCGGCGAGCGTTCCCGCGCACGACCCGACGACCTGCGCCTACTGCCGGGCTCACGTTGAGGAGCAGGAGGGCGTGGCGGGCCTCCTCGCCGGTCACCGGCGGGCGATTGCCCCGGCGGGATGGCAGCAGACCCACGAGCGTGCCCTCCATCGGCGGAGCACCGCCCCCTTCTTCCCCCATCGGGGACCGGAGGATCTGGAAGTGATTCACGAGGCTGTCGATGCCCAATCGGGGGAGGAGTAAACCATGCTCGTTGCCGTCATTGCGAATCTGAAGAAGAGCGTGCAGCTGGCGAGCGTGGCGCCCGCCGACGCGCTCGCCGAGTACGATGCCGAGGAGACAGTCGCTGCCATCCGTCAGGCCCTCGAAGGGACGGGGCACGAGACGGTCTTCCTGGAGGGCGACCGGACGCTTTTGGATAGCCTGCGCCAGACGGAGCCGGACATCTGCTTCAACATCGCCGAGGGGCTGGGTGGGGATGCCCGGGAGTCCCACGTCCCGGCCCTTCTCGAGATGCTGGACATCCCCTACACCGGCTCGAAGGTCCTCACCCATGCCATCTCCCTCGACAAGGCGGCGGCGAAGCAGCTCTGGCGTGAC
>DAOTVC010000077.1:0-70155 GCA_034437215.1 Anaerolineae bacterium | reverse complement strand
GATAAACGCAGAAGGGCTCCATCTCAGCTAGCTTGAGCCCCAACCCGGCGCACTCCCGCCCTTTGCCCTCTGGGAGTGCGCAGGCTGCAAATTGACCTCCTCTCAGAACTCTATAGAATTCGAGGACATACTGGCTCACCATGGTATAGCGGCTCCAACCCACGCCCGGCCCGGAGAGATGATCACGGTCATGACCTTCTGGGAGGTGCGTACTCCCCCTAAAAGACCGCTGTCCCTCATGTTGCACTTGCGCGACAACGCTGGGAAGCCGATTGCCATTGGGGATGGGCTGGGATTTCCGGTAGAGGATTGGCAACAAGGAGACGTCTTCGTTCAAAATCACATCCTCTCGCTCCCCCCAGATATGGCAGAAGGCGACTATGGATTATTCTTCGGAGCCTACTGGCTAGAGAACGTTCAGACTTTGTCTCCCAGCCAGGTCGTTTCTCCACTCAATCTAACCATAATCAGGAGATGATACCATGAGAGCGAAACTCTTTCTCGGCCTTAGCGTTATGTTGATAGTGCTATCCATTGCAGTCACCAAAATGTTATGGTCACCCACCTCTGACCGCCTAGCATCGCCAGTATCCTCACCCCAGAACACCTTCCTCCCATATTTTGTGCCAGACGCAACAGGAACCCAATTTACAGCCCAAAGCCATAATTTGCAGGCACGCTTCAAATCAGGACAAGTCACCCTCACGCTACCTTCGGGGAAAGTCGTAACCATCACGTTTCAGGGAGGCGATGAGACACGTATGCCCCAAGGACAAGGGCCCCTGGCAGCTACAGCCCATTACTATCGAGGGAACACAGCTCAGCAGTGGCACGAGAACGTGCCACTCTATTCACAAATTAGCTACGAGAACCTCTATCCGGGGATTGATCTACACTACACATTTGTAGATGGGCAGCTCAAATCTGAGTTTATCGTACATCCCGGTGCAAACCTCGAGGCGATTCAAATTCATTATGCTGGCATCGAAGAACCCAAATTAGAAGATGAAACTATGCACATTGTGGTCAATGCCACAATCATCTTGGACGAAGTGATCCCTTATGCTTACGAGAGCTATAACGGAATGCAACGCGCAGTGACGGCACGATTCTATCACATTGATTCACACACCCACGGGTTTAAGATAGTAGAAACCCTGAATCCGGCGGCAACTCTGACCATCGACCCTGAGCTTCACTACGCCACCTACTTTGGCGGTACAGCAGGTGAAACGGGTTTAGCCATTACTACCGACTACGATGGCAATTCCTATGTCAGTGGCACTACACGGTCTCCAGATTTACCAGTCCTACATCCAATTTCGCCTTACAAGAACCTTGTAGATATTTTTATTGCCAAATATGACCCTCAAGGCCACTTAATCTATGCAACCTATTATGGGGGTTCAGGAAACGAGAAGGGCAATGCCATAGCCACAGATGGCTACGGCAATGTCTACGTGACTGGCTCAACTCACTCGCCGGATTTACCTGTTCATAATGCCTGGCAAAGCGTCTTCGGAGGAAATGAAGATGCTTACGTCCTCAAACTCAATGCGTCGGGACAATTAGAATGGGCAACCTATATCGGAGGACCAGGTGCCGGCGAAGCCAATGCCATTGCAGTAGATCGCATAGGACGAGTGTACATTGCTGGAGAAGTATACGACGACAATTTTCCTCTACTCAATCCCTGGCGCAGCGTCACTTACGGAGACGACGAGGAAGACGGATTTATCTCAATCTTAGATACTGAGGGGCAACTCATCTACTCTACTTACGTCAGCGCTCCCCAACGTGACCAGATATTTACAATCGCCGTGGATGAAAACGGGCATGTTTACGCAGCAGGCATGACTTCCTCGCCCGATTTCCCGGTGCAGAACGCCCACCAACCCACCTACGGTGGGGGGTGGGAAGATTGCCTTATCCTCAAGCTCGATCCCTGGAACAATATACTACACTTCGCCACGTTCTTTGGAGGCTGGGATCGTGAAGCATGCATAGATATTGATGTTGACCTGAAAGGCAACATCTACGTTGTCGGATACACTTCATCACCCAACTTTCCCAACATCAACGCACATCAACCAATACTAAAAGGGGATTTTGATGCATTTATTGCTAAATTCAACTCATCAGGAAGCATCGTACACTACGCCACACTCATGGGTGGTTCTGCCGAAGATCGAGGTTCAGGACTCATTACCGATCACAGAGGCTACAGTTATATCGTTGGCAGAACAAGATCCCGAGACTTTCCCACAACCTCAAATGCGCTACAAACGATACATGGCGGCGGCACCTGGGACGGGTTCATCGCGGTTTTTGACTCTGTAGGTACATTACATTACGCTTCATATGTAGGTGGAACAAACAATGATAGCATCCAAGATATTGCTCTCGATGGAAGCTGGATAGCCCATGTAGCCGGGGGAAGTTCATCTGATCATCTGGCGACTGAAAACGCTTATCAAAGTCAACGCGCAGGAGGTACAGATGCCTTGATGGGGCGATTTGCGATCATCCCCACACCCACGCCTACCCCTACCCCTACGCCTTATGCCACCACCTACATTGATTCATCAGGAGGAGCACTGTGGCTCAGCTACCCCAAGCACTTGACACTACTCCAGGTACCTGAAGAAGCAATTAGCACCACCTCCAAGTTTGAGCTAGTTTATGACGGCCGTGCCGATAATCAGGGACCACTTCAAGGACTAAACCACTTCTTTGCACTGCGCGTTGAACAACCTCAAACACTACAGGGGAACATACAGCTATTCTTAGGTTATGAAGAAACACGCGGAGTTATCGTAGATACGCTTGACCTCTACCGCTTGGATACTGGCAGATGGGTGACTGACAGTATTACTACGACAGAGCGTGGAACGCGTCACATCCTTGCTTGGATCGATCAACCTGGGATTTATGGGATTTTGGGAAAAACCAACCGGCTTCACTTGCCCCTGATTATGCGGAAATGATCACAGATGAGACTTTTATTTGCAACTAAACACAAGCAGCGCCAAAATCCTGCCCCACTCAGCAGTAGACCACATAATAACGCCCCCCCCCAGACGAGGATAAAGGCCTGGGCTTGGGCTAACGGAAGGCCACTGGTCCAAATGTACCAGGGCCAAACATCGGCGGGTCGCGCGTTTGCCGGATTGTAGAACCAGAACATGGCATCCCAGCTCCAGCGATAGGCCCGGCTCACAGGCAAGGGCTGGGGCAGATGAGCCTCCTTATATGGCAAGGGGACGCCATCTTTCAGGACCTCGACATTGGCAATAAAGATGCTCAAGTCCCTGGAGTCAGTCCCCTGAGGTTGCCACGTTGTAGCCGTAATCTGGAGAGTTCCGGGTAAGATCTGCACGTCCTCGGCAGGAATAGTGAAGATCTCGATCCACTGACTCTCACGCTCATCTTCCATGACAAGTTGCCGCTCACTCTGCATGACGAGACCATCATATGTCGCATGTAACCCGGACCAACCCGAAGACGCGGTGTCGGCCTTCTGAGGACGGGAGTAAGCAATGCGCATCACCAATGACTGCTCGGGCTGGGCATAGATCCGCAACCCGCCGCGTTCATCCATCCACCGACCGAAGGGCGCCATCTCCGGAACCTCTACGTCATAAAAACCATCCTCTACCAGGTAAAACTCTGCACCGGAAGCTCGCAGGTCGTGGTCGTACGACTGCCAAGCCTTGACCTGCCGCGGCCACCACCGCCACTGAGCGGTGAGTGTAGAAGCGGATGGATAGAATATCTGGTGCATGAAGGGGGTGTCGCTAAAGAGATGGATGCTATAGTTAACGAAAACCGTGGACATCTGGACCCAGAACCCCGCGACAAAGAGCAGGGTAGCACTGCTCACCCGCAACCAACGGGGAAGATCCCGTCGTTCGAGAAACGCTCCTACGAACAGGGTCAGAAAAGGTGTAATACAGAGGATATGTCGTGGTCCCCAAGTAGCCCCGCCATACCAAGCTACCTTAGTCATGCTATACACAAGTGGATACAACATAGCGATGGAGAGAAACAAGTAGGTTTCAATCCGACGACGCCGAGCCAGTGCTAAGACACCTCCCAAGAAAAGTGTCGTGGGCGGCGAGAAGAAGAAGAAGCCCTTACCCGAGCTGAAGAAGAACCCGTATAACGCGATGAGGGGTGTGGCACTTTGGGTCCGTGTTACCGCCGACGCCATGGGAGCGCCACCCGTGTAGCCGGTCTCGAGAGGATGGTTAAAACGGGCACTGTTGAAGAGAACCAAGGCTAGCACGATTAATAAAAATGGCAGACCCCCGGCCAACAAGGTACGGAGAGTCCAGTTCCGGCGCGCAGCCCAATCGCTTTGCTGCAGACCTACCAGCAGTAAGCAGAGTGCAAAAGCGGGAAGGGAGAAGGCCATGACGTATTTGTTGGTTATGCCCAGTCCCAGGGCGCCACCCACAAGTGCCATCCACTGCCAACGATTAGTCCGCATGTAACGACAGATCCCCCAGGCAGCCAGCACCAGCCAGAAGGTAAGGGGTGTATCGGCAAAGAAGGTGCGAGAGTACGGCCAGGCCAGGGTGGCCAGTCCATAAGTGAGGGCAACGAAGAGAGCGGTTCGACGCCGGTACCCCAGATCCCTCCCTATCAAGTAGAGGAGAGCTACTGTCGCTGCGTGGAGCGGAGAGTTTGTCAGAGCGACAAAAAAGCGCGTGAAGTAACTAGAGAAGACCGGTGGAAATACCCAAGCCACCCATCTGCCTACCAGATAGAATGGAACGGACAGTAGGGATTGCAAAGGACCGGTAATGCCATAGTAACCACCCTCGGTAACTCTTGCAGCTCGGAGAGCGTCCCCGGCTACCTCGGGATCTAGCAGCGTGAAACTGCCCCGTTCGCCCAAGGCTTCTGTCGTCTGGTAAGCGGTTTCGCCATCGGTGGTCTGAATGGTCGCACTGCCGGTTAGCATGAAAAAACAGGTCAACAGCAGAAAAAGGGCAAGTGCAATACGGATATCGTGGCGTTGAATCTGGGCGGTACTCACAGCCTTAGTCTCCATTACCGGATATCTGAACGAGTAGAATTCTGTCGCCAACAACCTGTTCGCCGACCGCAACGGGCCAACGTTCCAGCGTATCTAACCAATAAGCACCTGTCTGTATCCAGTAGCTGCCGGCAAGCGGCTCTTGATTCAAGAATCGATGGCGCTGCACGATGACATCACCCGAAACAAATGAAGTTACCGGCACACCCAAACCATCTGCAACCGCCACAGGTTGTCCCGTTGCGTCCAGCAGATGAGCCATCAGCGAGAGAGGTCGTGCGGAGGGAGCCGTCACACGCCAATAGGTATGCAATTCGATGCTCTCAGACAGAGACTGTACCTCGTAGCCCAGAAAATTCAGCGGGCCTTCCAGGGAAAGGGGCGCTGATGTAGATGCACCTTCCATCACGGCCCTGTCCAAGTGCCATTCCGTCGGTGCAACTCGCACACCGGTCTGCGGAGGGACGGAGCCGACTGCAAGCTCACGCTGTTCATACAGCGAAGCCGCCCCATGTTGCCAATGCTCCCGCTGCCGGAAGACCAGGGGGAGACCCGCTAACCGTTCGGCGGCCCAGTCATCAGCCACCTCCGCCCCCGGCAGAACGAACCACCCGCCCTCTCCAGGATAGAGCCAGCTCTGCGTACAGTCGAAAGGGTCGCTGCGCAGGTCTGCACGCCCGAAGCCCTCCGCCAACGCCGCCTCATCCAACGGCGGGAGCGGAGCGGCACACTGGATCACGCGGTCGAGCGGGTGGGGATCAGGCGCCACGTCATAGACCCACAACACGTGCCCAACCCGCGCCACCGGAGAGCGGTGGCGGAACCAGTCGTAGGTGTCGGGATCCAGGAGCCACACGCCTTGCAGCGGGGTGACGCTGAGCACGTAGCGCCCGGGCGCGGGATCGAAGCGGCCCTCCAAACCCAACGGTACGTCCTCGCCCGGCGTCGGCGGCAGCGGCGCGAAATCCAGGCCGTACCAGGCCGGGTCGAGCGAGGAGAAGGCCGCGAGGCGTATCCCCTCCTCACCGCCGTCCTGAGTCTCGAGATAGTCTTGGAGGGCGTAGAAACCCTGTCCCCACTCCAGTGTCGAATCGACGAAGTAACGATAACCGCCGGCAGGCCCACCGGCTAATTCGTTGAAGTAGGCCAGGTAGTGGGGGAAGAGCGCTAGGCTCCCCACGACATACCAGACAAGCAGCGGAACAGCGAGCCGGAGCCGCCACCTCCTCAGAGGCAAAACGCCCGGAGCAGCCAGGCGCCCCACCCCCAGACAGAGAAAGGGCAGCACGGGCAGCAGATGCCGGTAGCCGATGTTCAATCCTACCACCAGCGAGAGGGCGAGATAGGCCAGAGGCGACACCAGCAGGGGCAAGTGCCAGCGAGCGATGCGGGGACGGCGCGCCTTCAACCCCACCGAGACCAGCAAGGCTCCCAGCAGCGGGAGCGGGGTCTTCAGGAGAAACGCCAACGGGAAATAGCTCCCGTGCCCCCCCTGCTCCAGCCGCCCCGCCAGGAAGGTCGTCTGCCCTACGGTGACGTTGCCGCGTTGATAGCCCAACCCCAACCAGTGCGACGCCATGGGAATGGGCAGCCCCCCCGGAACCACGGGACGGACCTCGAATCCGTAGGTCGCCCAGAGGGTGAACAATCCGATACCGATCCAGCCCGCCAGCCGCACGGCCCACCCGCCGAACGCCCGGAGGGAAGCGCGCTGCCCCTGGCGCCTCCGGGGATCCCCCCACCAGGCGAGCAAGGCCAGCACGCCATAAGCGCCCAGCCAGAAATGACCGGAGGTCTTGCTGGCCAGCGCTGCTCCCAGCGCCAAACCCGCCCCCGCGTACCGGCCCCACGAGGGCGTGCGCAGGTAGCAGGCCAGCAGATACGCCCCCAAAAACCCGAAAAGGGTCACACCCATGTCCGTGGTGTTGAGATTCCCATGCGCGATCAGGTTGGGCTCGAAGGTGAAGACCAGCAGGGCTAACAACGCCGCACGGCGGCCCCAGAGATCAGCGGTCCAGCGCGCTACGCAGGCTGCCAGCAACACCGTCAACCAGATGATGGGCACCCGCGTCACCCAGGCAGTGGTCTCCAGGTCGCCCAGCGCCGGCAGCAGAGCCCGACTGTAACCGAGCGAATCTTCGCTGCCCCATCCCGGAATCTGCTGCGGGTCGGGGTGGTGCTCGCCCAGCAGCAAGGGCCACGCAGCCAGCATATTCAACAGCGGGCCATGACCGATGACGCCGTGCCAGTGAAAATCTCCCGACGCGAGGGCCGCGTAGCCCGGAGCGATGTAAAGCGGCTCATCATAGGTGATCGAAAGGCGGGGAGCAGCCAGCGCCAGCTGCGCAAAGAGCAGCAGCAGACAGAGGAGACCGCCCCACCGGACCCACTCGTCACGCCGGCGCCCGCCCATCACCACGCCGCCCCCTCTCGCACCCGCACCCACCACACGGCCCGCCGCTGCCCCGGATTGAGGGCGCCCGGCGTGAGGATGTTCACCGCGTCCAGGCAGATCTCGTCCCCCGACTCGCACGCCGAAGGGTCCACGATCCAGTCGCGGGCGCCGTCGTCGTTGGAACCGAGGCCCGTGAAGACCGCCCCATCGTCGCGGCCCAGGCGCCGGAAGGGATTCCCGAAGAGCGCGCCATCGGCCAGCACGCCGAAGGAATAGGGCGTCACGGCGCTCCCCTCCGCCACGAAGTCGATGCCCATCTCCCCTTCTGGGGTAGGCGCCAGCAGGACCAGGTTGTCGTTCCGCGCACCGATGCCGAAGCCCGGATCGGTGGTCGCGTCCAGCGTGCCGTGGCCCACGTAAAGCACCATCCGCCCGTCACCGGGATCCAGATCGTCGGTGGGGAAGTAAGCCCCGTTCTCCAGGTGCTCCGTGGCGAGGATGAGGATGACCGTCCCCCGCGGTACGGCGGCGAAGGCGTCCAGGTCGGGAAAGATGAGGGAGCCCTCGTCGCCGCCGGCCTGGGTGTCGTTGTCCGTCAGCCGCCAGCCGCGCAGATCGACCGCCTCCGGGCGCTGCACCAGCAGCTCGATCCAATCGCCGGTGATGGGCCGGTGGTCCAGGGTGCGGTAGCGCGTGCCGTTGTCGTTGATCCAGAACTCGTTGATGATGACATCGTTGGGGAAGGGGCCCGGTTCGTCGGCAGTGATGGGGCGGAAGCGGGCCATGATCTCTCGGGGGCCGTCCGCCTGCCAGCGCAGCGTCGCCGATGTGCCATTGGGAACGCCCTCCCAGCCATCAAAGGTAAAGTCGGTGTGCGCCACCGCCATCAACTCCACCGTCGTATCCGTGAAGAATTCCCCACTTGCGGACAACGCCAGGCCGCCCACGTAGACTTTCCCGCTCCCCGGCGGCTCGATCTCTACCCGCAGCGTCACCGGCGCGGATAGCCCCCACAGTTCACCGAGCGCGGCGCGCATCGCCGTCGGGCGCTCCGCCACAAAGCCGTGCAGCATCGCGACATTGTCCTCCCAGGTGGTCGGCGTGGGCCAGCGGGCCTCCTCGTAGCGGATGGCACCAGCGAGGGTCGCCTCCAACACCGCCACCCGCTCCGCCAGCGCCTCCGGCGCGAGGGTGGTGTTGAGCAGCGCCGTGACCCGCGCCTGTAGCCCCCGGCGGAAGTCGGCGTTGTCCATCAGCGCCCGGAGCAGCAGCGCGAAGTCCGTATCCTCCAGCGCCAGCGCCGGGAGGGCGTCCTCCGGACGTTGGGCGAAGTGCGCCGCCCCGCCGCCGTAGACGAAATGCCAGCGTCCGCCGCGATCCCGCACGGCGAAGAGATCGTCGGCGGAGAAGCCGAAGTAGAGCTGCAGCACCGCGAAGTCCGTGAAGTTCGCCACATCCAGCTGCTCCGAGACGTAAGCGTAGGCAGCCGGCTCGGCCAGCTCGTGGTCCACGACCCAGTCCACCAAGTCGTCCCAGTCGTCATCGCGGCCCTCTCGCGCCGCCCCCTCCTGTACCACGTCCACGTCGCGGTAGCCGAAGTTATCCTCCAGGAAGAAACGCTCCACACGCTCGGCCAGACGATAGAGCCCCCAGGAGCGCCCGTTGAGGAAGAGGTGCACATACCGCCCTTGTGCCGTCGGCAGGTTGAGCGCACGCGCCGTCTCCGCGACCAGCTCGTCGCGGAAGAGCGTCCACCAGCCGTTGCGGTCGCCCGCCTGGAGCAACAGCCGGTCGTAGGTCTGCGCCGGCTCCGGCTGATCGGGATGGTCGGGGAAGAGCGGGTATTCCAGCCGCGCCGCGCCGTAGTCATTACGAAAGTAGAGGCGCAGCGACTGCTTCTCCGCGTCCCAGGGCTCCGGCCTGCCGTGAACGCGCAGCCCCGCCGGGATGGAGAAACCTGTATCGGACCCGATCAGCGTCAGCTGCACAGGGCGCTCCCACTCCCGTCCCCGGAAGGAGGGATTGGCCAGCACCCCCGTCTCCGTGCCCCACAGGTCGTCCGGCTCGGCGACCACCGAGAGTACCGGCAGGCGCGAATTCAAGCCCACGACGTACACACCGATCACATCCGGTCCGGGGACGCCGTTGAGCACCTCCACCGCACGGATCACGGTGACACCCGGCTGCCGGGCATCCAGGCGCAGCGGGCGACGGTAGACCACGCCGTGCTCCGGTGTGGGCAGCGAGCCGTCGGTGGTGTAGATGACGGTCGCACGGCGCTCGTCGGAGCGCAGCTCGACGCGCAGGCT
The DNA here is from genome assembly GCA_034437215.1 of Anaerolineae bacterium. Classification (GTDB taxonomy): domain Bacteria; phylum Chloroflexota; class Anaerolineae; order B4-G1; family SLSP01; genus DAOTVC01. The sequence goes on along the minus strand of DAOTVC010000077.1, from coordinate 60,407 downwards.
GCGCTCGTAGCTGCCGGGCAGCGGATAGAAGCCGGGCTGGCCCGGCCCGCCCAGCTCCGGCGGGAGCACAGTGAGGCTCTCCACCACCCGGCGCCGCCAGCCCCGCAACACCGGCCCATCGGTCGCGACGGGCGTCAGCGGCAGCCGGTCGAGCGCGTCACCGAGCAGCAGCAGTCCCCCCAGCGCTGCTACCAACAGCACCGGAGTCAACCACTGCCCGATTTTGGATTTGTGATTTTGGATTTTCGACATACAAAGATCAAGCCTCGAGCCTCAAGCAATCAGCAATCAGCAATCAGCAATCAGCAATCAGCAATCAGCAATCAGCAATCAGCAATCAGCAATCAGCAATCAGCTTCCAGCTTCCAGCTTCCAGCTTCCAGCTTCCAGAATCCAGCTTCCAGTTCACCGCACCCGCAGCACAAAGAGCTCCACCGTATCTTCGGCCGGCGGCTTCCCCTGCGCGTCGCGCAAGAGCAGGCGCTCCCCCGTCACCGGGTCATACATCCCCACCAGCACGCGATAGTCGCCGCGCGGCAACTCTGCATCCAGCGGGATGACGTGAACATCCCGGACGGTCTCGCCCGGCTGCCACAGCGTCGTGGGATAGGACCAGCCCACCGGTACGCCATCCGACTGCGCCGCCACGATCCCCTCCGAATCGAAGAGATGAACGAAGACCTTGAGATCCTCAGTCACAACATCCTGCACCTGCCAGTGGAGCGCCAGCCGCAGCGTGTCGCCCGGCGCAAGGCGCTGCGGCGCGTCGTAACCCGCCAGCGTGAAGACGTCGCCCACGCCGATATCCAGCGGGTGATCGGGCTCGAGCGGCGTCCGGCTCACGTCCGGCGGGCGGGTGAGCGTCGCCACCCGCACCGGCTCGCCGAAGAGGGCGAGATTGGGCCGCGTGAAGGCCAGCTCCAGCGCGTAGTCCCCCGGCGGCAGATCGGCGGGCGGCGCGATGACGTGGCGTTCCGTCACGGCGCCGCGCACGGGCCAGGCATCGGTCGGCCGCCCGCCGGGTTCCGCGTGGGCATCGCGCAGCCACACCCGACCGGAGGCCGCATCACGCAACAGCCACTCCACGCGCAGCGATTCACGCACGTCGCCGCTCAACGTCAGGCTGACGTAGACCGGCTCGCCGGGCTCCAACCGTTGACTGGTGAGCCGTACAGAGTCCACCGCGATATGCCCCACGCTCTCGTCCTGGAGCGCCAAGCCGAGGGGCAGCGTCTCGCCCCCCTCAAAGGGCGAGGGATGATAACGGTAGAGCGACAGCGGCGCGAGCGGATCGTCCACCGCCGCCGTGCTTGCGACCCGCCGGTAGCGCTCGCGAAACCAGGGCGACGCCTGCACACCCTCCCAGGCCACGCTGCGCAGGGCCACGCAGTAGTCGGGGCGCTGCTCAGCGAGACTCTCCAGCAGGGCAGCAGTGTCGGCATCAGCCGGAAGCCCCACCAGCGGCAGCCCGGTCAGCCGCGTCCACGCCCCCGGCTCCTGTACCGCCACCCTCTCGTCAGGGAGCGCGTTGGCCTCCAGCCAGGCCGCGAGCTCGGCGTAGCCCTCCGTCCGCGCCTGCGGCGCACAGCTCGCCAAGAGCAGACATAACCAACATCTTTTCAGCCATCTGAAAAAGTGTTGGTAGTCAGGCGCTTTAGCGCTGCTTCCAACGCGCTGAAGCGCGTTACTACAAACCACCATCACTCAATCCCGCCACTTCTCGTAGAGCGCGTCCACGTCCACCTCCCAGCCCCAGATGCGCTGCCCCTCCAGATCGATGTAACAGCCCGTCTGTACCAGCGTGACCTGCTCGGGCGGCGAGCCACCGAAATCTATCCCGTTGACGACCAGCGTCGCCGGGCCGTAGGCAGGCTTCTTGATGTATGCCGCCAACGCCGCGATCTCGATATTCCGCGCCGTGACGCGCGTGGCTTCCAGGTGGGAATTATCCTTGCTCGCCAGGGCGAAATCCGCCGTATCCACGAAGACGTTCTCCGCCTCCATCCGGCTGGCCTCGCCCACGGAGAGGGCCTTGTCGCCCAGGTGATAGAAGCGCACGTCCCGCACCGCCAGGTCGGAGCCGCTGATGTCGATGCCGTCGGCGGCGACGTTGCGGAAGACGCACCGCTCGATCCGCCCCTCGGTGAAATCGCCGTCGAAGGCGTCGGAGGCGGTAGCGGCGAACTCGCAATCCGTCATCTCAAAGCGGGAACGGATGATGTTGAGCGCATCCTCGGCGCGGGTCCCCAGGAAACGCCCGTGGGTGATGCGCACCGGGCTGCGATGAAAGGTAACCGCGCCCGTAAACATCCAGCCGTCGCGGGCGATGGCGTCGGTCTGCTCCACGGTGACGTGCTCCCAGAACGAAGGGGCGTCCGCGTCCAGGACGAGGACGCCGAGCCAGACCTCTCCATTCTGCGGCTGGAGCAGCACCGGCGCTTCCGCCGTCCCCCGGAAATCCAAAGGCCCGCCGGCGAGCAGGAAATCCTCCGCACCGAAGCGCAGCGTCGTCCCCGGCCCCAGGATCAAGCCGTAGCCGGGCGGCAGCACCAGCGTGCCGCTGATGTCCCACCTCCCCGCCGGGATGGTAAGCCAGCCGGCCTCCTCCGCCGGTTGCAGATAGGGGTGCAGGCGCAGCGCCTCATCCAAGGTCGGCGCGGCGGGACGCGGCCCCTCGGTCAAGGGCAGGGCGTAGGAGGGCAGCACCGGCTGGGCGATGGTGTCGGTCAATCCCCAGACGCGGGCCTGCAACTCGATCTCGGCATCAAAGGGGATCGTGAGGGGCAGCGTGAGGCGAACGTAGGGCAGCGCCGCCGCGTCAGGGGGAAGGGCGCGCAGCGCCAGCAGATCGGGCGCATCGACAGGCGGGGGCACGGTATGGGGCAGCGAGGACCCGTCCACCCAGGCTGCGCTTGCCGGGATTTCCTCTCCGGCCACGCGCACCCCCACGATCTCGACGGGCAGATCCATCAGGTTGCCCACCTCCAGCATCAAGGTCTCGGTAGCCAGACCGGCGGCCGCCACGTCGGCGGCGCGGACGCGATAGGCGTAGGTCGTCTGGAGGGGGGTCAAGCGCTGGCGATTGAGATCCTGACGGCGCCGCAGTACGTCCCACGGCGCACGGAGCACCTCCGCGCCGAACTCCGGTTCCAGGGCCGCGAAGAGGCGCGCATAGTCCGCGCCCCACCGCACCTCCAGCGCCTCCACGTAGCCCGGCTGGCTCATCTCCCACAGCGCACGGGCGTAGGCTGCTTGCAGGTAGGGATCGTGGTTGAAGTCTTCGGGAGGCAAACCGACCAACTCGAAATCGAGCTCCGGCGAGAAGGGATCATTATCGAAAGCAACGGGCTCCAGCCGCGACGTCACGGGATTGTAGTAGTAGCGCAGATTATGCCAAATCAGACTGTGGGGTGCGCTCCACAGGTCCACCGCCGCCAGGAACTTGCCCAGCGTCTCCAGATCGAAGACCTCGGGCGCCGCGAGCTCCCCGCTGAGGAAGCCGCGCAGCAGGCCCACGGCCGTATCGCGCTGCGCCGCGAGCACCGGTGAACGATCCACGCGCCCGGTACCGAACTCGTCGATGAGGTAAAAGCGTTCCAGCGCGGTGGGCAGCGTCTGCTCATCGTAGTGGGCGCGAGCCGTCCATAACATATTCTCGTCGTAGCGGATGATGACCCCCTCGCGTCGCTCCTGGAATTCCAGCAGCTCTTTGGCGAAGGCCTCTTCCAGCGCGTAGATACCCATGTACTCGCCGTTGAGCACGACGTGCAGAAAGTCGTAGCGCACACCCAGCACGCCCTCGGCCCGCAGCGCTTCCAGAAAGAGGTATTCGTTGAGGTGGGTCCGCATTGAGGGGTCCTGGATCGAGAAAACCTCCATGCCGTCCAGGTAATGGTCATCGCGCGTCTGAATGCGGAAGGACCACTTATCGTAGGCGACGTGATCGGCCCAATCCCCTTTCAAACGCATGCGTGCAGGAATGATCTCCTCCCGGAAGCGTAGTTCCGCAGCGACGAAGTCATCGGAATCGGTGAGGAGAATCCAGCGCTCCAGCGCCTCCGCGCGTTTGACCTCGATCTGCTCCAGGTAGCGCGGCGCGATATCGATGTAGAGCGTCTCCAGCAGGTCGCCCAACTCCGGCGCGGTGGGTGTAGGCGTGGGTTGCGGCAGAGCCGTGGGCGTGGGGGCAAGAGGCGCAGCGGGATCGGGTTCCCCGGCGACCAGCGGGATCTCGCTAGCCCACATCTGCACCATGAGCGCCCCCACTCCTAGAAAGAGCAGCGCCACGGTCAGCACCAGCGGCCAACGCACCCACCACCCTCGTGATGGCGGCACGGCGACAGAGCGATCCAGCGGCGCACCTTCACGGTTGATCTTCATAGTTCACCTCTCGACCGGCCCCCTTCACGTAACGATCCGTTCGAGATCGGGGGCCGCCAGCATGCCGTGTAGATACTTCGAGTAGCGCTCCACACGCATAGGCAGCGACAGCAACACCTGAGAAAGCCGCCGGGCGGAATCGTCCTCTACCGAGCCCTTGAGCTCGATCACCAGCTGCTCCGACAGCAGGGCCGGACGGCTGAGATTCGGCACCAGCGAGAAGCGCTGATCGTAAGCCCGGAGCCGAGTATCCAGCGTCAAGCGCAACACGCCATCGTGGGTCTCGTAGTAGGCCCGCCGGTAAGCGTTGATGAGCGCCGGCGCGGCGCGTTTGTCGAGCCAGAGCCGGGCCCGGGGCTCCAGACCCTCCCGTAGCGCCGCCAGCAGCTCGGGCCACGTCGGCCCGGTCAAATCGAGCGTTCCGGTGAAGAAGGCGATCTCCTTCCAGCCCGCCAGACCATCCTTGCACTTGAGCTCCAACTGTGCGCCCGCAACGCACGTCAGCTCCGGTCCGTACCAGCGCAGCCGCAGCTTCTCGCGCCGCCCCACACCGCCCAGGTTGGTGTTGAGGTCCTGCAGATCCGGAGAATCAAAATAGATGTTGTTCACCTGCCGGGGCGGATAGCTCGCCCGCCAATGGGCAGGGTGCAACCGCACCCAGGCTTCGATCTCCGGCCGCAGCGTGAGAGCGCAGGGGATTTTGAACTCGTAGCGCGGAATCAAGGGGTACGCTCCGGCTCCGGGAACGCTTCGCCCACGGGAATGCGCAGCTCGGGCGCGGGCACCTCCCAGAGGCGCCCGATGAGGGTCAGTGTGTCGCCGCCCGCCGTGGTGAGCTCCCAGGGGAGGCGCAGGCGCACCTCCCGGGGCAGCGCTCCCTGCGCCGCTCGCAGCACCAGCGCGTCGCCGGACTCCACCAGCAGTACGCCATCCTCCGGGTACACCCAGGCCGGATCGAGCGTGCGCAGGGCCGCACCACCGGCGTCCAGGCCGGTGATTTCTAGAGGGAAGGGTTGCAGATTCGCCAGGGACAGCACAAATCCCTGACCCTCACGCGCGAGCGTGGCGCTGATGGCCCGCTCTGGGGCCAGGCGCGCCCGCAGCGTCTGCTGACGGGCTTCGAGCAGCGGCCAGGGAGTGTCCGGTGCTCCCAACGCCAGCCATTGGGCTTCAAGGGCCGGGCCCCACTCCCGGCGTACCTGCTCAAGGTAGGCCGGGGTGGAGAATTCCACGAGGGCACGCGCGTAGGCCGCCTGCACGGCGGGATCGTCGAGGAAGGCCTCGGGCAGTGGCGCGGTTTCGGCCCAGGGATGGCCCGCACCCACGGGGGAGAACTGCTGCGTCGCCGAATCGTAGGCCCAACGCAGCGTGCGCCAATCGGGAGCAGGATCACCGGTCCACAGCGCCGTCAAGGCCAGGAAGCGCCCCAGGGTTTCGGCATCACAGAGTTCGGAGAGGACCCGTTCGCCGCGCTGCACGGCACGCAGGCGCGCCAGCGCTTCTGCCGCAGCGGGAGAAGCCGCGCCCTCGATCACGGTCAGAGTAGCATAGCGAAAGCCGTTCGCGAACAGCGCCTCCCCGGCGGCTTGGGCTTCCCACGCCGGTCGGGGGTCGAAGGCCACAAGCAGTTCAGCTGTCGCGGGAGTCTCCAGTATGTGGAGGCCCAGATCACGTCCGTTGAGGTGCAGGCGCACCAGACGCTGGGTCGCAGCGGTGAAACCCGCCCGGCGCAGAGCCTCCAAATAGGCCCACTGCTCCCACGCTGCTTCCGAGCCGGTCGCCGTCACCGGCGTCAGGCGCACCCAATCGGCTGCATCGGCGAGGCGCAGATCCAGGGGCCACGTATCTCCAGACAAAGGAGCCGGCGCCCCCCCCGGAAGGCGGGCCCTCGCGTCAACCCGCACGCCGGAACCCGAAACTACCGACGCAGGCACATCCTCCCCTGCAAAGGGCACGTGAACCCCCAGACGCACCGCCCGCTCACGCAGGTTAAGGAGACGCTGGTAGTCGGCGAAGCGCATGTCCGACGTGACGACCGGCAGAGCCGCCTGCACCCGCCAGGTAGCAAAGCTCGCGCCCGGCGCCCGTCCCCAGCGCAGCAGCGTCGCGTGCCAGCCCTGCTCGTGGACGAGAAATCCCAACAAGAAGGCGGCCGCCAGGGAAAAGGCCAGCAGCATCAGGGGAGCGCCGGAGGGCAGGGGAACCAGACCCGGGGAGGAGATGCGCGTTTTTCGGGGGGACGAGATCCTCAATCAGCCTCCCAGCAGCGATTCTTGTTGGATGAAGCTGATCTCCCGCACGGGCAGCTGACGCTTCAGATTGTCCACCAAAGCGTTCAGCACTTCAGGATCACCACACGGGATGAAATAAGTCAGCTGCATCAGGCCCTCACGCATATCAAGGCGACGGAAATCGACGGTGGAAAGGTGTTCCAGAAGCCGGGCGTTGGCCTGTTGAAAGAGCGACTCCTGCTCCGCACCCTCTTCGAGGACGAGGTTGAGGTAGAGATTGCTCGCCTGGGGTTTGCGCGACAGCAGCAAGCGTACGGCCATATAGCCTAGCACAATGAGCACGCCTATCACCGTCGGCCAGCGCTGATCCGCCCCCACACCCAAACCGATGGTGATTGCGATAAAGAGGAACATGAGTTCCTCCGGCTCCTTGATCGCCGTGCGGAAACGAACAATAGAGAGGGCGCCCACCAAACCCAGAGAGAGCGCCAGAGAAGATTTGACAATCGCGATCACCAGGGTCGTCGTCAACGCAAGCACGGGCAACAATCTCGCGAACTTGCGCCGGTTGGAAAGAGTTTGTGCAAAACGCTCGTAATACCAAGCGACACTTAAAGACAACACCAACGCAATGGCAAAGTTCAAGACCAGGTTAGCCATAGATACCGATGGTGGTGCACTAAAATCAAACATAACAGGAACTCCTTAGCAGGCTCAAGATACAAGGCGCAACACGGAAGACCCCACCGGATACACTTCTACCACGAAGGGATGACAGTTTACCCACCACCCTACGAAATCCCAGAGACTCGGGGAGTCTAACACAGGCGAGGCATTTATCAAGGTGTCGGCGCTCTGCTGCTACACGGGCTCTTCCGGGGTACTCGTGCCAGGCCCCTCCATGCGCAGCTGCACAGCGTCCTGCTCCAGCTCCAGCAGGGCCATCTTCCGCTCCAAGCCACCACCGTAGCCCGTCAACTGACCGTCACTGCCCACCACCCGGTGACAGGGGACGAGGATAGAGACCGGGTTCGCCCCCACCGCCTGCCCTACGGCCCGCGCCCCACGCGGGCGCCCGAGAACCGCGGCGACCTCTCCGTAGGCACGGGTCTCCCCGTAGGGAATCCTCAGCAGCGTCTGCCAGACGGCCCTCTGAAAGTGGGTGCCTTGCAGCTCCAACGGCAGATCAAAGGTGCGCACCCGGCCCTCGAAGTAGGCGTCGATCTGCGTCCGCGCCCGCGCCAGAAAGGGATGCTCCTCCTCCCGGAGAGGGACGGCCAGCCCGTAACGGGCCAGCGCGCCTCTGAGCCCCTCTGACGGGCCGCCGAACTCGACGCCGCACAGCCCCTCCTCGGTCGCGCAGAGCCAAAGAGCGCCGAGGGGAGTGGAGATGGTCGCCGTATAGGTCTTCATCGCCCTTCATCCTCTCTTCCCAGGCTAACACCCCTGTGCGGGACGTGGAGCGCCTGAGGGCCCACGACCTCCCACCGGCCCTCCACCTTCACGGCGACCAGCAGCACCTGACGGGGCCAGTCGCTGCGCTCCAGAGCGTAGACGAAACAGCGCTCATCTTCGTCACAGACCAGCCGGTAGGGCTCGTAGCCGCGGGCGAGAGCCGCTCGGGTGATCGCGAGCACATCGGCGCTCTGCCCCTCCGGCGGAAAGCCCTCCTTCAGCACACCCTCCACCGCCTCCAACCAGAGCTGGGCCCGCTCCGGTGCGCGATCCCGCAGAGCGTCCTGAGCCATCACCAGCAGCAGCTCGAGGGCGATGGGCTCCGGCTCTCGGGGGTTGCGCGCGAAGCTGGCGGTGATCTCCCGGCGCTCTCCCTCGGCAGGGTTGTAGAGGATACCCGTGCGGAAGTTCGCCGAGCGATCGTACTGCACCTGATAAGCGCGCATCGTCTCCAGCAGGTGCAGCTCCGCCTGCAGGAGAGCCTCCTCCCTGTTTGAGACCCGGATGGCTCCCAGCCACCGCAGCCACTCGCGCTCGAAGGCCTGGAGGCTCTCCCAGCCGAGGGCCTGCAGGCCCGCCTCCAGCTCCTCCCGGTCGTCGCCTTCCGTTTCGGCAGCGACCGCACAGAGCGCCTCCAGCCCCTCCCATCCCCACCCCTCAACGACATAGGTTACCAACGCCGCCGCCTCGAGGTAGCTAATCTCGTGCTGGTGCAGATAGAAGTCATCGCTGAGGGTCCCTAGAGGGATGTAGAGCCCGCTCTCCAAGAGTGCTGCGCCTTTGCGCGCCGCCGATTCGGGCCAATAGTGCCCGCCCGCCACCCGAACTGCCAACCCCTCCCGCAGGAGCGTGGGCGCCCAATCGCACCCCACGGCTTCGTCCAGGCGGTGGGTAAGTTCGTGGCGCAGCAGCAAGGGCAGTTGGGCAGGCGCGTACATGCGGTCCACGTAGGAGATGGCGACCCAGCTCTCCGTGGCATATCCCCCCTGACCGATCACCCGATCGAGCAGGTAGATGTCGAGGGGCGCGCCGATCTCCACGCCCAACGTCTCCGTCACGTCGGCGTAGGCCTCCCCGGCCTCTTCCCGCAGCCTCCCGAGGTCCCGTTCCGCTGCCGTGCCCGCGAGATAGTGCAGCCGGAAGCCGTCCACCTCCTCCACCGCCCACGCCACACCTGGGGCCGGAGGAAGAAGAGCGTCACGAGAGCGCAGGTCGACGGTGATGACCCGGGTATTGTTCAGGAGATCGGCGTCCTCCCCACCGGGTGGCAGCAGCAAGGTCAGAGTGAGCGCCTGGGTGCCCGTGAAGCCGGTGGTATCCCAGGCCCAGATAAAACGACTGCGCAGCGCCTCACTGAAACCGTAACGTACCGCCGGTGCGGACAGTTCCACCCCCGTCGGAAGGCGCACCGTGACCGTGTAGGTCTCATCCTGTTCAGGCGGCAGCCGGGGAAAGACGTCGAGGGTGAGCGGATCCTCGCTGTAGAGGGGGTCCGGATAGGTGTAGATCTCCTCGACTTCGAGACGCGGATCGAGTAGAACCGGTGTCGAGGTGGGAGGAGGAAGGGCCTCAGTCGGCGCGGGCGTCCCGGTGATCGCGGTCACGCCTCCGCCAGGGGTCACCGGCGGAGAGGAGGTGGGGGTTGGAGAGGGTGTAGGCGACGGAGTCCCCCTGCAGGCCACCAATATACAGATCCAGATCACAAAGAGAAGACGTCTCATAGCCTGATTGTAACAGAAACCAGAGGAGGAACAATCGCGTGATCCTGAGGCTCGATTTGACAATCTGGCGAGAGGGTCGATAATGATGACCTATGCCTAATCATAACGCACAACCAGACAATCTTCCACAGAAGCCCCCCATCCTGGTGGAGACTCCTGAGGCTCTTGCACACCTCGTAGAACGGCTGACAGAGCAACCCCGGATCGCCATCGACACGGAATCCAACAGCCTCTACGCCTACAAAGAACAGGTCTGCCTTATTCAGATCAGCGTCCCCGATAGCGACTATCTCGTCGACCCCTTTGCGTTGGAGGATCTCAGCCCTCTGGGCCCCATCCTTGCCAGCACAGAGATCGAGAAGATCTTCCACGCTGCCGACTACGACCTGATCGTGCTCCAGCGGGATTACGGCTTTACCTGTGGGTCGCTCTTCGATACCATGTGGGCTGCCCGCATCCTGGGCTGGCCTCGCGTAGGGTTGGCGAACCTGCTCGAGGAGCAGTTTGGGGTACACGTCAACAAGAAGTTCCAGCGCTACAACTGGGGCCGGCGTCCCCTGGACGCCCAGGCCGTCCGCTACGCGCGGATGGACACCCACTATCTCCTGGAGCTGCGGGAGATCGAGGCGCAGGCCCTCCGGGAGCGGGGACGCTGGCAGGAGGCGCAGGAGGTCTTCGACTACCTGCGCCGGCACATCGCTGAGCCTCCCATCCACGACGTCGCGTCGACCTTCTGGCGCATCAAAGGTCTGCAAGGGCTAAGCAATCGTGAGAAGCACTGGTTGTACCAGCTCCACCGGTGGCGGGAGGCCACCGCGGAGCGGCTGGATCGCCCCTCCTTCAAGGTGTTGGGTGATAGGAGGCTGGTCGCGCTCGCCCGCAGCCAGCCCCGGAGCCGCAAGGAGTTGAAAGCGACCGGTCTCACCCACCACCAGGTGCGGCGTTTCGGGAGGGGGATTCTCAACGCTCTGCGCACCAAGACCAAGCCCCTGCCCCCACGTCCCCAGGAGGGGGAGCGTCCCCCCGACGAGGTCGTGGAGCGCTACAACGTCCTGCACGGCTGGCGCAAGCAGGTCGCGGCGGGACGGGGCGTGGACTCCGACGTCATCCTGCCCAATGCCACCCTCTGGGCTCTGGCGTGGCACCCTCCCACCTCGAAGGCGGAGCTGATCGAGGTGCCGGGCATCGGTCCCTGGCGCCAGGAGACCTACGGCGCCGACATCCTGGCGCTCGTGGGCCAGTAGTCTCTGCGAGTTCAGTTTAGAACAGGCGCGTGGTTCTTTCCGCGCCTGTTTTGCATCCCGGGAAAGCTATGTACAATGTTGTGGTACGGTGGCGTCGCTTTTCGACTCTGAAGATGCAGTGGAGGCAAAGAACTTATGGCGAATCTCTGGCATGACCTGCCACCAGGGCCGCCCAACGTCCCGGAATCCATCTACGTGATCGTCGAGATCCCCAAACGCTCTCGCAATAAATTCGAGTACGACAAGTCGGGCTTCATGAAGCTCGATCGCGTCCTCTACTCCTCCCTCCACTATCCCGGTGACTACGGCTTCATCCCCCGCACCCACTACGACGACGGCGACCCGCTGGACGTCCTGGTCATGACCAACGAGCCGACCTTTCCCGGCTGTGTCATCGAGGCGCGCCCACTGGGCATCTTCAGGATGCTCGACCGGGGCCTCCACGACGATAAGATCCTGGCCGTCCCCGCCACCGACCCCCTCTTCGACTCCTATCAAGAGCTCGAGGACGTCCCGCCCCACTTCCTGCAGGAGGTGGCTCACTTCTTCTCCGTCTACAAGGACCTCCAACACATCGGTGTGGAGGTGCTGGAGTGGCAAGGGCGCGAGGTGGCGATGTCCGAGATCGAGCGCTCCCTCGACCTCTACGCCCGCTATCTCCGCACCGGAGGGTAAGGGCCCTCCCCCTAGCCTGCCACTTCATGAGTGCCCACGCTTATCCACCTGCTGTTTGGCGCCTCCTGCGCGAGGAGCGTCCCAACGACGGAGCCTACAACCTGGCGGTGGACGAGGCCATCCTGCGAGCCGTCGTGGCCCAGCTGGCCCCCCCCACCCTCCGGCTCTACACCTGGGAGCCCGCAGTGACGCTGGGACGGGGGCAACCGGTGGCCGACATCGCTCAAGAGGTCCTGCGCGCGCACGGCTACCGGCTGCTCCGCCGCCCCACGGGGGGCACGGCGGTCTTGCATGGTGACGAGCTCACCTACAGCGTCGCCGTGCCTGACGACGACCCGCGGGTTGCCGGAGATATTGTCGCCAGCTACCGCCGCCTGAGCCGCCCCATCCTCAGCGCGCTTAGAGCCGTGGGGGTGAGCCGGGTAGCAGCCATGAGCCACAGCGAGAACCGCCGCATGCGCAGTCCCGTCTGCTTCGAGATCTCCTCCGACTACGAGATCACCGTCGACGACCGCAAGCTCGTGGGCAGCGCACAGATGCGCGTGCGCGGGGGCATCCTTCAGCACGGCAGCATCCCCTTGTCCGGAGATATCGCGCACATCGGGGAGCTGCTGGTCGCCCGTATCCATCCGGAGCGCATCCGGGGTCGGGCCACGACACTGGAGGAGGCCCTGAGACACCCCATCTCCCGGCGGACCCTGGAGGAGGCCCTCGTGAGCGCCTTCGGCGAAATATTGAATCTGGAACTGCAACCCGGCTCGCTGCTTCTCGAGGAGCGAATGGTCGCGGAGCGGCTGGTCGCGGAGAAGTATGGGAACCGCGCCTGGACGGCACGACATTAAAAGGAGGACCATGGCATGATCATCGGACTCTGTACCCTCAAACTCTATCTGCCCGGGACCGCCTCGCTGAAAGAGAAGCGGGGACAGCTCAAGCCCCTGCTCAATCAACTGCGCAAGCGCTTTGAGGTCGCCGTCGCCGAGGTGGAACACCAAGACGTGTGGCAGACAGCGGCCATCGCCATCGTCACCGTCGCTAACGACACGCGCCACGTCCACACGGTACTGGATCGGGCGGTCAACTGGATCGAGGAGCAGCACCCCGAGATGGAGATCCTGGACTGGCAGGTCGAGCTCCGGTAAGGCGCGGCTGGGATCTCAATTGCCTCAGGGGAAGACCGCCGTACAATAGTAATGTGATAGTGAGAGGGGTGAGCAAGCGCCGGAGGTCCCAAAGGCGTGCCGCCGCCGCAGGCCCCTGGAGTCAATTTTGCCTTAAGAGACGAGCGGAGTACAATAGAGTGGCATGAGCGTCGTGGAAGAAATCAAGGAGCGGCTGGATCTCACCGATGTCGTGAATCGCACCGTTCATCTCCAGAAAGCCGGACGAAACCTTAAAGGTCTCTGTCCCTTCCATAACGAGAAGACGCCTTCCTTTTTTGTCTTTCCGGACAGCCAGCGATGGCACTGTTTCGGCTGCGACAAAGGGGGTGACATCTTTACCTTCGCGATGGAGTACGAGGGGTGGGACTTTCGCACGGCTCTCGAGGAGCTGGGGCGCCAGGCGGGCATTGAGGTGCGCCCGCTCACCCCCACGCAGGTCAAGGCTGCCGAGGAGGGCGACCGGTTGCAGGCGGCGTTGGAGGCCGCCGCGGAGTACTACCATCGTCTGCTCCTCTCCGCGCCGGAAGCCGGCCCGGCCCGCGCCTACCTGCGCAGACGGGGCTTCCAGCGGCGTACCGTGGAGCACTTCCGGCTGGGATATAGCCTCGACGCCTGGGACGCCCTGCGCACCCACCTGCTGGGTCAGGGCTTCACCGTGGAGGAGCTCCTCAAGGCCGGCCTGCTCGTGGAGCGCGACGGAGGAGGCACCTACGATCGCTTTCGTAACCGCGTCATGATTCCCATCCGCAACCGGCGCGGCAAGGTCATCGCCTTCGGTGGGCGGGTGTTGAGTGCCGAGGACCAGCCCAAGTACATGAACTCGCCCCAGACCCCGCTCTTCGACAAGAGCAAGGTGCTCTTCGGACTGGATTCGGCAGCACGGGCCGTTCGCGAGCTCGACGCTGCAATCATCGTTGAAGGCTACATGGACGTGATGATCCCCTGGCAGGCGGGCTACGAGAACATCGTCGCTCCCATGGGGACCGCGCTCACCGAGGTGCATCTCAAACAGCTCCAACGTCTCACCCGGAACTTTATCCTGGCGCTGGATCCCGACGATGCGGGGGTCCAGGCGACCCTGCGGGGGCTGGAGACCGCGCGGCAGACGCTGGACCGCGAGTGGGAAGCTGTCTTCGATCCGCGCGGGCTCGTAGGTTACGAGGGACGGCTCAACGCCAACATCCGTGTGGTCCTGCTGCCCGACAATGTCGATCCTGACGAGCTTATTCTGGAGAATCAGGAGGCCTGGCAGGCGCTGTTGGATAGCGCACAGCCCGTCGTCCGTTTCTACTTCGAGCAGCTCCTCCGGCAGGAGGATCCCTCGGAGCCCAGGGGCAAGGCGCGAATCGTCGATGCCATGATCCCCCTGCTGCGCGATATCACCAGAGGCGTCGAGCGGGAATCCTACGCCCAGGAGTTCGCGCTCCAGCTGGGCATCGATGCCCGCATGATCCTGGATCGGATGCGCGCCCGGGATCGGGTGGAGGCCGTGCGTCGTCAAGCCGCCGTCGCCGCCTCCGCCGACAAGATCGACACGACGACCGATCACGAGGAGTTCGTCCTGCGGATTCTGCTCCACTTTCCGGAGCTCTACGAACGGGTGGAGCTGGATCTGGCCGCGCTGGGCCTGAACGCCCTGCAGGATGAGGATTTCTCCCTCTCCAGCCGCCTCATCTGGGAGGCCTGGTTGGAGGAACTGGCCGATCCCATGCAGGAGATGCAGGACTATCTTCCGCCGGAGTTGCAGGAGAAGGTCGCCGAGTGGGTACACAATCCCCTTCCCGACGAACCTCTGGCAGAGTGGGAGCGGACCCTGCTGCGCAGCATCCTGCACATCCGCGAACGGAAACTGGACGAAATGAGCGCAGAAGTGTATGATTTAATTCTTCAGGCGACGGCAGAGGGGGAAGCAGCGCACAAGAAGTATGGCGCAACGCTCAGGAGTATCCACGCCAAGAAACGGAAGGTCGAACTGGCCGGTACAAGGGTGATGGCGGTCCTGAAAGGTGAGCAGTTCCAGCCTGCGGATCTGGAGAGTGTAGATTGGGCTTATTGAACAGAGACGGTCCGGGCGCCGGTGTGCAGCGATTATCGCGTATCCCAGCGGATGCAGTACCCGCGGCATTTGTGGCTCGGCGACCCTTATAGTGGACGATATCGGGACAGAAGGAGTGTGATCTATGGGATCTCACGGTCGTGAGAAAGCAACCAAGCAGACCAGCCTGCCCCCCGAGGAGCTGGAAGAGGAGTTCCAGGATTTCTCCGATGAGGAGGACTCCGATGAGGAGGAGCATCTGGAAGAACGTTCTGCACGACCCGAGGATGAAGAGTGGGAACGGGACTACGACGCCGATGATGATAGCGAGGAGTTCGATGAGGACGACGACGACGAGGACGAGTTGGACAGCGAACCTTCAAGCGACGAACTGAATCAGATTGAAGAAGAGATGACAACGAACGTAGCCGCTCTCGTGGATGACCCCGTACGGATGTATCTGCGGGAGATCGGACGGGTCGATCTGCTGGAGCCCTACCAGGAGGTCTGGATCTGTCTGATTCGTGAGTCCGCCGCGCAGCTCTCCGAAATCCAGCGTATGGGGCAGAGTGGTGACAACGGCTCCGACGACGGCGTCCTCGCCAGCGTTGAGCACATCTACCGTGAGGCGCGCAAGTCGTGGAACAGCAGCCAGCACAGCGCCAAGAAGTACGAGCTCGTCACGCCGCTGGCTCACGAGATCCTCGAGGAGATCTTGCAGCAGCAGGAGGTGCTCATCAGCCCCGTGCCCTCCACCCTCTACACCTACATGGGCCCCAATCGCTGGGGAGATGACCCCGAGTGGCGCCCGATCATTATCGCGCTGCTCGACATGATCAACTTTCTCTTCCTGCTCCCCTCCTCCCTCATCGTGTCCGTCAAGGACTACCTGGTGGAGCGTGAGGAGCGCTGGCCCACCATTCGCCACATCCGCCCCCGGGTGGTCTCCAGTGAGCTGGAAGATTGGTGGCTGCAGGTGGAGGTCATCGCTGCCGAAGCCCAACAGATGCTCGTGCGGGCCAACCTGCGCCTGGTGGTCAACATCGCCAAGCGCTACGTGGGCCGGGGGGTCTCCTTCCTCGACCTCATTCAGGAGGGGAACATCGGACTCCTGCGCGCCGTGGAGAAGTTCGACTACACCCGCGGCTACAAGTTCTCCACCTACGCCACCTGGTGGATCAGGCAGGCCATCAGCCGGGCCATCGCCGACCAGGCTCGCACCATCCGCATTCCGGTGCACATGGTGGAGACCATCAACCGGCTGATGCGGGTACAACGGCGGCTCACGCAGCGCATGGGACGGGAGCCGACCCTCGACGAGCTGGCCCTGGAGATGGACGTGATGGCGGCGGAGGACGTGAACGCCATCCTCGAGGCGCGCTCCAACGACCGCCCGCTGCCCCCCCACCTGGAGCGCAAATTGCGCCGCGCCATGGGCAAGGTACGCCGTATCATCAGCATCTCCCAGGAGCCCATGTCCCTGGAGAGCCCCGTGGGCAACGAGGACAACAGCGAACTCGCCGACTTTATCGAGGACGAGAATCTGCCGGGACCGATGGATGCGACCTCGACGCAGATGCTGCGGGAGCAGTTACAGAGCATCCTCAACGAGCTGGGAGAGCGCGAACGGGAGGTCCTGGAGATGCGTTTCGGCCTCAAGGATGGGCAGCCCCACACCCTGGAGGAGGTCGGGCAGGCCTTCAAGGTGACCCGGGAGCGCATCCGGCAGATCGAGTCGAAGGCTCTGCGCAAACTCCGCCATCCGGGGCGCAGTCGCAAGTTGCGGGACTTCTTGATGTAGGCAGTCGTTAATTCAACAGTTGGCTTCCTAATTCTATCTTTAGAGGTGTGAATGTACGTTCAGATCGAGGTTCAGACGCGCAACAAGGTTGATTTGGTGGACATCACCGATAAGATCAAGCAGGCACTGGCAGACACCGAGGTCCAGGATGGTGTCTGCTTTATTTTCTGCCCCCACACGACGGCGGGCATCGTGCTCAACGAGAACTGGGACCCCTCGGTGCAGCAGGACATCGCCATGGTCCTCGAGCACATCACGCCGGAGAGCCTCTCCTACAGTCACCGTGAGGGGAACTCTCCCGCTCACGTGAAGGCCGTCCTCGTGGGGAGCGATCACTTCATCTTCGTGCAGGGGGGAGAGTTGCAGATGGGGCAGTGGCAGGGTATCTTCTTCGCCGAATTCGACGGCCCCCGCCGCCGCAAGATCTGGGTGCGGGTCCTGGAGGTGGTGAACTAGGGCCACCACCGGCGGCTTCGACTAAGGCGGGATCTCCACGAGTTTCTCACCCGGCCAGCGAAGGGGTCGGCGGCCCCAGCGTCCAATCTGCATGAACAGATCCTTGAACCCGACCATCCCTCACGCCCCCATCCCCTGGGAGCGCATCGAGGCGCTGCTCCATCGCGTCCGCAAGCCCGGACGCTACGTGGGCGGTGAGTACAACACCGTCCACAAGCCGTGGGACGAGACACCACTCCACGTCTGCCTGGCCTTCCCCGACCTCTACGACCTGGGAATGTCCAACTTCGCCCTCACCATCCTCTACGACATCCTCAACCGGCGCTCCGACACCCTGGCGGAGCGCACCTACCTGCCCGCCCCCGACATGATCGCGGAGCTGCGCGCCCAGGGCGTCCCCCTCTACGCTTTGGAGTCCTACCGCCCCGTCGCCGCCTTCGATCTCCTGGGAATCAGCGCCGCCTACGAGCAGCTCTTCACCAACACCCTGGAGCTCCTCGACTTGGCGGGTCTGCCCGTACGGGCAGCGGAGCGCGACCGCCGCCACCCGCTCGTCATCGGAGGGGGGCACGGCACCTTCAACCCCGAGCCCATGACCGACTTCTTCGACGCCTTCGTCATCGGAGACGGTGAGGAGATTCTCGTCGAGGTGGTGGAGCGGCTGCTGGTACAGAGGGAGCTGCCGCGCGAGGAGCAGCTCCGTACTCTCCTCGACATCGAGGGGCTCTACATTCCTCGCTTCTACCGGCCCGTCTACACCGTCGACGGCAGCCTCGAGCGGATAGAGCCGACGGTACCGGAGGCCCCGCGCCGGGTGCGCAAGCGCGTCGTCAGCGCGCTGCCCCCCACCCCCGTGCGCCAGCTGGTCCCCAACGTGGAGATCGTCCACGAGCGGGGCGTCGTGGAGATTCAGCGGGGCTGCACCCACGGCTGCCGCTTCTGCCAGGCGGGTGTCATCACCCGCCCCGTGCGCCAGCGCCCCGCCGAGGAGATCGTGGAGGACGTGGAGGCCATCGCCGTCGCCACCGGCTACGAGGAGTTCGCCCTCCTCTCCCTCTCTACGGCGGACCACACGGAGATCGTCCCGCTCATGGAGACGCTGAAGGTGCACTTCAGCGGGCGCCACGTGGGCTTCTCCCTCCCCAGCCTTCGCATCGACGCCTTCTCCGTCAACCTCGCGGACAGCCTCAGCGAGAGCCGGCGCTCCGGCTTCACCTTCGCCCCCGAGGCCGCCACGGAGGCATTGCGGGCACGCATCAACAAGGACGTCACCACCGAAACCCTGATGGAGATTGCCGCGGAGGTCTTCGAGCGCGGCTGGCGCACCCTCAAGCTCTACTTCATGATCGGTCTGCCCGGCGAGACACTGGAGGACGTCGTGGCCATCGCCGACATGGCCCACGACATGCGCCGCCTGGCACGCCGTGTCGGAGGCCGGAAGGCGGAGGTGCACGTCAGCGCCAGCACCTTCATCCCCAAACCCCACACCGTCTTCCAGTGGGAGCCCATGGCGCGGGAGAACGTCATCGAGGAGCGGCTGGGCTACCTGCGGAAGAACGTGCGGGGACGCGGTCTGCGTCTGGGCTGGAACCGGTACCCCATCAGCCGTATCGAAGGGCTGCTGACCCGGGGCGACCGGCGCCTCAACGCCGTCGTGGAGCAGGCCTGGCGCACAGGTGCCCGCTTCGACGCCTGGGACGAGTGGTGGCATCCCGAGGCCTGGGACGAAGCCATCGAGGAGGTCGGCACGGCGCTCTTCGGCTCCGGCGAAGCGCTGCTGGACTTCTTCCTCTACCGCCCCCGAGAGGAGAACGAGGTCTTCCCCTGGCACCATCTGCACAGCGGCGTCGAGAAGCGCTTCCTTCTCCAGGACTACCGCCGCAGCCAGCGGGGGGAGTTCCTGAACGACTGCCGGGAGAAGTGCCACGGCTGCGGCATCCTCGCCAACTTCCCCGAGATCTGCGGGGACGAGTGGCAGTGTCCCGTGCCGGGGGACCGGGAGGAGCGACAAACGTGACCGCAGAAGCCTTCCGCCACCGCATCACCTTTGCCACCGAGCGCACGTTGGCCTACGTCTCCGTGCTCGACCTGGGTCGCATCTGGGAGCGCACCCTGCGCCGGGCCGGCGTCCCCCTCCAGTACAGCCAGGGCTTTCACCCCCGCCCCAAGATGCAGATCGCCCTCCCCCTGCCCACGGGCTGCGGAGGTGAGGCGGAGTGGCTGGACATCTGGCTGGAGGTACCCTGGAGCCCCGAGAGGGTCCGGGAAGCGCTCGTCGGCAAGACGCCCCGGGATCTGACGCTACGGGCCGTCGCAGCCGTCGACGAGGACGCTCCCGCCCTCGAGCAGGAGATCGACGCCACGGAGTACGAGGTGCTGCTGCGGGACGTCGATCGTGCGGCCCTAGAGAGCGCCGTCGCCGAGATGCTGGCAGCGGAGACGCTGCTCCGTCCAAAGCGGGGGCGGCGGCACAACAAGAGCTACGACCTGCGCCCTCTGGTCACGGAGCTGGCGGTCGTCGATCCGGACGCTGCAAGCTGGGAGGTCGCCCTGCAGATGCGCCTCACCGCCCGACCCGGCGCCACGGGGCGCCCCGACGAGGTCCTCAAGGCTCTGGATCTGGAAGAGGCACCGCGGCGCTGCACCCGCCTGCGCCTCATCCTGCCGGAGGATGAAGAGACTTGATTCTGCCCCCCGGTTCTAGTCCGGTCCCCTACCCCCTGGAGAATAAGCAACGTTTGACGAAATTCCCAATACCTTTTATACTATAGATATCATACTATTTTTCCAGACCGCTCAGACGTGCAGGGGTCCGGTAGGGTAACCGTCACACGAGGAGTGCAGGGGGATGCAACTCCAAAAACTCTGGTCCAACCTCAAGAGCAGCCTCTGGTTCCGTCCCACGCTGTGGGTCGTGGCCTTCGTACTACTGGCCTTCGGCCTCACAGCCGTCGACCGGCAGTGGAGCCCTGCGGCAGGGAGCCTGGCACGCGGCTGGTTCCTCACCGGCGGGGTTCAGGGAGCCCGTACCATGTTAGGCTCCATCGCATCGGCGATGCTCACCGTCACCTCCCTCACCTTCTCCATCATGATGGTTGCGGTGGTCCAGACCGCCAACACCTACTCCCCTCGTATTCTCCGCCAGTACCTGGGGGACAGCGCTAACCAGCACGTGCTGGGCATTCTCATGGGTACCTTTCTCTTCACCCTGCTGGCGCTGCGAGGGGTACGCGATCATGACAACTTCGTCCCCCTTATTGCGACCAACTTCGCTCTGCTCCTCTCGCTCTTATCCATCGGAGCGCTCATCTACTTCATTAACCACCCACATCTACTCCCTCAGGGAGGTGCTCGCGGAAGCTCTCGAGCAGATCCGGCGCTACACCAGAGGGGACGTGGACGTCCTGAGCCGTCTGATCGAGGTCTGCGGAGAGATGGGCCGGGCGCAGGAGAGCGCAGACCTCCACGAGACGCTGTGGGACTTCGTAAATGACGATCTGACTATCAGACTGAGGACTGTTTGACTTCCGGAGGGAGGGTAATATGACGACTTATGACGGAATTATCGTAGGGGGAGGCCACAATGGATTGGTCGCCGCCGTCTACTTGGCCCGCGCCGGCTGGAAGGTGTTGGTGCTGGAGCGAAACGAGCGTCCCGGCGGCGCCGTGCGCAGCGGTGAGATCACCCGTCCGGGCTTCGTCCACGATCTCTACGCCACGAACCAGAACCTCTTTCTCGCTTCACCGGTCTACAAGGAGCTGCAGGGCGAGCTCGAGGCCCACGGCCTGCACTACGTCACCTCCTCCCAGCCCTACTGCAACATCTTTCCCGACGGGAAGAGCCTGCGGGTCTACAAGGACCCCGAGCGTACGCTGAAGCTGCTCAACGCACACAACGAGCAGGACGCCGAGGGTTGGTCCCGCCTCTACGAGCGCTTCAAGACCTTCCAGAAGACACTCCTGCCCCTCTACAACCTCCCTCTCCCCTCCCTCGACGCGGGTGTGGCACTGACCAAAGCCGTACGAACCACCGGCCTCGAGACGCTCCTAGAGCTGCTGCAGATCATCCTGGCCTCCCCGCGGGAGCTGACCGAGAACTACTTTGCGAGCCCCGAGGCGCGGACCCTGCTGGCGACGTGGGGCCTGCACCTGGACTTCGGACCGGAGGTCTCCGGGGGCACGATGTTCCCCTTCCTCGAGACCTTCACCGACATGCACGAGGGGATCTCGGTGGTCGAGGGAGGCGCCTCGCGCATGGTGGAGGCCCTCGTGGGCGTTCTCGAGGGGCACGGCGGGGAGCTGCGCACGGAGGCCGAGGTCACCCAGATCGTCGTGGAGAAAGGACGGGCGACGGCGGTGGAGCTGGCCTCGGGCGAGCGTATCGCTGCCCGCAAAGCGGTCATCGCCAACATCACCCCGCGGGTGCTCTTCGGACGGCTCCTGGATGAAGAACTGCTCCCGGCAGAGTTCGTGCGCCAGGTAGCGCGCTTCCGCTACGGACCTGCCACGATGATGTTGCACCTGGCCCTGAGCGGTAAGCCCCGGTGGAAAGCGGGCGAGGAGATCGCCGACTTCGCCTACGTCCACATCCCGCCCTACGTCGAGGATCTCTCGCGCACCTACACCCAGGCGGTCAACGGCTACCTGCCCTCGGAGCCCCTGCTCATCGTCGGCCAGACCGCCACCATCGACCCCGGCCGCACGCCCGAGGAGGGGCAGCAGATCCTCTGGGTGCAGGTGAGAACCCTTCCCAGGGCCATCCGGGGGGATGCCGGCGGCGAGATCGAGGCCCGGACGTGGGAGGCGGCCGCCGAGCCCTTCGCCGAGCGGGTCATGCAGAAGCTGGAGTACTACGCGCCGGGCTTGAGGGATCTGGTATTGGAGCGTGCCGTCCTCTCCCCCGCCGACCTGGAACGGCGGAACCCGAACCTGGTGGGAGGAGACAGCATCAGCGGGAGCCACCACCTGCGCCAGTTCTTCCTCTGGCGCCCCTTCCCGGGCTGGTCGAGATACCGGACGCCCATCGAGGATCTCTACATGGTGGGCGCCTCCACCTGGCCCGGGGCCGGCACCAACGCCCTCTCGGGCTACCTGGCGGCGCAGGAGATCCTCCACCCACACCGTGACCGCAACCGGCTGCTCCTGGGCGGAGGTGCGGTGGCGGGCGTAACCGCAGCCGCGGCGGCCCTCTTCGCGCAGTTAGTCAAGGACGGCGGGGAGGGCACTTGATGCCCAGCGCGGATCTACGGGACTGCACAAGTTGTCAATCATCAAGCGGGTGTGTTTCACTTGAGTTAAACCGAGGCGTGAAACGTGAAACGTAAACCGTGAGGCGCTCACGTTTCACGCTTTACGTTTCAGCCACGGATAAGTCACAACTGGAGTGAAACGCACCCTAATCAATCACGACACGAAAGGAGACCTCGTTATGCTGAGAGAACTGCTGGAGAACTTTGTCGAGAGATTATCGATCTTCCAGAAACCGGGCCAGAAGGCTGCACAAACGATCCACGGCGCGGTCTTGAAGGGTGGCGATGACGTGCGCAGCGCCGTCGACCTGCTGCACGGCACCTGGCTGGGCCATCCCCTGCACCCGGTGCTCACCGACATCGTCGTCGGCTCGTGGCTGTTGGCCCCCCTCTTCGATCTCTTCTCCCTGGGGATGAAGTCGAAGTCGGCGGAGCAGACGGCGGACGCCCTCACAGCGCTGGGAACCACGGCAGCCGTCCCTACGATACTCGCGGGCCTGGCCGACTTCTCCACCATCCCCCAACCGGCGGCCGGTGTGGGCCTCACGCACGCTCTCCTCAACGATGCCGCCTTCGTCGCCCACGGCTTCTCCCTCAAGGCGCGGAAGGACGGTAATCGGGGACAGGGGCTGCTCTTCTCGGCGCTGGGCGTGAGCCTGGCAACGCTAGGCGCCTATCTGGGTGGGCACCTCGTCTTCAAGAAGAGGGTCGGCGTCAACCATGCCGAACCCCGCACCCTGCCCCAGGAGTGGCAGGCGGTGCTGGAGGTGGACGCCCTGCCCCAGGACAAGCCCACGCGCATCAACGTGGAGGGCCAACCGGTGATGCTCTACAAGAAGGGTGGGGAGGTCTGTGCTCTCGGCGCCGCCTGCCCCCACGCAGGCGGCCCCCTCGACGAGGGGGAGATCGCAGATCACCGGCTCACCTGCCCGTGGCACGACAGTGTCTTCGACGTCTGCAGCGGGGACCTCGTCCACGGCCCTTCGACTTACGCCGCACCGCACTACGAGACGCGCATTCGCGAGGGCCGGATCGAAATCCGGGTCCCACAGAAAGCACAGAGTCAGTCGGAGGATGGACAGAGCCGCGAGCAGACTGCTCACGCTCACCACCATCACGGAGAGGGCTAGGACCAGCCAACTGCCCGGCTTATCGCCGGGCAGTTTCTTTCCCCTTCTGAAACCCAGGATCAGTAAGGCTGAGGGGGCGCCACCGTGTCGACGTCGTCTTCGTCCTCTTCAGTACCCTCCGGAATATAGTCCATATCGAAGAGCTCTTCCTCCTCCACGCCCTCTTCCTCCTCCTCGGCATGGTCGCTCCCGGCGGGCGCCTCCTCCACCTCGATATCGTTCACGACCTCGACGACACCGGCGAGGGAGCGGACGACCTCCTCTGCCGCCTCCCGGGTCTCGAGATCCTCGACCCCTCCCGTGAGAGTGATAAATCCATTGTCGTCCACCACGCTGATGGTCGCGTCGGACGTCCGGGCATCCGACTCCAGTGCCGAAGCAATGCGTTCTGCCAAATCTGATCTTAGAACCACGTAGCTCCTCCTTTAGTTATGCATAGAGTTTCTGTCGGTTGGTAAGGTGTGTGGCGAGATCGGTGACGACCTCGCCGACCTCGACGAAAGAGCGGTCGATCTGCTCCAGCGCCTCACGGATCTCCTGATCGCCGACCTCGTCTTCGAGAGTGATGAGACCGTCATCGTCCACCCCATTGACGGTCGCATCGCCGGTGCGCGGATCGTGCTCCAGCACCGCACGGATGCGCTCTACAAGCTTCGATCGTCCGACCACGATCCCTCCTCGCACTTCGGAAATTGTGATCAGTAGTCCGGATCGTCGTAGAGTTCGTCGTCCGCATCGTCCTCGAAGAAGTCGTCGTCCTCGTAGGGCTCCTCCCCCAGGTACTCGTCGTCCTCCTCGAGTTCCTCCTCGACCGAGAGGTCGTTGACCACCTCGACGACCTCGTCGAAGGATTCAGCGATAGACTCCGCGGCTTCACGGATCTCGTAGGTCTCCACGACGCCCTTCAGGGTGATGACGCCGCCGTCGTCCACAACACTGATACCCGCATCGGCGGTCAATTCGTTCTCCTCCAACGCCCGGCTGATCTCACGTGCTAATTTAGTTCGCGGTGCCATACTCTGCCCTCCTTGCATGATTGGTTAGTAAACGAGGTAGTTACCCCTTCGACTATCATTATATCAAAAATGAATATAGAATAAAAGGGGCCGGAGCCACGCAGCCGGTATCGAGAGGAGGAGGGGGTGAAAAAGGTAAGCCTCGCCGCTAAGGACTGAAAGCGAAATAACTTGGGCATTGTAGGTGACTTTCGGGAGCGCTTTCAGTTTGCTTTTGCTCAAGTTGTTTAATTCGCATTCCTAAGTTCGCCCAGTTCGAGGAGCTCTGGTCCCCTAGGATCATCGGTGAGCTCAACGGGCAGCAGGTCAAGATCGCCAAGTTGCAGGGCGACTTCGTCTGGCACCACCACGACGACGCCGACGAACTCTTCTACGTCATCCGGGGGCAGCTGCTGATCCGCAGCACGTTGGGAGACGTCACACTGGACGAGGGGGAGTTTCTTATCGTTCCGCGCGGCGTGGAACACCAACCCGTCGCCGCGGAGGAGGTCCACGTCCTCATGTTTGAACCTCGGGGAACTCTGAACACGGGCAACGCGCGCACCCGCGAAGACCTCGAGAGACTGTAGTTCCAATCATTCAAGGAGGGTTACGATGAAAATTGCTATCGCATCCGACCACGCAGGCTATCGTTACAAGGAGGAGATCAAAGCCTTCTTGAAGGAGAAGGGGTACGAGGTCGTCGACTTCGGCACCGACTCGGAGGAGGACGATGACTACCCCTTGCTCATCCATCCGGCAGCGGCAGCCGTCTCCCACGGTGAGTGCGACCGGGGTATCGTCCTGGGCGGCTCGGGGAACGGCGAGGCCATCACCGCCAACAAGGTCGCCGGCATCCGCTGCGCCGTCTGCTGGAGCGAGGAATCGGCCCGCTACGCCCGCGCCCACAACAACGCCAACGTCATCTCCCTGGGCCAGCGGCTCGTCTCCAAGGAGATGGCCCTGAAGATCGTCGAGATCTGGCTGAACACCCCCTTCGAAGGGGGACGACACCAGCGTCGCATCGATCAGATCGCCCGTCTGGAGCAGGGGCTGGAGCCCCGGCCTCGCGAGTAAACAGAAGGCCCGTATGGCAAAGATCCAAGAGAGATTGAGTGCAGCTTTCGTCTGTGAGAAGTGCGGAGAACAGGGCGCCCACGTGGAGGAGCTATCCATGTCGGGTACGGGCCTCTCCCGGCTCTTCGAGGTTCAGCCCTACCGCTACGCCTTCGTCTCCTGCAACAACTGCGGCTACACGGAGGTCTACAACCTGAGCACGTTGCAAGGGCGGGACGACCTCGGTACCATCCTGGACATCCTCTTCGCCAACTAGGAGTGGAAGGGGCGCCTGACGGTGAAGGCGCTGCGACGCCCGCAGCTCTACGACCGCCTGGCGTAGCCCGGTGTAGAAGGAGAGACCATGGAAGAGATGACGCCTGAAGAGACGCGTGCCTTTCTCCTCGAGAGCACCCGTACCGGCAAACTGGCGACGGTGCGCGAGGACGGACGCCCCCACGTCGTCCCCGTCTGGTTCCTGCTGGACGACGACGACATCATCTTCACCACGGGTGCGGAGACGGTCAAGGGGCGCAACCTGCAGCGCTTCCCCCGCGTGGCCCTCTCCGTCGACGAAGAGACGCCGCCCTACGCCTTCGTCCTCATCGAGGGCGAGGCCTCCTGGTCCACCAATCCCGACGAGCGCCTGCACTGGGCCACCCGCATCGCTGCCCGCTACATGGGCGAAGAGCGGGCGGAGGCCTACGGGCGGCGCAACAGCGTCGCGGGCGAGCTCCTCGTCCGCATCACGCCGTCGAAGATTGTGGCCCACAAGGGCGTCGCTAATTGGTGAAGATGTCCCAACGGCGAAGAGACCTCCTGCTCTTGCTCCTCCTGCTGCTCACGGCATGCGCCTCGCCCCCGGCGCCCCCACCCCTGGAGGAGCTGGGAATCATCTCCCGGTACGAGTGGGACGCCGCCCCCCCGAACCACACCGTTCACGGAGAGCACGGCTTCTTCGACCCTGAGAGGAATCCGACGGGCTGGATGGAGTACCCGGAGCCCCTCTCCGAGATGCTCGCTACCGTCGTCGTGCACCACTCGGCGCTCCCCCTCAGCGACGGCCCACGGAAGATCCAGCAGAAGCACGTCGGCATCGGCTTTGCCGACATCGGCTACCACTTCGTCATCGACGCCGAGGGCCGGATCTACGAGGGGCGACGGCTGACGGCACGCGGGGCCCACACCGGCGGCTACAACACCGGCAGCGTCGGCATCGTACTCCTGGGCAACTTCGAGATCGATGAGCCTACCGCGGCGCAGATGGCTTCGCTCGCTGCGTTGGTCGGCTCACTGGCAGAGGCGTATAATCTAACTCACCTGGCGGGCCACCGCGACTTCCAACCCGAGGTCACCGACTGCCCGGGGGATTTTCTGGAGGCGCGACTCCCGGGCCTTGCCCAGGAGCTGGGGCTGGAGTTCGGGACAGCGGGCTACGCCGGCCCCCAGGTTATCCAAAGCTGGAGCGCTTACCATGGCGAGGAGTAAGGTGGGGAGAGAGCGTCCCCATGCAAGACCCAATCGTAAGCAGCGAGCCCTCTACGGGCTGCTCCTCGTCCTCCTTGCCCTGTTCCCGGGCAGCCTCACCACCGCCGGGGCGAGCGTCGAAAGCAGTCCACCGCTGGGGGTGGCTCCCTACGCCACGCCACAACGTCTGTCGGCCCCCACAAATCAGGAGTACGACGTCTTCGTCTACCTCCCCTTGGTCATCCGCGCCCCGGCCGGACTCTACGTCGATCCCACCAGCCGGTCGGCCTCCCGGGCCTTCTTCGACGACCACTACCGCACCTCGGAGGGCGTCCCCGCCGGCTGGACGGGCGACCATGCTACCTGCGGAGCGGGCAGCACTTCGGAGGCCTTCCGGGAGGCCATCCTGCAGCGCATCAACTACTTCCGCGCCATGGCCGGTCTTCCGGGCAACGTCGACTTCGATCCCAGCTACAACGAGAAAGCACAGGCAGCGGCTTTGATCATGAGCGCCAACGGGGATCTGAGTCACACCCCCGATCCCGGCTGGGCCTGCTACTCAGCGGCGGGGGTCGAGGCCGCCGGCAAGTCCAACCTCTACCTCGGGCGCTACGGACCGGACGCCATCACCGGTTACATGAAGGATCCCGGCGCCGGCAACGGTGCCGCCGGTCACCGGCGGTGGATCCTCTACCCGCGCCAGGAGGCGCTGGGGACGGGCGACGTGCCCCCGGTCGCGGGCTACGCCTCCTCCAACGCCCTCTACGTCCTGGGCACCTTCGGGGAACGCCCCGAGCCACGGGACGGCTTCGTCGCCTGGCCCCCGCCCGGCTACGTCCCCTACCCGGTAGTCTTCCCGCGCTGGTCCTTCTCCTATCCGAACGCCGACTTCAGCGGAGCCGGCGTCGCCATGAGCTCTGGCGGCTCGTCAATCAGCGTGGTGCTGGAGGCGCTGGGGAGCGGCTACGGCGACAACACCCTCGTCTGGCGCCCCTACGCCATGGACAGCTACGCCTCGTGGCCCCAGCCCACCGCTGACATCACCTACACCGTGGAGATCAGCAACGTCCTGATCAGCAGCAGCGCCTACACCTTCACCTACGACGTCATCGTCTTCGATCCCGCCAGCTAGACGCAGACAGAGATCTACCCAGCACCTAGTGTCTGTAAGAAAACAACTTCCCGACGGTGGGTGCTTGGGGAGCGTAACAAACTTCTGACAGTGCTTGAGGCGCACAGCCCTCAAACGAGTCAGGAGGAGTTGTTTCTTCCTAACTCCAGAGATGTCGGGAAGTTATACTTTTACGAACCCTGGTGTTCCTTCACACGTCAACTGATGTGCTCATTCACATATCCCCATCCCCTGCCCTCGCAGTGCTGCTTGGTCTGCAATGTTCGGCATTCCTTGCAGGGGAAGTGGATTTTTAAAGAGGGATTGCGCAGCGCTGTGGCGCCGCGCAACCCCTCACTAAATAGAACTCCCCCTCCCCTTCGGTACTTTGCACCGTGGGGAGGGAGAGACTGATTTAGTGGGTGGTTTCTGCTCCCAACTGCAGTTAAATGTGGTATAGTCTCCGAGCAGACAGCAGACTCACTGACTGAGGAGGTCCACCGTGTCCCAATCGCACACCGTCCGTCGCACCGCCGATAAGATCCGCCAGCGCCTGGCGCTGATCCAGCCGCTGGTCTACCGCCGTCGCCTGGCGCTCACCCCCTGGCGCTACCGCTCCCGGGAGGAAAGCGGCGCCGAGTGGCAAGCCGTCCCGCCCCACACCTACTGGGCCGGCTCTGACACCAACTTCACCCTGCAGAACGAGTTCGCCGTCCCGCCGGAGTTCGACCCCGAGCGCCCGGTGGCGCTCTACCTGCCCCTCGGCGACGCCGGCGAGTTCAGCCACCCCGAAGCCCTGGCCTTCATCGACGGACGCTCCTACGCCAGCGTCGACCGCCATCACCGGGAGATCCCGCTATCACCCGCCCACCGCGACGGGCGCTCCCACGCGCTGACCCTCCAGGGCTGGACGGGCATCCTCCGCGACAAGGAGGGGGCACGCCTGCTGATGGGAGAGTGCGCCGTGGTGCAGATCGATCCGCCGACCCGGGAGTTCGTCGCGGTGGCCCGCACGGCGCTGCAGGCAGCCGACCTCCTCGACGACCAGGAGCCGGCGCGGACGCGGCTTCTCAACGTCCTCGATGCCGCCTTCAAGGCGCTCGATACCCGCGAACCCCTGGGGGAGGCCTTCTACGCCGGCGTCCCCGAAGCGCTGCGCGTGCTCCGGTCGGGCATCGCCCAGACCGGCCCGCCCCTGGACGCCGACATCATCGCCGTGGGACACGCCCACATCGACGTAGCTTGGCTCTGGCCCCTGGCCCAGACCCGGCGGAAGGTCGCCCGCACCTTCCACACCGTCCTCCGCCTGATGGAGGCGTTCCCAGACTTCCACTTCACCCAGAGCCAGCCCCAGCTCTACGACTTCATCCGGCAGGACGATCCCGCGCTCTTCGAGCAGATCCAGGCCCTCGTGGAAAAGGGGCGCTGGGAGCCCATCGGAGGAATGTGGGTGGAGGCCGACTGCAACGTCACCGGGTCCGAATCCCTGGCGCGCCAGTTCCTGCTGGGGCGAACCTTCTTCCGCGAGCACTTCGGGGTGGAGGCCGAGACGCCGGTGCTCTGGCTCCCCGACGTCTTCGGCTACGCCTGGAACCTGCCCCAGCTGATCAAACTCGCCGGATTGGAGTACTTCTTCACCATCAAGCTCGGCTGGAACAAGGTGAACGCCTTCCCCTACGACTCCTTCTGGTGGCAGGGGCTGGACGGCACGCGCGTGCTCACCCACTTCAGCACCGCCCCCAGCGAGCCCTGGGAAGAGAACGAGCCCGATCTCATGAACTGCGCCACCTACAACGCCAACCTCAACGCCTTCACCGCGCTCGGCGCCTGGGTCAAGTTGAAGCACAAGGAGACGCAGCGCACCCTGCTGGTGAGCTACGGATACGGCAACGGCGGCGGCGGCCCCACCCGCGAGATGAACGAGAACGCCCGCGAGCTGCGCGCCTTCCCCGCGCTCCCCCGCGTGCAGCAGGGCACGGTAAGGGAGTTCTTTCACCGGCTGGAGGATGAAAGCGGCAAGGCGCTGCCCACCTGGAACGGCGAGCTCTACCTGGAGATCCACCGCGGCACCTACACCACCCAGAGCCGCATCAAGCGCGCCAACCGCAAGAGCGAGTTCCTGCTCCACGATGCGGAGTTCCTCGCGACCTGGGCCTCGCTCCTCGACCCCGGCTACGACTATCCGGCGGAGACCTTCCGCGAGGCCTGGCGCCTCGTCTGCCTCAACCAGTTCCACGACATCCTCCCCGGCACCAGCATCGGTGAGGTCTACAGAGAGGCGGGGGAGCAGCACGAGCACGTGCGCCGGCTGGGCGCAGGCGCTCGCTCAGAGGCGCTCGCTGCCATCGCAGCCCACACCGGCGGGGACCTGGTCGTCGCCAACCCCACCGGCTTCCGGCGCGACGACCTCATCCTCTGGCCCGGGGAGCTGCCCGAGGGGCAGCGCTTCGCCGGCGGCGTGATCACGCAGCCCGTGGAAGAGGGGACGCTCATCGGTGGTGTGCGCCTGGAGCCCTACAGCGTGCGCGCCCTCCACTTCGAACCGGAGAGCGCCCGCACGGATGAGGGGAGCAGGGGCGAGCATCCCCTGGACGTTGCACCCGACCACCTGGAGAACGCCCTCCTTCGCGTGGAGCTGAACGCCGCGGGCGATATCACCCGCATCTACGACAAGGACGCGCGCCGTGAGGTACTCCCCCCGGGAGCCGTCGCCAACCAGTTCCAGGCCTTCGAGGATCGCCCGGTGGAGTGGGACGCCTGGGACATCGACATCTTCTACGGCGATAAGCGCTTCCTCGCCGAGCCCGCCGACTCCATCCGGGTGGTGGAAGAGGGCCCCCTGCGCGCGACGCTGGAAATTCGCCGTCGCATCCTCAACAGCCCCTACACCCAGCGCATCTCGCTGGCCTACAACAGCCCCCGTCTCGACTGTGAGACGGTCATCGACTGGCGCGAGCGCCACATCCTCCTCAAGGCCGCCTTCCCCGTGGAGATCCTCGCTCCCCAAGCTACCTACGAGATCCAATGGGGGCACGTGGAGCGCCCCACCCACCACAACACCTCCTGGGACTGGGCGCGCTTCGAGACGGCGGCGCAGAAGTGGGTGGATCTGCACGAGGGCGGCTACGGCGTGGCCCTGCTCAACGACTGCAAGTACGGGCACGACATCCAAGACAACGTCATCCGCATCTCCCTCCTGCGCGCACCGACCGATCCCGACCCGGAGGCCGATCAGGGCGAGCACCGCTTCACCTACAGCCTCTACCCGCATCCCGCCCTCCCCCCCTACGCCATCGCCCGACAGGCCTACGCCCTCAACGACCCCGCGCTGGCGATCAGAGGGGGCGGAGAGCCTGGCACGTCCGGGACACCGCCCCGGCCCCTGATCAGAGCCTCGGAGGGCCTCATCGTGGAGACCCTCAAGCGGGCCGAGGACGGGCGGGGCTTCATCGTGCGCGCCTACGAGTGCAACCGGCAGCGGGGACCGGCGACGCTCGAGGTGGGCCTCCCCGTCAAGGCAGCGACGCTCACCAATCTGCTGGAGGAGGATCAGAGCCCGTTGAAGGTAGAGGGGCGGCGGATAGACCTACAGGTCCGCCCTTTCCAGATCCTCAACGTGCGGGTGGAGGTGTGACTTGCGACCGGATGAACAACGACGGCGCTGTCTGACCCCCTGCCTACCGGCCCATGGACCGCCGTCACGCGGCGGCAGCGGGCAGGACGCTGCCCGACCGCACCGGGAGATTATGAGCCCCTACCCCGTAACACATGGGGCCGGAGGGCCGGAGGGCAGCGATGAGGGGCGTGTGCGTGTAGCCAAACGGGGTCGTTATGTTATAATATAGAAGAAGATACCATAGAAAATTCAGGGGGGGCCGGTAATCAGCTTAACCTCAACTCATCCACAATGCTGTATCAGATGGGTGTGTTTCATTTCAGTTTATCATCCGGCTCGTAGTAGGCGATTTATTGCCGTAAAAGCGCGCTGAAGCGCGCACTACAAACGAGCGCTCAACCCATCTGAAACACACCCGCATCACACGACATGAAAGGAAGGACAACCATGGCAGAAGAGTTTCGCGGGGTAGCCCTACCCCGCTCCGAGAGAGATCTGGCGATGGCCCGGCGGGTCATCGCGGCCCGACAGATCCTGGATCGTGTTCAGGGGAACGAGGAGTTGGCGGGACTCCTCGCCGAAGAGGGCTACGACAGCGCCACCATCCTGGAGGGGCTGGCCCTCCAGGAGAGCGCGCAAATCGCCATTAACGCACGCCAGGAGGCGCTCGCCCGCGTCTATATCAGCGACGAGGCCCTCGAGGAGGATCGTGAGCGCGCCGTCTCCCGCTTCAAGCACTTCCGGGCGCGGGTCACGGAGAGTTTCCAGGACCGGGAAGCCCGCGAGGATCTGGGGGTCTTTGCCGAGATCCCCGGGGATGCCAGGACCTTCTACGCCGTGGCCCACGCGGCCTACGAAAACGCCCTCCGGCCCGAATATCAGGACGCACTGGCAGCTCACGGCTACCCCGGGGAGAGCCTCCGCGACGAGCTCGAGATCGTTGAAGCCTACGCGACGGCGGAGGAGAGCCACGAGATGGCCATCCAGGCCCTGCAACAGGCCGACGCGGACCGCAACGCTGCCGTCGCGGCTCTGGACCGCTGGATGGAGCGCTTCAAGAAGCTGGCGAAGGTCGCGCTGCGCGACCGCCTCGATCTGCAGGAGCGCCTCGACCTCTGAGAAGCGCCGTGGACTTTGACGGACATCCCGTCCAAGGGGTTAGGGCTATCACATTTAACGCTCGCAGCCCCGTCCTCGGGGCGTTTGGGCAAAAAACGGGCTCTTGCGCTCCAGGCTTACGCCAGATTCGCCCCCGAGACGGGGGTTACGAGCACTTTTCAGCCAAGTGCGATAGCCCTGTCCAAGGGGTTGGTTGACGCAGATCCCTTTTTTTCTATACTGAAGGAGAGGGATGCTGCCGAGGGGCACAAGAAGCAGCACCCAGGGGGGGATAGATGCCGGACGAGCGTTCTCCAAATCTTCGCTGGAGTAGTGGCAGGGTAGCCCTGGCGACCCTGGTGGTTGCCGGAGTCGCCGCCGGCTTCTACCTCCTCTACTACTTTCGCTTCACCTTCTTTCTGCTCTTCATCGCCATGGTCATCAGCATCTCTCTACGTCCTGCCGTAGAGTTCCTGCACCGTTGGGGTTTGAACCGGGCGGTAGGCGTTCTCCTGCTCTACACCCTGCTGCTGATGCTCGTCGTGGGCTTCTTCTTCCTCGCCATACCCCTCGTCGTGGAACAGGGCAGTGCGCTCCTCGAACAGCTGCCCGATTACTACAACACGTTGCGCACCGGGCTCATCCGCTCCACGAGCGTCATCCTGCGCCGCATAGGCTTCCGGCTTCCATCGCAGCTCAATCTGGATACCATGGAGGGGACCTGGGGGAGCCCCGCCCTGCCGGCACCGCTGGCTTCCTTGAACTACGTGGCGCTCGTCCTGCGTACGGTGCTGGCCCTGGTGGCCATCTTTATCCTGGGCTTCTACTGGACCCTGGAGAGCCGCCGCATCATCCACGCTCTCCTTCTGCTGATTCCCACAGAGCGACGCGAGAACGTCCGTGCGCTGGTGAACGACGCACAACAACGGGTCGGCAAGTTCATCCGCGCCCAGACCATTCTCTGTATCATCATCGGGGCCCTGGCGCTCATCGCCTATCTCATCATCGGTCTGCCCTACGCCCTAACGCTGGCGATCATCGCCGGCATCCTCGAGGCGGTTCCGATGATCGGTCCGACGCTGGGAGCGGTGCCCGCCGTCCTCGTGGCCATCTCCATCTCCCCCCTCACGGCCCTCTGGGTCGTCATCGCCACCATCCTCATCCAGGCTCTGGAGAATAACCTTATCGTTCCCAAGGTCATGGATGAAGCCATGGGCATCCATCCCATGCTCACCCTGCTCGCGCTGGCGACCTTTGGCTCCCTTCTCGGATTGCCCGGTGCCCTGCTTGCCATCCCGATCGCTGCCCTTCTCCAGCTGCTGATGAATCGGGTAGTCGTCGAACCTCGCTCCCAGGAGACGGTTCCGGTAAGCCGGGACTCCATCGGCCGGCTGCGCTACGAGGCCCAGAATCTTGCCCAGGACGTGCGCAAGCAGCTCGAGCGCAAGCCGGAGGCCTCCAGCGAGGAGGAGGACCGGCTGGAAGATGCCGTCGAAGAGGTCGCTCAGGATCTGGACGCCCTCCTAGCACAGCTCGACGACCAGGGGGTGACATGGGCACAGTAGCGCGCCGCGCCTTCATCGTCCTCGCCACCCTCGCGGGGCTGGCCGTGCTCTGGCAGATGCGCATCGCCCTCGTGCTCTTCTTCCTCTCCCTCGCCATCGCCGCTGCCTTTCGTCCGCTCATCGACTGGTGGGAGCAACGGGGCCTCCCCCGCCTGCCGGCCATGCTGCTGACCTATCTACCCGTTCTGGTGGTCATCGTGGCACTCCTGCTGGTCTTCGGCGGCATCTTGCTCGATGACATCCGACTGGCATCGGACAACTTCCTGCTCGACTACGAGCGTTTGAAGGTCGAGTGGCCTCAGAGCGAGAGCACCTTTCGACAGCTGCTTGCCGAGCAGCTGCCCCCCTCCAACGAGCTCTACACCCTCTTCACGGGCAGCCTCGGCGGCGCGGCCACCCTGCTCCTGAGCAATGTCGCGGGGAATGTGGCCGGCCTCGTCAGCAACCTGGGCATCATCCTCATCCTCAGCGTCTACTGGAGCCTCGACAGAGTCCACTTCGAGCGCGTCTGGCTCTCCCTGTTACCCGTCGGCAAACGGGCCCGCGCCCGCGACATCTGGCGGGACGTCGAACAGGGCGTGGGCAGCTGGATCCGCAGCCAGGTAGGACGCTCCCTCGGTGCGGTCTTCCTCCTGGGTCTGGGGTATTGGAGCATGGGCTTCACCTATCCGGCCCTGCTGGCGGTGACCGGCGCCCTCCTCCGCCTCTTACCCTGGGTGGGAATCGGACTGGCCCTCCTCGTGCCCCTCTTGGCCACCCTGCAGCGGGGACTAGACCTGGGGTTCCTGGGCGCGCTCTACACCCTTCTGGCCCTGTTGCTCCTCGAGACCGTCGTCCGCCCCAGTTATCTGGCCCAGAAGCGCTACAGCTCCCTGCTCATGGCCCTCACCGGGATCGCCATGGCCCAAGCCTTCGGCCTCGTCGGCCTGCTCCTGGCGCCCTTCCTCGCCATTGCCCTCCAGATTCTCAGCGGACACCTCATTCAACCCATCACGGCCATGAGCTCCGTACGGCGCGGGGCCGTCTTCGACATCCGGGCCCTGGATTCCAAGCTCGCTGCCCTTCACGAAGAACTCGACCAGAGAGAGGAGGCTCCTCCGGAGCTGCGGAATCTGGTTCAGCGCATGGATGAGCTAACCGAGCAGGCAAAGTGGGTGCTCGTCCCCAAGAGTCAGGAGGAGCAACAGCCGGCAGCCGGCGAATCCTGAGGCGCCCGGCCTCCCCCTTCAAAATAACCGTGATAATTCCTTGACTTATCTTGCTTTTGTGCGGGGGTGATGATACACTTGAAGTAAGCACAATCACGTGAAAGGATGGAGACCATGACGCACGAACAACAGGAAGTTGCAACCCGGAGCAAGTCGGCGGTCGGCACGGGATTGGGGATCCTTACCGGCATGACCCTGGGGCTGGCAGGAGGCTGGATTCTCTACAGCAAGACCGCCATCGATCACGATCTACCCCTGACGAAGGCCATCCCGGCGGATCTGCAGCCCGTGGACACGGAGAGCGCTGGACGTCTCCACTACTACGTCGACCGGCGGGCACAGGGACGCCCCCTGCTCCTCCTCCACAGCATCAACGCGGCAGCCAGCGCCTACGAGATGTGGCCCCTCTTCGAGTACTACCGGGATCGCAGGCCCGTCTTCGCCCTCGACCTGCCGGGCTACGGCTTCTCCGAACGTGCCGAGCGCGACTACAACCCCTATCTCTTCGAACGGGCCATTCTGGAGATGATGGCCCTGGAGATCGGACAGCCCGCCGACGTCGTCGCCCTCTCCCTGAGCTGTGAGTTCGCCGTCCGGGCCGCCGTCTCCGATCCCGAACGCTTCCGCACTCTGACGCTGATCTCTCCCACGGGCTTCAGTGAGTCCCATCAGGAGCGCCT
Organism: Anaerolineae bacterium; assembly: GCA_034437215.1. Taxonomy (GTDB): domain Bacteria; phylum Chloroflexota; class Anaerolineae; order B4-G1; family SLSP01; genus DAOTVC01. Next base: position 24,071 of record DAOTVC010000077.1, on the reverse strand, counting down.
CTCGCAGCGCGCGCAGGGCGGCGGCAGCCTGCTTCACAACGCCCTCGCCTTTCCCCTGTGGGAGCGCCCCCTCTTCGATCTGATTACCTCCCGTCCTAGCATCCGCTACTTCCTGAGCCAGAGCTTCGTGGGGCCCGTGCCCGAGGAGCTGATCAACTACGCCTACCTCACGGCCCACCAGCCCGGCGCTCAGCACGCGCCCCTCTACTTCCTGAGCGGGCAGCTCTTCACGCCCCTGGTGCGCGCCTACTACTACGAAAAGGCCAACCAGCCCGTCCTCGTGTTGTACGATCGCGACGCCTACACCGGCTTCGATCACCTGCCCGAGATATTGACCAAGAGGCCGAACTGGCAGGCGCGCCGCATCGCGCCCACCCGGGGTCTCCCCCACTTCGAGCAGTTGGGAGACACCGTCGTGGAGCTCGAGAGGTTCTGGGCGGGACTGTAGTGGCGCAGAGGGTCCAACAGAACGTCACATCCGCACACCGTAGCAAAGGAGAAGAGAGATGGCCAACTGGCAAGATCTATTGCACCAATTCGTCCACGATATTGAGACCCGGTTCGACAAAGTAAAGTACGGTTTACGCGACCGCCTGGGGGGGCCGGGCCCCATCAAGATCCTGCCCTACAACGGCTACGGAACTCAGGACGTCCTGTACATCAAGGGCCGGGTCCTGGAGGAGAAGGGGATCACCCGCGCGACGGAAGAGGACTCCCTCTGGGACAACCTCATCAACACCTACCGGCGAATCGAAAGCGATGAGATTCCCTTTGCGCGGCTGGCGGTGCGCTTTCAAGATCTCGAGGAGGAGGTCGAGTGCGACGAGGAAGGGATGTTCGAAGTCTGGCTGGAACCCAACCACCCCCTGCCCACCGATCAGATGTGGCACGAGGTGGAGTTCGAACTGCTGGAGCCTCTACCCGAGGAACAGGAGCATCCCGCCCGGGCCACGGGCAAGGTCCTCGTCCCCCCCAAGAGTGCGCGCTACGTCGTCGTCAGCGACATCGACGACACCGTCATCCGGATGGAGGTGGGCCACCTGATCCAAATGATGCGCGAGCTCTTCCTGGGCAACGCCCGCACCCGCCTTCCCTTCCCGGGCGTCGCGGCCCTCTACCGCGCCTTTCACGCCGGTGCCAGCGGGACCGAGCGCAATCCGCTGCTCTACGTCTCGAGTAGTCCGTGGAACCTCTACGACCTTCTCGTCGACTTCTTCAACCTGCACGACATCCCCGTGGGACCCGTTCTCTTCCTGCGCAACTACGGTATTACCGAGGAGGAGATCCTGCCATTGGACAACCGGGCCTACAAGTTGGGCGCCATCCGCAACATGCTCGATACCTACGGTGATATGCCCTTCATCCTTATCGGCGACAGCAGCCAGCAGGACCCCGAGATCTACGCGGAGATCGTCGACGAGTACCCGGAGCGGGTGCTCGGTATCTACGTGCGCAACGTGACCCGCACTCCCAAACGCTCCGGGAAGATCGAGGACCTCGCCGAGCAGATCATCGAGGCGGGCAGCTCCCTCGTGCTCGCCAACGATACGGTGACGATGGCGCGTCACGCCGTGGAACAGGGCTGGATCACCGAGGAGACCCTCGACGAGATCCGCGCCGAGCGCGAGCAGGACGAGGAGCCCCAAGACACGTTGGATGAGCTACTGCAGGGGGAGAGCGGCGCTGAAGAGCCCTCGGGACCTGCCGTGGTCCTCAAGAAAGAGGCCGGGGAGGACGTGCCGGAGGAGGAGATCGAGGCGGCCCTGGAGACGGGGGAAGGGATCACGGAGGAGCCGCCCGCCGTCATCGTCGAAGAGGACGAGGACTGACTAGCGCCAGCGCTCCAACCAGGCGGGGAGTGCAGCTAGAAGGTTATTCATCACGAGGCGCGTCCGTTCGGTGAAGAGCGCCAACGTCCCGTCATAGGCCTCACCCCCGTCGGGTCCGACGACGTCGGTCACGCCGCGCAGGATGAGGGCCGGCACAGCATTGCGCGCCGCCACGTAGGCGATGGCCCCCGACTCCCAGTCCGCCGCCACGGCTCCGTAATGCGCGTGGAGCTCCTCCACCTCCTCGGCCACCAGGTCGCGGTCGGCGGAGAGGAGTAGCCCGCGCACCACCGGCTGGGGCAGCGGCCCCTCCAACCGGGAGAGATCCAGCACGGTCGCGTAGTGCTCAAGCGCCTCCCCAGGATCTCCCATCTGCTCGATGATGTCGTAGACGAGCGTCCGCTCCGCCAGGATCACCGTACCCGGTTCGACAGCCCCCTCGAAGCCCCCGCAGGTTCCCAGGTTGACCAGCAGCGCGGGCGACCAGCGGTCGATAGCATACTGAGTCGAGCCGGCGGCGGCGATCTTGCCCCACCCCCCATGGAGCAGGATGATCTCCTCCGCCCCACGCCGCAGCTGCAGGGTCACGGCCAACGCCTCGCCGTAGGGCGAGGGATGGAGCGCAGCGTCAGGGAAGTACTCCCGCACCATCCGCCACTCCGTGCCGGCGGAGATGAGGACCACGACCCCGGCTCGCGCCCGCTCCTCAGCCATGGCACTCTCCGTAAGCGGCTACGAACCAGGGATGGACGGTGCCGAGGGTGGCTCGTCGCTCCCAGAGGTAGGCGAGGAAGGCGCAGACCGCAGCGTCCAGGGAGCGTTCCAGATGGGCCCGGATCTCCGCCGCGTAGGGCGGGGAGCCCGGCCGGTCCCACGCCAATTTGTCGGCCAGGAAGAGCACCTTGTCCACCGGAGTCGCTCCCGCACGGAGCGTCGTGTGACAACCTACCGCTCCCAGCACCGCCTCATCCTCGATCTCAAAGAAACTGTGAGCCAGCAGTGCCGAGACCTTCTGGTGGAGAATCAGGGGGAAAGCCCGCTCCTCAGGCAGAATTTCGATGCCCAGCGCCCCAAGCAGCGTCTCCCGCTCCCCCTCGGGGACCACCACCCCGACGTCGTGCAGCCAGCTCGCCCTCACACAGGGCTCGGTGGGCACACCCAGCCTCGCAGCGAGCTCTGCAGCCGTGAGAGCCACCCGGCGCGAGTGCTCAACCACGTGCGGATAACCGTGGTAGCGCAAGAAGAGGGGGACGTCGCGCGCGACGTCCCCGCAGCGCTCGATACTCGCCGTGTAAGGGCTCAGCAAGGGGTGCACGCGCTAGGTCAACTCCCCCTGCCGGCGCAAGCGATAAGCAGCCAGGGCCGCGCCGATGATCCCCGCCTCGTTTCCCAGCTCGGCGGGCACGACCTCCGTCGCGACGGTCAGACGGTGGAGGTACTTCTTGCGGCGCTCCTTCTTGCTCGCCCCACCCCCCAGGATAAAGAGGTCGGGCCAGAAGAGAAACTCCAAGGCCAACAGGTAGGTGTCGAAGCGCTTGGCCCACTCCTTCCAGGAGAGACCGTCACGCTTCCGGGCGGCATCGGAGGCCCAATTCTCGGCGTCGTCACCCCGCAGTTCGATGTGCCCCAGCTCCGTGTTGGGCACCAGTTGCCCGTCGGTGAAGAGGGCCGTTCCCAGACCGGTGCCGATGGTGATGAGCAGCACGACGCCTCGGCGTCCCTTGCCGGCACCGAAGGTCACCTCCGCCAGCCCGGCGGCGTCGGCGTCGTTGATGACCGTCGTCTCACAGCCGCTCCTCTTGCTGATGAGGGCGGCGGCATCGGTGCCGATCCATCCCTTGTGGACGTTTGCTGCGGTCAGGGTTACGCCCTGGCGGACCACGGCCGGGAAACCGCAGCCGATGGGGCCCTGCCAGTCGAAGTGTGCAGCGATCTCGGCGACCACCTTGGCGACCGCCTTGGGCTTCGCCGGCTGGGGGGTGGCGATGCGGTAGCGCTTCGTCAACATCTTCCCCTTCTTCACGTCCACGGGTGCACCCTTGATGCCGGAACCTCCGATGTCGATACCCAGGATCTCCATCGCGCCTCCTTTTAAATGAGTCAGATAGTCGTGTAGTCGTGTAGTCGTGTGGTCATCTGGTCGAGCCGTCCAAACACCACCTGTTTGTCATCCTGAAGGCAATGAAGGATCGTGAGCGACCCGGCGCAGGTTCTCGAAGGTACCTGCACTCCCATCACCGTACGAGCACGGTTTCGGCACCCACGCATGAAGTCCTACGAGTGCCAAAGAGATTATAGAACGATGGCGGGAAAAGTCATCTGCCGGCTCCTGCCATGCGGCGGGCGGCGCCGAAAGGAGGGCCAGTTGTGCAAAACTTGAAGCTCCTCGGGAGCTCCTGTATAATACAAGCATACAATCATAACCGCACAAGGTCCTCATGGAAGTTGAAGCCAAGTTTAAGGTCCCCGATGCAGAGGTCTTCAGCCAGCTGCAGGTTGTCACGCAGCTCGAGCACTTCGACCTGGGTGCTCCCCAATCCTTTACCGTAGAGGACACCTACCTCGACACCGAGAAGCGTCATCTCTGGCGCGGCGGCTATGCGCTACGCCGGCGGCTCGAGGGACGGGGGATCCTCATGACCCTCAAGGCTCTGGGGGGAGGCACACGCCCCATATGGCACCGGGAGGAGCTGGAGATCCTGCTGCTCAACGAGAAGCCCCCCGTCTACTGGCCCACCTCCGAGATCCGCAGCCGCCTTCTCGACCTGACGGAGGGCGCTTCTCTCGACCCCCTCTTCAGCCTGCGGCAGAAGCGCATCGTCCGCCCCATCCTGGAGGAGAGGCGACGCATCGCCATCCTCAGCCTCGACGAGGTGAGCATGGTCCAGCGCAGTCAGCGCGAGCGTTTCCTCGCCCTGGAGCTGGAGTTGGTCACCGAGGGTGCAGAAGGAGCACTGGAGCGCTTGGTAACCCTCCTGGCGGAGAGGTGGCAGCTGGTACCCGCAACGCAGTCGAAATTCGAACGCGCCCTCGCCTTCTTCGACATCGAGATGCCGGCGCTCAAGGACAGCCTCCTGTGCCGGATCGAGCGGGAGCAGCTTCAGCGGGTCGCCTACCAGGAGAACCTGTACGGTCGGCGGGCGCGGGCGCTCCTGGCGCTCGACGAAGGTCACACCCAGGGAGAGGCGGGGGCGCAGGCCGGGATGTCGGAGCGCCGGGTGCGCCACTGGCTTGCCGAGTTCCGCCAGAAGCGGCTGAGCATCTTCCCCGAACGGACCCTCCGGGAGGCCCGGGCGCCGCGCCCTCACCGTGAGCCTCCGGAGCCCACGCCCGGCGCCGTCCTCCAACGCCTGCTGCACGCCCCGGGCTCCCCCTCCAACCTTACCCTCGCCGAAGCCCCCGGCGTGGATCGGGACGACACGTTAGCAGAGGCCACCCGCAAGATCTACCTCTTTCACTTTCAGCGGCTGCTCCGGAACGAAGCCGGTGTCCGGGCGGACGAAGACGTCGAAGCCGTCCACGACATGCGCGTCGCCACCCGCAGAGTGCGCACCGCAGGGCGCGTCTTCGCCGACTACGTCGATCGCCGTCGCCTGCGCCCCTTCAGGGAAGAACTGAACCGTCTGGCCGACCTCCTGGGGGGCGTGCGGGACCTGGACGTCTTCTGGGAGGGCACCGAAGACTACCTGGCGGCGGAGCCGCGGGTGCAACCTGAGGAGCTGGCGCCCCTGCGTCGGGCCTGGGAGGAGGCCCGGCTGCACACCCGCCGGCGTCTGCTCAACTACCTCGACAGCGAGGCGTACTGGCAGTTCAAGGCAGCCTTCAGCGAAGAGCTGCTCGTGCCGTGGACGGAGGTCCGAACGCCCCTCAACCGCAAGGGGGAGGCGATACCCCGCCGGGTGCGCCACGTCGCCCCCGTCCTCATCTACAAACGCCTCGCGCGGTTACGGGCCTTCGACGAGTGGATCGCGGAGCCGGGGGTGCCTGCCGCGCGCTACCACCGGCTCCGCATCGCCGGTAAGCACCTGCGATACACCCTCGAGTATTTCCAGGAGGTTCTCGCGCCGAATGTGGAGAGCGTCATCCGGGACCTGAAAGCCCTGCAGGATCACCTGGGCGCGTTGCAAGATCACGTTGTGGCCCTGCAACTTCTGCGGGATTTCTGCACCTGGGGCACTCTCGGGCCCCTCGGCTCGAGCTGGGCACCGCGCCCCAGCGCAGCGCCCGGCGTCACCCGTTACCTGGAAGCCCGCCAGAGGGCTCTGGCAGAGCAGAGGGCCGGTTTCCCGCCGCTGTGGCAGCGCTTCCACAGCCGGGAGTTCACGGAGAACCTGGCTCACGCGGTGGCAGCGCTCTGAGCCCTGCCGCCGGCTACCGTTCTTGTCACGGATACCCTTATCAAGGAGGAACAGATGAGTGAAGATCGTACGTTTATCATCCTACTAGGCCCCCCCGCTTCGGGCAAAGGGACCCAGGCGGCCCGGCTCGAAGAAAAACTGGAGCTGCCCCACGTTGCCAGCGGGGATCTCTTCCGCTATAACTTGAAGAATGAGACGGAGCTGGGGTTGAAGGCGCAGGCGTACATGGAGCGTGGCGCCCTGGTGCCCGACGACATTACCATCGCCATGGTCCTCGACCGGTTGGAACGTCCCGACACCGATGAGGGCACCATCCTTGACGGCTTTCCCCGCACCATCGCCCAGGCTCAGGCCCTCGATCAGGCCCTGGCCCAGCAGGACGACGAAGTGGACCGGGTCCTCAACATCCAGGTACCCGATGAGGTCATCCTGGAGAGGATCACCGGACGTCGGGTCTGCAAGAACTGCGGCGCTACCTACCACATCAAGTACAAACCCCCGCAGGAGGAGGGTGTCTGTGACGTCTGTGGGGGCGAGCTCTACCAACGGGCGGATGACACAGAGGAGACGGCGCGCAAACGCATCGAGGTCTACCGCGAGCAGACGGCGCCGCTCATCGACTACTACGAGGAACAGGGGATCCTGGTCGACATCGAGGGGGACCAAGCTATTGCGGAGGTTACGCAGAAACTGCTGAGCGCTGTCGAGGACCTGCGAACACCATCGGATTAACAAGAGCCCCTCTGGCTGGGAGGGAACGAGTTCTGGAGGAGAGTGAAGATGCTGGAAAAGGTCGATCTCAGCAAGAAACTCAAGAAGAAGGAGTACAAACGGCGCCGTAAGCAGCTGCGTACCCGCCTCTACGATCTGCAGAAGGCCTGCTGGGACGCAGGCATCCCCACCATGGTCATCTTCGAAGGATGGGACGCCGCCGGAAAGGGAACCTCCATCAACGTCCTCACCCAACGCCTCGACCCCCGGGGGTTCAGTCTGCACGCCATTCAGGCCCCCCGCACCTACGAGACCCACATGCCCTGGCTCTGGCGCTTCTGGCTCAAGATCCCCAACTACGGCGAGATGGCCATCTTCGACCGCAGCTGGTACGGGCGCGTGCTCGTCGAGCGCGTGGAAGCGCTGACCTCGGAGAATGACTGGCGCAAGGCCTACCGGGACATCGTGAACTTCGAACGCACCCTCTCCGACGACGGCTACGTCATCGTCAAGTTCTTCCTCCACATCAGCAAGAAGGAACAGAAGCGCCGGTTCAAAAAGATCGAGAAGGACCCCCTCGAGGCCTGGCGGGTCCAACCCGAGGACTGGGACCATCACAAGAAGTACGACGACTACGTGCTGGCCATCGAGGAGATGCTCGAGCGCACGGACACCGAGTGGGGTCGCTGGACCATCGTCGAGGCCACCAACAAGCGCTGGACCCACGCCAAGATCTTCGAGACGCTCATCAACCGGATGGAGGAGGAGCTGGGACGGCGGGGGCTGCCCCTACCCCTGGGCGAGGAGGCGCAGGCCGCAGCCCAGGCAGAGGCCGAAGCAGAGGCAGAGGCAGAGGCAGCGACCGCCGCGGCGCCTGCAGAGGACGAGGGCCTGGACCTCGAGGAGACGCCGGAGATCATCGCCGACACGGAGCAGGAGGTGTAGCCATGCTGGAGAGCATCGATCTGAGCAAGAGCTTGACCAAGAAGGAGTACAAGCACGGACGGCTACTCTACCAGCTGCAGCTGCGCGAACTCGCCTATCAGCTCTACGTGAACAAGCGTACCCTCGTGGCGGTCTACGAAGGGTGGGACGCGGGGGGCAAGGGAGGTAACATCAAGCGGGTCACGGAGAAGCTGGATCCCCGCGGGTACGAGGTCTTCCCCATCGCCGCGCCCCGGGGCGATGACAAGACCCACCACTACCTCTGGCGTTTCTGGCGCCGCCTCAAGCCACCCGACGAGAAGCAGGTGCTCATCTTCGACCGCAGCTGGTACGGGCGGGTGCTCGTCGAGCGCGTCGAGGGCTTCTGCACGGAGGCCGAATGGAAGCGCGCTTACCGCGAAATCAACGAGTTCGAACGGGGGCTGGTGGACTACGGGATGATCATCGCGAAGTTTTGGATTCACATCAGCCGCGAGGAGCAGCTGCGCCGCTTCGAGGAGCGCCGCCACACCGCCTACAAGTCGTGGAAGCTCACGGAGGAGGACTGGCGCAACCGCGCCAAGTGGGACGCCTACAAGGAGGCCGTCGAGGACATGCTCCTGCGGACGAGCACCGTCACGGCGCCCTGGACCATCGTCGAGGGCAACGACAAGTGGTACGCGCGGGTCAAGTCCCTCAAGACGCTGGTGGACCTCTTGAGCCAGGAGCTGGGCTACGAGCCGGAGATTCCCAAAGGGATGGAGGACAACAAGAAGTAGGTCGGGAAGCGACGCTTGGTTGGCGTAAAGTCGCAAGCGACAGTGAGAGATTCCTCGACTGCGGCTCGGCGCTAGGTCCCGCGCTGCGCTGGGGAGAGGCGCAGAGCACTCCGCTCGGCATGACGGGATGAAAGTGATGGGTAGCCAGGACAGACCCCAAGCGGGTGGCTGCGCTGTGCAACCACCCGCTCTCAACGTTCCTTCCGCCACCAGAGCCGGATCTCATCTCCCACCGGCGTCCGCGGGGACGAGGACCTGCTGCCCCTGTCGCCGCTCGACCACCATGGCGAAGTCGAAGCGGTCGATGTCGACGGCGTAGTCCAGATCTCGGGGCCGGAATTCGGGACGCGTAGGATCCCGAAACTTCTCGGCGGCGCGGGACGCCCGCACCCGCTCGACGACCTCCTCCACCGGGGGCTTCTCGCCCCGCAGGAGGGCGCTGAGGTAGTCGGCGCCCGCCAGATCCTCGTCGCGGAGACCGCCTGCGTGGGAGCCGGTGATCACCATCGTCACCTGTTCGGGGGAGAGAGCACGGAGGTAGTCGACGGTGGCTTGAGCGCAGACCAGGCTCGCTCCCAGGACCGTCGCGGCCCTCCCACTGCGAACGATCCCCTGCGTTCCCGAGCTGGTCCGCTGGACAAGGCGGTGCCCGGAAAGATCGACGCCGGCGAAGGAAGCCGGGGAGTTGTCGAAGTCGAAGGCCTCGATGGGCAGCCCCCGCTCCTCCCCCATCAGCAGATAGTCGGGATGGCGCTCCTGCAGGGCCAGCGCCTCCTCGACGGTGGAGACGGCGATGAGCGCCTCGGCGCCGGCAGCAAAGGCGAAGGCCGCCGTCGTAAAGGCGCGTAGCACGTCGATGACCACCGCCACCCCTCTGATCTCGGCGGCCCCCTCCAAACCCACGTAGTCGATCTCCACCTTGTCCCCCCTCTCAGAACGCCTGCAGCTCGGCGAGCACCTGCGGCTTGATCTGCAGCTGCAGGTATTTCCCGGCAGCCGCCATAAAGCCCCCGGAGTCGTACATATAAAAGCATCTTGCGCCGTCCGTGCTCATCACCTCCTCGATAAGCTCGGGCCGGGGTGTAGCAGTAGGCCGCCCCCCGGCGTCGCAGACCCACCAGTCTGCGCCCTGCCTGTCGGTGACCAGGATGAGGGACTTGAAGGCCTCGTCGTTCTGTACCTGATCCAGAATCTGCTTCCACAAGACCATGGGCGCGTAACGCCGCTCGATGGAGAGCCCGCGGCAGAGATAGGCGCCCTCTCTCCCTTCCAGGTAGCCCGGTGGGCGCCGTTGGGCATAGCGCTCCTGGCACTCCTCGCACAGGCGCTCCAGGGCGCGGCGCGAGCGGGGGGGAGCACCGATCCGCGCCGTCAGAAGCGCCTCGAGCTCCTGCTGCAGGGCCTCTCCCGGCAGGGTCTCCAGCGCCTCCTGCTCGAACTCCTCGAGGGTCTTCATCAGATTTTTGAAGCGCCGCTCCAACCCCTGCACGGAGCGGCCGCGCTCGATGGCGAGGCTCTCCAGCGCGGTGCGGAAGCCCTCATAGACCTCGTCCACCTCATCGCGGACCCTACGAAAACTCTGGGCGCGCTGCAGAATGAGGTCGCGCCGGGCCTGATGGTACTCGAGGGCGGCCTGGTGCGGGACCCAGAGCCGCCGAGCAAGCTCGCCGAGGAGCTTCAACATCCCCTCCCGTGCCGCATCGGGGTACCGGTGGAGGTTAACGAGGACGGTGCCGTCGAGGACGATACGACAGTCCCGCCAGAGGTCCTGCAGCTCCTGATCGGTGGGCCGGTAGTAGGAAGAAAAGGTCTCGCGCATCTGCAACCTCCTGAAGGACTTCAGACTTTCAAGTGAACTGCCAGCGGATGTCCAGGGAACGATTGAAGGCCACCTCGAAGAGCTCGGCCTTCTCCAACGCCTTCGCCTGCTCGGCGTCGGCGATGTGCTGCACCGTGCACGTGATCACCACCCTCCCGCCCTCGCTGCTGCAGGAGAGATGGCGCACGAGGCTCCGTCGCGTGTAGTCCAGTCCATCGGCGATGCGCAGGAGCGCGGCGACCAGGCGCACCTTCTGCTGCTGCTTGGAGGAGAGTTTGGAGAAGTGCTTGTGATCGGGACGGGGCAGCGCACGGCGATGGTAGCGGGCCACGAGGCCCACGAGCCGTCGCTCCTTGCGCTTCAAGGGAAGGGACGACGTCTTCAACAAGAGGCGCAGAGCCGCCTTGTGGTGACCGTTGTACCCCTCCTTCCAACCGATCTCGTGAAGGAGCGCGGCACACTGCAGTCGAAAGCGCCACTTCTCCCCCAGAGCGTGCAGGGGTTGCAGCTGGTCGAAGAGCTGGAGCGCCAGGGTCATGACCTGGTACGCGTGCTTCTCGTCGTAGTGATAGCGTTCTCCCAGCTGCAGCACCGCCTGAAGCCGGCTGTCCGCCAGCTCCCGCTCGCTGACGGGAGAGAGGGTGACGTCGACCTCGTCCGTCTCCAGAACGGTGTCGAGATCCCGAGCCTGAACCAGCATCTGCACGAAGGCCTCAGGGAGATGCTGGCGGTGAATGGCGTCGGCAGCGCGGCGCAGATCGTAGGCCACCCGGTAGTGGCGAATGACAAAGCGACCGTCGCCGATGTCGAGCAGGGCGTAGGTCGCGCGTGGATCGCCATCCTCGGGGCGGCCCACGCTGCCGGTGTTGACAAACCAGACGTCCTGCACCTTACGCACGAAGGGGCGGTGGGAGTGCCCGCAGAGGATGAGGTCCGCCGAAGCCCGCTTCGCCAGCTGGCGCAGCCGGGACTCGGACGTCTCGGGGGTGAGGTGCTCGCTCACGGAGTCGGGGCTCCCATGGACGAGCAAGATGCGGTATCCCTCCAGACGAAGGCGCATCTGACGGGAGAGGGAGCGCAGATAACGGCGGCTCTCCGGAGAGAGTTGCTCGTAGGCCCACTGGAAGGCCAGATACTTCTCGGGTCGCTTCGTGCGCCGCCACCTTTCGGCCTTGCGTTTGAACTTCAGGACCTTGAGATCGTAGTTGCCCACGATGCTCAGCGCCTCCCGCTGTCGCAGATAGCGCACGACCTCCTCGGGAAAGGCTCCGTAGCCCACGAAGTCGCCCACGTTCCAGATGGCAGCCGCACCCTCGCGCTCCGCGTGGTCGATGACTGCGACCAGAGCGGGGAAATTCGCGTGTACATCTCCGATGAGCGCGACTTTCATGGGCGTAAGGGCTGCACGTCCCCCTCAATCCTCACCGTGCCAGATCCCGCGATGTTCGACCATCCAACGCTGGGAGTTGAGGGCCGGCTCCCCTGCCTCGGGTACCAGCCGGACGTAGCCGCCGTCCGGCTCGAGACGCCGGGCCTTCACATTGTCCCGCAGATGAACCTGCAGGATATAGTCGCGGATCTGATCACGCAGATGGTTTTTGGTCACGGGATAGAGGACCTCCACCCGCCGATCGAGGTTGCGGGGCATGAGGTCGGCGCTCCCCAGCAGCAGCTCCTCTTCCCCGCCGTTGCGGAAGTAGTAGATGCGCGTGTGCTCCAGGAAGCGCCCGACGATGGAGGTGACCGTAATATTGTCGCTCACGCCCGGCACACCCGGCCGGAGACAGCAGATACCCCGCACCTGCAGGTCGATCTTGACACCCGCCTGCGAGGCCCGGTAGAGCGCCCGGATGGCTGCCGTATCCACCAGCGCGTTCATCTTCAGCGCGATGTAGCCGTCGCCGTGCTTTTCGTGCTTTTCAACCTCCCGATTGATGCGCTCGAGGATCTCCGCCCGCATGCAGCCGGGTGCGACCACCAGCTTCCGGTAGGTATCCTGGCGGGAGTAGCCGGTGAGGGCATTGAAGAGCTCCGAAGCATCCGCGCCGATCTTGGCATCGGCGGTGAAGAAGCCGATGTCGGTGTACACCCGGGCGGTGAGGGCGTTGTAGTTGCCCGTGCTCATGTGGACGTAGCGCTGAATGCCGTCCCGCTCCCGGCGCACTACGAGACAGATCTTCGCGTGGGTCTTCAACCCCACCAGGCCGTAGACCACGTGGACCCCCGCCTGCTCCAGCGCCCGGGCCCAGACGATGTTGTTCTCCTCGTCGAAGCGGGCCTTGAGCTCCACCAGCACGGCCACCTGCTTCCGATTGTCCCGCGCCCTCAGCAGGGCATCGACCACGGGCGCATTCTGCCCCACGCGATAGAGCGTCTGCTTGATGGCGATGACGTCGGGGTCGCGAGCGGCCTCCCGAATGAAGTCGATGACGGGCGTGAAGCTGTCATAGGGATGGTAGAGGACCATGTCCTGCTGGCGGATCACAGAGAAGATGCTCTCCCCCGTGACCAGCTGGGGCGGTATGGAGTGCATGAAGGGCCCGTCCTTGAGATCGGGACGATCCACCCGCAGCAGATCCATCAGATCCTTCATGCCCAGGGGACCGTCGATGGTGTAGACCTGGTAGGGGGCCAGATCCAGGTTCTGAGTCAGGATCTCGCGCACCTCCTGGGGCATGGCCTCGTTTACCTCGAGGCGCACGACGGAGCCGAAGTCGCGCAGCCCGACGCTCTCCTCGATGGCGGCGAGGAGATCCGCCGCCTCGTCCTCCTCGATCTCCAGGTCGGCATCCCGGGTGACGCGGAAGGGGTAAGCCGCCACCACCTCCATCCCCGGGAAGAGCACGTCGAGGTTGTTGGCGATGATCTGCTCGATCCAGACGAAGTTACTGGCGACCAGATCGGCCAGCCCCAACGTCTCGTAGTTGTCGGCGTCGTCCTCGGTGGGGATGGGAATGAGGCGGGGGAAGAGCGCCGGGACCTTCACGCGCGCAAAGCGCTGGCCCTGCAGGGGGTCCTTGATGACGACCGCCAGGTTGATACTGAGGTTCGAGATGTGAGGGAAGGGATGCCCGGGGTCGAAGGCCAAGGGGGTCAGGGCCGGGAAAATCTCCCGTTCGAAGTAGCGGCGTAGGAGCTTGCGCTGCTTCCCCTTCAGCTCCCCGTAGTCGAGCACGCTGATCCCCGCCTGCTTCAGCTTGGGCAGCACGTCGTAACGCCAGCACTCGACGTGACGCGTGAGATGCGGGATGATCTGGCGGCGGATGGCGGCCAGCTGGTCGGCGGGCGTCATCCCGTCGGGCGGCGCCTCCAGGGCCCCCGCCAGCAGCTGGCGCCGCAGACCGGAGACACGAATCATGAAGAACTCGTCGAGGTTGTTGGCGAAGATGGAGAGAAACTTGGCCCGCTCCAGAAGGGGATGGTGTTCATCCAGAGCCTCCTCCAAGACCCGCCAGTTGAACTGCAGCCAGCTCAACTCACGGTTGATGTACAGGCCTGGAGAGTCGAGGTCCGCAACTTCGGCGACGAGGGGGACTTCTTCCTTGATCTTTGTCTTGGGCATCTTCCACTCATTTCGTCGAAAGGTACACGAAAAACAAACCGGCAGCCGCTGCTCATATTCTACCGGCTTTTAGGCACCAATGCAACAGCAACAGCCTGACCTCAGCGGAGGGGATGGGGGGGCAAGGCGAGCACATCACTTGACGTGTAAAGGAGCACTAGGGCTCCGAAGCACCGGCGGTGAGTTCGCCGAGGAGGTCGTCGATCTCCCGCTCCACCTGGTCGAAGGCGCCATAGTGCAGCGCGCAGGCGGTGCTCATCCGCGCCAGGCGAGCCACCTCCCCCAACCCGTGTTCGGGCAAGTTGCGCGCGTTGACCAGGGTGCTCATCAGCGCCAGGGCCGCCTGTCCACTCGTCAACCGCCGGGCAACGGGGACGGCAGCGGGTTCGTAGTGGGGGAAGAGCAGCAGCCGCAGCGGGGGCGCCGCCCCCGCCTGCACGGTCCCGAGACACTCGGGGGCGAGGAGGTCGAAGCCGCGCCCGCTCCAGCGCTCGCATCCCGGACTCGCCCCGTACTCCCGGCGCAGCAGCTCCAGGGCGGGTGGCTTCAGGTTGAAGGGGCGGGTGAAACCCTGCACCCGCTCCGATCCGAGGGGAACGAAGGCCAGCTCGTCGGTCAGATAGGTCAGACCCTGCTCCACGAGCCGGGCGGCGAGGGTGGTCTTCCCGGCGCCGATGGTGCCGGGAACGAGGACACCCAGCCCCTGCCGGACGAGGAGAGCGGCGTGGAAGACCAAACCCTCCCGGCTCGTCGCGGCCAGGTGGCGGCAGCTGTTCCCCAGGAGGAGATTGGCACAGAACGCCAGATCCCCACCCCGGTAGATCAGCCTCCCCTCCCGGTAGAGATGGAGGGTGTTGCCCTGCTGCAGCAAGCGGTAGGTGAGCGCGGGCGCCCCGGACGCGCCGGGAGGCAGGCGCCCGTAGAGAAAGGTGAGGATCCTGTCCGCCGCCTCCCCTTGGTACTCGACGGCGAAGGTGACGCCGGCAAAGGTGACGCAGCGACTCCTCATCTCAAGCCAGAGTGATGGCCCTGCACGCGCACAGCTGCTCGAGCGCCCTCTCGACGTCGGCAGCGAGTGTCTCTGCAGCCTCGGGATAGGCTTCCGTGAGCAGCGCGACAATCTCCCCCACCGTGCGCTCCCCATCACAGAGGCGCCAGATAAGGCCCGCCGTGGCGTTACAATAGACGATGCGTGTGGTCGCAGGATGGAAGAGCAGCAGCTCGTCGTCGACCATCTCGAGACGATAGCCGGGCTCTCTCCGGGGTCTCTCTCTTGGATTCATCCTCGCCTCTGCCCTACAGGGCTATCACTATGCGAAACGCTTCTCGATTCGACCGCGCACCAGGTGCCCGACCCAGCCCCCAATCTCCCACGGGTGCGCAAACCAACGCTGCCACAGGAGTGCGCGCCCCGGGCCCCGCCCGTGGTGCAGGCGCAGCCACCACTCCGGAGGCAAAAAGGTGTCCCCCAGAATCCTGCCCCAACCCTTCCCCGCCCGGCGCTGCTGATCCAGGGAAGCCGAAGGCCACCCCCGAAAGCTCTCGCCCGCGCCGGCAGGTGGGGGATAGCTGACGATAGCTGCCTGCCGGAGCACTGCTGCAGGCAGCGGGACGACGGCATGGACCAGGGCCAGGACGTCCCGGACGATGGGATAGCGCTGCGCCACCCGCTCCCAATCCACCTCGCTGCCGAAGCGCTCCAGGTACCGCGCGAGATCCGCCATCCAGAGGAGGCGCACGGGCCGGAAGACGAGAGCGTGGTTGACCAGATGCTGGCAGAGGTGCCAGAGCATCTCCGTAGGGGCAAGTGCCTGCGCTCTCCTGCCGGCTATCTCGCACCCCAGAAGCGGCAGATCCCGGGGTGCGAGGTGGAGGGCCTGGGCCATCAGGGCGTGGTGGATCTCGATCTTCACCGTCACGTCATCGACGCGGCACATGGCCTGCGGCAGGTGATGGTCGCAGGAGGCGACGCCATCGGCCGGCAAGGGGGCGTCGAAGCCCAGTCTGCGCAGGAGGCGCTGGGCCTCCAGATGGCGGGCGCCGTCGACCCAGAGATCCACGTCGCCCATGGGTCGCAGCGCGGGATCAGCGTAGACGAGGTGGGCGAGCGCCGCGCCCTTCAGCACCACGGCGGAGATCTCTGCCTCCTCAAACGCCGCCAGAACGTTCTGGAGAACGGCGAAGCGCACCTCGTTGGCGCAGCGGCTGCGCAGATAGAGACCTTGCAGCGCCCGCCTGATCTCCGCGGGCGGGGTGACCTCCACCTCCTTGAGGGCCCGGTAGAGGAGCGGTCCCATTCCGTGCACGGCGGCCTGCCGGGGCAGCCCCTCCCAGGCGGCGAAGGTGCGGGCGAGGTCGGCGATGCGGGCACGGGCCGCGTCGTCGAGAGGAGCGGCGCAGGCGGCGAGAAGCGCGTCCTGCGCCCGCTCCCGCTGCCGCACGGCTTCGCTTCTGCTTATCTCGCCCACCCTGCGCCTCCCCACACGACTCTGGTATCTCGTCAGGCATTGTAACACAGATTGGGGCGCTGCCGAAGTGGGGAAGAGGGGAAGGGATCAGGGCTGGGGGATCAGGGATAAGGGATAAGGGATAAGGGATAAGGGAACACGCATCCTATACTTATTCAAGGAACCCTTGGCTCTACTGAAAGAACCCTATTTAACCACGGAGGACACAGAGAACACTGAGAAAATCACGGAGAGAATCATGGAGATATTAAGTTTGGCTTCACTGAAAAAAAGGTTAGGCCTCACACCAAGCCGCAAAGGGCGCCAAGATTTTTAAATTACACATGCATAAGATTAAGTTTATGCTCTATAGGATTCAGGAATATCATATTAAACTTGATTTTCTTTGCGTTCTTGGCGCCTTTGCGTGAGTTTCGTGGTTCTTTCAGGAGAGTCAAGTTTAACTTCAAAAATCTCCGTGATCTCCGTGGTAAGAGATCTTTTTCAGCGGAGCCAACCCTTCGACCTTTGACTTTCGACGTTGGACTTCTGGCTTTCGATGTTTGACTTTCGACTTTGGACTTTGGACTTATTTTCATAAGGAGAAGCATGCTATAATCGAAGGTGCAGCACTACTACCCCAACTTACGAAGGAGGAACGATGCGCAAACGATGGCTGTACCTAATTCTGCTGCTGGTCTTCCTGGTGACGGCGTGTGAGCCCACCCCGACGCCCACTCCCACGCCCGCCGAGCAACCTCCGGCCCCCGCCCCGACACTCCAGGTGGAGGAGACACCCTCGCCGGAGGACGTGCTCTACCTGGCGATCATCTGGCACCAGCATCAGCCCGTCTACTACAAGGATCCCGAGACGGGCATCTACGCCAAGCCCTGGGTGCGCCTGCACGCAGCCAAGGACTACGTCGACATGGCGGCGATGGTCGAGGAGTACCCCGACGTCCACGTCGCCTTCAACCTGACCCCCAGTCTCATCCGCCAGATCGACGACCTGGCCGCCGGGGCGCAGGACGCCTACTGGGTCCACACGGAGATCCCGGCCGAGGAGCTGACCGAGGAGGAGAAACGCTTCATCCTCCGCTACTTCTTCGACATCAACCCCAAGATCATCGCCCGCTTCCCGCGCTACGCGGAGCTGCAGGGGATGCGTCCCGCCGACGAAGCAGCGGTCGAGGAGGCCCTCGCGGGCGGCTGGAGCACGCAGGACTTCCGCGACCTCCAGCTGCTCTTCAATCTGGGCTGGACGGACCCGGCCTGGCTGGCGGAGGAGCCTCTAAACGCCCTGGTCGAGAAGGAGCGGGACTTCACCGAGGAGGAGAAGGAGGTGGTGCTCCAGGAGCACCTCCGCCTCATCCGCGAGGTGATCCCCGTCCACGATGCGCTGCAGGACGCCGGGCAGATCGAGATCACCATGACCCCCTTCGCCCACCCTATCCTGCCCCTGCTCGTCGACACTAACCTCGCCCAGGTCGCCATGCCCGGCGCCAACCTCCCCGTCCCCCCCTTCCGCTACGGTCAGGACGCCGTGGCGCAGGTAGAGCGAGGGGTGGAGCTCTACCGCGACCACTTCGAACAGGACCCCCGGGGCATGTGGCCCGCCGAGGGCTCCGTCGCCCAGGAGATCGTCAACATGGTGGGGCGCGCCGGCATCCGGTGGATGGCCTCCGACGAGGGCGTGTTGGCCAAGTCGCTGGAGATGGACGGCTTCCAGCGCGATCTGAACGACACCGTCGTGGAAGCCGACGCCCTCTACCGCCCCTACACCGTCGTGGGCGGCGACGGCATCCCCGTCGCCATGGTCTTCCGTGACGTCGTCATCTCCGACAAGGTGGGCTTCACCTACTCGGGGCAGCCGGGCGACGCGGCCTCCACCGACTTCATCAACCGCATCCACGCCATCCGCGAGCAGCTGGAGGCCCAGGGGGCGGAGGGGCCCAACCTCGTCACCGTCATCCTCGACGGCGAGAACGCCTGGGAGCACTACGAGAACGACGGCAAGGAGTTCCTCCACACCCTCTACGAGAAGCTCGCGGAGGACGAGAGCATCGTCACCGTCACCCCCTCCGAGTACCTGGAGATGTTCCCCGAGGAGCCCAGCCGGGAGATCGCGGATCTCTGGCCCGGCTCCTGGATCAGCCACGACTTCTCCACCTGGATCGGGGAGGACGAGGAGAACCGGGCCTGGGACTACCTGCGCCGGGTGCGCGAGGACTTCCAGAAATACGTGACCGGGGTGCGCGAGCCTCCCAGCGAGGAGGCGTTGGAGGAGGCCCGCACCCTGATGTACATCGCCGAGGGCTCCGACTGGTTCTGGTGGTATGGAGCGGACCAGAATTCCGGCTCCGACGAGGACTTCGACCGCCAGTTCCGGGACACCCTCAAGCAGGTCTACGTGACGCTGGAGGAGAGCCCGCCCGATTGGTTGAGCGTCCCCATCATCGCCGAGAGCCCCGCCTCCCCCGAGGCCGCGGCGACCGCTCTCATCACGCCCACCATCGACGGTGCGGTGACCGCCGGCGAGTGGGACGCCGCCGGCTACTACATGACCTCCGGCGGCGCCATGGCGGCGGGCGACCAGCCCCTGGAGAGCCTCTACTACGGCTTCGACGCCCGGAACCTCTATCTGCGGGTGGAAGCGGCTGCCGAGTGGGCCGCCCTGACCACCTGCGGCGGCAACCCGGACTGCCGGAGCACCGTCGGCTTCTACCTGCGGGCGCCCGGAGGCGGGGACGCGAGCGCCTTCTCCCGCTGGGGCGGCACCACGGGCTACCTGGGCTTCGGCGCCACGCGCCTCCTGGAGTTCACCTTCGGCAACAACGCCGAGCTGACCGGCGTCACCTTCAGTACCTTCGATGGGGAGGCGTGGGTGCCGACGGAGACCGTCGCCGTCGAGGAGCTGGAGGTCGCCGTCCAGGGGCGGACACTGGAGAGCGCCGTGCCCCTCAGCACGTTGGCTCCCACCGACGACGGCACCGGCACCACCCTCGACAGCGGCGACCGCCTCCAGATGCGCCTCGTCCTGAGCCAGGGCACCACCGAGGCGCAGAGCGACCAGCAGGTCCTGCCCTCGCAGGGGCCGGCGGTCATCGTCGTGCCCGACCTGGGGCTCACCACCGAGGTCCTCGCGGTGACCGACCCCGAGGGCGATGACTTCGGCCCCGGCACCTACACCTACCCCCAGGACGCCGTCTTCCAGCCCGGCGCCTTCGACGCGCGCTCCTTCAGCGTGGGCTACGACGAGAACAACGTCGTCTTCCGCCTGACCCTCGCCGGGCCGCTGGAGAACGTCTGGGACTCCCCCAATGGCCTCTCCATCCAGACGGTGGACATCTACATCGACAAGGACGGGCCCACCAGTGGAGCCCGGATGCTCCTGCCGGGGCGCAACGCCGCGCTGACCGAGGAGCACGCGTGGGACTACGCCATCTGGGTCGAGGGGTGGACGCCCGGGCTCTTCGTGCCCGGTGAGGAGGCCCCCACCGAGGTGGACACGGAGCTGACCATCATCGCCGATCCGGGGCAGAGCAAGATCACCGTCAAGGTGCCCAAGGCGGTGCTGGGCGATGACCCGGAGAACTGGTCCTACGCGGCGGTCGTCCTGGGGCAGGAGGGCTTCCCCGCCGCGGGCGTCTGGCGGGTGCGGGACGTGGCCCCCACCGCCGAGCAGTGGCGCTTCGGCGGCGCCCCGGAGGACGCCAGTCACACCCGCATCCTCGACCTGGTCTGGCCCGAGGGAGCGGAGGGCAGCCAGGAGTCCTTCCTGAGCGCCTACACCTCCGCCGAGGAGCTCGAGGGGCTGGAACCGGGGGACTTCGCACAGGTTCCCATGATCTCGCCCGAATAGTCACGAGAAGCAGGAACGTCGAACCCCCTCCTGCATCGGGAGGGGGTTCGGTGCTGTTCGATGAAGAATCAGTCTACAGGGATAGCAGACGTGACCTGACTAAAAAAAGCGGAAACCTGGTCGCCGAGCACCGCCACGATAACAACCACGACGACGGCAACCAACACCAGGATAAGACCATACTCCGCGAGTCCCTGTCCCTCTTCACGCGGTAACCAAAGCATCGTTCACCTCCACGCTTCTGTGCAATGATGTATCATTCTTCATTTTAACAGTTCAGCGCGCCCGCAACAATAGGAAGGTAGTCATGGGCGGACAGAGTGTAAAAAGGTTTGTTTGTGGTAAGAAGGCGCACCGGCTGCAACCCGGCGGAATCGCCCTTGCAGCAGCGAAGGCAGGGGGCGCATGATCACGTGCGCCCCCTGCATGAGACCCCGGCCCTCACGCGCTTAAGCCCGCTCCGTGCGTGGAGCGGGCCAAAGTAGGGCGCTTTGACGCGAGGTGTGACGGGACTGAAGTCCCTCCCTGGGGCGCGCTGCGCGCGCCGGGCGTCGTCCTCCGCCGACGCAGAGAGCGAGTTGGCGCCCGCGCAGGCCCCAGTAGCGTACTTCCCGTGGACCGTTGGCCCCCTGGGCCAGGGCAGTGCGCGTGTATGAGCCGGGCTGTTATGAAATCGGGTCATAGAGCCTGCACCGGTGTCACCCCCTCATTTTCTTAAACCCCATCAGCGGCGTGCACAAATCGCTTAAGGAAACGCCCGCTTCCCCACGCGTAGCATCCCGCAGTAATGCTGTCCTCAACGTGGGGAAAGGGGTTGGGGGATGGGGCACCGAACAGGTTCGGTCAACCGAGAGCGTATCAACCGCCGGCCTCCAACTTTGACTTTAGAACATTTGTGCGTATACTGAGCCTAGAAATACTATAGAAGTCTGTCCCATTCAGAAGCAGGAGGGGTGGCGTGGATTCACTGGCAAAGCTCAAACTACTGGGAGAGGCCGCGCGCTTCGAGCCGGCCGAGGACGTCAACCCGCTGGGCCAACCCCTGCCCGCGCCCCGCGCGCCCGAGGAGCTCAGCGGCTGCGTCCACTACGCGGCGACGCCCAAGGGCCGGGTGCCCATCCTCAAATCCCTCCTCTCCTCCTCCTGCGAGCGCGACTGCTACTACTGCCCCTTCCGCAGCGGGCGGGACTTCCGCCGGGCCACCTTCACGCCCGACGAGCTGGCCCACCTCTTCCTCCGGCTCCACCGCAACGGCATCGTCGACGGGATCTTCCTCAGCTCGGGGCTGGTGGGCGGGGGACCGCGGACGCAGGACCGGCTGCTGGACACCGCCGAGATCCTGCGGAAGCGCTACCACTTCCGCGGCTACCTGCACCTCAAGATCATGCCGGGGGCCGAGCGCGACCAGATCGCGGCGGGGATGGCGCTGGCCGACCGCCTCTCGGTCAACCTGGAGGCGCCCAACGACAAGCGCCTCGCCAAGCTGGCCCCCCACAAGGTCTTCACCGAGGAGCTGCTGCAGCGCCTGGCCTGGGTCGAGGAGCTGCGGCAGGCCCAGGGAGGACGGGGCCCCAGC
This sequence comes from Anaerolineae bacterium, assembly GCA_034437215.1. GTDB lineage: Bacteria > Chloroflexota > Anaerolineae > B4-G1 > SLSP01 > DAOTVC01. The sequence continues at coordinate 2,204 of DAOTVC010000077.1, read as the reverse complement.
ACCACCACCCAGTTCGTGGTGGGCGCCGCCGACGAGAGCGACGTCGAGCTCCTGCTGACCACCGCCTATCTACACCGCCGGTTAGGGCTGGCGCGCGCCTATTTCAGCGGCTTCCACCCCATCTCCGACACCCCCCTGCAGGGGCACGCCCCCAACCCACCCCTGCGGGAGCACCGCCTCTACCAGGCCTCCTTCCTCCTGCGGGACTACAGCTTCGACGTCGAGGAGCTCCCCTTCAACCCCGACGGCAACCTGCCCCGCCACGAGGACCCCAAGCTCGCCTGGGCGCGGGCAAACCTGACCGAGGCCCCCGTCGAGGTGAACACGGCGGAGCGGGAGAGCATCCTGCGGGTGCCGGGGATCGGGCCCAGGGGGGCGGAGAAGGTGCTGGCGGCACGGCGGGCAGGCACCCTGCGAGACCTCAGCGATCTGAGCAAGCTGGGGATCTCCACGAAGCGGGCCGCGCCCTACGTGCTCCTCGACGGCAAGCGGCCCGCCCGCCAGCTCTCCTTCTGGTAGGCGATTCCCGAAGTTACTCCAGGTAGCGCTCCCGCAGCGCCCGCGGGTCGTTCGAGGAGATAGTATCCACGCCCATGGCGATCATCCGCGGGTAGTCCCACCGGAAGCCGCCCGGACAGACGGGGATCCCCAGCTCGTGGGACGCCTCGACGAGGACGGGGGTCACCAGGGCCACGTTGGGGGAGAGCATCGTGCCGCCCACCTCCCGGGTCCAGCGCAAGGGGCGCAGGAGGCGCCGCCGCAGCGCCTGGAAGTGGACCAGCCAGGGCAGACCGCGGGTGAGCCAGGCCCAGCGCTGCCCCCAGGGGTCGCGCCGGTCCATGGGCCCCAGGGTCAGGGCCGGCAGGAGGGCAAGCGCCTCCAAGAGCGGCCGGGTGCGGAAGGAGATGAGGGCCACCCGCTCCACGAGGTCGTACTCGCGCACCAGGTCCACGACGGCGGGCACCAGGCGGGGATCGAGCTCCGGCTGCGCGCGATCGTACTTCAGCTCCAGAAAGAGCCCCACCTCCCCCTCCGCGTTCCAGGCCAGCACCTCCCCCAAGGTGGGGATGGGTTCCCCGGCGAAGCGGGGAGCGAACCAGCTCCCGGCGTCGAGGGCGCGCAGCTCCTCCAGGGTCAAGTCGGAGATCCGCCCGCGGCCGCCGGTGGTGCGCTCGACGCTCTCGTCGTGGAAGACGACGACCTCGCCGTCACGGCTCACCTGAACGTCCAGCTCGATGATGTCGGCGCCGTCCTCCCGCGCCCGCTCGAAGGCCGCCAGCGTGTTCTCGGGCGCCAGATCGCTGGCCCCCCGGTGGGCGACGATCCGGGGCGGCTCTCCAGGCCCCCGCAGCAGATCCACGCCTACTCCCCTCCCCGCACCAGCCGGCGCAGGCTCATCTCGTAGGGCGGGTAGGCGATGCCCCGCTCGGTGATGATGGCGGAGATGTAGGAGGCGGGGGTCACGTCGAAGGCGGGGTTGCGAACCTCGGCCCCGTCGGGCGTGATCTGCACCCCGCCCACGTGGGTGACCTCCTCATCGGGCCGCTGCTCGATCTCGATGGCGTCCCCGGAGGGGGTGGCGAGATCGATGGTGCTGGTGGGGGCGGCGACGTAGAAGGCGACGCCGTGGGCCTGGGCGGCGAGGGCCAGGTTGTAGGTCCCGATCTTGTTGGCGGTGTCGCCGTTGGCGACGATGCGGTCGGCGCCGACGACGCAGAGGTGGACACCGTGGGTGCGCATCACGTGCCCGGAGGCCCCGTCGACGATCACGGCGTGGGGGACGCCCAGCCGCTGGAGCTCCCAGGTGGTCAGCCGCGCCCCCTGCAGGCGGGGCCGGGTCTCGTCGACGTAGGCGAAGATCTCCTTGCCCGCCTCGTGGGCCGCGCGGATGACGCCCAGCGCCGTCCCGTAGGCGCCCGTCGCCAGGGCGCCGGTGTTGCAGTGGTGGATGATGGAGGCCCCCTGGGGCACCAGCTCCAGGGAGTGCTCGCCGATGCGGCGGTTGGCCTGCCGCTCGTCCTCGTAGATGGCGTGGGCTTCCTCGAGCAGCGCCTCCCGCACCGCCTCGACCGTCTCCAGATCGGGCTTCCGCGCCCGCTCCAGCACCCGGTCGATGGCGTAGGAGAGGTTGACGGCCGTGGGCCGGGCGGCGCGCAGCCGCTCCCCCGCGCGCTCCAGATCCTCCAGCAGCCCCGCGACGTCCG